>NZ_KI914880.1:22336-24888 GCF_000520555.1 Arthrobacter sp. Br18 | reverse complement strand
CCCCCCCCAAAAGGGGTACAAGGGGCAAGGATCAAATGCTACGCGTCCACTATGCGGTTCCCAACCAACAACCAGGGAACCCACAACTAAATACAGTCCAAAAACAGTTCGCACACGAGCCTGGACACCGTCCAGGCCACACCGGACCCCACAGATTTACCACCCCACACCCCCACACAGGGGGGTGGTGGCTGGTAGCAAGGGTTACGGCGGTCACAGCGTGGAGGAAACGCCCGGTCCCATTCCGAACCCGGAAGCTAAGACCCACAGCGCCGATGGTACTGCACCCGAGAGAGTGTGGGAGAGTAGGACACCGCCGGACAACCATTACGTGAAGCCCCCACCCCCCGGTGGGGGCTTCACCCCATTAACCACCCCACCCCCACCAAACCAGGAACCATCCGGCAAGATCCCAAGCTCCGCCACCGGTAGGGTCGGAGTATGAGCGACTTGTTCTCCCACCCCGCGCAGGAGCCACCCCCTGATCGATTGATCGACGATATCGGTGCTGAGGTGACGGTTCCTGGCGATGCCACTCATGCCTGGGCGGGCTTCATCGACCACATCCATTTGTGGTGGCCGACAGCGCTCCTCAGCGTCTGGGGGACCGGCAGCTTCTTCGATCTTGAATCGAACGCGCTCGTGGAGACGTCAGCAGAAGATGACGAAACTGTCTGGGCCGAGGTGACGGTCAGGGTTCCGCCAGCGCGCCTAGAATTGCTCTGGAGGCACAGGCCTGGCGCGGCCTCTTCGACGACAGTGACAGTCGAATTTTCCCAGGTAGAGCTGTCGGGTGAGCCCGGAACTGTGGTGTTCGTCCAGCACGGTGGGTGGGAGGCACCTGCCGGGGCAGGCGACCTTCGTTCTCGCTACGACTCCTTCTGGCCGGAGGCCCTTTCCCATTACGCGAGGTTCATGGGCGGTTCGCTGTGACTGTGGAGCGGGAGGTGGCCAGCCATCTAAAGGATGAGCTCGAGGAATTATTGCCCGGCAGGACCTCGTCGGCGCCGGCGGACCTCCGAACCTACAGTCACGATCAGGGTCCAATCACTGACAGTGCTGCGCCGATCGCCGTCGTATGGCCCGACAACACCCATGACGTGCAAACGATCCTGAAGTGGGCGAGCTCGCGGGACGTACCGGTGGTTTGCCGGGGTGCCGGCAGCGGCGTGTCTGGCGGAGCGCACGCAACACCCGGCTGCATAGTGCTCAGCCTCGAACGCATGAACGCCATTCTCGAGATACGCCCCGAGGATGAGGTTGCCGTCGTCGAACCCGGTGTCGTCAATGCCGACCTAAACTCCGCAGCGGCGGAATACGGCTTGATGTTCGCTCCCGACCCCGCGAGCTATCGGTGGTCGACGATCGGCGGCAATGTGGCGACCAACGCAGGCGGGCTCCGCTGTGCCAAATATGGTGTAACCCGCGATTCGGTCCTGGCGCTTGATGTCGTGCTCGCAGACGGAACATTGATCCACACCGGGCATTCGACGTTCAAAGGCGTTGCTGGTTACGACCTGACAGCACTGCTCGTCGGATCCGAGGGGACGCTCGGGGTGGTCGTGGGCATCACCGTGCGGTTGCGGTATTTGCCGGAAAAGGTTCAGACACTTGCAGCGTTCTTTCCCGATGTGAGATCAGCGGCGGAAGGTGTTCTGGCGATAGCCCGTGCCCGCGTACAGCCCGCCATTCTGGAATTGCTCGACGGGATGACGATGGAGGCACTGGATGTCGCCCACGGGTCGCGACTGGCCTCACGCGGAGGAGCGCTGCTGCTCCTTCAGACCGACGGGTTCGGAGCTGACGAGGAGGCGGCAGCCGTCCGGCGTGTCCTGACCGAACTCGGAGGCACGCTGTCCGAGGTCGGAGCAGCGGAGGCTGCCGATCTGGTCGAACTGCGCCGCCACAGCAGAGGAGACCCGGTGGATCATGAGTATCGGGTCGGTGAGGATGTTGCAGTGCCGAAGTCATCCCTCGTGCGGTATATCGGTGCGCTGGAGGACATCGCCAGAAATCAGGCCGTGCACTTGAAGGTTGTTGCGCACGCAGGCGATGGCAATCTCCACCCCACCTTTTGGGTGTCCACGACCGACGGCCCCGGAGCGCTTGTGCGGCTGGCGGTCGCACTGGACGAGTCCGTGCGGACCGCCCTCGAATTCGGCGGAACCATCACCGGCGAGCACGGCGTGGGCCAGTACAAGCTGCGGTGGCTGCCCTGGGAGCAGGCCGACGAGGTGCTGAACCTCCAGCGGCGGATCAAGGACGTGTTCGACCCGCGCGGAATCCTCAATCCGGGCAAGGCGATAGTGCCTGCTGTTCGAGAGTGACAGCGGGAAAACGGCAACCGGCGATGCGTGTCAATGTCTGGTGCTACTGTTTGCTCACACCGAAAAAACTCTGTCAATCGCTAGTGGGGGGCAATGATGTCAGGCAATAATCCAGGTTCGTCGCAGGGCGAATCTGAGGGGAAGTATCCCGGGTCTCAGCCGCAGTACGGGCAGTCGGGTCAGTCCGGTGGGTCTCAGCCGCAGTACGGGCAGTCGGGTCAGTCC
>NZ_KI914880.1:0-22236 GCF_000520555.1 Arthrobacter sp. Br18 | reverse complement strand
AGTCGGGTCAGTCCGGTGGGTCTCGGACGCAGGGGCAGTCCCCTTATGCCCAGTCACGGTACCCCTCCGAGGGGGGAGGCTACCCGGGCCAGCAGGGTTACGGCACCGCGCCAAGGGCGAACCCCGGCCGCACGCTGGGAATTGTAGGTTTCATCCTCGCCTTTCTGCCGTTCCTCAACCCTGTCGGCGTGATTGTCAGCATTGTCGCCCTGGTGAAATCCAAGAAGGCCGGGATGGGCAACGGACTGGCGGTTGCGGGCATCATCATCGGCACGCTTGCGACGATCGGATTGGTTCTCCTCATCGTGGGCCTCGTCGCGGCTGCTCCACTGTTCGAGGAAGTGGCTGTCTTCTGCCAGGAAGCCGGCCCGGGCCCGCAGGTCTTCAACGGCCAGGAGATCAACTGCCCATAGGACTCAACGCCGTTGTCGTTGCGGGAGGCCGGTAGCCCTGACGGTTGCCGGCCTCTTCTCGCGGCGGCGTTAGCCGGCTCGTCGCCGTTCGTGGGGAATGGCTTCGCAGGGGTGGGTGTGATGCCGCCGTCCGGTTGGCACTGTTCAGCAGGATACGGGACCGGTAGTTGTGGGGGTTGCGGCAGCCACGTCCGGTGGGTTCGGTGTGTTTGATCGCCGGGACCGCCGCTCCTCGATTCGACGCGCAAGGCCGACGTCCGGTCCAGTTCCATATAGCAGAGCTCGTCGATGCAGGGCAGATCGAACCGTCCGCAGCGGGCAATGGACCTGGGCAGCATTTTCTCGCCGTCGGCCTCGACAAGTTCGTTTACGAGCCTCGTGCCGAGGCTGCATTTGACCAGGTATCCCTTCTCGGCCGCGGCGGTACCGAGGCCGATGATCAGATGTGATTTCCCGGTGCCGGAGTCTCCGGTGAGGCGCAGGGGCTCGCCTCAAACGCTGATCCGCGCAGAGGGTTGACTCCCGGCGGGCCGTGTAGGGCCCCAATTGGTCGTGTGCACGTTGCTCAATCCGTTCGGAATCGAGCCCGGTTCCATTACCGCGAACGAGAAGCTATCGGTTCTTCAGCTGCGACCTTCCGATGGCGTGGACCGGCGTTGTAATGTGATGGCGTGATCGTCCCCGATATCTCCCAGAACGCCGTGGCGGTCGCGGATCATTATGACGAGCTCGATCCGGTTTATCGTCGGGTGTGGGGCGAGCATGTCCATCATGGGCTATGGTCGACGGGTCGCGAGACGCCCGCCGAGGCCGTCGAGGCGCTTGTCAACACGGTCGGCGATCGGCTGCGACTTCTGCCCGGCGAGGCGTGCGTCGACATCGGCTGCGGCTATGGCGCTACCGCAAGGCACCTCGCGGTGACACGTAGGGTCCGCGTTACCGGCTTCACGCTTTCCGCTGAACAGGCCCACTACGCCGCCGCGCATCCGGTACCCGACGTGGACATCCATCTCCGCGACTGGCTCGTCAACGGGATGCCCGATGCCTCGGCCAATGCCGCATGGGCGATCGAGTCGAGCGAGCACATGGTCGACAAGCCCCGGTTCTTCGCCGAGGCACATCGCGTGCTGTCCCCCGGCGGCCGCTTCGTCGTCTGCGCGTGGCTCGCCGAAACTGATGTTGGCGGTTGGAAGGTTCGCCACCTGCTCGAGCCGACCTGCCCTCGAAGGGCGCCTGCCCTCGATGGGCACACGCGAGGAATATGAGGCGATGGCAATAGCTGCGGGCTTTGCGATCGACAGCTATGAGGATGTCAGCCGCCGTGTGGCGCGCACATGGACGATCTGCGCCCGTCGACTGGTGAAGGCCTTGCTCGTCGATCGCGAGACCCGTCGCCTCGCACTCGGCGCACGCAATCGCTTCGTCCTGAGCATCCCCCGCCTGATCCTGGCCTACCGTACCGGTGCGATGCGTTACGGGATCTTCACGCTGTCGAAGGCGAGGGAGAACGCGGCGCCCCGCGAACCCGGCACATCAACGCAGCAGGAGCCGGCCTGATCGTCGGCACCACTACTGTCAAACTGGCTCTTCGCGGTTCATGGGGAACGGCTTGCTGAGGTGAGTGTCATGCCGCCGGAAAGGTTTTCGGCACCCTTGAGCAGTAGCCGCCGGTTGGCCCAGACCTGGTCGGCGGCCCGTCCGCACCGGCCCTTGGTCCTGGGTCAGGCGCTTACGGACCTCGGTGAGCATGATGTTGGCGAGCATGCTCACGTGGAACGCGTCCACGGACATGGCGGTGCGGGGCCGCCACATCCGCGACGCCTTCCGGAATGCCGCAGACAGGTCGATCGCCACGACCTGGTTCGTACCGGGTCCAGGTCTTCGTTGTCGGGTCCTGGAAGAACCTCACCAACCGGTACCGGCGCCCATCGATGCCCAGCATCCGCGGCGCCAGGCCGTTCACGTCCGGCAGCCGCAGGGAAGCCTGGTTGACCGCTTCCCGGACCAGCCACCACGACACCCGAACGAGGCCGCTGTCCCAGAGACCGCCCGGCCGGAATCGATGACCGCCGAGACCACCTGATCCGTCGGCCCACGGGTGGAACGAGCGAACCTGGGCACCTGCTCGGTGGCCTCCGCGAACGGCTTCCGGGCACACCACGCTTCATCGCAGAACCACCGCCGCTTCGCCCGGAGGAAGTCCACCGGACCGCCGACCGGAACGTCGCGGACCCGTTGCAGGCGGCGTTCATTCCGCCTCGATGCGATGACCCCGCACGACGGGCACCGGTTGCGTCCGCGGCCTCTACAGTGATCCAGTGCTCTACGACACGAGCTCGATTTCCCACGATCCGTGAAGGGCCCTTCAGCCGTCCTCGAAATTGTCGTCCCCATCGAGGCCGATGGACTTCGAGTCAGCGGTGAGCATGATTTCCGCCTCGTCCCGGCGGTGCCGCAGTTCGGAGTCGAGATACGACTGCACCGCTTCGGCCATGGGGACATTCCGGTCCTCGCGCTCCGACATGTACCACCGATGCTCAAGCACCTCGTGAACCACCTCAGCAGGCTCAAGTTTTCCGCCAAGCTCACGGGGAACGGCCCGGACAATGGGCTCGAAGACTTCACTGACCCACAGGTGTGCGCTGAGCTCTTCGTCGAGCGTCGGGTTGTTGTCTGCCCGATAGGCGTCCATATTGTTGAGCAGACGCCTGGCCTGGTTCTCCTGTGCGTCAAGGCCGGTCAACCGCAACAGCCGGCGGCTGTGGTGTCCGGCATCGACGACTTTCGGCTGGAGCTGGATCTGGCTGCTGTTCGCCACGGTCTTGATGGCGTATTCCTCGACGTCGAACCCCAATTCGTTGAGCCGCCGGATACGCGCTCCAACCCGCCACCGGTCACCGAGCTCGAATGATTCCTGCTCGGTGAGCTCCGTCCAGAGCCTCCGGTAGCTGTCCATGATGAGTTCACTGGTGGCGAGAGGGTCGACTTTCTCCTCGATCAGCCCACCCTCCGCCAGGTCCATCAGTTCACCTGCGATGTTCACCCGCGCGATCTCCAGGTCATACTCACGCTGGCCGCTCGACAACTCGGGATAGAGCTCACCCGTTTCGGCGTCGACGAGGTAGGCGGCGAACGATCCAGCATCCCGGCGGAACAGCGTGTTCGACAGCGAAACGTCACCCCAATAGAAACCGATGAGGTGCAGCCGCACAAGCAGAAGTGCCTGCGCATCGATGAGCCGGGTCAGGGTGTCGCGTCGAAGCGTCTGCGAGAACAGTGCTCGGTAGGGCAGTGAGAATTTCAGGTGCCGCGTCACCAGCACGGGGTCCAGGTCCTCGCCTTCCGGGGTGGCGCGGCCGGAGATGACGGCGACCGGCTCGACGCACGGGACGTCCAGGCGCTGCAGCTTGCGAAGCATGTGGTATTCGTGCCGCGCGATGTGCTCGCTGGTCTCCTTGATGGCGATGACCGAGCCGCCGAGATGGGCAAACCGGACCACGTGCCGGGAAATGCCGCGCGGCAGGGCGGCCAGGCTCTGGGCCGGCCACTGTTCGAGCGCCACGTGCCAGGGAAGGTCCAGCAGTTCCGGATCCGTGGCGGCTGCAGTGATATTGAGTGAACCGAGCGTGGATTGTGTTGCCGCCGCCCTGACCCGGGGAAGCTTGCCGGTCTGGCCGTAATCGGTGGGTTCATCGTGCCAATTGGCATTGGAAGCCTCGGTCATGGTGTTGCCTCCGGGTTGCGGTGGGAAAGAAGCTTGTTCCAGCCTAATTCCACTGCACGGTTAAAGCAGGACGCGGCGGCCTGCGGGCTGCCCAGGCAACCAGCGGACCGCCGCTTATCGCGCGGGTGGGGCTAGACCGTTTCCGCCAGGCGAAGCCCTGAGGTGGTGTCGAAGAGGTGCACGTGGCCCTGCTCCGGACGGACGTACACGGTGTCGCCCTTCATGGGGGGGCGCCGCCCGTCGACACGGACGACCATGTCGTGGTTCTTGCCGTTGAGCGTGGTGTGCCCGTAGATGTAGGCGTCGGCGCCCAGTTCCTCGACGACGTCGACCTCGACCTGGAGGCCTTCGCCCGTGGAACTGAGGACGAGGTCCTCGGGACGGACACCCAGCGTGACGGTGTTGCCCGCGGCGTTACGGAGGATGTCCCCGGGGACCGGGTAGACGATTCCGCCGAACAGGACGCCGCCGTCGGTGACCGGCATTTCGAGCAGGTTCATGGCGGGGGAGCCGATGAAGCCCGCAACGAAGACGTTCTTCGGCCGCTCATAGAGGTTGCGCGGCGTGTCGACCTGCTGCAGGATGCCTGCCTTGAGGACCGCAACGCGGTCTCCCATGGTCATGGCTTCCACCTGGTCGTGAGTCACGTAGACCGTGGTGACTCCGAGGCGGCGCGTCAGGGAAGCGATCTGCGTACGGGTCTGGACGCGAAGCTTGGCATCCAGGTTGGACAGCGGCTCATCCATCAGGAAGACCTGCGGGTTACGGACGATCGCGCGGCCCATGGCGACACGCTGGCGCTGACCGCCGGAGAGTGCCTTCGGCTTGCGGTCGAGGTAGTCCTCCAGATCCAGGAGCTTCGCAGCCTCGCGGACGCGCTCAGCGCGCTCTTCCTTCGATACGCCGGCAATCTTGAGCGCGAAGCCCATGTTGTCCGCTACCGACATGTGCGGGTAGAGGGCGTAGTTCTGGAAGACCATCGCGATATCGCGGTCCTTCGGCGGGACATCGGTGACGTCGCGGTCACCGATCAGGATGCGTCCGGAGTTGACGTCCTCGAGGCCGGCGAGCATTCGCAGGGAGGTGGACTTGCCGCAGCCGGAGGGCCCCACGAGGACGAGGAACTCGCCGTCTGCGATCTGGATGTCCAGCTTGTCGACGGCAGGTTTGTCGGTGCCCGGGTAGAGGCGCGTGGCCTGGTCAAAAGTGACAGTTGCCATGGTTTTTCCTTTTCACGGGCAGGTACGTGCCCGACGATCCGTAGTGAATGGAGGGATATTCAGTTGATTTCGCGCTGGTTTCACCTGCCCTGGGGGCAGGTGAGATTGATCACGCCTTTCGAGTATGGCACGGTTCCTACCGGGACGCACCTGAGGAGCGCATCGCCAGCAGCTCCTCGAGGACGGCGGTCAACGCCGCCGGAGAGGAGACGCGGTGCTGCGCGGCGCTGTCGCCGTCGCCGACCTTGACGCCGACATCCTGCGGACCGAGGACGCGCTGGGCGTGCTCGTCAGTGACGTCGTCGCCCGCGAAGAAGACGGCAGTAGCCCCTGTGAACGAGCGAAGCCGGTTCAGGCCGTCGCCCTTGTCCGCCTCGATGACCGACACCTCAAGAACCTGCTTTCCCACGGTGATGTGCAGCCCGGCCAGGGCGGCGAGCCCTGCCCGGGCGGCGTCGACCGCGGCGCGCGCGACATCGGCGTCGGCGCTTCGCGTGTGCAGCACCACACCGGCAGGCTTGAACTCGGACCAGGTGCCGGGATGAGCGTCCGCAACCTGCTGCAGTGCGGCCGTCGAGGCCTCCAGCAGCGATCGCTGGTCGTCGGTGAGTGTCAGGGGTTCACCCCCGACGCCGGTCCAGGTCTCCGCCCCATGGCTGCCGATGAGCAGGGTGTCCGGGCCCGGCTCCGCGACGAGCCGAAGGCTGTCGATCGCGCGGCCGGAGATGAGTGCTGTCGTCGTCCTGGGCAATGCCGCCAGCGCCTGAAGCGCCGCGGCGGAACCGGCGAGGGACCGGGCGTCCCCGGCCCGTTCGACGAGGGGGGACATGGTGCCGTCGAAGTCCAGGGCCACGAGGAGATGCTCGGTGGCGGCCAGGGTCTGCAGGGCCCGCCCCAGAGCCCCCTCGATGACGCCAGTCATGATTCCCCCCGGCCACCATCATGGAGGGCGTCCAGGAAGGCCTTCGACCAGCGTTCGACGTCGTTCTGCAGTACCTGCCGGCGCATGATCCTCATGCGGCGCATCGTCTCGGCCCTCGGCATCGTGAGGGCCTTGACGATCGCTGCCTTCAGTCCGTCGATGTCGTGGGGATTGACGAGGATGGCCTGCCGCAGGGTGTCGGCAGCACCCGCGAACTCGCTGAGCACCAGTGCACCCCGGTTTTCCGTGCGCGCCGCGACGTATTCCTTGGCGACGAGGTTCATGCCGTCCCGAAGGGCGGTGACGAGCATGACGTCGGCTGCCAGGTACAGCGCTACCATCTCCTCGACCGGGTAGCTGTGGTGAAGATAGCGGATGGCGGTGTTCTTCATGGTGTCGTAGGTGCCGTTGATACGGCCGACGGAGCCCTCGATGTCCTCCCGCAGGAGCCGGTACTGCTCGACGCGCTCACGGCTGGGACTGGCCACCTGGATCAGCGCGGCATCCTCGACGGTGATGTCGCCATCCTCGAGGAGTTCGCCGTAAGCCTTCAGCCGGTGGCCGATGCCCTTGGTGTAGTCGAGGCGATCCACTCCCAGCAGGATGTGCTGGGGGTTGCCCAGTTCACGCCGGATCTCACGCGACCGTTCGATGATGTCCTCCCGCTGGGCCAGCGCGGCGATGGCGCTCGCGTCGATGGAGATCGGGAAGGCTTCTGCGCGGGAAACATAGGCGAATTCGCCGTTCTCGCTCGTCACATGCACCTGCTGGGCCTTGATGGTGTGCCCCTTGAAGCGGCGCACGCACCTCAGGAAGTTGCTTGCATCGCTGGGCCGCTGGAAGCCGATCAGGTCCGCCCCGAGCAGCCCCTCGATCACCTGGCGCCGCCAGGGCAGTTGTGCGTAGATTTCCAGCGGCGGGAAGGGGATGTGGTTGAAGAATCCGATCCGAAGGTCGGGCCGTGCCTCACGCAGCAGTTTCGGGACCAACTGCAGCTGGTAGTCCTGCACCCACACCGTGGCGCCCTTCGATGCGACGGCGGCCGTCGCCTGCGCGAAGCGTTCGTTGACGCGCCGGTAGGAGTCCCACCACGTGCGGTGGAACTCGGGGGACGCGATGACGTCGTGGTACAGGGGCCACAGCGTGGCGTTGGAGAACCCCTCGTAGTACAGCTCTACTTCCTCGCCGCTGAGCGGCACCGGGACCAGCCGCATGTTCGCCTCGTCGAACGAGTCGAGCGTTTCATCAGGAGCACCGTGCCAGCCCACCCACGCTCCGTCGGCCTTCGCCATGACGGGGGCGAGCGCCGTCACCAGCCCGCCGGGGGAGCGGCGCCAGGAACTGCTGCCGTCGTCGTCGGTCACGCGGTCCACCGGCAGCCGGTTGGAGACCACGATGAACTCGAAGTCCCCGTAGTCGGTGCTCTCCGTGTCGCTGTCGGTGGAGGTTTGCTGTGCTGAACTCACTCTGGCTCCTGCGCGATAGTAGGCCTGCAGACGACTCTATCGGTTCCACCCTGCAGCGACGGCGGCTTGCCGGCTGCGGGGTGGTTCCGCCGGCCGAAGCTAAACTGGTGCGGCGGGAGCATGCGCAGGGCTTGCACCGGGAAGGGTCACATGGCATCGCGCAGCTCCCGCAGGACCGACTGGAGCGCCGAGGCCCGCGACAAGGCGCGGCTGCTGGATGAGGAGCGGCAACGCCGGAGCGGCCGGCTCATCAAGTGGGGCGTGGTCGCAGCGGCGGCAGTGATCGCTGCGGTGATCGCGCTGATAGTGGTCAACAGCCTCCGCGGCCAGGTATCCGACACCGGTCCGGCTCCGCGGCACGGCAACGAGTACGGCGGCATCACGCTCCTCTCCGAAACCGAGTTGGCCGGAACCGGGACGGGCGGCATCGATACGGCGTCCCTTCCCGAGGAGACGGCCCCTCCCGGCGAGGTTCCGCCCGGAGTAGCGCCTGCGGCGGCGGGGGAACCGATCCCGGTGGTGTCCTACGTGGACGTGAACTGCGTGTTCTGCGCCGCGTTCGAGGCGAAGTATACGGACGAGCTTCGCGCCTGGCTCGACGCAGGCGACATCACCCTTGAATACCGCACGGTGGCATTCCTGGACCGTAATTCGACGACCGACTACTCATCGCGGGGCGCCGGCGCGCTTGCCTGCGTGGCAGATTCCTCGCCGGCCCGCTATCTCGAATTCACCGGCGCCCTGTACACGAACTTCGAAAGCGGCGAGCTCGACGACGACGGTCTGGCTGCGCTCGCGGAGGGGGTTGGGGCGGGGGATATTTCCGCCTGCCTCTCGGACAACACCTTCCGGCCATGGGTCGACTACACCACGCAGGCAGCGGAGCTTTCCGGCATCAGCGGAACTCCGACGGTCTACGTCGACGGCCAGGAGGTCCCGGATGCCGTCGAGGACTTCGCGACGGTGATGCAGGATGAACTCAGCGCACGGGGCTGATTTTCAACCGGTGCGACGCTGGGCTACCCTTATTGAGCGCAAGTTGTCGGTTCCCAGCAACGACGACGGCGCCGCCGGCCCAGCCGGCATGCCTCCTTAGCTCAGTTGGCCAGAGCACCGCTCTTGTAAAGCGGGGGTCGTCGGTTCGAATCCGACAGGGGGCCCCACAGAAGGGGTGGCTCCGGGCCCCGCTGAGCGCAGGAAATCCTTCCCGAGCCGACTCCGCGAGCGGATAATTGCACCTATCCCGAGCGGAGGTGCCGGTCATGGTGATTACCGTTCTCTGCACTCTGCTTTTCCTCTCCGGCCTCGTGCTGATCGTTGTGTTCGGCGGCCGGCCGATGCAGTCACCCGTCGGGGACCGCCCACCGCCCTCGGGGGCCCCGCGCCGGATCGACCACCAAAAATCAGCACTGCTGCGTTATATCTGGTGGGCGAGTGTGACGACATTCGCCACACTGGTGTCCGGGATCCTCATGGCCGGCGCCGGAGGCCGATTGGCGATGCGGGTCCTGGCGCTCACTTCTCCGCAGGCTCAGGGGCGGCTGACAGAGGCCGGGGAAACCGTCGGCGACATCACCATGAGCGGGACACTGGGCTTCTTCCAGTTCGTCGGTCTGATCGGAGGGTTCCTGTCGGCGCTGCTGTTCGTGCTCGTCCACTCCTGGCTGCCGAGGGGCCGGCTCGGTGGTGCGGTATTCGGCGTACTGCTGCTGGTCGTCTTCGGGGCTACCCTGGAGCCGTTGCGCGCGGATAACGTCGACTTCACCATCGTCGGACCCGGCTGGCTATCGGTAGTGCTGTTCTCGGTTCTCATGGTGCTGCACGGGATGCTGGTTGCCGCCGCGGCCGGATGGTACAGCGGGCGGCTTCCGGCCCGATTCAGCCAGTCCAGGCTTGCCTACTCGCCCCTCGCCGGGCTGGTCCTGCTGCCGCCGGCCGCTGTGCTGGTGGTAATCGGTGCGCTGGCCGTGCTGGTCGTTTCGAGATTCGTGCCGCCCACGGCGCGGTGGTGGACTTCGCGTCCCGTTCGGTGGGCCGGGGTCGCCGTCATCGGCATGGTGGTCATTCTCTCCCTGCCGGGATTTGTCGGATCCTTGACGGAGATTGTCGGAAGAACCTGAGGATCCGGGACCTACAGCGTGTGAAGCACCACCTCGATCGCGTCCCCCGTCACAGTCGCCGTCATGTAGGAGCAGTGCGGCTGCCGACGACGGTCGGTCGGCGAGCCGGGATTGAGGAGCCGGAGTCCCCTCGGCGTGGTGGTGTCCCAGGGAATGTGGCTGTGACCGAAGACCAGCACGTCCGTTCCGGGAAACCGCAGATCCATCCGCGCTTCCCTGCCGGTTTTCGCTCCTGTCTCGTGCACGACGGCGAAACGGAGTCCGCCCACGACGTCGTGGGCCACCAGCGGGAGGCGATCGCGGATCCCGTCGCCGTCATTGTTGCCGTAGCACGCAAGGAGGCGCCGGGAGCGACGCGAAAGTTCCTCGAGCAGCGCGCGTTCCGTCCAGTCGCCGGCGTGCACGACGACGTCCGCAGCCCCTACGGCAGCCCAAACCTCCGGGGGAAGAATCTTCGCCCGCTTCGGCAGATGAGTGTCCGAGAGAAGGACGAGGCGAATTTCCATACCGGCAATCCTCCCAGCACAAGTCCTGTCCGTGACAAAGAATCACCGCTGTGCCATGATTTCCCTAAGCATGCTTAGTATCAAGGCCGGGCATGCCGGTGCGTCATTCCCTTGACCGCCAGTGAGAGACCAGATGGAGGAAACGATGCAGATCGACAAGTCGCAGATCATCGACATGCTGAAGTCCCAGGGCAAGGGTGACTCCGCAGGCCAGGCCGAATCCGAACTTCCCGACAAGGTAGATCCCGAGCAGCATGCGGACCTCCTGTCCAAGTTCGGCATCAACCCGAAGGACCTCCTCGGCAAGTTCTCGGGCGGGCTGGGCGGACTCGGGGGATAGGCAGCTCACCTTCCGACCGGTCGGACACCACAACCAGAGAAGAGAAAACAAGTGGATACAAATCAGATAGTGACGATCGTCATTGGCGTGGTCATCCTCCTGGCTGTTATCGGACTCGTGGTGTTCCTGGCCCGGAAGCGCCGCGAGCAGCACCGCAAGGACCAGCAGGAGAAGGACCGCCACCGGGCGGCCGAGATGCGCGAGAAAGCGGAAGCGTCGGAGCTCGACGCCCGCGAGCGCGAGGCAAAGGCCACCATGGCGGAAGCCGAAGCGCAGCGCGCCGAGGTCGAGGCCGAACGCCTGCGCCGTCAGGCCCAGGAGCGCCAGCATGACGCCCAGGGCCTGCGGGACGAGACGCTGAACCACACGCGGAAAGCCGACGAGCTCGACCCCGACGGCAGGGTGGACCACCAGAAGCACGACGGCCGGTAAACCGGGCGATCCCAGGACACAACGCTGGAGGAACGCCGACATGACGACAGGAACAGGGGCGCACCCGCCCGCGGTCCGGGAGGGTACACCGTGAGGGTTGTGGTCATCACCGGTGCTTCAGGCGGCATCGGGCGTGCGACGGCGCATGCGTTCGCCGCCACGGGAGCTGCACTGGTGCTCGCCGGCCGGAGCGCTGTCGCACTCGACGTCGTGGCGGGTGAGTGCCGCGGGCATGGGGCCGAAGTGATCTCGGTGCCGACCGACGTCAGCGTCGAGGAGCAGGTCGAGGCGCTCGCCGCAGCAGCGGTGGAACGCTTCGGCCGCATCGACGTGTGGGTGGGCTGCGCCTCGGTGTTCAGCCTCGGCACTTTCGAGGACACGCCTCCGGCGCTGTTCCGCCAGCTGATCGAGACCAACCTCTTCGGTCAGGTGTACGGAGCACGAGCAGTGCTGAACTACTTCCGGGAGCAGCATCAGGGAGTGCTCATTTCGATCGGCTCGGTGTACTCGCGGGTTACCGCGCCTTTCGTCTCGCCGTATGTCACGAGCAAGTTCGGACTGCTCGGATTCATGGAAGCGCTGCGCGAGGAGCTCCGCGCCGAGCCTGGGATCCGCGTCTGCACGGTACTCCCGTCCACGGTCGACACCCCCGTCTACCAGCATGCCGCGAACTACACCGGGCAGCGCATCCACCCACTCCCTCCCCTCGTCGATCCAGGCAGAGTGGCTCGCGCCATCGTGCGCGTGGCGGACCGTCCGCGACGGGTGACGGTCGTGGGCAGCGTGCAGGGTGCCTTCATCCCCTTCCGGGCGCTCCTGCCCGCCACGTACGAACGCGTTGTCGCTCCCGTGATGCGACTGGTGGTGCTGCGTGGCGGCGACATCGCACCCTCGGCCGGCAACGTCTTCACTCCGGATCCGGATCCAGATGGCTACCGCGTGAGCGGCGGGTGGAGACTCCTGCCGAGGCTGCGGCGGTTCCGGTAGTTCGAAACGTGACGAACACGATACCGAATTGGTTCCCGATGCCCCGGGGAGGGCCCATAGTAAAGATATGGAACAACTGCACAATCTTCTGTCACAGTGCGCTCGTCTGTTACGGCTGGATCGCGGCACGCGCCAGGCCGCTGCCGGGCTTGCTGTCGTTGCCCTGTTCTGGGTCGTGGGACTGCTCGGCGGCCTTCACATCCTGAATGGCATCACCAATGCGATGACCATTCTGGTGGGGCTGTACGTCATGCTGGGTCTCGTCATCACCTCCCTCGTTGTCGGGGCAGCAGCAACCACGGAACTCAGCCGCAGGGCCAGCCTGAGGTGGCGGAAGTAGAGCTCCGCCACCCCGACCCGCTGCCGCCGTCCGGGCGACCCTAGCGCGGCACGACCACGTGTTCGTTGGGAACACAGTGGGTCATGGTGAGCCCCTGTACGCCCCGCGACCCGTTCCTGCCAAGGTTCTTCAGCCAGGCAAGCTCCGGTTCCGAGAGTGTCTGGCTTTGAAGCGGTCCGAGGTCCTTGACCTCGGACAGCGCGATACCAAGTCCTTCGCCGACGCGATTCCCCAGTTCGTCGTCGGTCATGTAGAAATGCCAGAGCATCCGGTCCTGGACCGGCCGGGCAGCCTGACTGATCAGGGCCACGAAGTTGCCGACCAGGTCGTCCTTCTCCCATTGCTGGAGCAGCTGGTAGCGCTGTCCCGCCTGCAGATAGTCATTCGTCAGGGGAATCCGCTTCCGGGTGAGTTTGCCCGTGATGTCCGGCCCCTGATCGTCGGTCGTGGGGTAGTGCCCCTCGCGCAGGCCCCCCGAGATCGAGGGTTCGTAGTTCACGCCGGGGTTCTGGCCCGGCCCGAGATCCGTGCCGAAGGACATCTGCCCACCGCGCTGGTTCGTGGCGATAGGCGCATTCTTCGGCGAGTTCACCGGTAGCTGCAGGTAGTTGGGTCCGACGCGGTAACGCTGTGTGTCGCTGTAGCTGAAGGTCCGGCCCACCAGCATCTTGTCGTCCGAGAAGTCGAGCCCGTCGACCAGGACACCGGTCCCGAAGGAGAGCTGCTCGTTCTCATTGTGGTGGTCGGTGACGTTCCGGTTCAGCGTCATGGTGCCCACAAGCTTCGGCTCGAAGTCCTGCTCCGGCCAGGTTTTCGTGTCATCGAGCGGGTCGAAGTCGAGTTCCGGGTGCTCGCCGTCGTCCATCAGCTGCACGTACAGGTCCCACTTCGGAAAGTTTCCCTGCTCGATGGCTTCGAAGAGGTCCTTCGAGGCATGCCCCAGATCATTCGCCTGGATGTTCGCAGCATCCGCTTCAGTGAGGCTCTTAACTCCCTGGTGGGGCTGCCAGTGGTACTTGACCAGTTTGGTGCCGCCGTCCGCGTTGACCCACTTGTAGGTGTTCACCCCGAAGCCCTGCATATGCCGGTAATCGGCGGGGATCCCGCGCGGGCTGAACAGGTTCACGAGCATATGCATTGATTCCGGAGTCTGCGACATGAAATCGAAGATCCGGCCTGGCTCCTGGCGAAACGTCACCGGATCGGGTTTCAGGGAGTGGATGACGTCGGGAAACTTCACGGCATCGCGGATGAAGAACACTCCGAGGTTGTTTCCCACGAGGTCCCAGTTGCCGTCCTCTGTGTAGAACTTGACGGCGAAACCACGGGGGTCGCGCGCGGCCTCCGAGGAATCACGACCACCGATCACCGTGGAGAAGCGGATGGCCACCTCGGTCCTCTTGCCGGGCTCGGCAAAAAGCTTTGCCCGCGTGTACCCCGCGACAGGTTCATTCCCCCACATGCCCGTCGCCTCGAACTCGCCGAAGGCCACGAAACCCCGGGCGTGCACCACCCGCTCGGGAATGCGCTCGCGGTCGAAGTGGCTGATCTTCTCGAGGAACTGGTAGTTCTCAAGGGTTGCGGGCCCGCGCGCACCCACAGTCCGTGAGTTCTGGTTGTCATAGACCGTGTGGCCCTGACGATTCGTCAGCAACGGGCGGTCATCGCCCTCGGACGGCGGCTGGCTTGCCACATCTGTCATCGCATCCTCCTTCGCTACGGGGCATCGACGGTCCGGGAGCGCCGGTGCCTCTCCTGCCTTCGACGCTAGCGAACGGCCGACTGGTCAGCAACCTTCGTATCCCCCCGGCACGGAGCCGCTTGACAGGGCTCGATGCTAGAGTGGTGCACTTCTTCCGACCGAGCAGGAAGCCTCCATGAGCGCGCTGCGACCGGCTCCTGATGTCCCGGCACCACAGAGAATCGCGGTCTTCGCGACGTTCACGGCTGTCCACTCCCTCTTCTTCGCCCACCTCGTTCCCTACTTCGCCGACGGGAGCACCTACGGCGATGTGATCCTGTACCGCCACTGGGCGATCCACGGACTCACCACGGGAATCTGGCAGGGCATCGATACGGCATGGGTCTACCCGGCGGGCGCGATGCTCCCGATGGTTCTTCCTGCCCTCGCCGGGCCGGAATCCTACATGCTGGTATGGTTTCTGCTCTGCACCGTCCTCAACTTCTGTGCGGTATGGGCGCTGGTCAGGATCCCCGCCGCACGCTATGGCTGGCAGGCTGCCGTGCTGTGGATGGTGCTGACGGCTGTCCTCGGACCGCTGGCTTTCTCCCGGGTTGATGGCATCACCGGGCCCCTGGTGGTCATCGGACTACTTTTTGCAGGAACCCGTCCCGCCCTCGCGTCGGTGATCCTTTCGGCGGCCACCTGGATCAAGGTATGGCCGGCGGCGGCGGTCTTCGCCCTGCTGGTCGCCGGCCGCGCGCAGGTCAGGGTACTTCTCGCCGGGTTCACTGTTTCAGCAGTTCTCGCGGCGGGAGTTGCTGCAGGCGGAGACGTCCGGAACCTGTTCGGCTTCGTCACCGCCCAGGAGGAGCGGGGGATGCAGCTGGAAGCGCCGCTGAGTACGCCCGGCCTGTGGCAGGCAGTGATCGGCCGGGGAACATCCGTCGTGTTCAACGACGAAATCGACACCATGGAACTCCGCGGTTCCCTGGCTGAGCCTGTCGGTTCCCTGATGAACCCGCTGCTGGGCGGAAGCCTCGTCCTGGTCGGCGCGCTGATGGTGGCGGCGCGGCGGGCGAATGCCGACCCCGGGAAGCTGCTGACCCTTGGAACACTGGCCCTCGTCGGCGTGATGATCGTGTTCAACAAGGTCGGTTCCCCCCAGTTCATTCTCTGGCTGGCAGCGGCGATCGCCGTCGGCGTGGCGATCCGGGGAAGGGAATGGGCGTTCCCTGCGGTACTGATGGTCGCCATCAGCATCCTGACGACGCTCGTCTACCCGCTCCTGTATGAGCAGCTCTATCGGGACCTGGAGCCGGGAGTCGCGCTCCTGCTGTCGGTTCGGAACCTGCTGGTGGTCATCGTTTTCGGCTGGGCGGTCCGGCAGCTCATTGAGCTCCGGCGCCGCTCCGGCGTGACTCCTGTTCTGCATAGGCCCTGAGGAGGTTCCGCGCCGACCGAGCACCGTCCGGTTCCTGCTGCAATGCGCCATCCATGCCCTCGACCTTCAACGCGCCGGCGGGAAACGGCGGAAGAAGCGGAACGTCCGGATCCGTCACGAAGTCGAGGAGGAAGGGCCTGGCGGAGGAAAAGGCCTCCTCCCACCCGGCGGCCACCTGCTCCAGGTCCTCGATCCGCCTGCCGCCCAGGCCGAGCAGGCTGGCGTAGCCCGCGTAGTCGACGTCGGGCAGCGCCTGGCTTGCCGGAAACCGCGGTTCGCCCTCCATCTCCCGTTGCTCCCAGGAGACCTCGGCGAGGTCTCCGTTGTTGATCACGCAGACGACGAAGCGGGGGTCCTCCCAATCCTTCCAGAGTCGGCTCACCGTCATCAGTTCGGCCATTCCCGCCATCTGCAGTGCGCCGTCGCCGCTGATGACCACCACCGGCCTGCCCGGCCGCGCAAGCTTGGCGGCGATGCCGTAGGGCACTGAACAGCCCATGCACCCCAGGGTGCTCGAGAGGTGGGCGGGAACTCCGCGCGGCAGTCTGAGGTGCCGGGCATACCAGTAGACCGAGCTGCCGACGTCAACGGCAACCTGGGCGTTACCCGGCAGGTGACTGCTCAACTCGTGGAACACGCGCTCGGGATTGATCGGGGTGGCCGGGGTCATGGCGCGTTCCCGGGTAAGGGCGCGCCACTCGCGGACCTGATACTCGACGTCGGCCCGCCACGTGCGGTCCTGTTTGCTGTGGAGGAGCGGGGTCAGCGCTCCGAGGGTTTCCGCGGCGTCTCCCGAAAGGGCGATCTCCACCGGGTAGCGGTTGCCGATGGCCTGCGGATCAATGTCGATCTGCACCGCGCGGGCCTGCCCCGGTGCAGGGTAGTACTCGGTCCATGGGTCATTCGAACCGATGATCAGCAGGGTGTCGCACCGGCTCATCAGGTAGGCGCTCGCACTGGTGCCCAGGTGTCCCATGGTTCCCGTGGCGTGGGCGAGGTCCTCATCGATGAACGGCTTGCCGAGCAGGCTCGTGGTGATTCCCGCGCCGAGGCTGTCGGCGACGGCCGCTACCTCCTGCTGTGCCTTCGCCGCGCCCTGCCCCACCAGCAGCGCCACCCTCGATCCGCCGTTGAGCAGTGCGGCGGCGTCGTGCAGGTCCTGTTCCCTCGGCAGCAGGCACCCCGGACTCCACACGGGCGACGACGGCACCACGCCGTGTTCATGGGGTGTCTCCGGGGCCGGCGCCTGCTGGATGTCGTGCGGCAGGATGACGACGGCGGGCGCGCGGAGGGAGAGGGCCGCCTTGAATGCCCGGTCGAGCACCAGAGGAAGTTGCTCCGGGTCGGAGACTTGTTGCTGAAAGGCTGTTGCGACGTCCTTGGTCAGGCTCAGGAGGTCGATCTCCTGTTGGTAGTCGGAGCCGAGGGCAGCCCGCTTCTGCTGGCCGATCAGCGCAACGACGGGAACGCTGTCCAGCTTCGCGTCGTAGAGGCCATTGAGCAGATGGACCGCCCCCGGACCCTGGGTGGCGGTCACCACTCCCACGCCGCCGGTGTACTTTGCATGTGCCACGGCCATGAAGGCGGCCGCTTCCTCATGCCGCGCCTGGATGAATTCCGGGCGGCCTGAGCGGCGCAGCGCGCCCAGCAGCGGATTGATGCCGTCGCCGCTGTAGCCGAAGATCCGTTCCACCTTCCACTGCTGCAGTCTTCCGACGAGGAAATCGGCCGCTGTCCGCTGCTCCACGAGGGGGCTGCCTACACCGCGGCGGGTAGGTCAGGCCCTGTGGGCCATCGAAGGAGCGCCGCGATGGAGCGTGAGTCGAGCGCGCCCGAGGGGTAGAGGGTGACCTTGGCGTCCGTCAGGGCCACCGCACGCAGCATCCCGGCGAGGGCTGGAACCTTGCCGACGACGCCGGCTCCTGCGGTATCGGCTCCGGACAGGGCAATCCAGGGTGCGCTGTCAAGGGCCAGAACCGTCTGGCCGTCCAAAGACGGCGTCTCCAGCAGCAGGGTGTCAACCTGGCCCTGCTGGAGCGCCGTGACCACAGGGCCGGTTCCGACGGCGGTGGTGCGGGTTGCCTGTCCCTCGTGAGCTGCGAGGGTCTCGAGAAGGGAGCGCTGCCGCTCCGCCATCACGCGCACCACCAGTTCCTGTACCTGCAGGGCGAAAGCTTTCTCGTCGGCCCCTGCCGCCCGGGTGTTGCTGTCGATGATGCTCAGCTTGCGGCGGGTTTCATCGGAGACCTGGTCGGCCACGAGCTGGCGCGCGCGGATATCCCCGGCCACGATCACCAGGTGTGCCCGGTGCTGCGTCGCCACGCGGTCGATCTCGCCGGCCACTTCGCCGGCGTTCATCTTCCACACCTTCTCCGCATGCTGCTGGAACCTGCGGTGGGACCAGCCGCCCCCATGGACCTTGCGGGAATGTTCCCGATCGCCCTCGATCTGGGACTGCTCGCCCACCCTGGGTTTGGTCACGTCGCCGTCCGCGTACCGCAGGTATATCTCGCCGCCGCCATGGCCTACCTCGGCAATGACATAGGCGAAGTCCTCGGGGCAGTGGCGCACCAGGGGAGACAGGTCCGGTACCGGGGCCACGGCGACCACCGGGGTCATCACCATCCCGCCGGGAAGGAACTCATCGACGACCGCTTCGCCTTCATGGATCAGGAGAAAGCGGGCCACGGGGTCCGGCAGGCCTCTGGCGGATCGCGACAGTGCTGCGGCAGCTGCAGCACTGTCTGCTTTGGGCGCTCCTGCAGCGTCCATGCTGTCGGAGACGTTCTGCGGAAGCACATCATCGCTTCGGAGGGAATCCACAGTACCCGTGCTCCCGTCCACGTAGATCGTGGTCCATGCGCCAGGGAGGTTGAACAGGTGCTTGTGGTCGATCAGTACTTGCGTCACGGGCAACCTCTGCTTTCTTCGGTGTCGGCGAGCAACGGGCGCCCCACCTGCAGCCCGTCAGATAGGTAAGGACACTTATGGTTTATCACCGGTACGGGCCGGTGGAAAGTGCCCGCGCCCGAAATTGCACCATTGAAAAAGGGGAGCGAGGGTGCATGGAGCGGAGTATCCTACTGCCATGGAATACGTTAAAGCAAATGTTCCACGCGCCTATATCGAGTACCTCAGCACCGTTGACGAGGAGTTCCGGGAAACCGTCCTCATGGTCGTCAAGCAGTCGATCGCCGATGGCCTTCACGGCATCCTGGTGAACAGCAGGTCGGCCCATCACCGCCAGGCTGAAGTCTCGGAGGAAGTGCCCTACGGGCAGGTCGTTGACGCCATCCGCTAGCACCGCCTCGCGACCGCGGCGCGTTGCGCTGGCATGCGGGGCCGGCGAGGCAACCTTCCTCCTGCCCTTATCGGCCCACGCCGTCTCCGGGGGCCCTTCCCGCCGTTGTGCTCCTGGTGAGGCTCGCCGCCCTCACTGCGCTGGCATCGACTGTGGTCTCGTCCCTGAATCCTCCGTCCTGGGCAGTGCTGGCCTTGCTGGTGGTGCCCCAACAGGTGCTTCACAGCGCCTTCACCGGCCTAGGAGACAGCGGGATTTCCGGCGGGCAGGGCGTCCGGCCCGGAATCGCCGGAGCACCATGAGGCGGGGCCGGTGCCTGTCGCACAGGAGCACGGTGCACATGCGCCCGAGGTGATGATCATGCTGCATGCCCACATGGCAGGTGCGCTGCTGACCGGATTTCTTGTCGCGCGATGGCCGGTGAAAACAAAAGCGGCCGCCCCCGGGAGGGGGCGGCCGCCCGGAGGAGTTGCGGGTGCCGATTGGCCGAGCCCGGAACCTGCCTAGTTCCGGCTGAGCGCTTCGTCGTAGAACGGGTAGTCGGTGTACCCCTCGGCGCCGGTGCTGTAGAACGTGGCCGGATTGGGCTCGTTGAGCGGGAGGTCCTCCTGCCAGCGGCGCGCAAGGTCCGGATTGGCGATCGCCGGACGGCCGACGACAACTGCGTCACCCACACCGTCGTCGAGGATGGCCAGTGCTTCGTCGCGGGTGGTGATGAGTCCGAACCCGCTGTTGATCAGCACCGGCCCGCCGAAGCGTCGGCGCAGATCCTGGATGAAGGCGCCTGCGGGCGTCGCGTGAAGGACGCTGAGGTAGGCGATCTGCAACGGGGCGATGCCGTCGACAAGGGCGCCGTAGGTGGCGTGGACGTCGTCCACCTCTGTCTCCAGGGCGTCCTGGATGTTGTGGGCGGGCGAAATCCGCAGGCCCACCCTGTCGGCTCCGATCGCCGCGGCGACTGCGTGGGTAAGTTCGATCACGAAACGCGCACGACCCTCGGGAGAGCCACCGTACTGGTCGTTGCGCTGGTTGGACTCCGGGGAGAGGAATTCATGCAGCAGGTAGCCGTTGGCTCCGTGGAGCTCCACGCCGTCGAAGCCGGCGTCCACGGCGCTGCGTGATGCGGTGACGAACTCCTCGATGACGGCCGGAAGTTCCGCGGTGGTCAGGGCGTGGGGGACCGGGTACGGTTTCTTGCCCTTGGGCGTGCGTGTTTCGCCGTCGATGGCGATCGCGCTCGGTGCGACCACCGCGTGGCCACCGTTGGTGTCCTGATGAGTGACCCGTCCGGCGTGCATCACCTGGGCGACGATGTGCCCGCCGTCGGCATGCACGGCATCGGTGACCTTCCTCCAGCCGGCAAGCTGTTCGGGGGTGACGAGGCCCGGCTGGCCGGGAAATCCTCGGCCGGCGTGGCTGGGGTAGGTGCCCTCACTGACGATCAGGCCCAGCGAAGCGCGCTGGCGGTAGTGCTCGACGACAAGGGGGCCGGGGATGCCCTCGTTCCCCGAGCGCACCCGTGTCAGGGGTGCCATGACAACGCGATTGGTCAGCTTCATTTCGCCGAGGGTCAAAGGGGAAAACAGTTTCACGAATTGCTCTTTCCGTAAGTGCCGGTGCCGGTGGTGTTCCTCCTACCGCCAACGATGCCGTTTCAGGTGATATTCCTTGTGTGTCGTGCGTAACGTGCGTCGACCCCGGGTTCGGGGTGGCACACTGGTGGCGTGAGGTTGCCGGATGTGTGGCCGAAGGCGGTGGCGGCGTGAGTCTGCAGGTGACCATGTCCTCACCGACCGGCCGGTGGATTCTCCTGGCATCCGTGCTCGGTTCAGGCCTTGCCGGGATCGATGCAACTGTAGTGAACGTTGCGCTGCCCACGATCGGCACGGAGCTCGGTGCCGACTTCGCGGGACTCCAGTGGATTGTCACCGGTTACACCCTTACTCTCGCGTCGTTCATCCTGCTGGGAGGGTCGCTGGGGGACCGGTTCGGGCGCCGTCGCGTGTTCCTCGTGGGGGTGGTGTGGTTCGCCGCGGCGTCCCTGATGTGCGGACTCGCCCCCACCATGGACATCCTCATCGGAGCGCGGGCGCTTCAGGGAGTCGGCGGGGCCCTGCTGACGCCGGGAAGCCTCGCGATGATCCAGGCCTCCTTCGCCTCCGAAGACCGCGCGAAGGCGATCGGAGCCTGGTCGGGGTTGGGTGGGGTCGCGACGGCGGTCGGCCCGTTCCTCGGTGGATGGCTTGTCGAGAGCGTCTCGTGGCGGTGGATCTTTCTCATCAATGTGCCGCTCGCTGTCGTGGTGGTCCTGATTGCCCTGCGCCATGTCCCTGAAACACGCGGTGAGGCCGCTACGGGTCGCCTGGATCTGGGCGGAGCGGTACTCGGTGCCGCTGCGCTGGCCGGAGTGACCTACGCGCTCATCGAGGCGCCTGCCCGCGGCATCGGCTCGTTACCGGTTCTGGGATCGGGTCTGGCGGGCATCGCCGCGGCAGGAGCCTTCCTCGCCGTCGAGCGCCACACGGCCCACCCCATGCTCCCGCCCGGAATCTTCGCGGCGCGCCAGTTCGCTGCCGCCAATGCTGTGACATTTCTCGTCTATGCGGCTTTCGGCGGGATCTTCTTCCTGCTGGTGGTGCACCTGCAGGTAGTTGCAGGTTTTTCACCGCTCGCGGCGGGAACGGCACTGCTTCCCGTGACGGTTCTGATGCTGCTGCTCTCACCGCGGGCCGGGGTTCTGGGAACGCGGGTCGGACCCAAACTGCCGATGTCCCTCGGGCCGGTGATCTGCGCCGCAGCACTCCTGCTCATGCTGCGCATCGGTGTTGGCGCTTCCTACCTCACCGACGTGCTCCCAGCGGTGCTGATACTCGGACTGGGGCTGTCGCTCCTGGTGGCACCGCTGACGTCGACTGCACTCTCGGCGGTCCCCGATCGCCAGGCGGGGCTGGCATCCGGCGTGAACAATGCAGTGGCGCGGGCGGCGGGACTCCTTGCCGTGGCGGTGCTTCCGGCACTGGCGGGTCTGTCGGGTGCGGCCTACACCGATGCCGACGCCTTCAACGACGGCTTCCGCACCGCAGTCCTCGTGGGGACGGCGGCACTGCTGGCAGGGGCCCTGCTCGCCGTCATGGCCATCCGCAACACTCCAGGGCCGGAACGGGGTGCGGTCCCGGCCGCGGGACCGGGTGAACCGGCCTCCGGCCATCCAGGGGAGTATCTCCGCTCCTGCTCGATCGATGGACCGTCAACCGCCCCGGGAGCGGTGCGCCAGTCCTGTCCCCCCGGCTGACGCACTGCCTGATCGACGGCCCTGCCTGATCGACGGCCCTGCCTGATC
>NZ_KI914879.1:25201-27423 GCF_000520555.1 Arthrobacter sp. Br18 | reverse complement strand
GGTAGCAGCCGTTGTCCTTGATGCCGCAGCCCTGGGCCCGCAGGGGATAACCCATGGGCCCGTTCTGCGCACCGGAATTGAGCCAGGCCGTGCGCAGGGTACCGTTCAGCGTGGCCGCCGCGCCGGAGCCTGCTGACCACAACACCGCACCATTGGCATAGCCCCGGTAACAGCCGTTGTCCTTCAAACCGCACACAACCTCCGACACCGGCGCGCCCAGGGTCGGCGTCGACGCGGCAGCACCATCAATGAACGGCTTCGCCACCGCCTCCCGCGACAACTGCCCGGAAATGGTGACATTCGCGCTGGTGGGCCCGACCGAGTCAATGCGCACCGTCGTTCCACGAGCGGTCCGGAACGTTGAACCCTGCTGCCACGCATGGTTCTGGTTGTAGTAGCCGCTGAACGGGTAGCTCGAGGGGGTGAGTGCCAGGGATGCGGCGTCGGGCCAGTCTCCGCGGGCGTCCTTTTTATGGATCATCACACCGCGGTTGTTGCCCGTTGCGCCGCCATCGCCCGAACCGGCCTGGCTGCGGAACGAAAGATAGTAGGTCTCCCTGCTCACGGGATCCACGAACTTCACTGCCCGCCGCGCCGCCGTGCCGGACCAGGGCTGGAGGGTGAATGACCTGCTTCCGTCGATCACTCCGGCGTCGAGGATTTCATCCCCGCGGCCGAAGCCGCCGTATTCCCAGAGGTACGCATTGATCGGTGGGAGCGTGTACTGCGCCAGACCCATCAGGTCCATGGTGTCGCCGTAGCCGCGGGAGTCGCAGGCGGTGTCGCCCCAGGTGTTGTTCGGGGATTCGATGTCGGCGCTTCCGTTCGAGCACTGCAGGCTGTTGGCGTGATTCAGGCCGAGGACGTGCCCGAATTCGTGCGTGACCACGTTGTTCGTGAACCCGGAGGGTACCGGCATGATGACCCTGCCGCTGTTCGAGCCGTCGGTGAAGCCACCGCCGAGCACGCCGCCTGCAAACTGCGATACCGGCACGTAGACGACGAGCGCGTCATTCGGGGTGGCTGTCCACTGCATCTTCGCCGTGATTTTGGCCATGAGATCGTAGTACTGGTCGGTGCTGTTGGCCGTGATCACCACATCGCGATACTCGGATCCGAACTGCATTCCGAGCCGGCCGTTCGACGCGGCGCGCCAGTAGTCGTTCGAAGCGATGATGGAGGCCTTGGCCTGGCCGAGCTGGAAGTCGGAGATTCGGCTGTTGGGGGATCCGGAGAGCACAACTGTAACGAGCGTGACGGTGAAGGTGCCGGTCCGCGGCCCGAATGCAGCCGCTCCACCGTCCGGGGCATTGAGCCGGTTTCCTGCAGAGTCCGACGGCGGTGTCAGCTGTTCACCGAGAATCGGGTTGAAACCGGGTTGGTTCATGGGATCCGGCAGCGGTTCAACGGTAACCGGGTTGTCTATTGCACCCGTTTCGGGGCGAGGTGAGTCCGGCGTGGCTGCGTCCGCTGTTGCGCCCGGTGGGACTGCCGCCGGTTCGCCCTGTGGCTCCTTCGGGAATTCTGTCGGAGGGACCGGCTGAGGAGCGGTTGCAGGTGCTGTCGGGGACGCTGTCGGAGCAGGGGACTCGAGGGTCGCCGCCACAGCGGGCACAGCGCTGCTCAGGAGTGCGAAGGACAGGACGGCCGACATGAGAAGCCGAGACGGGGAAGCAAGTGACAAGAGATTCTCCAGCGGGACACGGGCGTAAACCCAGGCGAGTGAAATCCCGGCAAGACTACATGTCTGTTACAGATGTGAAAGACGTTCCTAAAGTGAATGAACAAACCTAGGTCTTTCTTGCGGGTTTCTTTCGTATCCACCGGGCGTGTCACCTTTCCGGAGCAGGTTTGGGGCCAGTTTCCCCATCAGCGGTGAGGGCCCGAACCTGGATGATCCGCCGATCGAGGAAATCTGGATCAACGCTCTTTCCAAGATTTAGGTTGCCCGCACTGGCGAATCCGATGTCACCCGGCGCCATTGGGCGGTGAACATTCGGAAGTTCATTGCGAAGGCCACCAGGCTCGAGCACCTGGTGGATCTCGGGACGCTTTCTCCCCAGGCCGCTCTCTTCCTCAAGGCCGCGGTGGGTAGCGGGCTCAACATCCTCGTCTCGGGGGCCACCCAGGCGGGCAAGACCACGCTGCTGAACTGTCTGGGTGCGGCTATCGGTCCGCGGGAGCGGGTGGTCACGGTGGAGGAGATCTTCGAGCTGCAGCTG
>NZ_KI914879.1:4886-25146 GCF_000520555.1 Arthrobacter sp. Br18 | reverse complement strand
GCTGCGCAGACTCGTCAAGGAGGCGCTGCGGATGCGGCCCGACCGGTTGATCGTCGGGGAAGTCCGCGAAGCCGAAAGCCTGGACATGCTGGTCGCCCTCAACAGCGGCCTCCCCGGAATGTGCAGCGTCCACGCCAACAGTGCACACGACGCCGTCACGAAAATCTGTACCCTGCCACTGCTCGCCGGCTCGAACATCTCCAGCGCCTTCGTTGTCCCCACCGTCGCTTCCTGCATCGACCTGGTGGTGCACTGTGCCAGGGTGAGCGGCGGTGCACGCCAGGTGATGGAAATACTGGCCCTGGGCAGACGGGTGGAGAACGGGATCATCGAATCTTCTCCGGTCTTCAAACGTATCAAAGGACGATTGGTGGTCAGCGCAACGTCCATGCCTGCCGAGGAGAAGTTTGCCGAAGCGGGAGTGAACGTTGCCGCCCTCCTTGAGGACCGCTCGTGACAGCCGCGCTGGGGATCTCACTGGGGGCCGGACTGTTTCTCATCTGGTGGTCCTGCTGGGTCGCCGACGCGGACGATACCGCGAAAGTGAAGCGAACGCACCGCCTCGATGAGCTCCTGGTCCGGGCAGGAGTGGAGAGGGTTTCCGCGGGGGGCCTTGTGGCGAGCTGCGCCGCACTCGGCGCGGTCGTCCTCCTGCTGATCCTCGTCCTGACGCGATCGCTGCCCATAGCCCTGTGCTTCGCCCTTTTCGGTGGGTTCATCCCTCTCGTCGTGGTTCGGTGGAGGGCGAACAGGAGGACTGCCTCGCTGCGGGAGGTCTGGCCGGATGTGGTGGATCACCTGCGGTCGGCGATCCGGGCGGGCCTGTCCCTGCCTGAGGCACTCATCCAGCTCGGGGACAAAGGCCCGGTCGAACTGCGGCAGGCATTCCTCGCCTTCGGGTCCGACTACCGTGCGGGCGGCCAGTTCGATGACTCCCTGAGCCGGTTGAAGGTCCGCCTTGCAGACCCTGTGGCCGACCGGATAATCGAGGCGCTGCGCATGACACGGGAGGTGGGTGGCTCCGACCTGGGGCGACTCCTCGGGACGCTGTCCGAGTTCCTTCGGGACAGCGCCCGAACCCGGAGCGAACTCGAGGCACGGCAGTCATGGACAGTCAACGCGGCACGTCTCGCCGTCACGGCGCCGTGGTTTGTGCTGATGCTTCTCGCGACCCGGCCCGAAGCAGTCCGGGCCTACAACACTGCTACCGGTTCCCTGGTCCTCCTCGGAGGGCTGGTGGTCTCGGTGCTGTGCTACCGGATCATGCTGAAGATCGGTGCACTGCCTCAGGATGAGCGGGTCTTCCGGTGAGCCCGATACTTGCGCTGTCGGTACTCCTCGGTGGAGTACTGGGAGCTGGGGTGTGGCTGATCACCGTGAGGGTTCCGGCGATGCGCCGTCTGCGTTTCGTTGACCGCATCGGTCCTTCGCTGAGGGCAGTGGATGTCCAGTCCCGCCTGCTTCTGACGCAACCCGCCTCGCTCATGCCGTTCGGCCCGCTCGAGCGGATACTTCGCCCGTTACTGGCGGACGCTGTCGGCCGGCTCAACAAGTTCAATCCGGCGTCCACCGTCCTCGCGAAGCGCCTGGTCCAGGCCGGGACCGGACAGTCAGTGCTGGACTTCCGGGCCCAGCAGATCCTCTGGGCCGCTGGCGGGTTGGCCGGCTCCACCATCGTCATGGTGTTGTACTCCGCGGCAGGGCGGGCAAGCGTCCTGTTCGGAGTCGCCGTCGTGCTGGCCTGTGGTGCCGGTGGGTTCGCCCTGCGCGACTTCCTGCTGTCCCGCCACATCCGGAAGCGGGAGGCGCGGATGATCGCCGAATTCCCCAGCCTTGCCGAGCTGATGGCCCTGGCCGTCAGTGCGGGGGAGAGTGCCACGGGCGCGCTGGAAAGGATCTGCCGCACTGCCAACGGAGAGCTCGCCGGCGAATTCGGACGGGTCCTGGCTGAGACGCGAGCCGGCATGCCGCTCATCGAGGCCCTGCAGGAGTTCTCCCACCGCACGCAGCTGGCTCCTTTGGCCCGCTTCGTCGACGGGCTCAGCGTCGCGGTGCAGCGGGGGACACCGCTCGCGGATGTGCTGCGCGCCCAGGCCCAGGACGTGCGCGATCTGGCGAAGCGGGAGCTCATGGAGTCGGCCGGCAGGAAGGAAATCGCCATGATGGTCCCCCTGGTTTTCGGAGTCCTTCCGTTGACCGTGGTCTTTGCCGTCTATCCGGGTCTTGCACTCATCAACCTGGGCTTCTAGTACCACGGGAGTCCCAACCGCTCGACAAAGGACGAATATGCGCAGGTTTAGCAGCTCCTTCCGAAAGCTCCTTGTCTCCTACGTGGGCACCCTGCTCCCCGGTAGGCCCGGGGACGACGGCGAGCGCGGCGACGTTCCGGGGTGGGTGATGATCACGCTGATGTCGGCGGTGCTCGTGGCCGGCCTTCTCGCGCTGGCCGGCCCGGCACTCCAGGGTCTCTTCGAATCGGCCATCGGCCAGGTATCGCGCTAGGTGCACGCTCGAGCCCGGATCCCGCCGAAGCGGGCGCGGAGCGCGGCCGAAGACGGTTCCGCGGTGGTCGACTTCGCGCTGATCGGCGGCCTGTTAACCGTCATCTTCCTGGCGATCGTGCAGTTGACCCTTGTGCTCCATGTGCGCAATACGCTGGTCGATGCGGCGTCCTCGGGTGCGCGGTTCGGAACACTCGCCGACCGCACGGCAGGGGACGCGGAGGTGCGGACGGCGTCGCTCATCTCGCTGACCCTCGGGGAGCGCTTCAGCGAGGACATCTCGGTGGGGCAATCCGACGTCGGCGGCGTCGCAACCCTCGAGATCACCGTCCGTGCGCCACTTCCGGTTCTCGGACTGATCGGACCCGCGGGGTTCCTGGAGGTGCGAGGCCATGCGGCACTGCCGCCCTGAGGACACCGGGTCCCAGCCCTGTCCTTTCTCCCGTGTCATTACCCCGGGGGCAGCAGGGGAGGGCGGCAGTGCAGTCGTCGAGTTCACCTTCCTCGGTCTCCTCCTGCTCGTCCCTGTCGTCTACCTGGTGCTGACTGTCGGCGCGCTCCAGGGCGGATCCTTCGCCGTTGTCGGGGCCGCTGACCAGGCCGCGAAGGTCTACGCCAATGCCGCGAGCCAGGAGGCGGCGGACCAACAGGCACGCCAGGCCGTTCTGCTGGCGCTGTCCGACTTCGGCTTCTCCGGGGAGCAGGTGCGCATCGACATCGCCTGCGAGGGTACGTGCCTGGCACCTGCTTCGAGCGTGACGGTCGTGGTCGAACTGGAGGTGCCGCTACCCCTCATCCCGACCATGCCCGGCATCAACACCTCGGCAGCGACGCTCACGTCGACGTCGACGCAGATCGTCGAGCGGTACGGATGACGGTCAACGGATGCAGGTTGAGGATTGGGGACGACGAGGGTCAGGTGAGCGTCCTGATCATCGGCTATCTCCTGATCTCGCTGTTGGTCCTCACTGTGGTGATGGCGATTTCGGCCGTATATATAGAGCACAAGAAGCTGTTGTCCGTCGCGGACGGAGCGGCTCTGGCGGCAGCGGACTCGTTCAGCATCGTCGGAGGATCAGGCGGGCCCGGGATGCCCCTCCCGTCCCTGAGCGGGCCGGCCGTACAGGCGTCGGTGGGCGATTATCTCGACCGGGTCGGTGCTGGTGGGCGGTTCTCCGGGCTGTCCATCGACCCCGGAACGGGGGCGCCGGACGGCAGGACCGCGCGCGTCGTCCTGACGGCCGTCGTCCGCCCGCCGGTCGTCAGCATCCTGGTGCCGGCGGGAATCCCCATCACGGCGGTGGCGGATGCCCGCTCGGAGCTGACGCGCTGAGCCGCAGACTGACTGACCTGCAAACGCCACTCAAATCCCATGACGTAGGCTGGAACATCATGGCAGCCACTGACTTTCCCGCAGAAATACGCGCCCTGCGCGCCAAGTACGTGTCGATCGAGCAGGTATCCGATGTCGAGGGCATCCGCAAGGACATCGCGGAGCTCAGCGAGGAGGCCGGTGCGCCGGATCTGTGGGATGACCCCTCCGCCGGGCAGCGGGTCACCTCCAAGCTTTCCCACCGCCAGTCCGCCCTGGGTCGACTCGAAAGCCTGGACGCACGCATCGAGGACCTCGAGGTCCTCGTGGAACTGGCTCAGGATGAATCCGACGCCGAGTCCTTGGCTGAGGCGGAACGGGAACTGGTCTCTCTGGGCAAGGCACTGGACGAACTCGAGATCGTCACGCTGCTCGCAGGTGAGTGGGACGAGCGGGAAGCAGTAGTCAGCATCCGCTCGGGAGCCGGTGGAGTGGATGCAGCGGACTTCGCCGAGATGCTGCTGCGAATGTACCTGCGCTGGGCGGAGCGCCACGGCTACCCCACGCAGGTCCTTGACACCTCCTACGCGGAGGAAGCCGGGCTGAAATCCGCCACCTTCGAGGTGAAGGCACCCTACGCCTTCGGAACCCTGTCCGTAGAAGCCGGAACCCACCGCCTCGTGCGTATCAGCCCCTTCGATAACCAGGGCCGTCGGCAGACCTCGTTCGCCGCCGTCGAGGTCATCCCCCTGATCGAGCAGACCGACGTGATCGAGGTGCCCGACAACGAGATCCGCGTGGACGTCTTCCGGTCATCAGGGCCCGGCGGGCAATCGGTCAACACCACGGACTCCGCGGTCCGGTTGACGCACCTACCCACGGGGCTGGTGGTGTCGATGCAGAATGAGAAGTCGCAGATCCAGAACCGGGCTGCCGCAATGCGCGTGCTGCAATCGCGGCTGCTCCTGCTCAAGAAGGAACAGGAAGACGCCGAGAAGAAGGCATTCGCAGGTGACGTCAAAGCTTCCTGGGGAGATCAGATGCGCTCCTATGTCCTCAACCCGTACCAGATGGTGAAGGACCTGCGCACCGAGCACGAAGTCGGGAACACATCAGCGGTCTTCGACGGCGAAATCGATGATTTCATCGACGCCGGGATCCGGTGGCGTACCAATAACCGCAACGCCGACCAGTAGGAACCGGGCGGTGCCACCACCGCGTCGTGCAGAAACACTCCTGCAACAAGGGTCACAATGGTAACTCGGCGGCTATAGTCGAAGAGCTGGCGGCCCCTTTTCCGTGCGCATGCCCTCCTCCTGCCAGCACTGGGCAAGAAGTAGCCGAACCCAGCCGCAATGTAGACGCAGGCAGTCATGATTCGATTCGACAACGTCACCAAGACCTACGACCCTAGGTCGCGCCCGGCACTCGACGGCGTCTCCCTTGAGGTCAGCCGCGGCGAATTCGTGTTCCTGGTCGGAGCCTCCGGGTCTGGCAAGTGCACCTTCATCCGTCTTGTCCTGAAGGAGGACCACGCGTCACACGGCGCGGTCCACGTCGCAGGGCGCAACGTCGCCACCATTCCCAGCTGGCGCGTCCCGCGCCTCCGGCGGGGTATCGGCGTCGTCTTCCAGGACTTCCGCCTGCTCCCCAACAAGACCGTCTTCGCGAACGTGGCCTTCGCCATGCAGGTCATCGGGAAGAGCCGTCCCATGATCCGCGAAACCGTGCCCGACGTGCTCCGGACCGTGGGCCTTGAGGGAAAGAACAACCGCATGCCCCATGAGCTGTCCGGCGGAGAGCAGCAGCGGGTGGCCATTGCGCGTGCCATCGTCAACCGGCCGGGCATCCTGCTGGCCGACGAGCCCACCGGAAACCTCGACCCCACCACGTCCATGGGCATCATGAGGGTGCTCGAGCGCGTCAACCAGAACGGCACCACGGTGGTGATGGCCACGCACGACGACGACATCGTGGACACCCTGCGGAAACGCGTCGTGGAACTGCGGAACGGCCGGGTGGTGCGCGACGAAGCGCAGGGCGTGTACGAGGGAGCGATCGCAGCGGCGGCCCTGTGAGAGCGGCGTTCATCCTCTCGGAGATCGGCTTGGGGCTTCGGCGGAATCTCTCGATGGTGATCTCGGTGGTGCTGGTCACCTTCATTTCGTTGACCTTCGTGGGCGCCGCAGGTCTCCTCCAGCTGCAGATCGGCCAGATGAAGGGTTACTGGTACGACCGCGTCGAGATTGCAGTCTTCCTGTGTGTGGACAACTCGACCTCGCCGACGTGCGCGGCAGGGCCGGTCACCGCCGAGCAGCGAGATGCCATCCGCGCCATGTTCGGAGCCGAGAACCTCAGCCGGTATGTCTCATCCGTGGCGTATGAATCACAGGACGACGCCCTGCGCCATTTCCGGGACCAGTTCGCCAACTCGCCCATCGTGGATTCCGTGACTGCCGACCAGCTGCCCGAATCCTTCCGGGTGAGCCTCGTGGACGCCGAGAAGTACGAGATCATCGACGAGGCGTTTTCCTCCCTGCCGGGGGTGGACGTCGTCAGCGACCAGCGCGAACTGCTGGAGAGAGTATTCACGGTGCTCAATCGGGCGTCGCTCGGTGCGTTGCTCGTTGCCGGGATCATGACCCTGTGCGCTGTGCTGCTCATCGCCACCACCATCCGTCTGTCCGCCTTCAGCCGCCGCAGGGAAACGGGAATCATGCGTCTCGTGGGGGCATCGAAGGCTGTCATCCAGCTTCCGTTCATCCTCGAGGGCGTGATCGCCGCCGTGGTCGGCGCGGTCCTTGCCTCCGGTACGCTCTGGCTCTCGAGCAGCTTCCTGCTCACGCGCCTCGCCCGCCAGTGCCCGGACACGGCCTTCATCTCGGCTCACCAGGTCCTGCTGCTGTTGCCGGCGCTCATCCTCCTGGCTGTCCTCCTGGCCGGGGCATCCTCCCTGCTGACCCTCCAGCGCTATGTGAAGGTGTAGGCGATGACTGGCTGGTCCACCACGGTTCTTGTTCGAAGCACTGCCGGAGGGACGGCGGCGCTTCTCGTCGCGCTCGCACTCGGCTTCAGTACGCCGGTGGCCGCCGGAGAGCTCGAGGACCGCAAGGGAGCATTGGAAAGCGAGCTGGCCGAGGTCCAGGAGTCCCTCGAATACCTCGACTCGGACATTACGGACACCGTCGCACAGTTGAAGGTGTATCAGGGCCGGCTGCCGGCCGCACAGGAGGCCCTGGCGGCTGCGCAGGGCCGGGTCGAATCGACGGCAGACGAGGTCAGCGTCCTCGCCGCACGGGTGGAGCTCGCCCAGGAAACGCTGGAGAGGATTACCGGTCAGCTCGCCGAGGACAAGGCCGAGATGGAGGAAACCCGCGAGGTGGTTGGCCAGATCGCCGCTCAGGCCTACAAGAACGGCGGCGTGCCGTCGAACGTGTCCCTGATGTTCGGATCAGAGGGAACCGCCGGCCTGGCCTCCGCCATGGACATGGTGCGTTCCGCGCTCCGGTCGCAGAACGCGGCCATGGACCGCCTGTCCCAGGAGGACGCGACCAACGCCAAGAGCAGGGCGCGGCTCGTAGCAGTCGAGGACGAGATAAAAGTCCTGAAGTCCAGGGCCGACCCCGCGCTGCAGGCGGAGGAGGCGGCGCGCGATGCCGCGGACTCGGAAAAGGTCACGGTCGACAGGCTCATTGACGACACCTCAGCATTGTCCGCGAAGCTGCAGGAACAAAAACCCGCCATCGAGGCAAGGCTGGCCAGCGTGGAAGAGGCACACAGGAAGGTCAACGCGGAGATCGCGGAACGCCAGCGCCGCCTGGTCGAAGAAGCGAGACTTGCCGAGGAAGCCCGCCTCCAGGCCGCGGCAGACGCCAGGGCGGCGGCCGAAACGGCAAGACTCCAGGCCGAGGCCGACGCCGCCGCACGTGCCGAGAATGCACGGTGGGAGGCCGAAGCCGCTGCAGCACGGACGCCGGTTCCGGCACCCGTGGCACCCCAGCCGGTGGTTCCCGTTGCGCCGGTCATCGCGGCGCCGCTGCCGTCGGAGCCGGACGCCTTCCGGCTGCGGATGCCGGTCAACGCACCCGTTTCCTCGGGTTTTGGCTGGCGCCTGACACCCCTGGACACCATCGACTTCGCCGGCACCGGCGGGTACGACCACACCGGCATCGATTTCGCCGTGGCGTGCGGAACACCGGTGTATGCACCGGCTGCCGGCGAGGTCTGGTACGCAGACGCGGACGTCCTGGAAGGCGCAGGGAACCGCGTCGTCCTGAATCACGGCGTGATCGGCAGGAACGCCCTGGCGAGCAACTTCTACCACCTGTCCGGCTTCACCGTGTCCCCGGGCCAACGGGTCAGCGCGGGCCAGATGATCGGCACCGTCGGAGATACCGGCAATTCCAAGGGCTGCCACCTGCACTTCGAAACCATGCTCAACGGAAACCTCGTGGACCCCGCCCCACTGCTGTACCAGTAGACTGGGATGCACTGTTCCGGGTCCGCCGGTTCCGCGTCACTAAGGAGTTGCACCGTGCCCAGGGAAAGTGGCCGCAAGATCGTGGCCACCAATCGGAAGGCTCATCACGACTACGCCGTCCTGGATACCTACGAGGCCGGCATCGCCCTGATGGGCACCGAGGTGAAGTCACTGCGGGCCGGGCGGGCCTCGCTCGTTGATGGTTACGCGGTCTTCTACAACGACGAACTGTGGCTCGAGGGCATCCACATCTCCGAGTACTCGCAGGGCAGCTGGACCAACCACGCGGCACGACGGCGGCGCAAACTGCTCCTCCACCGTGAGGAACTGACGAAGATTTCCCAGAAGGTGCGCGAGTCGGGCTTCACGCTCGTTCCGCTGCAGCTCTATTTCCTCAACGGGCGGGCGAAGGTGGAAATCGCCGTCGCCCGCGGCAAGCGGGAATACGACAAGCGGCAGACCCTCCGCGAGAAGCAGGACAACCGGGAAGCCCTGCGTGCCATGCGTGAGAAGAACCTCGGCGCCTAGCCTATGAGTGATGTTTTTTGGGAGGCCCAGAACGACGCCGACGACGTCGAGCAATCCGAGCTCCATTACCGGCGGCCGTGGTGGGTGACGGCGGGTGCAGTCGTCAACCTCTTGCTGCTGTTCGCCGTGGTGCCGATCGGCATCCTGTCCCTCATCCCGTTCTTCTTCCTCGTGTACGTCTACTTCGCCGGCGTCCTGGTGTGGGCATCGCCCGTTCTGGTGCTGCTCAACTCCGCGATCTTCTGGTGGAGCTTCCGCAGGAAACAGGCAGCGACCACCGCCCTTGCCGCCCTGGGGATCGCCTTCGTGACGGTCTCCTTCGTGGTCACGGCGATCTGGCAGCCGGAACTGGTGATCCTCGGTGTGTCCTTCCCGGACTCGCCCGAACCCTGACGGCCGGAAATAATCCGGGACCATGCGTGGGTTACACTGGTACATCTGGAAAGCGGCGGACGCACGCGCCGGATAGTGACACATGAGCAAGCGATATACCTTGAAAAATACATATGGGGATGACAGGTTTCGACGATGTTAGTCGCGACAGGGGAAGCGGGCCGAGGATACAGGGTTATCTCGTAAACGCTCCTTGTAAAACAATAAGTGCCGAATCAAAGCGCACTGACTTCGCTCTCGCTGCCTAGGCAGCCTAGCTAGTCCGTCAGCCCGGGTATGCTCTCGCCCCGGATACTGGCGTCATTTAGAGGGCCACTGCTCCCGGTTCTCGTTGTAGGAACCGGGGGGACTCTTATACAACTGGGCTTGGCAGCCACTTGTTTGCACGATGGCTGAAGCCGAGAAAAACCGACGCGAACTGCGCCCGGAGAAGCCCTGACTACACTGCATCGGACGCGGGTTCAATTCCCGCCATCTCCACCAAATTAACGAAAGAGCCAGTGGAAGGAATTCCACTGGCTTTTCCGTGCCCTTCTGCCGGCACCGAGGGGTACGCCGCCGGCACTCGGGGGAGGCCCATTACACTTGACGCATGAGCTGGACTGACAGGCCGCCGCCGTGGCTCCCGCCACTGCCGCCGCCGAATCGGGGCCGTGCTCTCCGTGTTCTCGGGCTGCTCCTGGTCGGGGGCACCTTCGTCTACTTCTTCGTGATGAGCTACCTCGGCGGAACGCACACCCTCCTGGCCCTGGTCCCGCTCCTGATCGGACTCGTGTGCCTGATCATCGGACTGACCCGGCGGAACCAGGGCCGGTAGCCTGCCCGGATATTGTTTTCGCGATATACATGATCAATGACTGAACAGACGGTGCACCTCTCCCGCGGGGGCACGAGCGTGGTGCTGGATACGACGACACCGGGCCTTCCTGCCATCGTGTACTGGGGGCCGGCACTGGGGGCGCAACCGCAGGAGGCGGTTGCTGCCCTTGCCGTGGCTGCCCGCCCCCAGCGGGTCTCCGGCGGCATCGATACGCCGGGCCGCCTGACGCTGTTGCCGCTCGAGGCCTTCGGCTGGCAGGGCACACCGGGCCTGACGGGAGACCGCGGGGGGACCGGAACTTTTCCTGCCATCGCCACGACGATGGTGGAGGTCAGGGAGCACTCCGTCACGGTCTCCGCCGAAGATCCGGTCGGAGGGCTGCGGTTCGAGGCCGTCATCGACGCCACGGCGGCAGGACTCCTGGTCCAGCGCCTCTCGCTGACGAACGTAGGGAAGGATCCCTACGAGGTGCGGTCCCTCCAGCCCGTTTTCCCGCTGCCCGCCGCGGCCGTCGAGATCCTCGACACCACCGGACGGCATCTGCGTGAACGCTCACCGCAGCGGCACCCGCTCACCACAGGCACGTATCTGCGGGAGAGCCGGCGTGGACGCCCCGGCGCCGACTCGACGGTGCTCCTCGCCGCGGGCGGACCCTCCTTCGGTTTCGAGACAGGGACCGTCCACGCCGTGCATACGGCGTGGAGCGGCAACCACCGCTTTTCCGCAGAGAGGACACCGACGGGGGTGTCGTTCCTCGCCGCCGGGGAGCTCCTCCTCGCGGGTGAGGGAGTGCTCCAACCAGGGGAAAGCTACGAGGCGCCGCCCGCCTACGGCTCCTGGGGGAACGGGCTCAACGAGCTCTCGGCACGCTTCCACTCCGAGTTCCGGGCACGTCCGGCACACCCGCGCCGGGACCGGCCGGTCACCCTCAACACCTGGGAGGCCGTCTATTTCGACCTCGACCTCGACCGGCTCAGGGCGCTCGCCGACACCGCGGCGTCGATCGGCGTCGAGAGGTTCGTGCTCGACGACGGCTGGTTCCGTGGGCGGCGGGACGACACCGCCGGACTGGGTGACTGGTACGTGGACGGGACCGTGTGGCCGGACGGCCTGCACCCACTCCTCGACCACGTGCGTTCCCTCGGGATGGAATTCGGCCTGTGGTTCGAACCGGAAATGGTCAACCCCGACTCGGACCTCGCCCGCGCGCATCCCGACTGGATCCTGCAGCCGGAAGGGCGGCTGCCCGTGCCCGGTCGCCAGCAGCAGGTGCTCAACCTGGCCATAGCCGAGGCCTACGACTACATCCTCGGACGCCTCGACGCGATCCTCACGGAGTACGACATCGCCTACCTCAAGTGGGACCACAACCGGGATCTCCTCGAGGCAGGCGACACCCGAAGCGGGGCGCCGGCGGCACGGAGCAACGTCACTGCACTGTACCGACTGCTGGACGAGCTGAGGCGCCGGCACCCGGGCCTCGAGGTGGAGAGCTGCGCGTCGGGAGGAGCCCGGGTGGACCTCGGCATCCTCGCCCGGACCGACCGGATCTGGACCAGCGACTGCATCGACCCGATCGAGCGGCTCGTCAACCAGAAATACACCGGCCTGCTGGTTCCGCCCGAGCTGATGGGCATGCACATCGGCGGTCCGGTCTCGCACTCCACGGGACGGACGCACGGACTCGAATTCCGGGCATCGACCGCGATCTTCGGCCACTACGGCATCGAGTGGGACATCTCGGAGCTGACGTCGGAGGAAATGGTGCAGCTCGGCGAGTGGGTCGCTCTCCACAAGACGTGGCGCGCGCGGCTTCACCGGGGCGGCGTGGTCCATGCTGACCTGCCCGATCCCGCGATGGACCTCCGCGGAATCGTCTCGGCGGACCGTTCATCCGCCCTGTTCGGGTACTCCCTGACGGCGTCGAGCGCCAGCTACCCGCCCGGCATGCTCCGCTTTCCCGGCCTCGACCCGGAGAGCCTCTACAGTATCGCGCCGGCACCGACGTACCGGGAGCAGCAGGGCAACGGGCAGTCGCCACTGGGGTGGCTGCAGGCAGCCCTTGAGGGCGAACCCCTCCGCATGACGGGCAGGCTACTGGAAGCCGCAGGGGTCCAGGCGCCCGTCCTCCTGCCCGAGCACTCGCTGCTGATCGAACTGCACGCCGTCCAGCCGATTCTTCAGGAGGAACGACCATGAGCATCGAACAACCGGCCTGGTGGACCAGCGCCGTCGTCTACCAGATCTACCCCCGCAGCTTCGCCGACTCGAACGGCGACGGCATGGGGGATCTGGGCGGCGTCCTCAGCAAGCTGGACTATCTCGCCGAACTCGGCGTCGACGTTCTCTGGCTCTCGCCCATCTACGAATCTCCCCAGCACGACAACGGCTATGACATCAGCGACTACCAGGAAATCGACCCTGTCTTCGGGACGCTCGAGGAGTTCGACGCCCTTCTGGCCGGTGTTCACGAGCGCGGCATGAAGCTGGTCATGGACCTCGTGGTCAACCACACCTCCAGCCGGCACCCCTGGTTCCTCGAGTCGGCTTCGTCGCCGGATAACCCCAAGCGCGACTGGTACTGGTGGCGCGATGCCCGCGAAGGTTTCACTGCAGGGGAGCGGGGCGCCGAGCCGAGCAACTGGGGATCCGCCTTCAGCGGCCCGGCGTGGACCCTCGATCCGGAGAGCGATTAGTACTACCTGCATCTTTTCGCGCCGGAACAGCCGGACCTCAACTGGGAGAACCCGGAGGTGCGCGGCGCCGTCTACACCATGATGAACTGGTGGTTCGACCGCGGCGTCGACGGCTTCCGTATGGACGTCATCAACTTCATTTCCAAGGACACAACGCTGCCCGACGGTAGTGTGCCGGCCGGTCAGCTGTGGGGCGACGGTAGCCCGCACTTCATGTCCGGACCGCGCATCCACGAGTTCCTTCACGAGATGACGCTCGCCGTGTTCGACGGGCGCAAGGCCGACCTGATCACCGTCGGCGAGATGCCCGGAGTGACGATCGATGACGCGAAGCTTTTCACGGACCCGGCGCGCCGGGAAGTTGACATGGTGTTCCAGTTCGAACACGTCAGCCTCGACCAGGGGCCGGGGGGCAAGTGGGACTACCGCGGCCTGGACCTGCTGGACCTCAAGACGTCGTGGAACCGCTGGCAGAAGGGCCTGGCCGAGACCGGCTGGAACAGCCTCTACCTCAATAACCACGACCAGCCGCGGCTGGTTTCACGCTTCGGGGACGACGCCGCCTTCCGCTACGAATCGGCCACCCTCTGGGCCGCGCTGCTTCACCTGCACCGCGGAACGCCCTACATCTACCAGGGCGAGGAACTGGGCATGACCAACGTCCCCTTCACCTCGGTGGACGACTTCCAGGACCTCGAGTCGGTGAACTGGTTCCGGGAGGCCACCACAGAGCTGGGAGTAACCGAGGCGGACGCCCTCGCGGCCCTGCGGATCATGAGCAGGGACAACGCCCGCACCCCGGTGCAGTGGTCGGACGCGCAGCACGCGGGGTTCACCTCCGGCACGCCCTGGCTCGCCGTGAACCCCAACTACACCGTTATCAATGCCGACGCCGACCGCGCCGCGGAGAAATCCGTCTACCGCTTCTATCAGCAGCTCATCGCACTCCGCCACGACAACGACGTGGTGCGCCTCGGCCGTTTCGACCTGCAGCACGAGGATCATCCCGCGCTGTACGCCTTCACGCGGACTCTCGGCTCCCGGACGATCCGGGTCCTCGGGAACGTCTCCGGGGACGGATTGTCACTGGCGGGTCTGGAGGACATCGGAGGAACCTCCGGGCTGCTCCTGGGGAATTACGACGCCGGATCGCCCGGTCAGCTGCGGCCGTGGGAAGTGCGCGTATTCGAGCGGAACTGACCCGGCTGCCGCCCTTGGCTAATTGGCGCTACCGACCAGCATGGGGTTGTCGGCCCCGGGACGGCAGGGTGCTCAGTGCTCGTTCGTCAGAGAATCCCGGTACAGCGCGAGCAGCCCGGGCATGCCGGCGTCGCGCATGGCCCTGCGCTGGCGCTCAGCTCCGGTGCCCTGCGCCTCCAGCCGGGTGAGCGCCGATTCCACCCAGGCGGTGTCACCCTCCGCATCGAGCGCCGAGCCGATGAACTCCAGCAGTTCACTGAGGCGCTGGCGGGCCGGCATGCGGACGCCCGTCTCCGGGTCCATGGCGTGGGCGGTCAGGCCGTCCCGCGCGGCCTGCCAGAGGGAGGCGTCGAGCAGTTCGGGGTCCGGAGCGGGCAGGCGGGCGCCGGCACGGGCTGCGGAGATCGCCGTCGTGACGAGCCCGCGGACCAGGGCGGCGAGCAGCACCGAATCCTGGGCTTCGAGCTGGGCATCGCCCGTGCGCACCTCGAGGGTGGGGTAGGTTTCCGACAACCGGGCTACCCAGGTCAGCACGCCGCGGTCGATGATGGCACCCGTCTCCTCGAGCTGTCCGATGCGCCGCTCGTAGTCCGCGGCGTCGGCAAACAGCGGGGGAATGCCCTGTACCGCCCAGCGCCGGTAGTGGATGACCCGCCAGCTACCGAAACCGCTGTCACGATCCATCCAGTAAGGGGAATTGGTGCTCAGTGCCGTGATGATCGGAAGCCAGGGCCGGATCCGGTTGAGGGCTTGGATACCGGATTCCTTGTCCGGTATCCCTACGTGCACGTGGAGGCCGTTGACGAACTGGTCGCCGACAATGCCCGGAGCGCTGAGCTGGAGGTCACGGTACCGCTGCTTGTCCGTCAGTTCCGGGTAGTGCTGCCCGATCCGCGGCGCCGTTGCTGTCGGCGCAGCAAGCGCCCCGCACTCCCCGGCGGCTGCTGCCAGCTGCCGCCGGAAGTTCAGGAGCGATTCCTCGGCCTGCGTCAGCGTCTCGCACACCGGGGTTGCAGTCTCGATCTGGCAGCTCAGCAGCTCGCGCTGGATGTCGTCGTCGCTGAGGCCGGGCAAGCGTGCCAGCAGGTGCTGCACGTCCGTGGCGCAGTGCATGGGCAGCCCTGAGGCTGGTTCCAGGAGCAGGTATTCCTCTTCGATGCCGAGCGTTGTCATGCGGGCCTCCCATTGCGCGGGTGCGGTCCGTCCCAGTCTAGGGATCGATCCGCTGCGGGCAGGCACTGGGTCGCGGCAGGGGCCGGTCTTGCCTGCCCTTGTCGATGCGCCTGTCCGTGCGTCTGGCCGTTCCGTGCCCGTGCGCCTGTTCATCCCCCTGTCCGTGCTTCGGTTAGAGTGCCACCATGACCCCGTCTGGCCCAGGTGAACCGGTGCGTCCCCCGAACTCGCCGGTTGCGCTCCATCACCGGCCGGCCTTCGTGGCTCTCGTGCTGGCAGGGGGCATCCTCGGCACGCTGGCTCGTTATGGTGTGTCGCTGGCAGTGCCGGCGACCGGGGGCTGGCCGCTGCCGACCCTGCTCGTCAACCTGGGGGGGTCCTTCCTCCTCGGCGTCCTGCTGGAGTCGCTGGTCTTCCCCCGGAACGCCGGGCGCGCCGATGTCCTGCGGCTGGGCGCTGGAACGGGATTCCTCGGCGCCTTCACCACCTACAGCGCCTTCGCCTTCGAGGCGGTGAGCCTGCTCGGCGCCGGCCGCCCGGCACTGGCAGCGGTGTACGTTGCACTGAGCCTGGTCGGCGGCATCGCCTGCGCGGCGGCGGGAGTGGCAGCCGCGTCCTGGTGGCGCGGCAATGAGCCGGACGTCAGCTCCCCGGATGGTCGCACCGCGGCCGGACCGGAGCAGGCACAGTGAGCGTGCTCGTCGTCCTGCTGACGGCGCTGGCCGGGGGAGCCGGAGCAGCGGCGCGCTTCCTGGTCGACGGCGCGGTGCGGGAGCGCGTCGGAGGCACCTTTCCCCTGGGGATCCTGCTGATCAACGTCACGGGATCGTTTTTTCTGGGAGTTCTTGCCGGCTTGGCGCTGCGCGGAGACCTCGCGCAGGGCGCTCATGTGGTGGCGGGAACCGGCTTCCTCGGAGGCTTCACCACGTTCAGCACGGCGAGCCTGGACACCGTGCGGCTGATCCGATCAGGGAATTACCTCGCCGCCCTTGCCTATGCGCTGGGCACTGCGGGTGCGGCGCTGGCTGCGGCCGCCGTCGGGCTGGCGGTGGTGCTCGCGCTGTAGGTGTACGCGGCTAAACAGTCGCCACGGTGCAGCCCTCGTGAGTTCCGAGGCTCTCCACCCACAGTGCGGCCACAAGTTCCCCACCGAGCTGCAGCGTCGCTGAGCCCGGCCCGTCGCCGACAGCAACAGTCAGCAGCGCGCCGAACGGTCCGCGCCCCGACACCAGCAGGGGAGTGTCAAGACCCACTGCATGGCCGGCAAGGAATTTGAGGACTGCCGGGTTGTCGTCGCTGATCCGCGCCACGCGCGCGCGGTGGCCGTCGTCGAGGGAATCCAGGCGCACGGCGTCGGGCCGGGAGATCAAGCCATTCGGGGTCGGGATGGGATCACCGTGCGGATCCCGCACGGGGTGGCCCAGCTTCCGGTCCAGCCGCTCGATGAAGGTGTCGGACACCGAGTGCTCCAGTAGTTCCGCTTCATCGTGGACCTCGTCCCAGCTGTATCCGAGGTGGTCCACGAGGAAGGTTTCGATCAGGCGGTGCCGGCGCACCATTGCCAGGCCGAGCGCCAGGCCGGCGGGGGTGAGGGTGATGGGGCCGTACTTTTCATGCCGTGCGAGCCCCAGCTCGACAAGCTTCGCCACCATTCCCGTCACCGAGGAGTTGGCGACGGCCAGACGCACCGCAAGCTGTGACGCCGTGATAGGGGTTTCCTGCCACTCGGTGAACCCGTAGATGGTCTTGACGTAATCCTGCACGCTTGATGAATCGATGCTGTGCACCGCCCCCTTCCTGGCCGACACGTCAGCTCTTCCCCAGTGGTGCGGCTGCGGTGGTGGAGGAGGCTGCGCGCGTTGGGGGAGGCGGGGCTGCCGCTGTCCGGCGACGGCGGATGCGGCGCCGTCGCTGCTGCCACAGCAGTCCGTTCGGCCGTGCGAACAGGTAGACCGCGGTGAAGACCAGGGATTGCGAAAGGACCACGGCGGCCCCGGTGGAGATGTCGAGGTAGTAGCTCGCGTAGACGCCCGCTACCGCGGCTGCCACGGTGATTCCGACCGCGAGCACCAGCATGTGGTCGAAGCTCCGGGTGAGCAGGAAGGCGGTGGCGCCGGGGGTGATCAGCATGGCCACCACCAGGATGATGCCCACAGCCTGGAGGCCCACCACCACGCTGAGAGCCAGCAGTCCGAGCAGCAGGGCGGAGAGGAACCTCGTGTTGAGTCCAATCACGTGGGCGTGCGTGCGGTCGAAGGCCAGCAGCGTGAGGTCCCGGCGTTTGAACAGCACGACGGCGAGGGTCACGGCTCCCAGGATGAGGACCTGCCACAGCTCGCTGCTGGTGACGCCCAGGACATTGCCGAACAGGATGTGCATGAGATCGACCTGCGCGGGGGTGCTGGAGACGATCGCGAGGCCTGCCGCGAAAAGGGCAGTGAAGACGACGCCGATCACCGTGTCCGGCTTGAGCTTGGTGGTGGCCCGCACGGCACCGATGAGAGCCACTGCTCCCGCGCCGAAGATGAACGCTCCGATGGAGAACGGGATGCCCACGATATAGGCCAGGGCGACTCCGGGAAGCACGGCATGGGACACGGCATCGCCCATGAGGGACCAGCCCATGAGGATCAGCCAGCAGGACAGCACGGCGGAGACGACGGCGGCGGCCAGAGTGACCAGCAGTGCCCGGGTCAGGAAGCCGTACTGCAGCGGTTCCGTCAGCCAGGGAAGAATATCCATGTCAGTTGTCCGATCCCATAGTGCCGAAGGCCCTGGCGAGGTTTTCCGAGGTCAGGACGTCGGCGGGGGTGCCGTGCGCCAGGACCCGTTGGTGAAGCAGGACAGCGGTGTCGCACAGCTCCGGAATGCCGGCGAGGTTGTGTGTCGAGACCAGCACCGAACGGCCCTCGTCCCGGAGTTCCTTGAGGAGGACGGTCATGGTTGCCTCACTCGAGCGGTCCACGCCCGCGAAAGGCTCGTCCAGCAACAGGAGCTGTGCCTCCTGGGCGATACTTCGGGCGATGAAGGCGCGCTTGCGCTGGCCGCCCGAGAGTTCCCCGATCTGCCGCTTGCGCAGGGATTCCAGGCCCACCTTCTCCAGGGCGGCGCCCACCGCGGCATGATCCGCCTGGCGCAGCCGCCGCGTGGCTCCCAGATGCCCGTACCGGCCCATCGCGACGACGTCGTTCACGGATACCGGGAAGTTCCAGTCGACGTCCTCGGCCTGTGGCATGTAGGCCACCAGCCCGCTGCGTCGTGCCTGCCGGTGAGGCATGCCGAAGAGCGCGATGCTTCCCGCCTGCGGCTCGACGAGTCCCATGAGCGTCTTGAACAGCGTCGACTTCCCGGATCCGTTGACGCCGATGAGGCCGCAGATCAGCCCGCTGTCCAGCGTCAGGTCAACGGCGTCGAGGGCCGGCACCTCGTTGTAGGTGACGGTGAGGTCCGTCACGTGCAGCGCGGCGGCTGGTGCGGAATCTCGCGCGGGTGCCGGCAGGCTCACTGGTTCAATCCTTCCGAGATGATGCGGATGTCGTAGCGCAGCAGGTCGAGGAAGGAGGGGACGGGTCCCTCCGGTCCCGACAGCGAATCGACGTACAGGGGGCCCTCGAGGCGCGCTCCGGTCGCCAGGGAGACCTGCTGCTGGGCGGATGGGTTGACCGTCGATTCGCAGAACACCACCGGGACGTCGTTGTCCTCCACGAACCCGATGACCCCGCGGATCTGCCGCGGCGTGCCCTCGGTGTCCGAGTTGACCGGCCAGATGAACGCCTCCTGCAGTCCGGCGTCACGGGCCAGGTAGGAGAATGCCCCTTCGCAGGTCACGAGTGCCGCGGCCGGGTTCGCGGCGACATCCTTGCGCAGCCCGGAGAGGAGGGCGGCGAGCTCCCCCTTGATGCGCGTCCCGTTGCGTTCGAAATCGGCGGCGTGTCCGGGGTCGAGCTCCGAGAGCGCGGTGACGATGTTGTCGACGTAGGTCTGGGCGGCCAGCGGCGACATCCACGCGTGCGGGTTCGCCAGGCCTTCGTAGTCGCCGGAACGGATGTCCAGAGGCTCCACGCCGTCCGACAGGACCACGTGGGGTACCTCGACCGACAGCAGGAACCGCTCGAACCAGCGCTCGAGGCCGAGCCCGTTGTCGAGGATGAGATCGGCGTCCTGGGCGCGAACAAGGTCCGACGGCGTCGGCTCGTACCCATGGATCTCGGCTCCCACCTTGGTGATGGACTCCACGCGGACGTGGCCACCCCCCACGTCGTCCGCGAGGTCTGCGAGGACCGTGAAGGTGGTGATGACCACCGGACGGTCATCGCGGTGCTCATCCCCAGCCGGCAGCGCCCCGGCAGGCGGCGAACAGGCGGAGAGCAGCAGGGCCAGCGACAGGAGGGCTGCGCCCATTCCTCTCCCGAAGGAGTATTTCGGCATACCTAAACATACGCCTTAGGTGTGCCGAAAAGCGACAGCCTCAGACCCTTGACCGCGCCCGCCAGGCGGAGGTGAAATAGGGAAGCGTCAGCTCGCCGTCCGCGGGGAAGGCGAGGTAGTCGTGCAGGTACCAGGAGAGGTTCCGCTCCACCTTCGCGCGGGTCGCAGCATCAGCGCGCTGGTAGTAGGCCCTCGAGCGGGCAAGGTCGACGACGTCGGACGCAGTGAGCTTCTGTGCCCAGCGCTCCTGTCGTCCCTCGGGTGCGGCGAAGGACGCACCGAAGTCCGGCACATAGCCAGGCGAGTAGACATCTCCGGCATGCATGATCCTCGAGAGGCGGTGGACCCAGGGAATGCCCACATCCAACTGGTTCCACAGGACCGCCAGGGTGCCCCCCGGAATGAGGATCCGTGCGGCCTCCTTGGCGGCGGCCTCGGGCTCGCACCAGTGCCAGGCCTGGGCGACGGTGACGAGGTCGACGGATCCGGACGCGAGTCCGGTGTCCTCGGCCCTACCCGCTCGGATGTCGACGGCCGGAACCCGTTCCCGAAGCACTGACAGCATGTCCGCCGAGGGATCGACGGCCGTCACTCCCAGGCCGCGCTCCACCAGGAGCTGCGTGAACAATCCTGTACCCGCGCCGACGTCGGCCGCGGTCGTCGCGCCGGGTGGAAGGAGCCAGTCGGCGCTCGCGGCGGGGTACCCCGGCCGCACCCTGTCATAGCGGC
>NZ_KI914879.1:0-4786 GCF_000520555.1 Arthrobacter sp. Br18 | reverse complement strand
CCCTGTCATAGCGGCTGCTGCCGGTCCGGTAGCCCCGGGCCAGGTCGGTCCGGCGTTGCGCGGGGATTCGCGGTCCGCTGCGGGGAGTCGGGGGCGTGGAGGGCATGGGAGGGGTTCTGCTGTCGATCAGCTAGAGGAGGTCGTCGACGTCCGGGTTCAGGGTCCGGAGCACCTCGCTGTGCAGTGTGCCGTTGGTGGCGAGGGCGTTGCCGCCGAAGGGCCCGTCCACGCCGTCGAGCGAGGTGAAACGCCCGCCGGCCTCGGTGACGATGGGTACCAGCGCAGCCATGTCGTGCAGGTTGAGTTCGGGCTCGCAGGCGATATCGACCGCACCCTCAGCCACCAGGCAGTAGGACCAGAAGTCGCCGTAGGCGCGCGTCCGCCACACCTGGTCCGTGAGGTTGACGAACTCCGGGAGCGATCCGCGGGTCCGCCAGCCCGAAAGGCTCGAGTAGGACAGCGAGGCGTCCTGCAGTCGTGAGACGTTGGAGACCCGCAGGCGCGTTGCGGCGGCCAGGGACTTCCCGGTGAACGCGCCGGTCCCCGTTGCCGCCCACCACCGCTTGCCGAGGGCCGGCGCACTGACCAGCCCGACGACGGGCCGCCCGTTGTCCACGAGCGCGATCAGCGTGGCCCAGACCGGAACGCCGCGGACGAAGTTCTTGGTGCCGTCGATGGGGTCGATGATCCAGCGACGGGATCCAGCCCCGGTGCTGCCGAATTCCTCGCCCAGCACCGCGTCGCGGGGACGCGCGCGGGAGAGCTGCCCCCGGATGGCCTCCTCGGCCGATTTGTCGGCGTCGGTGACGGGAGTCAGGTCCGGTTTCGTTTCGATTCTGAGATCCAGTGCCTTGAAACGCGACATGGTCTGGTCGTCCACGGAGTCGGCCATGATGTGGGCGAGGCGCAGATCGTCGTTGTAGCTCTGGACAAAAGTCATTCCCTCAACCTATCGTCTGGCGTGCTTAAACGACCAAGGGCCACCAGCGGCGGATGCCGTGTTGGTGACCCTTGGTGGACCGCACGTGGGCGGCCGGAGGTTCTGGACCTTAGAGAACGGTGATGTTCTCGGCCTGGGGGCCCTTGGGGCCCTGGGTGGTCTCGAAGTTGACCTTCTGGTTCTCTTCGAGTGAACGGAAGCCGTTCGAGTTGATAGCGGAGAAGTGTGCGAATACGTCGGCGCCGCCGTCTTCGGGAGCGATGAAACCAAAGCCCTTTTCAGCGTTGAACCATTTGACTGTACCTGTAGCCATTTTGTTTTCCTTACCTTGTGAGAGCAGTTCCCGTACTTCGGGGCGCTCGTCGTGGTGTTCGTCTTCGCTTATCAAAAAAGCTTTCGAACTCCAGTTGGAGGATCAAGGCTTGAAATAAATGCGCAACACAACAACTGCATATAAGCCTAACAGAGTCTATTGGGTGCCCAGTTCCTTGGTGTCCATCGTCTGGGCCCGGGCGTCGGACATTCCAGCGCTGAGCAGGCGCCGCAGGGAGGCGAGGCGCACCGGACCCGACTCGCCCGCGGACCCCTCGGCAACCCACCCGTCAAGGCCGCAGTCCACCGCCTGGTCGTCGTGCTTGCAGCCCCGCTCGCACCGTTCGGTGCCAGGTTCAAGGTCCGGGAAGGCCTGGAGGATCCGGTCCGCCTCGACGTGGGCGAGGCCGAAGGAGCGGATGCCGGGGGTATCGATGATCCAGGTCCCGGCAGCGGAATCCGCGGCCTTCAGGGCAATGGCCGACGACGACGTGTGGCGTCCGCGCCCGGTCACCGCGTTCACCCCTCCCGTGGCACGCGTGGAGCCCGTCAGCGCGTTGACCATGGTGGACTTGCCGACGCCGGAATGTCCGAGGAGCACGCTGACCTGGCCGTCGAGCTCCTGCCGGAGAGCGTCGACAGCGGGGTGGGACAGCCTCGCCGACGCCCCGTCGTCGGACGTGGCCTCGATTCCTCCGGTGTCGGTGGCCGTCCCACTGATGATCACCCGGAGATCCAGGTGTTCGTAGTTCGCCAGCAGTTCCGCCGGATCCCGGATGTCGGCCTTGGTGATGCAGAGCAGCGGCGCGATGCCGGCGTCGTAGGCGGCCACCAGCGCGCGGTCGATGAAGCCCGTGCGCGGTTCGGGATTGGCCGCCGCAACGACGATCACGAGCTGGTCCGCGTTGGCGACGACCACGCGTTCGATCGGATCCGAGTCGTCCGCGCTGCGCCTCAGGACGGTTCGGCGTTCCTCGACGCGGACCAGACGCGCCAGGGAGTCTGGTCCGCCGGACAGATCGCCGACCAGCGCCACCAGGTCACCCGCGACGACGGCGCTGCGCCGCAGTTCGCGCGCCCGCGCCGCGACTATGAGCCGCTCGCCGGAAGTGTCCTCGTCCACGACGGCGGTGTACCGCCCGCGGTCGACGGTGACGATGCGGCCCGTCACGGCGTCGTCGTAGGCCGGTCGGTTCTTGGTGCGCGGCCGAGTGCCTTTCTTGTTGGGGCGGATCCGGACGTCGGACTCATCCCAGGCACGGGATCCGCGGCGATTTCCTGCCTCAGCCACGTGGGGTACTCCCGGCTGTCGTCTCCGCAGCACCGGCGGCGCCTGGACTGGTCGGTGATTGGGCTGCGCCGGTCCTCACCAGCCCGAGCCACAGTTCGGGAAATTCCGGCATCGTCTTGGCGGTGGTGCCGATATTCTCGATCTCGATGCCGTCGACGGCAAGCCCGAGAATTGCACCCGCAGTGGCCATCCGGTGGTCGTCGTACGTGCGGAACGTTCCGCCGTGCAGGGCAGCGGGCGTGATGACGAGCCCATCAGCAGTTTCCTGCACGTTCCCGCCGAGGGCGTTGATTTCGGTGGCGAGCGCGGCCAGCCTATCGGTCTCGTGGCCCCGGAGGTGGGCGATGCCCGTGAGAGTCGAGGGCGAATCCGCGAGCGCGCACAGTGCTGCCACGGTGGGGGCCAGCTCACTGGTGTCGGCGAAGAGGCCGCCCCGGATGGCCGGTCCGCCGGTGACGGTCAGGGTGCCTTCGATGAGCTCCACCGAGGCTCCCATCCGGGTGAGGATGTCGCGCCACTGGTCACCGACCTGCGTGGTGCCGGACGGCCAGTCCGGAATGCGCACGGTTCCCCGGGTCACCAGCGCCGCAGCGAGGAAAGGGCCTGCGTTCGACAGGTCGGGTTCCACCCGGGTGTCGAAGGCGGCGATCGGCCCGGGCGGGACAATCCAGTGGTCGGGAACGGACGTGTCCACGATGACGCCGACCGACCGGAGGACCTCCGCGGTCATGGTGATGTGGTCGAGGCTCGGCACGGGCTTGCCCACGTGTTCAAGGTGTAGCCCCCGGGTGAACCGGGCTCCGACGAGGAGCAGGGCCGACACGAACTGGGATGAAGCGGCCGCATCGATGACCAGATGCCCGCCGTCCACGGTTCCCGCGCCCTGCACGGTGAAGGGGAGTGAGCCTGAACCGTCGTCGTCGACGGTCATGCCGAGGCCTCGCAGGGACTCGATGATGGCAGCCATCGGCCGTTGCCGTGCATGAGGGTCGCCATCGAAGGACGTGGGCCCTTCGAGGAGGGCGGCGAGTGGGGGGACGAACCTCATCACGGTACCGGCGAGCCCGCAGTCTACGTGCCGCGGTGACGGGAATGGTTGTGGCTCCACTCGGAGCGGTTCGATCCGCAGATCCGGACCGTAGGCGCCTTTCCCTGCTATTTCCGTGACGACCGCGCCGAGTGACCGGAGGGCAGCCACCATGAGGGCGGAGTCGCGGGAATGCAGGGGATTGCGGAGCATGCTCGGTCCGTCGGCGAGCGCGGCGAGGATCAGGTAGCGGTTGGTGAGCGATTTGGAGCCGGGCACCTCGAGTGCGGCGTCGACCGGCGCCGCTGCGGGCGGCGCCGGCCAGAGCTTTCGGGCGGTTCCCTGTGCGGTGCCGGTGGCGCCGCCCGATGCGTCGTTCATGCCAGTTATGAACCCACCACGTCGGCGGCGGTCCTGCGGACGGCGGAATCGGCCTTCTTCAGCTGCTTGCGCGCATCCTTGCTGATGCCGACGGCGTTTTTCCTCGCGCCGGTGGCGAAGTGCTCGGCCCGCCACACGATGCCGGGGCGTCCGTTGGTGTCGACGGCGGCGAGGAGTACGGCTCCGATGAGCGAAAGGTTCTTGAGCAGCTGGCTGCGACGGGTCTTGCGCGCCTCGGGTGTCGACGAGTCGGCGGCGTTGAAGTCGGCCAGCGTGTTCACTGCTGCGGTCACGGCCAGGAGGGTGGCAGCAAGGCGGGAGAACCTGCCGATGGCGAGCAACAGGCCCGCGCCGACCTGCGTGGCGCCCAGCAGCTGAGCCACCTGCTTCTCGTTGCCCGTGATGGCAGCAGCCGACGGTACTGCCTTGGCGACTGTCTTCAGGACAGGCGCGAGCTGGGTTGCAGTGGCGCTGGTATTCCGCAGGCGCTCAACCCCTGAGAAAACAAAGCTGCTGGCGATGAGTGGTCGGGCGATAACGCGGACAAGGGTCACAACTGCCTCCTGGTTGCCGACGGGTCAGCGCCGGTTTTCGAAATGTCTGGGAACTTACTGGGCACGCTGAGTCTAGTTTTACATGCGACCGGCGGGTGCGGCGATCCTCTTCTCCCGCGCCTGCGGGTGTCTGCGCGGGGCCGGAGCCGTTTGGGGGAGTACTTGGAGGAATAAGCGGAGGTGCAGAGGAGTTGGACAGAGGGTAAAGCAACCCGGAACGGAAGGTGTATCAGTGGCGTCGATGACAGCCGACACAGCCGTGTCCCCCGACTTCCAGCTGG
>NZ_KI914878.1:11647-25565 GCF_000520555.1 Arthrobacter sp. Br18 | reverse complement strand
ACGCCGTGATCTGCACCTATCACCCCGACATGTCCGGAACCCTGGTCATCGGATGAGTAAGGCGGACGGCGCTGCCCAGAGCAGGAGAGCTGAACCCGCCGACGGGCGAGGTTCAGCTCTCAGGGGGCAGGCGCGTAATCGGCCGGTGCTGGTGGCGCTGCGGGTCCTCATCGCCGCGGGCCTGATCGTCAGCGCGGTCATCCACTTCCAGCTCGCCCCCGGATTCCAGCAGGCCTACCCGGCCGGGATCGGTGGAGGCACCCTGTTCCGCATCCAGGCCGTCGTCGCCGTCCTCGCTGCTCTGTACGTCCTGGTTCGGGGAAGCCGGGCAGCGTATGCGGCCGCCGCGGTCGTGGCGCTATCAGCGCTGGCGGCCGTGGTGCTGTACCGATACATCCAGATCCCCGCGATCGGACCGATTCCCTCCATGTACGAACCCGTCTGGTACGCCAGCAAAACCCTCACCGCAGCAGCAGAAGCCACAGCAGGGATCCTCGCGGCCATCGGCTACACACGCTTGAGCCGGCGCCAGGAAAGAATATAGGCCGCCCGGCGGCGTCACGCCAGCCGGGGAAAACCCACCGCGGTGTAGGATCGAAGCGCTTCATCAAACACATACGACAGGGGAGCGCCGTTCCTTCGCAGCTACTGCTGCCGGAAGCGGGCGCTGAGAGTGCGGACAGCCGCAGACCCTCGAACCTGATCCGGTTAGTACCGGCGAAGGGAGTCGAGTTCTCGGAGTGTTTCCGAGGGGATTTTTCTCTCGCCGATGCACTCTCCCCTCCTGTACCTCAGGAGGATTTCGAACCATGGCAACAATCAAGACCCTTCCGGGCAACCGAAGCCGCAGCCTCGAATGGCGCGTCGTGGACATCGTGGTGGCTTCGGTCATCGCGGTCGCAGTCGGCGTCGTCTTCTTCGCCTGGTCCGCGGGCTATTCGCTCATCAGCGGCATCACCGCTGCCTTCCCGCCCATCGGCGGCCTGTACGTGGGCGGGTGGCTGATTGCCGGCGTGCTCGGCGGGCTCATCATCCGCAAACCCGGCGCAGCCATCTACTGCGAGGTCCTGGCCGCAATCGTGTCGATGGCCCTCGGCACCCAGTGGGGTCTCCTCGTGATCCTCTCCGGCGCAATCCAGGGGCTCGGTGCCGAGCTCGTGTTCCTGCTGTTCCTCTACCGGCGCTGGAACCTCGGCGTCGCACTCCTCGCGGGGCTCGGCGCCGGCCTGGCGCTCGCAATCAGCGAGAACATTCTCTACAACGCACTCTGGGCCGTCGACTGGCAGCTCCTTTATGTGCTCTTCGCCGCCATTTCCGGCGTCGGAATCGCAGGCGCACTGTCCTGGCTCGCCATGCGGGGACTCGCCAAAACCGGTGTGCTGTCCTCCTTCGCCGCGGGCCGCACGGCCGACGTGTGATCCGGTACTCCACCGATCCCGTTGCCGTCACCGCCTCGAACTGGGGGTGGCGGCACGCGGGCCGCAGCCGATTCGCGGTGCGGAAGCTCGACCTCGATATCCAGCCGGGCGAGCGGGTGCTGCTGCTCGGTGCGTCCGGTGCGGGAAAATCCACGCTCCTTGCCGCCCTGGCCGGCGTGCTCGGCAACGACGACGAGGGCGAGCAGGAGGGCAGCCTCCTGCTCGACGGCGGGAGCCCCGCCTCCCGGCGCGGCCGAGCCGGGCTGGTGCTGCAGGATCCCGACTCGCAGGTCGTCCTCGCGCGGGTGGGCGATGAAGTGGCCTTCGGTGCGGAGAACCTTGCGGTTCCGCGCGCCGAGATCTGGAAACGCGTTCACCGTGCGCTCGACGACGTCGGACTGGACGTGCCGCTCGATAGGTCCACGTCAGCGCTGTCCGGGGGGCAGAAACAGCGGCTCGCACTCGCATCGGTCCTGGCCATGCAGCCGGGGCTGCTGCTGCTCGACGAACCCACCGCGAACCTCGACCCGCAGGGCGTGATCGAGGTGCGGGACGCCGTTGTCCGGGTACTGGAGAGGACCGCCGCAACGCTCGTGGTGGTCGAACACCGTGTGGAGGTGTGGGCGAACGTCGTCGACCGCGTGGTGGTGCTCGGCCCCGACGGCGGAATCCTCGCCGACGGCACTCCGGCGGAGGTCCTGGGAGAAGAAGCCGCGCGACGAAGCCTCGCGGGAGCCGGGGTATGGGTGCCTGGCTGGAAACCGGAGGTGGAGGGTCATCTGCCCGGTACCGCCGGGGACCCGCTGCTGTCCACGCGCGGACTCGCGGTGGCACGGACCCGACGCGGTGCGGAGGTCCTGACGGGGGTGGACCTCGAGCTGAGCGCGGCATCGGCTCTCAGCATTGTCGGCCCCAACGGAGCAGGAAAATCGACACTGGCCCTCACCCTGGCCGGGCTCCTGAAACCCCGGCGGGGACGGGTCACAGCAGAAGCGTTGTTGGAATGCGGAGCAGGAGCCGATCCTGCACGGTGGAGATCAGCGGAGCTCGTGCAGCGTATCGGCACGGTCTTCCAGGAGCCCGAGCACCAGTTCCTCACCTCCACGGTGGCCGATGAACTGGAGTTCGGGCCGCGCCGCGTCACCCGCGAACCGGAGTCGTCCTTCCGCCCCCGCACCAGCGACCTCGCCGAACGGCTCCGCCTCGTTCACCTCCTCACGGCGAATCCCTTCACGCTGTCCGGTGGCGAGAAGCGGCGGCTGTCGGTGGCCACCATGCTCGCGACCAGCCCCGACATCCTGGTGCTTGACGAACCGACGTTCGGACAGGACGCCGTCACCTGGGCGGAGCTCGTCGGCCTGCTGCGCGGACTGGTCAGCGGGGGCGGCTGTGTCGTGTCGGTCACCCACGACGCCGACTTCACCGAGGCGCTCGGCAACCGCATTCTGGACGTGCGGGCCGGCGGCGTTGTTCAGCGTGGGACGCCGTGAGCAGCGACCTGCTGACCCCCTCCCTGGCGGGGAACAGCGTGCTGATCCGCGCGAATCCGCTGTCCAAACTCTTCGCGGCCGTAGTGATCACGGGAGTGGTGATGCTCAGCATCGACTGGGTCAGCGCGGCGGTGGCCCTGACGTTCGAGATTCTGCTGATGCCGTTGCTCGGCATCAGTATGCGCGGGTTGCTGCTGCGGGCCTGGCCCCTGCTCATCGCGGCGCTGGTCGCCGCCTACGGAACGGCGCTGCTCGCGGAAAAGACGGGCGCCGTCCTGCTGCACGTCGGTCCGGTCCTCTTCACCGAGGGCTCTGTTGCTGCGGGCATCGCGATCGGACTCCGCGGGCTCGCGCTGGCGCTGCCCGGCATCTTCCTGGCGGTATCCACGGACCCCACCGACCTCGCCGATGCCCTCGCCCAGAAGCTGCACGCGCCGCACCGGTTCGTGCTCGGCGCGCTCGCGGCCGTTCGCCTGGTGGGTCTACTGGTGGAACAGTGGCAGACCCTCGGACTCGCGCGCCACGCCCGGGGCGCAGGCGCGGAGGGCAACGCGCTGGTGCGCACCCGTAACTTCCTGGGCCAGGCCTTCGGCCTCATCGTTCAGGCGATCCGGCGCGCCACGCGGCTGGCCGTCGCGATGGAGGCCCGCGGGTTCGGTGCGGCCGAGCGGACCTGGGCCCGGAAGAGCACGTTCAGCCCCGTGGATGCGTGGGTCGCCGCCGTCGGGCTCGGCATCGCTGCCGGGGCGGCAACGGCCGCGGTGCTGGCCGGCACCTGGACCTTCCTCCTGTCCTGAGGGCGGAGAGTCCGCCGGCGCCGCTCAGCGCCGGAGTGCCTTCCGTGCGAGCGAGTTGCCGAGGAACTGGACGGCCTGGACCAGCAGGATGATCACGAGAACGGCCGCCCATGTGACCACCGGATTGAACTGGCGGTACCCGTACTGGATCGCGAAGTTGCCGAGACCCCCGCCACCCACATAACCGGCGACGGCGGACATGTCCACGAGCGCCACGAAGATGAACGTGTAGCCGAGGATCAGCGGCCCCAGCGCTTCGGGAATGATGATGGTGAGGATGATCCTCAGCCGCCCGGCGCCCAGTGAGCGCGCCGCCTCGATCACGCCGGGCTGCACGGTGAGCAGGTTCTGTTCGACGATCCTGCTGATGCCGAAGGCCGCAGCGAGCGACAGCGTGAAGATGATGGCACTGTTGCCGATTCCCGTGCCGGTCACAGCCCTCGCGAGCGGCTGTGCGGCAGCGAGGAAGATGATGAACGGGATGGGCCGGAAGATGTTCACCAGGACGTTCAGTGTGCCGAACACCGCCCGGTTCCCGAGGAGGCTGCCCGGCCGGGTCGTGTAGAGCCCGAGCCCGAGCAGCAGCCCCCCGAGCCCACCGAAGAACAGGCTCAGCCCCACGATGTACAGCGTCTCGTAGGTTGCTTCCCATAGCTGGGGAGTCAGCGGTATCAGCTCATCCATTTCAGGCAAGCTCCTTTACGTTGATCCGTGTGCGCATGGCGTCGAGCACGGAGTCGATGGCGGGGGCGGGTCCCACCAGCGCGAGCGTCAGGTGCCCGAACGCCCGCCCGCGGATGTCGTTGATGCCGCCGTAGATCAGTTCGAACTCGATGCCGGCGCCGGCCAGGTCGAGGAAGACCGAGGCCTGGGAGGAATCGCCGTCGCGGAAGGAGAAGGTGACGATCCGCCCGGAGTGGCGTTCCTGCAGCACGGCCACCTCGTCGGGTGACGGGACGCCCCGCACCACCGTCGAGACGAAGCGCTGCGAGGGAGCCTGCTGCGGGTTCGAGAAGACGTCGAACACGTCGCCCTGCTCGACGATGCGCCCGCCGTCCATCACAGCGACCCTGGTGGCGAGGCTCTGGACCACGTCCATCTCGTGCGTGATCACCACGATCGTGATGCCGAGTTCCCGGTTCACACGCCTCAGGAGGCCGAGGACTTCGTGGGTGGTTTCCGGATCGAGGGCCGACGTCGCCTCGTCGGCCAGGAGGATCTTCGGCGACGTCGCCAGTGCACGGGCGATCCCGACGCGCTGCTTCTGTCCGCCGGACAGCTGCTCCGGGTAGTTCGAGGCCTTGTCCGACAGCCCGACGAACTCCAGGAGCTCCGAGACGCGCGCCTCGATGTCCTCCCTGCTCCGGCCGGCGATCCGCAGCGGGTAGGCCACGTTGTTCCAGACCGTTTTCGCGTTGAACAGGTTGAACTGCTGGAAGATCATCCCGATGTCGAGGCGCAGTTTCCTCAGCTGCCGGTCGGGCACACCGGTGACCTGCTGCCCGTCCACCACGATTTCGCCCGAGGTGGTCGTCTCGAGCGCGTTGATGAGGCGGACCAGGGTGCTCTTGCCGGCACCCGAGTAGCCGATGACGCCGTAGATCTCCCCGGGTTCGATGTCCAGGGACACGTTGTCGATCGCTACGACGGGGCTACCGCCCCGGCGGGCCGGCGGAAAACTCTTGGTGACGTTCCGCAACGAAATCAGGGGCATGGACTAGCCCTGTGCTTCGGTGTCTGCTTCGACCTTCTCGAGGGACTCCTTGAGCTCCTGGGTAGGGACCTTGAGGAACTCCGCGGTACCGCCCGAGGTCTCCTGGACGCCGTCGAGCACTGCCTGGTCATTCTGGTAGATGTCCACGAGCTTCTGGTAGGTCTCGTTGTTCTCCTCGCCGGGCTGCGAGGCGAAGACGTTGACGTACGGCACCGCGTTGGGATCCGACGGATCGTCCTGGGCGATCGCGTCGTCGAAGGACAGCCCTGCGTCCTCCACGAAGTCGTTGTTGATGATCGCGGCGGCGACGTCGGGCAGGGAGGTGGGCGTCAGGGAAGCTTCGAGAGCGGTGACGGTGACCTTCGATGCGCCTTCGTCGATGTCGTCGAGCGTCGAGAAGGCGCTGCCGCCGTCCTGCAGGGTGAGGAGACCGGCGGACTGCAGCACCAGCAGGGCGCGTGAGAGGTTGCTCTCGTCGTTGGGGACCGCGACGGTCGATCCCTCGGGAATCTCCTCGACGGAGTCATACTGCGAGGAGTAGAGGCCGAGCGGGTAGATGGCGGTGGAACCGACAGGGGTCAGCTCCGATCCGCTGGAGACGTTGTAGCGCGCGAGGTACACAAGGTGCTGGAACTGGTTGAGGTCCAGCTCGCCCTCGGTCAACGCGGGGTTGGGCTGGGTGTACTCGGCGAAGTCGACGATCTCGACGTCGATGCCTTCTGCTTCGGCCGCATCGGTGTAGGTGGCCCAATAGGGGTCGCTGGCGCCGACGACGCCGATCCTCACCGTGTCGTCTCCCGCGGACGATCCGCAGGCCACGGTGAGTGAAAGGAGCGCGACGGAGGTAGCGCCGAGGAGAGTTCGGGACAGTGACATTGGTCTTCCTTCGAATGATCCCGGGCGCGGCAGAACCCGGGATGGCTGATCTGGAGCATGGCGACACAAGTGCGGAATGGGCCGAGAGGCGGTTACGCCGTACTTGCCGACCGGGGGTAGTCCCCGAAAGGCCGAATCTTCACCTGGAGCACCCCACTACGGGAGAGGGTTGCTGTCCAACCGGCCAGGGCCTGTGGTTGGAACTCTTGATTGTGTAACAACGCTATACGAGGGCGCGCCGCCGGGCAAAACAGGCAGGCAACACGGCGTAACGAAACCGGGGAAACAGGAACCTCGTGCTAGATGAACCGGTCCACGAGCTGCGACAGCTCGTGGGTGAGCTCCTCCGACGTCGGTACGGGTGTCCCGTCGATCGCCGTGACCGGCGTCAACAGCCGGACGCTGGAGATCAGCCAGACGGCGTCCGCCTCGAGCAGGTGGCGTGGCTCCAGGGGGCCGTACCCCAGTTCCCAGCCGCTTTTGCGGGCGGCGTCGAAGAGTGCGCTCTGGGAGGTGCCGGGGAGGATGCCGCTTTCGAGCTGCGGCGTCTGCAGGGTCTTCGTGTCGCCTCGCCGCCGGGCCAGGAGCACGGTGGAGGTGGGTCCCTCGAGCACCTTGCCGTCCGACGAGGTAAAGATGACGTCGTCGGCGCCCTGGGACTTCGCGTAGCGCACTGCCGCCATGTTGACGGCATAGGACAAAGTCTTGGCGCCCATAAGCAGCCACGGCGCGCGCTGCGCGACGGTGCTGTCATAGCCCCGTTCGAGGAGTAGGACCTTCACCCCGGCCGCCTGCTGCTGCCGGGTGCTGGCAGGGACGGGGGAGACCTGGACCCAGGCGGTGGGTTCCGTTGCGCCTTCGGTGCCGCGGGTCGCGACGAGTTTGACCACGGCCTCGGCGTGCCCTGGTTCTGCTGCGGTGAACTCACCCAGTGCTGTGCGGATGGCACGGCTCCAGGCCTCGGACGCCGGGATGGCGAGGTCGAGGGCGGCCGCCGACGACGCCAGTCGGTCAAGGTGCGCCCGCTCCTTGCGGGATGCGCCGTCCACGGCCAGCAGCGACTCGAAAATGCCGTCCCCGCGGGTGGCTCCGAGGTCGTTGGCCATCAGCTGCGGCTTTGACGGATCGACGATCCGGCCGTCACCGTGCGCTGCGTCGAGGAACACCAGAACAGTCATGGGGCCAGCTTATCCAACGGGGCTCGCGAAGCGCCCGGAGGAAGCACTGGCGATTCCGGAAACTCCGCGCCGAGGCCTGTGAGCACGCCGCGGGCCTTGATCCGCACTTCCTCCCATTCGTCGGATGGCACCGAGTCGGCGGTGATGGCACCGCCGACGCCGAGACTCAGCCGCGCGCCGTCGTTCGTGTGTTCAATGACCAGGGTGCGAATGACGACGGCGAGGTCGGCTGCGCCGGTCAGGGACAGGTAGCCCGCGGCCCCCGAATAGACTCCGCGGGGCCGGCCCTCGAGGGCATCGAGGATCGCCATGGTGCTGATCTTGGGTGCTCCGGTCATGGACCCCGCCGGGAAGGCCGAGGCGATCACCTCGGCACGGGACGCTCCGGGCTTCAGCGTCGCCTCGATGGTGCTGACCAACTGGTGCACCGTGGCATAGGTTTCGATGTCACAGAGACGGGTCACGGTGACCGATCCGGGGACGGCGTGGTGCGAGAGGTCGTTGCGGAGGAGGTCCACGATCATGATGTTCTCGGCACGGTCCTTGAGCGAGGCTGCGAGGTCCCGGCGAAGTCCGGCATCGGCCACCGGGTCCAGGGAGCGGCCCCTGGTGCCCTTGATGGGTTCGGCCCGGATGCCGCCGTCGGAATCGATCCGGAGGAAGCGCTCGGGGGAGGTGCTCGCGACCGCGAAGCCCGGCCAGCGGATGAGATGCCCGAAGGGTGCCGGGCTTGCACGCCGCAACTGCAGGTACACGGCGAGCGGATCGACCGGGCGGTCCACTGTCGATCCGAGCGAGGTGGTGAGGCACACCTCGTAGGTGTTGCCCTCGGTGATCTCCTCCTGCGCGCGGCGGATCTTCGCCAGGTAGCCGGCGCGCGAATCCTTCGCCTCGAAGACCGGCACTTCGGCGAAGGCCGGCCCGGGCAGTGAAGCGGACGCTGCCGGTTCAGGTGCCCCTGGTCTCGGCGCCGCCTGTCCGGTGTTGAGCACAGCGGCACGGGCCTGTGTCTGCCAGTCCACGCACTCGGCGTCGGGCGGACCATCGGTCAGGACGAGGAGGAAGACGGAGCCCTCCCGGTGGTCGATCACCACGGCGCGTCCGGCGAAGATCAGTGCGGCGTCGGGCAAGGCCGAGGAGGTGAGCGACGCTCCGCCCGATTCGCGCTTCAGTTCGTAGCCCAGATAGCCCAGCCAGCCGAGCGCAAAGCCGCACTCGTAGCCATCGGGCCGGCGGACCACGCGGCGCCCCCACGCGTTGTCCAGCCAGCGGAAGAAGGGCTCGCGAATCCGGGATGTCACGGCCCCCGCGGATACCTCGGTGACGCCGTCCGTGTGGCGGACGCGCTGGCCGAACTGCCCGGCGTCGTCGGCCAGGATGGTGAAACGGCTGCGGTCCGACCCCGGCGTAGCTCCTGCATCGGAACTGTCGAGCCACACGGCCGCCTGCGATTCCGGGTACAGGGCCGCGAACAGTGCTGCTGTATCAGGTTCAGCGTCGATCCGTTCTGTACGTACGCTCAAGCCGCGGCGCGCGGCGCGCTCGACGGACATGAGCCTCTCGCACTGGGGTAGGCCGGTGAGGGCCAGCCGTACTCGGTGCGGCGTGGCCGGTCCTGAATGGCCCTGGACGACGACGTCGGCAGAGGCGGCCGGGGAATCGGCGTCGAGCCAGCGGGATTCCTGGTCGGCCCACCGGTCCCAGAACGGCGCGTAGGTTCCGCCGTCGCGCGCGAGGGCGCTGCTCCGCCGCAGCTCGCCGGGAGCTTCCACCCAGAGAACGGCGTCGAGAAGTCCGCGCGCCTCGCGGGCGGCGGCTCCGACACCCTCGACCAGTACGATGTCAGCCGGCGGTGTGTGCCGCATCCCGCCGTCGCAGTCTGCAATCCAGTCCCACTCCCGCCAGGACGCCTGCATCCCCTCCGCCAACGGCGTCAGCACCTGGTGCACGTAGCGGTCGATGCCTCCGCGCAGACCGTCCCACCCCGGATAGATATCCTCCAGGTGGAACATGCTGACGGTGTGGTGCTCGCGCAGCAGCGCGGCAAGCTCCGCGGCGAGGGTGGTCTTGCCTGCGCCGGAACGGCCGTCGATCGCGATGATCAGTGGAACGGGTCGGGGAGGTGTCACGAGGCAGGCTAGGCCAACGCCAACAGGGTCCCGACGCCGACGAACAACGAGCCGAAGGTCCGGTTCATGATCGTCTGCCCGCGGGAGTCCTGCGTGAACCGGCGGAATGATCTGGCAGTGGCGGCGTAGAAGAACCACATGACCAGCAGGTCGATGGTGATGACGGTGGCCGCGAGCACCCCGTACTGTCCGGCCAGGGGCCGATCGGCACGGATGAACTGGGGAATCAGTGCGAGGAAGAAGACGATGGCCTTGGGGTTCAGGAGGTTGACCCACACTCCGCGCCGGAACATCGACAGGGGGCCTTCGGTCCGCCGCACTGCAAGGATCTCCTCGTCCAGGGAGGGCTTCTGGAGGAACTTCCGAATCCCCAGGTAGACGAGGTAGGCGGCGCCGGCATAGCGGATGACGTTGAAGGCCACCGGCGAATTCGAGACCAGGAGCCCTACCCCGGCGGCCGCCACTCCGATGTGCATCAGAAGGGCGGCCTGCTGGCCGAGGATGCCCCAGATCGACCGCCGGAACCCGACGGTCAGGGCGTTGCTCATGGTGTTCACGGCACCGGCACCCGGGCTGAAACTGATGAGGGTGCCCGCGCCGAGGAGGGCAAGCCAGACCGAGGGATTCACCCTTTCATAGTAAGCAGTCCGCGCCGGAGCTTCTGCCTCTGGTCGCGGATCCGGATATTGCGGCTCCGGATATCAAGGCGATCCGGGACAACGGACGCTGCGCTCGTGGATGAGGCACTCGCGGCGTTGCCGGCTCGCCATCGCTCCGCCGAGGTGGACGCAAGCTATGCGGCCTACGACAAGCACCCGCTCGACGAGCCGGGCAAATGGAGTGACCTGGCTTCGTTCCGACGGGCCGCGGCCGCATCGTGAGCGATCTCCCCGCCCGTGGCGAAATCTGGTGGTGCGGCGGTCAACCTCGATTCGGTTGAAAGTGTCTCCAGTGCACTTCTCTTAAACCGGTTGGGTCGCCTGCACGACACTCGAATGCGAGATCTGCGCGGCCCTTGCAGTAGCTGTCGACTGCTCCGAATGATGCCTCGCGCCGCCGATCCAGTCCTGTAGGCCACCGGGTTCATGGGCGAGTCCCTCCAGGTTTCTCCCGCCTGGTGGCTCAACCACCGCTGGGACGTAGTCCTGCGTAAGCGGAACCGGCCGGCAGGGTCCGGCGGCCGATACTCAGGAGGGTGAAGCTCCCCGCGGTGAATACCAGGAACAGCACACCCGGTAAGAGTCGAGATAATCCCTCGCTGTACTTCAGCGGGACAGCACGTCGGCGAGAGAGCCTGATGACCACTATCCTTGACTTTTTATGTCAAAGATAGTTGACTTGTAATATGTCCCCGAAGAGCGCGACGCCATGCGGTACCTCACCCGGCGACGGCGCGGCGCAGACCAGTGAAGTGCGCGCCAAGCGGAAGATCCTGCGCATCACCCAGGCTGAACTCGCCCACCTGGTGGGAGTCAGCAGACAGACCATCGTGGCCGTGGAACAGGGTGACTACGCGCCCTCGGTCTTCCTGGCGCTGAAAATCGGCAGAGTACTGGAGTCAACGGTCGAAGAACTCTTCACCGCCGCTGATCCCATGACACCACCATCGACAGAGAGAGAACGGCGATGAACCAGAACCGAAACGTCCTGGACCGAGCAGCAGAGCGGATCCTGCAGCTGGATAGTGCTTCGTACGGGGACGAACGCGAACGGGCCGTCTACACCGAAGCGGCGACCTTCGGAATGACGGCAAGCCTCTACATGGGCATCATCGGGGCCTTCATCACGGCGCTGCTCGGCCTGATCCTTGTCCCGATCCTGCTGGTCGTCTTCTCGGTCATCCCCATGTACTGCACCATGTGGTACGCGGGTCGGCGGGGGGTGAACACTATGGACCTCGCGTCGCGAGCCAGCGACAGGTCACTGACATTCCAGGCCGTTTTCACCCTATCCGTTCTGCTGCTGACGATCGGCGCGATGGGCTTCACCGGGTGGGCTGGACGAGGCCTCATACCTCTGGTCGATGCCGTCTCCATCAGCGCTGACACCATGGAATCACTGGGATCAGGGGCCGTGATGGGAGGGGCAGTCGGAGCCGTCCTCGGGGTGCTCGCCACAGGTTTCGCGATCCGGCAGGCCCGAAGGAAGTGTGCTACTGAAGCACCTGCACCAGATACCGAGTGACGAGACGGTCCGGCTGCTGCGGGCCGTGATCGCCGGCGAACGACACGCGGTGAGTACCAGCCCGACCGAACTGGTAGTCCGCGCGTCAGCCTGACACAACCTGGCCGGCACCCGATCTGTGCCGTCCGGCAGGGGTTGGCGCCTTCTGCGGAGTGGTCAGCGAGGCATGCTCAGGCGCGCGCGAGGACTTCGACGCTCGGAATGAGGAACACGCCGTCGGGGGCCGTTCCCCAGGTCCGCCACCCCTCGGCCAGCCGCTCAAGGTCCTCCCGGTCGGCGTGGCCGCGTTCGAGGGTCTGCTCGGCGAAGCCGGAGTGCAGCACCCGCTCGGCCCAGGACTCGGCATGGAGCCGGCGGGCCTCGTCGGTGGCGTAGATCCAGCTCGACGTCGAGACCTCCGTCTCGGTGAACCCGGCATCCTGAACCCAGGAGAGCAGGTGCCTGCCGCCGTCGGGCTCGGCATTGTTGCCCCGGGCGATCCGCTGGTACAGCTCCATCCACTCAGTGAGCGCAGGGGAGGACGGGAACCATGCCATCGCGTGGAAATCGGCGTCGCGCACTGCCACCACTCCACCTGGCCGGACCACCCGCCGCATCTCGCGCAGTGCCGCCACGGGATCGGTGAGGTGCTGGAGCACCTGGTGCGCGTGGACGACGTCGAACTTCTCGTCAGGAAAGTCGAGGTCGTAGATGTTTCCTGTCGCGAAGACGGCGTTCTGCAGGTGGGCGTGCGCGGCGGAAGCCTTGGCCACCACATCGGCCGAGCGGTCGATCCCGGTCACGGTTCCCGGCGCCACGAGGGCGGCGAAACCGGCGGTGATGCTGCCCGGGCCACAGCCGACGTCGAGCACGTCCATGCCGGGGCTGAGGTGCCCCACGAGGTACGCGGCGGAGTCCTCCACCGTGCGCGATGCGTGCGTGTTCGTGACACTCGGGTGGTGACCGTGGGAGTAGACGTCGTCGCTCATGTTCCGAGATTAACCCGGGTGGAGCGTTCAGTGGGCCCTCGCGTCACTTTCCACTGTCATGCTGCGATGTGCCACCTCTCGCAGGGGCGGTTTTCGCAGTTGCTCCTTTCGCAAGAACCGTGGCGTCGGTGACGCGCTGCATCATCCTCTCGAGGAGGGCGAGTTCGGCGTCGTCGAACTCACTCAACGCATCAGTGATGTGCTGTGCCAGCGGGGCGAACAGTCTGCTGCCCGTGTCCAGTGCCCTTTCCGTCAACTCGAGGTGCACCTGGCGCCGGTCGACGGCGCTGCGGGTCCGGGTCACGTGCCCTGCAGTATTGAGCCGGTCCACCAGTGCGGTGGTGGCGGGGGAGCTCAGGTCCAATTCCTCGCGCAGCATCCCCGGCGTCACGGTCGCGCCGGCGCGTGCCGCGCCCATCATGATCCCCAGCGCATTGAGATCGGTCCGATGCAGCGCATCGCCCGCGCTCGCCGCCTCGATGTAGCGATCGGTTTCAACCGTGAACTGGCGCAGCAGCTCCATGAGCCTGGCCTGGTTCGTCTTGGACATTGCGCGTACCTCGATTCAGGACAACTTTATTCCCTTTTCAGATTATCTCCATCATAGATATAGTTCTTCATAGAGATAACTTTCGAAAGGCTCACATCGTGAAAAGCAGATGGCTCCGCATCGTGCTCCCCGCCGTCGTCGTTCTGATCTGGCTCCTCGGTGCCGGCTTTGGAGGGCCGACCTTCGGCAAGCTCGACCAGGTCTCCAGCAACGACCAGGCGTCCTTCCTGCCGGCGAGCGCGGAATCCACGGAAGCGGGGGAACTGCAGGAGCGCTTTCGGAACTCCAACGCCGTTCCGGCGGTGATCGTCGCTGAATCCGATCGGGAGATCACTCCGCAGGAACTGCCCGCCTACGAGGAAGTGGCCCGCGCCCTGGGCGTCGTCGAGGGCATCGAGCCACCGGAGGAGGGGGCACCCGCGATTGTCGGTCCGATTCCGTCCGAGGACCTGCGGGCCGTCCAGTACCTTGCCTTCGTCGCGTCGGACGCCGAGCTCGGCGAGGTTGTCGTTGAGCTGCGCTCGGTGCTGGATGAGCAACTGCCCGACGGCGTTGCAGGCTACGTGACCGGCCCCGCCGGCTTCACCGCCGATCTCGTCAGTGCCTTCGGCGGG
>NZ_KI914878.1:0-11547 GCF_000520555.1 Arthrobacter sp. Br18 | reverse complement strand
CCGCCGATCTCGTCAGTGCCTTCGGCGGGATCGACGGCATCCTGCTCGCGGTGGCACTGGGAGCCGTGTTCCTGATCCTCCTTGCCGTCTATCGATCGGTGGTCCTGCCCTTCCTCGTGCTGCTGACCTCGGTCTTCGCGCTGGCCACGTCGATCCTGCTCGTGTTCGCGTTCGCCTCGTGGGACTGGATTCAGCTCAGCGGCCAGAGCCAGGGCATCCTTTCGATCCTGGTGATCGGAGCGGCAACCGACTACGCGCTGCTGCTGGTGGCGCGCTTCCGGGAGGCATTGGGCGAGCACGAGTCGAAATGGGATGCCATGAGGGTGGCGTACCGCGGTTCCGTGGAGCCGATCGCGGCCTCCGGGGCCACCGTGATTCTCGGACTGCTCTGCCTGCTGTTCTCCGACCTCAACTCAAACCGCAGCCTGGGCCCCATCGCGGCCATCGGCATCGTCTTCTCGCTCGCCGCAGCACTGACACTCCTGCCGACGCTGCTCCTGATCTTCGGCCGAGCAGCCTTCTGGCCACTGCGTCCGAAAGTGCATGCGGAGTCCGGTGCGGCGGCCTCGACTGCGGTGCGCGTTACCGCCGTTCGGGGAACGGAGCGGTTACGCGGGGTATGGAAGCGCATCGCCGTGTTGATCTCGCATCGGCCACGCCTCGTCTGGATCGCGTCAGTGCTGGTGCTCTGCGCCGGGGCGCTCGGCCTTACCCAGCTTCAGGCCAACGGGGTACCGCAATCGGCGCTGATCCTCGCTCCGTCGAATGCTGTCGATGGCCAGAATGCGCTCGCGCGGCACTTCGACGCCGGTGCCGGCAGTCCGATCGCCGTCGTGGCACCCGAAGTGGACCAGGACGCGGTCCTGGACATCGTCGGCGCCGAGCCGGGCATTTCGGAAGCCACCGTGACCACAGACCCGGCCGGAGCCGCCGTCGTCGAAGACGGACGTGTCCTCATCAGCGGGACACTCGAATACCAGGCAGATTCCGAGGAAGCGGAAGATGTGGTGCGGAGCCTCCGGACCGCGCTCGACGACGCCAGTCCCGACGCCCTGGTGGGCGGCGTGACCGCTGTGGCCGTGGATACCAATGACACCGCGCTCGCGGACCTTGGGAAGATCATCCCGATCGTGCTCGCCGTCATCCTGGTGGTGCTGATGCTCCTGCTGCGGGCCGTCGTCGCGCCCGTGCTGTTGATCCTGAGCGTGGTGCTGTCCTATGCGACGGCGCTCGGGGTGTCGGCCCTGGTGTTCAACAACCTGCTCGGCTTCGAGGGTGCTGACGCCTCGGTGCCGTTGTTCGGGTTCGTGTTCCTGGTGGCGCTCGGGGTCGACTACAACATTTTCCTCATGACGAGGGTGCGCGAGGAGTCGCTGCGGATCGGTACCCGGCCCGGCATCCTCCGTGGGTTGGGTGTGACCGGCGGGGTGATCACGTCGGCGGGTGTGGTGCTTGCCGCGACGTTCGCGGCGCTCGGCATCATCCCCATCCTATTCCTCGCGCAGATTGCCTTCATCGTGGCCTTCGGCGTGCTGCTGGATACGGTTCTGGTGCGGTCGCTGCTGATTCCGGCGCTCGCGTACGACATCGGGCCGAACATCTGGTGGCCGTCGAGACTGGCGAAGTCGGCAGGCAGACATCGCGCCTTGCCGGTGTCCTAGGGGCCTGGTGAGCCCGCGCTTTCGAAGATTGCTTGCAGTCATCCCTCAGTGCCCTTAGGGTTGGGCAGGCTATGGGGTCCGCTGAAACGAAGAGGTTTTCTGCATGAAGTTCAGACTGTCGGCAGTTCTTGCAACAGCGGCCATCGCGGCCACGAGCCTCACCGGGCTGGCGCCCGCGTCAGCTGACGCACTCGATGTCTCCCCGCCCGGCGCGAACGACTGGTCATGCAAGCCGAGCGCCGAGCATCCCTACCCTGTGGTCCTTGTTCCCGGCACGTTCGAGAGCATGCTAAAGAACTGGTCAACGCTGTCGCCGGTGCTGAAAGAGCAGGGTTACTGCGTCTTTGCCCTCAACTACGGCACCACCAATGGAATCGACGCCACCGGTCCGGTGGCGGACTCCGCCGGGGAACTGGCCACCTTCGTGAATGAGGTCCTGAAGGCCACGGGCACCAGGAAAGTCGATGTAGTGGGCCACAGTCAGGGCGGAATGATGCCTCGGTATTACCTGGGTTTCCTGGGCGGGGCCAAGAAGGTGAACCACCTTGTCGGCATTGCGCCGTCGAACCACGGCACAGAGGGAGTTAGCACTCCCGCGCCTGACGACCTGCCGGTGGGCACCGACGATTCCGGGGTCCTCTGCCAGGCGTGCGCTGACCAGGAGGCCGGCTCACCGTTTCTGGCAGAGCTGAATTCCATCGGCGACACCGTGACGGGCCCTGCCTATACCGTCATCACCACGAAGTATGACGAGGTAGTGACCCCCTACCAGAGTCAGTTCCTCTCCGGGCCCGCCAAGCACGTCACGAATATCCTGCTCCAGGACAAGTGCCCGCTCAACCTGATCGAACACGACCAGGCCCCCATCGATCCTGCGGTGCACCAACTCGTGTCCCACGCCCTCAGCAAGCCTGGACCTGCCAACCCGAGCTACCAGCCCCGCTGCCTCTAGCTCCGCTGGGCGTATCCTCCGCGGCCAGGATCCACTCGCGCCGCGGGCGCACGTTCGCGTCCGGCCTGCTCCGGCCTGACGCGGCGTCCCACCGCCAACGTACCGAGGAGGTCACTCGGTTTGTTGGCCAAGGCCCTTCGCGGTTCTGATCCGGGCCTGCTGCTGGTGCTGCCGGAGCTTTTCCTCGGCCTCCCTGCGCCGCTTCGCCACCATACGCAGCTGGTCAGTAGATAACGCTCCCGTATCATGCCTGTGGGCCCCTGGCCGATGGTCACGACCAGCAACCGGAACCGGCGGACGCTCCCTGTTCTCACTCATCCTCATAGGATCGCACAGGGACGAGATCAGGAAAAGACCAGACCAGATGGAGGAAAATACCCTCTCGTGAATCACTGTCGCACGTTCCGAAGCGACTGCTGGAGCGCTGCGCAGACGGGTCGCCGTTGAAACCTGCGAGCATTTGAGCAGCTAGCTGGCGATGCGCGCGGTTCCGTAGAAGCGCCAGGCTGTTCGTTCCACGATGGCAAATCCCAGCTTGGCAAGGTTTCGGAAACTTGGTGTTCCGGGAGCTGCTGTAGCCGTCGCCAAGGGACATTCGAAGTTCGTCGCCAGTTGAAGCCGGTGTGTCAGGAGGGCGGCTTGAGCTCCTGTACCTCGCGCGGACGGGAGGGTGGACGCCCCGCCCAGTACGGCTCCGGTCGGGTGCAGGGACATGGCCGCCGCGGCGAGAGGCTGATCGTTTCGGGAAGCGATGAAACTCCGAACCACCGGGAGGGCGTGCTCCGCCCGGATCAATGCCGCAACCCCACTTGACCCCGCGTACCCGGCGACAAGGAGGTCCAAAAAGAGTTCTGCATCCTTCCTGGTGAGAACTTCATGGATTCGCCACTCGTCAGGGACTGAACTTTCCACCTGTGGACTGGTGCTCGGGCGAAGGTACGCAATGGGTCGCAGGGGTGCCGGTTCGTAACCTTCGCCCGAGCAGTCGTTCGAAACGGCCGGGCAGACCTGCGGCTGCCGCAGCATCAAGCGATAGCGACCTACGCTCGAATACAGCCAACTCCGCAGCTTGAAGGGCCCCTTCGACGGTATCCGGCATATCCGAAGCCTAACCTCGACTGATCAGCGGAAGCGTTCTCATCAGGACGGGAAAGGCTGGTGCTCTAGATTCGGATTCGCTCGATGCGCTCCTAGCAGAGCGGAAGTATCGTCAGTCGTCCAGGGACGCAGTTCGAGATTCACGGTTCTTATCCTGCCGGATGCAAAAGCCAAGGCAGCTGCCTGTCCATGAGCCGGTTGCGTATCGCGGCACGGCAGCTGCGCGGTCTCGGCCTTATTGCACCTGGTACTTGAATCCGCGGTGAGAGCCGATGAATCCCAACCGTTCGTAAAAGCGGTGGGCGTCCTGCCGGGCCTCGTCGGACGTAAGTTGTACGAGGGCAGCTCCTACGGCAGGTGCTGCCGTTCCCGTGACCCAGCCCATCATGGCTGATCCGATGCCGCTCGACCTGTTATCGCTGCGGACACGGACGGCCTCGATCAGGAGCCGAGTGGAGCCGCGTCGGGCCATGCCGGGTATCCGGGTGAGTTGCATGGTAGCCAAGGGTTCGTCCTTCCCGTTGACCATCACGAGTAAGTCGTTGGCGGGGTCTGTGGCAATTTCCGCAAGAGCAGTCCGGTAAGCGGCGGTATCGGAAGCGTCAGCCTTATCGCCTCGCGTAGCGCTGATCGGATCATCCGCAAGGAGGAGCATGAGAACTCCGAGATCATCGTCGGAAGCCCTCCGCAGTGTGAGGTCACCCGCCCTGGCGATGAGGGACACTGGCAGGTTCAGGGCACGAATCACTCTCTCATTGTCCCATTTGTCCTTCGCGACGCGCAGCAGGGAATGGTTTCAGTTGTAGCTGGCGGTAACGGTTCCGGCTAGTCCGTCGAGTCGAATGGTACCGCCGTGCGGAACAATCCATTGCGGTCGGGTGTGACCGAACGGTACTCCAACGCAAACAACCGCATCCGAGTTGTATCGGGTGATTTGCTCGATGACTACTTCGCGCTGCGCGGCACGCAGCTGAGCGCGCTTGTCGACATCGGGGACCGGATGCCCCAGCCCACTTGAAGGAGGGCGGGCGACGAGAACACCTGCAGCGACCTCGAGGATCCCCCGCTCCCCGAGAGCCCGCACCCACCGCATCACTTCGTCCGCACTCGGAAGCTCCTCGCTTGTTTCGAACAGCAGAATTGCACCCCTGAGGTCGGCCACGGAAGGCATTCGACCAGCGACCGCGATTTGATCGATTACTTCCAGGCAACCGCCCCAGGACCGACCTTCCACCATGGCGTTCGGGCCGGCCCATGTCCACGGCTCGGTCGCTTCGCGAACGCCGAACTCGCTGAGAGCGCGAAGGTCGGTCCAGGGGATGCCGAAGTCTTCCGATTCTCCTGGGTCAGTCAGTTCAATGACTCCACCCTCCAGCAGTGCAGCGCGAAGTGAGAGCAGGTGGACGTGATCGAGGTGTGGTCCCGCTCCTAGATGTACCTGTGTCGAGCCTCCGTAATAGCTCGGGACACCCAGGCTCCACAGGAGGTTGTGCAGGTTCGTGTTGTCGCTGTATCCGAGAAACGGCTTGGGGTTCTTGGCAAGCACCTCAGTGTCGATGTGCTTGATGACCGTGACCTGGTCGTCACCACCGATTGTTGCGAGTACTGCTCGAATCGTTGGGTCGGCGAATGCAGCAGTGATGTCGGTCGCCCGGTCCCGGGCGCTTGCGCCGAGCTGGCGCGTTGTCGGGTACTCCACCGGCACCAGACCGGTAGCTTCCGTCAGACGTCTCATCGCCTGCCCGTGGATAGTGTTCGACACAGCAGGTGCCGCAAACGCCGGAGACAGGATTGCGACACGATCGCCGGCTACGGCCTTTGGAAGGGTGGCGAATGTTCGCGACGTCATTCCACCATTAGATCAAGTGCCTGGCTCCCAAAATGACCTACTCCCACCGAGCAGGGCCGTGGCGCTGCCGCCGTCCCGTTTGAGGAACGGGCTTTTACCTTGATATGCAAGCAGAGACTTGCCTATAGTGTATTCATGGTTGATGTCTTCCGAGCTCTCGACGATGAGACGAGGCGCGTCGTCCTTGACGAATTGTCAGTGCGTGACGGTCAGACCCTGTTCGAGATCTGTTCCATGCTGACGATGCGGCATGGGCTCAGCCTCACGCGCCAGGCGATCTCACAGCACCTCGGTGTGCTCGAGTCGGCCGGCCTCGTCGTGACAGAGCGGCGCGGACGTTCCAAGTTCCACTACTTCAACCCCGAGCCACTCGCCCAGATCACCGGACGATGGCCCACCAAAAAGAGGAGCGAACAATGAAAATTGCCCTGACGAGCCTGTTCGTCGACGACCAGCGAGCGGCCCTCGCCTTCTATACAGGCGTGCTCGGTTTCACGAAGCGGCATGACATCCCCCTCGGCGATGACTTCTGGCTCACCGTTGTATCGCCCGAATCACCTGACGGTCCGGAGCTGCTTCTGGAACCGTCGGGCCACCCGGCAGTAAAGCCCTACCGGGATGCCCTTGTCGAAGACGGCATCCCCCTGGCTCAGTTCGCTGTCGAGGACATCGAGGCCGAGCACGCCAAGCTGACCCGCAAGGGTGTGGTGTTCACGCAGCCGCCGACACACATCGGCACTGCCGTCGTGGCCGTCTTTGATGACACGTGCGGCAACCTAATTCAGCTCATCGAGATGAATCGGGTCGAGAACCACGCCGGTGTCCGCTGAGGGACGTGGATCGTCGCCTACTCAGATCGGGACTTCGAGGCCGTGCCCGCGGGTGGGCCGAACTGCGCCGTCGGGCAAACGGACAGTGCTACTGCGCGGCGTCCCCGCCGGCCCAGGCCTCCGAGTAGAACTGCGAGGATCGTGAGTCCAGCAGCTCGGTATAGGGATCCGGCTCCATTGCCTGCGCTGAACCGTCCGGGATCTTCGAGGCGTAGGCGGACACGCCCAGCCCGGCCTCATGATCCTCCAGGGTCAGGCCGGCGGCCTCCAGGATCGTGGGGTACATGCTCAGCTGGTCCATGCGGGGGCGTGGCTTATTGTTCTTGTCCTCGCCCGGAATCCAGATCCGGTTGAAGATGGTGCGGTTGTCGTTGTTGTCCAGCTGCTCGTGGAAAGCGTCGCCGGCGCTCATGTGCTTGAGGTGGTCGCCCATTATCACCACAGCGGTGTCGTCGAGGTAGCCCTTCTCCTTCATATAGTCCACAAATCCGGCCACCTGGGTCATGGAGCAGGAGAACACGGAGGTGACCTCGTTCTGCGTATCCACGTTGCAGTAGTCGAAGAGGTGCACCGGCTCGTGTGTATCCAGCGTCAGCATGGAGAGGTTGAACGGCTGACCGGTCTTCTCCGCCTCGGCGTGCAGCGCGTCGATCTCGTCCTTGGCGTGGGCCATGAGGCGTTCGTCGCTGAGGCCCCAGTCGCTGCGGAAGTTTTCCTCCGGTTCGCCGGCGGCGCGCCAGTCAGAGAGGTCCTTCTCCTCGGAGTAGCCGTGGCTGCTCAGGAACGTGTCCTTCGCGGCGAAGGATGCGTTGGCGCCGCCCAGGAAGACGTTTTTGTAGCCGTGCTCGTCGAGCACGTCGCCCAGGCAGGTCAACCCTCCCAGATAGGTGTCGACGTCGTCGCCGGGGTCGTTGGCGGCGCCGCTGTCCGCGGAGGAGCCCACACCCTTCAGCGGGACGCCGCACTGCGTCGAGGCGAGGCCGGCCATGGTCCAGCCTCCACCCGTGTACTGCTGGAAATCGTCCACGCTCTCCCAGCCGTCTGAGGCCTTGGTGGCCTCCTTCAAAGGTGCGAACGCGTCCTTCTCGAAGAGCTGGTCGTTTGCGAGGGTGGCCTCGCCGGACTCGAGGTAGATCAGCACCAGGTTGCGCTTGTGCTTGTCGCTGGTGACGGTCGGCTCCACGTAGTAGTCGCCGACGTCGTACTTGGAGTTCCCCGCCTCGATGTAGCCCCGCACGTCCACCGTGGTGGCGAAGGCCGTAGTGCCGCCGACGACCACCGCGGCCACCAGGGCGGTGGAGATGGTGCGCATGATCCACTGCGAGCGACGAGGACGCATACCGTCGCCATGGCGGGGGCGCTTGCGGCGCCGGAAGTACTGCCACAGGGCGATTCCGGCGGTGATGAGCAGGGGCGCGACGCCGATCCCCAGGATGCCGATCCAGACGAGGGCTCCGCCGCCGCCGTCGGTTTCCACAGAGACGAGGTTCAGGAGCATCTGACCCACAGTGATTTCGCCCCAGTAGAAACGGATGCCGACGGCGGCGGTGAGCAGGGCGAGCCCCGCCCAGATCAGGACGTAGACCAAGATGCGTCCCACGACGACGCCGACCCTTCGGGTCACGTGAAAAATCCGGCCGGACATGCAACACCTCGCGTTCCGGATGCCGGGTGTTCACCGAACACCCTTGACATCAACCCGTTCTCGGGCCTACAGAAGCCTAGTACCGTTCCGCGATCCGTTCAACAGGTGTTCACCCGTTAGTGACGAGTCGTACACCTGAGCACGGATCGCGTGGCCGTCAGCGCGGTGTAGAGCCCCCGGTGGGTTTCGAAGTCCACCACACGGCGCGCCCGACGTCGTACATCCGACTGCAGACCCGCTGACTGTCGTCCCTCGAACGTCCTACTGTCCATCGGTCAAGAGGTGCCCGCACTGATCCCGACGTACCCGAGCACACCTACCGCTCGGCGTGCCTCGGAAAACACTTCCACTCCGGTGAGATGCGGCTGACAGTGAGACGACTTTCCAGTGCCGGTGCTTGCAATCGCGGGACGGCGTTCGAGTCCGAGCCGCGAGTCGATGTGCGCCAGCACGTGGCCACAACATCGTTCAAGCGGACGACGTACTCCGATTCCGCAGCATCCGACAAGCCAGCGGAGGCGGCCGTAGGTAGAATATTCGGCATGACCACCACAAATCTTCCGCTTGGCAACTTCTCCGTGAGCCTGTCGGTCGCCGATCTGGCCGCGTCCCGTGCCTTCTATGAACAACTCGGTTTTGTGCTGTTTCCGGGCGTTACCGCCGACAATATGGTGATCCTGCGCAACGGGTCGGCGACCATCGGTCTGTTTCAGGGCATGTTCGAGGGCAATTTGCTGACATTCAACCCGGGTTGGGATGAGCAAGGTGCGCCACTTGAAGAATTCCTTGATGTACGTGAAATCCAGGGTCGGTTGCGGGCAGCAGGGATCCGGCCGACGCTGGAGGCCGACGAATCGGGGATTGGGCCGGCCGCCCTGATGATGACCGACCCCGACGGAAACGTCATCCTCATCGATCAGCACGTCTGAGGTCCGGTGGCAGACGATTCGGCAATCATGACGATGTGCGGATTCGACCAGCTGACAGGGCAACGGCACTCAGGATTTCTCAAGACCTCGACGAGCCGCGGACGCGGGTGGGAGTTTACGCGACTCGGACGGTGTGAAGCACTGGCCGGGTGAACGCGAAAGCCAAGGACGAGTTCGCAGGCACCGGGCGCCGCCCGTAAACCCGCAAGCACACGACCTGTCCGATGACGATGAACTGGTTGCCTGGGCCCAGGGCTTGCGACTCACGTCCAGTAGAGCAGTCGGGCAGCCGGTAGGCGCCGCTCCAGTTCCTCCGTGAACCATTCGCGCATTTCCGTCATGGTTTGCTTCGGGTACACGTACTTGATTCCGCCGAATTTTGAACGCTTCTGGCTCCGCGCATCCTCGTCCATCTCGAGCTTGGTCCTTGGGTACCAGCCCAGCAACACCGCCTTGCTCGCGGGGGTGAAGCGGTGCGTGATGATCTCGGCCGTGAGATCGAGGCCGTCGATGCCGGCGACTGCCTCGGAGATGTCATCCAGCAGTGCGCCATACTGCTCCCGCCAGTCAGGCACGGGCATGATCGGTGCAATCGTCAGACCTACCCGGTAGCCGGCGGTCGCTACCGCGCGGAGAGCGGCAAGCCGGGCGGGCATTCGCGCGGTTCCGCCTTCGAAGCGGTTCGCTACCTCTGCTGCATTGACCGAAAACCTGATCCGCGTCCTACGCCCATGATCGAGGGTCACCAACTCGCCGACGTCGTCGAACTTCGTCGTGAACCGCAACTGCACGTCGCTGCCGAACTCACCTGCCCCGACGCGGGAGATCGCGGCAGCAAGCGAACCGGTCACGCTCTCGATTCCGAGTGGGTCGGTGTAGCAGGACATCTCGAACGTCATACCCTCGTCACCGCGCTCGAGGGTCCCACTGGTGATGGAACCCTTGCCGGCGTGAGTGCGTATGCCATCCAGCACATCGTCGATATTGGCGTAGACGCGGGTCACCGGCGGCCCTTGGAGGGATGCGGCGAGGTAACAGTACTGGCAGTGAGCGGGGCAACCCTTGGCAAGGTCGATGCGCCAGTCAGCGCTCGGCGGGATCGGCTGCGGCTTGAGGGTGCTCGGAGGGGCCACGACCACCGCAAGAGTGTTCTTCGCGGATGCGTATGTCTCGCGCTCACTGGCGCCGCGGAGGCCTGTCAGCGCATTTCCGGGGAGAAACTGGATGTCGTCGACTCCGGCGCGCTCGCAACGCCTGAGGATTTCTGCTGTGTGCGGTAGATCCGCTGCAGCGCGGGTGATCATCACGTGTTTGGGGACCCACAAACGTGTGGGAGAGATAGTGGTCAGGTCCAGTTCCTGGGGTCTTGTCATCGCCTTGTATAGCAACCTGGACGGCGGGTATGTTCCGCCAGTTCCCCGTCTGCATGGTCGTCGACGCCGGCAGCGATCGGCCCGTTACGCAGTGGGAAAACTGGTGAATCACCGTGCGGCCCACACCCACCGAGTCCCTGATACGGAGAAGCTCACTCTGGGTGAGTGTTGGATGTGCACAGCATCTTCCATCGGCTTTCCTCGGTGCGAGGAAAGCTGGAGAATGGGGGAGTGGGAGCTGGTAGTGCAGTCCCCACTTTCCATAGCCATTATCGGCAGCACCCGCTCGGCGGCGCGCTTGCCCCTCCGTCGCACAGTGGGTCCACCGAATCGCTGCACCCCGCACCGACGCCGACTACGACATCCTCGACCACGACCTACCCCACCCTTGGTCTCGTGACCATAATGTGACAATCAGAGTCGGCGCGAGTTAGCGTGGAAGTCGTGCCGTGACCCGTCATGAGGGGCGGCAGCCTTGGGTAGATTGCCTAGCTCTGCCACTATCGCAAGGTTCCGTTTGCAACGTTCATCTGGCAGAGGCGGGGGAAGCACCCTTAGATAGATTGCCTAGCTCTGCCACTATCCCAAGGTCCGTTTGCAACGTCCATCTGGCAGAGGCGGGGGAACCATCATCGGGCCCCCATGGGGCCCTAGGGGTTAAGCCGCACGAGGCCCAGATCAAAAAAAGGTATCTGGGTCATCTCCGGCCGGGTGACTCCCATCCGCATCCGACAGCTCACCCCGCAGGCATTGGGAGAGGTTATCAACATGTCCGAAAATTTTCATGCAGCGCGCCACCGTGCCACTCCGGCTCTCACCCACGGGCTGAAGTCCGTGTCGAAGGCTGTTTCTTCCCACGCCGGGGGAGTGGGCCGTCCCGCTGCCGCGTTCGCGGCGGCGTCGGCGCTGCTGCTCGGGGTCGGTGCCCCCGCCCAAGCCTCTGCCACGGCCAACGAGCCCGCCGCGGTTGCCGCTGCCAGCACTGCTGCGCCGGCCCCGACCGGCGCCAGCGCCGAACCCGAGGTGGTGACCGGCGCCTCAAGTCACACGGTTCAGTCCGGTGACACGCTGAATTCGATCGCCACCATGTATGGGGTTGGTCTGGAGACTGACTATGTCAACCTAAGCGGGACCCATGGGGGCGGTCTAAGTGGGACCCACTGCTTAGTGTGTGCAGTACCGGAGGGATCTTCTTCGGGACCAAGAATTC
>NZ_AZSA01000213.1 GCF_000520555.1 Arthrobacter sp. Br18 | reverse complement strand
GGCGCCCACGGCCGCCTGCGCTGTCCGAGGGCCTGCCGCCCGAGCCGCCGCCGCGGCGCGGGTTGTTCCGTCCGGAGCCGGATCCTGGCGCCTGTGTCATGGAATATGTCCTTCTGGTTGGCGTTCTTAGTACGTCGTATCGTCGAAGTCCCCGAGGTTCTCAAGGCCGGGCAGATGGGGCGCGAGCCGCGGCAGCTCCGCCAGGCTGCCGAGCCCCAATCTTTCCAGAAAATACGGGGTGGTCCCATAGAGGATCGCCCCGGTCTCCGGATCGGTCTCGACCTCGGCAACAAGTTCGCGCTGCGTGAGGGTGCGCACCACCGAATCCACGTTGACTCCGCGTATTGCGGAAACCCGTGCACGGGACACTGGTTGCCTGTACGCAATAACGGCCAAGGTCTCAAGAGCGGCCTGTGAGAGGCGGGACGTCTGGCCTTCGAGTACGAACGCCGCCACTACTGGAGCGAACCAGCTGCGCGAAAAAATACGCCATCCGCCGGCGAGGCTGCGCAGTTCAAAACCGCGCGGTCGGGGAGCATCAGCGCTCTGCGGGCCGTTTCCAGTATAACCGTCGTACTCCAGCTGCAGTTCCACGAGCATTTCCGTGACCTGCGCGACGGGTACGCCCAGCGCCGCGCCCAGTTCGGTGTCCGTCACCGGCTTGTCCACCACCATCAGGACTGCCTCGAGGGCACCCTTCAGGCCGCCGGGCTGGCCGGCGGGATCGTATCCGGCGTCGTCGTGTCCGGCGTCGTATCCAGCACCGTTTCCGTACCGGATGCGGTTGCCTCCAGCGCCCTCGCCCGGCTGGTCAGGCATCCCCGCCATGTGCATCCTTTCCGTCCCGGATCCTGGCACCGCCAGGGTCGCTCCTGGCGTTGCGCGCTGCATCGACACAGCCCGCCGCAGGAGCTTTGGCGGACAGTGCCGCCGCGTCGTCCTCGAGGAATTCTTCCGGTGACCATCGCGCAGGTTCCGCGGACCAGCGGAGGCGCAGCTCACCCAGCGGTGCTGCCTGCTCGAAGGAGATGACGGCGTCCCGGAACATGTCCAGCAGCGCCAGGAAACGCGCGACGACGACCGCCCGGTGCCCTGCGTCGGCGATGAGCTGCCCGAAGGACAGCGACGGAACGTTCCTCAGGAGCGCCTCGATCAGCGCGCCCTGCTCTCGGATACTCACGAGTGGATGGTGGAGGTGCGCCAGGCCCACTTCGCTGGGAGCGGGTTCCCGTGGCGCAAGGACCTTCACCGCAAGGGCGGCGAATTCCTCCGGCGTCGACTGCCACATCAACTCGGGCAGCATCGCGGCGAACTTCGCCTCGAGCGGCGTCGTCCGCGGGTACCGGTTCCCCTCCTCGGCAAGCCTTCCGCCCAGGTGCCGTGCCATAGCCTTGAAAGCCCGGTACTGAAGCAACCGCGCGAAGAGCAGGTCCCGTGCCTCGAGCAGGGCAATGTCCTCATCATCCTCGACAGCACCGGAGGGCAGGAGCCGTGCGGTCTTGAGGTCGAGCAGGGTTGCCGCGACCACGAGGAACTCGCTCGCCTCGTCGAGGCTCCACTCCCCCTCGGAGGCCTGCACCCGGCGGATGTGGGCGATGAACTCGTCAGTCACCTCGGCGAGGGCCACCTCGGTGATGTCCAGTTCACGCTTGGAGATGAGGCTGAGGAGGAGATCGAACGGGCCGGCAAAATTGGCAAGGTGCAGCTCGAAGACTGCCCGTGCCTGCGGAGGCTCCGGCGCTGCTGCGGAGGCGGCCGTCCGCGGTGAAGCCGTGGCGTGCATGGCGTGCACCCGCTAGGGCGCTCCACCCCTTGCGATCAGCTCCTTGGCAAGCCTGCGGTAGGCGTCGGCCCCGGAATGGTTTCCTGCGTAGGAGGTGATCGGCTCGGCGGCAACCGTCGCATCGGCGAACTTGATGGTGCGCTTGATCACGGTTTCGAAGACCTTGTCCCCGAAAGCCTCGACCAGGCGCGCGATGACTTCCCTGCTGTGGAGCGTCCGGGCGTCGTACATCGTGGCAAGCACTCCATCCACCTGCAGCCCGGGGTTGAGGCGGTCCTGGACCTTCTCGATGGTTTCAACGAGGAGGGCAACGGCACGCAGGGCGAAGAATTCGCAGATCAGGGGAATGATCACGCCGTGAGCTGCAGTGAGGGCATTGACGGTCAGGAGCCCCAGCGACGGCTGGCAATCGATGAGGATGACGTCGTAGTTATCGGAAACCTTGCGGAGCGCCCTGTCGAGGACCTGCTCACGTGCCACCTCGTTGACGAGTTGGACCTCCGCCGCGGACAGGTCGATGTTCGCCGGCAAGAGGTCGATGTTGTCGATCGCGGTTGTCCGGATGGCGTCCTGGATGTCCACCTTGCGATCCATCAGGACGTTGTACACCGTGACGTCAAGCTCGTGGGGATTCGTGCCCAGCCCCGCTGACAGTGCGCCCTGGGGATCGAAATCCACGAGGAGGACGCGGCGTCCCGCCTCGGCGAGTGCCGCGCCGAGGTTGATGGTGGAGGTGGTCTTGCCCACTCCGCCCTTCTGGTTCACCATCGCGATGACGCGCGCAGGGCCGTGGGAATCAAGCTCCGGCGGCTCGGGGAAGACCGTCACCGGCCGGCCCGTGGGTCCAATTTCAGCTTCGGCTGCGTTCTGCAGAGTTGTGAAACCCTGTTCGCTACTCACGTATCTCTCCACGCTTCCATTGGTGTATCCGGCGGCCGCGCGCCGCTTCCCGCCGCCCGCCGCACTTGTTCTTCCCTCAACGGTACAGCCGCCCCCGGGGGCCCGTTCCGCAAATGCTCCCGAAGCCGGTGCGAGCCTTGATCCTCAACCTGAGGTCGAATGTTCTCGGCGGAACAGCCTTCGGACCAGTTATCAGCCTATCGAATGGAAGTTGACACAAAAGCACCGGAGGCACTGGAGGGCCGCGTGCAGCGGCTCTCCAGTGCCTCCGGTGTGGTGTCGGTCGCCTAGCCCCGTGGGCGCGCGCCGCTGCCAGTGACGAGTTCGGTCCTGATTTCCGCTCCCGCTTCGACGTCGTCGATACCGTCGTCGTCGAACCGGTTGTGGTCGGCGCTCATGGTCTCCTCGTCGAACGGCAGGCGCCCCTCGAGGACCTCATCGACGCGGGCCCGATCGATCTCCTTGGTCCAGGTCCCGATCAGGACTGTAGCAACCGCGTTGCCCGTGAAGTTGGTGAGCGCGCGGGCCTCGGACATGAACCTGTCGATACCGACGATCAGGCCCACGCCCTCCACGAAATCCGGACGGTGTGACTGGAGGCCGCCGGCAGGTGTGGCGAGGCCGGCGCCTGTGACGCCTGCGGCTCCCTTGGACGCGATGATCATGAAGACCAGCAGGGAAATCTGCTCACCGAGTGCGAGCGGCGTGCCCATGGAACTGGCCACGAAGAGTGAGGCCATGGTGAGGTAGATCGCTGTTCCGTCGAGGTTGAACGAGTAGCCCGTCGGCACTGTCACACCCACAACCGGCTTGGACACTCCAACGTGCTCCATTTTCGCGATAAGCCGCGGCAATGCCGCTTCGGAGGACGAGGTCGAGAAGATCAGCAGGTACTCGCGGCCCAGGTACCTCATCAGCTTGAAGATGTTGACTCCGGTGACGATCTTGAGCAGGCCGCCCAGGATCACCACGATGAAGAGCGCGCACGTGATGTAGAAGGCGATCATCAGGGTGAACATGCTCACGATGGCCTGGACGCCGGTCTCGCCGACGACGGCCGCGATGGCACCGAACGCACCGATCGGCGCGAGCCACATGATCATCACGAGGATGCGGAACACGAGGCCTGGATGGAACCGAACCCGCGGAGGATCGGGCGCCCTGCGGTGCCCATTTTCTGCAGCGCGAAGCCGACGAGCAATGCCACGAAGAGGGTCTGCAGGATGCTGGGACCGGTCAGTGACGAGAGCAGTGTGGTGGGGATGATGCCGAGGAGGAAGCCCACGGTGCCGTCCGCTGCTTCGTCGGTCGCGGGTGCTTGGTAGGTCGAGACGCCGATGTCCAGACCCTCACCGGGATTGACGAGGTTACCGACCACGAGGCCGATGGCGAGCGCGAAGGTGGACATCAGCATGAAGTAGCCGAGGGCGAGGCCGCCGACCTTGCCGACCGTCGCCGCCTTGGCGATCGAACCGATTCCGAGCACGAGGGTGCAGAAGATGATCGGCGCGATCATCATCTTGATCAGCGCGATGAAGCCTGTACCGAGGGGCTTGAGTGCGACCGCGAATTCCGGGGCGACGAGGCCGAGGATCGCGCCGAGAATTACTGCCACGATGACCGCGATGTACAGGTAGTGGGTCTTGTCGACCTTCTTGCGGGGTGTTGCGGGTCCCCCGCGGGACTTGAATGGCGTCATGGCCATGAGGAGCTCCAATGATGTGGGCCGCCCGGCAGCACCGGCGGATCGAGCCCATTCTCGGCCCGCAGGAGGTATGGCCAGGTGGCCGGTCAGCTGATGTTCTGTGCTCGCCATCCTGCCAGCACGGGTGACGCCCATCACCCTTGCGTTCATACTGGTCGTGGCCGCCCGGCTAGGCTTGGCGGGTACTCGAGAGGAAACCGGTCACTGAGTGAAACGATGGAGCCTCGCCCGGCAGTTCTTCGCGGGTCAACTGGCCTTTGTCGTCCTGCTGACGACCTGTATCTCCTGGGTGCTGTACCTCGACGCCGAGCGGAATACCTTCGACGCCGCAGCGGAGCGCATGCTGTCCGTCGCAGGCACCATCGCGCTCGACCCCCTCGTCCTTGACGCCGTGACCCGCCCGGGTGCGGCGGCGGAACTCCAGCCGTATGCGGTGGCCATCATGGACGAACTCGGCATCGACGTCGTGACGATCATGGCCCCGGATCGAACCCGCTTCACCCACCGCAACCCGGAACAGATCGGACTCCCCTATATCGGGTCGACGGCCGAAGCCCTGGCCGGGAATCCGCAGATCGAAACCCATACGGGAACCCTCGGCCCCTCTCTCCGGGCCATCGCTCCGGTCGAGGATCTTTCCGGCACCGTGGTGGCCATGGTGCCGGCAGGAATCACCGTGGACCGGGCAGAGATCGCCCGTAACGCGCAACTGCCGCTCGTCGGGCTGATCGCGCTCGGCGCGCTGGGCTTCGGCGCGCTGTCCTCCCTTGTCCTCAGCCGCCACCTCCGCAGGGCGACGCTGGGCCTGGGGACCGATGAGCTTGCAAGGATGTTCGTCTTCTACGACTCGGTACTGCACTCGGTGCGCGAGGGACTGCTGCTGACCGACCCGCAGGGACGGCTGATCCTCTACAACGACCAGGCAGCACGGCTCCTGGGGCTGGATGGAAACCGGAGCGGACAGCCCGCCAGTGCCGCTGACCTCGAACTGCCGGCCTCCATCGCAGAGCTGCTGACGAGCGGGAGGCAAGCCTTCGACGAGGTCCACCTGACCGACAGCGGTGTCCTGGTGCTCAACCAGGAACCTGCGGTGCCGCCCGCCGAGACCGCCCCGGGCGGGAAGAAGGCTGACACGGGGAAGAATGTCGATAAGGACCGCTCTCCGACCGGTTCCCTCGGAACCGTTACCACCATCCGGGACCACACCGAGATCGAGTCCCTGGCCGGCGAGCTGCAGACCGTGCGCACCCTCACCGAGGCCCTGCGGGCGCAGACTCATGAGCACGCCAATCGGCTGCACACCATCGTCTCGCTCATCGAACTGGACCGGCGTGCCGAGGCCCTCGAGTTTGCGACGAAGGACCTCCAGCAGTCGCAGCAGTTGACCGACCAGGTGGTGGCCGCCGTGGACGAGCCCTTCGTTGCCGCTCTCCTGGTGGGCAAGGCTGCGCAGGCCAACGAGCGGGGCATCGAGCTGTCGATCGAGGTGGAGGAAGCGTCGGGCGACGCCGGCATCGACGCTGGTGATCTGGTCACCATCGTCGGAAACCTGCTCGACAACGCCTTCGATGCAGCGGCGGCATCGGACGGACGCCGAGTCCGCCTCTCGATCAGCGGCACCGAAGGGCACCCACGCGGCCTGTGCCTGGTGGTCGAGGACAGCGGACCCGGCGTCCCGGACGGCGACCGTGATCGCGCCTTCGCCCTGGGGTACTCCACCAAGGACCACTCGGGCCGCGGCCGCGGCATAGGCCTCGCCCTGGTACGGCAGGCGGTTCAACGGCACGGCGGCACCCTGGAGGTGGCGACGTCGGCGCTCGGCGGTGCATTGTTCGCCGTCGTCCTGCCGTCCAGAACCGAAACTCTGCCCGCCGGTGGCACACTGTGATGGCCGAGCTCCGCGTCCTCGTGGTCGAGGACGACCCCATTGCCGCGGACGCCCACGCCGAATACGTCCGGCCGCTTGAGGGCTTCGCGCTCGCCGGGGTGGCGCGCACAGGCGCCGAGGCGATGACGTTCCTCTCACCCGGCGGGCGGGGCGCAGGAGAGGCGAGGCTTGCCGACCCCCCACTGCCCGCGTCTCCCGCCGGGGTCGACCTCATCCTGCTCGACATGAACCTTCCTGACGCGCACGGTCTCGACGTCATCCGCCGGATCCGCGGCCTCGGACTTCCGACCGACGTCATTGCCATCACGGCGGTCCGGGACCTCCAGGTGGTCCGTTCCGCGATCTCCTCGGGCATCGTGCAGTACCTGATCAAGCCGTTCACCTTTTCTGCCTTCTCCGACAAACTCACCAGCTACCAGGGGTTCCGCAGGAACCTCACGGGTCAGGCTTCCTCGACCACGCAGTCCGAGGTCGACCATGCCTTCGCCGCCCTGCGGCCCGCGGCGTTCCAGGGTGCCCTTCCCAAGGGATTGTCGGAGGAGACCCTTCGTACAGTGATCCGGCACCTCAAGCTGCTGCCCGAGCCGACGTCCGCCCTCGAGATTGCTGACAGCCTGGCGCTCTCGAGGGTGACCGCCCGCCGCTACCTCGAATACCTTGCGGAGCAGGAGTCGGTGCGGCGCACACCCCGATACGGCACACGGGGTAGACCCGAATTCGAGTACTCCTGGGCGCGGTGACGCGTTACACTCCGGGACGTGGGCTGCCTGCCCGCAGCAGGGGCGCGAGGGTGTCCAGGACGGAGGCGTCCTCGATGGTCGAGGGGACGATGTAGCTCTCCCCCGACGCCATCTGCCGCATCGTCTTCCGGAGGATCTTCCCCGACCGGGTCTTCGGCAGGGCGTCCACCACGATGGCGCTACGAAAGTCCGCCACCGGGCCGATGAGCCTGCGGACCAGTGCCACCAGTTCGCGTTCCAGTTCTGAGGGTTCGCGGGTCACCCCGGCCTTCAGCACGACGTAGCCGCTGGCCCGCTGCCCCTTCAGGGCATCCTCCAGCCCGATCACCGCGCACTCCGCCACTGCCGGATGCTGGGCCAGTGCCTGCTCGATCGCCCCGGCGGACAGCCGGTGCCCGGCGACGTTGATGACATCATCGGTGCGTCCCATGACGAAGAGATAGCCGTCCTCGTCGGCGTAGCCGGAGTCCCCGCTGACGTAGAACCCCTCGAAGGCGCGGAGGTAGGCCTCCTCGTAGCGCTCGTCGCTGCCCCACAGGGTGGTGAGCGCGCCCGGTGGCAGCGGCAGACGGAGGGCGATGTTGCCCTCCGTGCCCACCGGCACCGGCGCTCCCCCGCCGTCCAGGACGGCAAGGTCGAACCCCGGCGACGGCAGCGACGGGGAGCCGGGCTTGATCGGGAGCCCTCCCAGGCCACGGGGGTTCGCGCAGATCGGCCACCCCGTCTCGGTCTGCCACCAATTGTCGATCACGGGCACCCCGAGCACGTCGCCGATCCAGGAGGACGTTCCGGTGTCCAGGCGCTCCCCCGCACAGAACAGGATGCGAAGACTCGAGATGTCGTAGGTTCCAAGGAAGGCGGTGTCCGGGTCAGCGCGACGGACGGCGCGCAGCGCGGTGGGGGCGGTGAACATCACAGTGACACCGTGCTCCTCGATCAACCGCCAGAACGCCCCGGCGTCGGGCGTTCCCACAGGCTTCCCCTCATACAGGACGGTCGTCGCGCCCGCCAGCAAGGGGCCGTACACGATGTAGGAGTGGCCCACCACCCAGCCGACGTCGGACGCCGTCAGCATCACGTCGCCCTCGCCGACGTCGAAGATGTTCCTCATGGACCAGGTCAGGGCGACGGCGTGGCCTCCGTTGTCCCGGACCACGCCCTTGGGTGAGCCCGTGGTGCCGGAGGTGTACAGGATGTACAGCGGATCGGTGGCCTCGACGTCGACCGGATCCGCCGGTACGGCATCGGCAACGGCGTCGCGCCAGTCCAGCCAGCGTCGCGACGACTGATCGTAGTCGGCCGGGCGGGCCGTGAACCCGTCGCGGTGCTTCACGATCACGGAGCAGTCCCGCGCGTCCGCCAGGTCCAGCGCCTCTGCCACCGCAGGAAGGTATTCGACGCGTCGTGAGGGTTCGAGGCCACCCGATGCGGTCACGACGACCTTCGGACCCGCGTCGCGGATGCGTGACGCCAGCTCGGCGGGAGCGAATCCTCCGAAGACCACGGAGTGCACCGCCCCGAGCCGCGCCACGGCGAGCATGGCGATGACGGCCTCGGGCACCATGGGCAGATAGATCAGCACCCTGTCACCCCTGGCCACCCCCTGGTTGCGCAGTGCGCCGGCGAACAGCGCCACCTCGTCCCGAAGCTGCGAGTAGGTGAAGTGCTGCCGTGCGGGAAGCATCGCGGAGTCATAGATCAGTGCGGTGCTGTTCCCGCGGCCGGCCAGCACATGGCGGTCCAGGGCGTTGAAGGACGTGTTGAGGCTGGCGCCCGGGAACCACCGGTAGAGCGGAGCACGGCTGGAATCCAGCGCCTGCCGTGGCGGCGTGCTCCACGTGACGGCCTCGGCGGCCTCCAACCAGAACGCCGCCGGGTCCGCGATGCTCCGCTGGTGGAGGGCACGGTATTCGTCGATGGGCACCGACGCTCCGGGCGACGGCGGGGCTGCGATGGTTTGCCTGCTGTTTCCAGAGTCCACGGGTGTCCTTTGCGAGCGGCGGTGTGATACGGGTCATGGTACGGCGCTGGTGTCAGTCGAGCGTCTCTGTATACAAATAGCGCCGGACGATTAGATATTCCGCGCCCATCTTTGCATCCAGCAGTCCTCGTGTATACATTTACGGGATAGGGTCTGTACGACGACAGCGGGGAGGGCAGCATGCGGGCGAGCGACCGTGCGTATGAATCCCTGCGCTCCGACATCATCAGCTGGCGGCTGGAACCTGGCTCTGTCCTCGCGGAGGTCGAGCAGTCCGCCCGCCTGGGCGTCTCCCGGACGCCGCTGCGGGAGGCCCTGTCGCGGCTCATCGCCGAGGGGCTCGCTGCACCGCACAGCGGGCGCGGCGTCGTCGTCACCGAGATATCGCTCGGACTCGTCGCCGACCTCTTCGCCGTGCGGATCCCGCTGGAGTGCACCGCTGTCCGCCTCGCCGCCCTGCGCCGCGCCCCCGCGGTGTTCGACGCACTCGGCGAGCGCTTCGCCGCGGCAGGTTCCCTGATCGACGCCGGAGACAGCGGGCAGGACCGCTACTACGCCCTTGTCGCCGAGCTCGACGACGCCGTCGACCGGGCTGCGGGCAACCCGTACCTCCTGCAGGCCCAGCGCCACCTGCGGACCCAACTGGTGCGCGTGCGGCGGCTGGCACGGGACAACCGCGAACGCCTCCGTGCCTCGGCCGGCGAGCATGCGCAGATCGCCCGTGCGATCTGTGCCGGCAACGGCGATCTCGCGTCCGCGGCCATGCAGGTGCACCTGCACAACAGCCTCCAGCACCTCCTGACAGCAGGGACCGACAGCTACGACGTCGCTGACCAGCCGGAACAACCTCACTATCGAAAGGAACTCCATGGTTGAGCAACACCTTGTCCGTGTCCACCGCAGCGAGGAAAACCTTCCGCGCGCGGAACAACTCGCCTACCGGATCGCCGCGGTCGCCGCCGACCCCGTCGAGGTTGCGCCGGAGGTGACCGAAATGGTCATCAACCGCATCATCGACAACGCCTCAGTAGCCCTCGCCTCGCTCAACCGTGCGCCGGTCGTCGCCGCACGGGCGCAGGCGGGGAGCCATCCAGTCTCTGCCAACGGATCAGGCGCGGCGGTCTTCGGCGTGGACGCCCCGACATCTCCTGAGTGGGCGGCCTGGGCCAATGGTGTCGCTGTACGGGAACTCGACTACCATGACACCTTCCTCGCGGCCGACTACTCGCACCCGGGGGACAACATCCCCCCGATCCTCGCCGTGGCCCAGCACACCGGCGCTTCCGGACGGGACCTCGTCCGCGGAATCGCGACGGGTTACGAGATCCAGGTCAATCTCGTGAAAGCGATCTGCCTGCATGAGCACAAGATCGACCATGTGGCGCACCTCGGTCCCTCGGCGGCAGCGGGCCTCGGAACGCTGCTCGGGCTGGCGCCGGACACCATCTTCCACGCCGTGGGGCAGGCCCTCCACACGACCACGGCCACGCGGCAGTCGCGCAAGGGCGAAATCTCGACGTGGAAAGCCCACGCGCCGGCGTTCGCCGGGAAGATGGCCGTTGAAGCGGTGGACCGGGCCATGCGCGGCCAGACGTCCCCCACCCCCATCTACGAGGGCGAGGACGGCGTGATCGCGTGGCTGCTCGACGGTCCCGACGCCCGCTACGAGGTTCCGCTTCCGGCGCCCAACGAACAGAAGCGCGCGATCCTGGACACCTACACCAAGGAGCACTCCGCCGAGTACCAGGCCCAGGCCTGGATCGACCTCGCACGCCGGCTCCATGGCGCCCACCCCGAACTCGCGGACCCGGCCACTGTCCGGAGCATCCTCATCCACACCTCGCACCACACCCACTACGTGATCGGCTCGGGAGCCAACGATCCGCAGAAGTATGATCCCACGGCCTCGCGCGAGACCCTCGACCACTCGATTCCCTACATCTTCACCGTGGCTCTGCAGGACGGCCGCTGGCACCACGTGGACTCCTACGCAGCGACGCGCGCGGCACGGCCGGATACCGTGGCCCTGTGGCAGAAGGTCACCACCGTGGAGGATCCCGAATGGACCCGCCGCTACCACTCGCTGGACATCGCGGAGAAGGCCTTCGGGGGCAGGGTGGAGATCACTCTCGCCGACGGAAGCGTCCTCACCGATGAGATCGCCGTCGCCGACGCCCATCCGCTCGGCGCCCGGCCCTTCACGAGGGAGCAGTACGTGGACAAGCTGCGCACCCTCGCGGACGGCGTCGTCGAGGACGCGGAACTCGAGCGGTTCCTCTCCGCCGTCGAACGGCTTCCCGAGCTGGAGTCCGGCTCGCTCGGCCAGCTCAACATCCTTGCCCGGGACGGGTACATCAACCCCGCTGCGGCACCCCTCGGGCTCTTCTAGGAAGGCAACAGCATGCTGTACTCATCGATCTCACCGGAACAGAAGCGGATCGCGCTCCGGGCAGGCCTGGCATCCGGGACACTCCAGCAGTTTCCCGGGGCCTTCAATCCACTTTCGGCCCGCCTGATCGAGGACAAGGGCTTCGACGGCGTCTACATCTCCGGCGCGGTGCTCGCCAATGACCTCGGCCTGCCCGACATCGGCCTGACCACGCTGACGGAGGTGGCGCAGCGGGCCGGACAGATTGCACGGATGACCGACCTTCCGGCGATCGTGGACGCGGACACGGGCTTCGGTGAACCCATGAATGTCGCGCGGTCCGTCCAGGAGCTGGAGAACGCCGGGCTCGCGGGCTGCCACATCGAGGACCAGTTCAATCCCAAGCGCTGCGGCCACCTCGACGGCAAGAACGTCGTGGACCTGGAGACGGCGGTGAAACGGATCCGCGCCGCGGCCGATGCCCGCCGCGACCCGAACTTCCTCATCATGGCCCGGACGGACATCCGCGGGACCGACTCCCTGGAAGCCGCGCAGGAGCGGGCGCAGGCGCTCGTGGAGGCCGGTGCGGACGCGATCTTCCCCGAGGCCATGCGCGACCTCGCAGAATTCCGAGCCATGCGCGACGCCGTGTCCGTCCCGATCCTGGCGAACATGACCGAGTTCGGGAAGAGCGACCTGTTTCCGGTCGAGCAGCTGCAGGACGCCGGGGTGAACATGGTGATCTACCCGGTCACCCTCCTGCGCAGCGCCATGGGCGCCGCGGAGCGTACGCTGGACTCGATCAAGGTCAACGGAACGCAGCAGCACGCGGTGCCGGACATGCAGACCAGGGCCCGCCTGTACGAGTTGGTGGACTACGAGTCGTACAACCGGTTCGACTCCTCGGTCTTCAACTTCCAGGTACCGGACGGCCGCTGAGCAGAAGTTCCGGCGCCGCGCGCCTGGTTCCACCATCACGACGACGAACGACGAAGGAGTCTCCTGTGACCGAATTACAGATCCACAAGGGCCTTGCCGGTGTGACGGTCGACTACACGGCCGTCTCGAAGGTGAACCCCGACAGCAACTCACTGCTGTACCGGGGCTATCCCGTGCAGGAGCTCGCGGCCCGCTGCTCCTTCGAGGAGGTGGCCTATCTTTTGTGGAACGGGGAGCTGCCCACCGCCGAGCAGCTCACGGAGTTCACGCGGTACGAGCGCAGCCACCGCAGCCTGCCCGACAACATCATCGCGGCCATCGACCTGCTGCCGCTCACCGCCCACCCCATGGACGTCGGGCGGACCGCTGTCTCCGTGATGGGTGCCTGCCACCCGCTGGCCGCGGACAGCTCGGTGGACGCCAACATGGAGAAGGCCACGTCGCTGTTCGCCGCCTTCCCCGCCGTCGTCGCCTATGACCAGCGGCGGCGCCGGAACCAGCCGCTCGTCGAGCCGCGGGACGACCTCGGGTACGCCGCGAACTTCCTGTGGATGACCTTCGGCGACGAGGCGCCGGCGGAAGTGGTGAACGCTTTCAACGTGTCGATGATCCTCTACGCCGAGCACTCCTTCAACGCCTCCACGTTCGCCGCCCGCGTCATCACCTCCACGCTCGCGGACCTCCACTCGGCCGTCACCGGTGCGATCGGCGCGCTGAAGGGTCCGCTGCACGGCGGGGCCAATGAAGCGGTGATGCATACGTTCGAGGAGATCGGCATCCGGAAGGACGAGTCCGAGGAGGAGGCCGCCTCCCGGGCGAAGGCCTGGATGGAGGATGCCCTCGCGCAGAAGAAGAAGGTCATGGGCTTCGGCCACCGGGTGTACAAGAACGGCGACTCACGCGTTCCCACCATGAAGGCCGCCCTCGACGCCATGATCGCCTACTACGGCCGTGATGAGATCCTCGGCCTCTACAGCGGGCTCGAGCGCGCCATGGACGAGGCGAAGAGCATCAAGCCGAACCTCGACTACCCTGCCGGGCCCACGTACCACCTCATGGGCTTCGACACCGAGATGTTCACGCCGCTGTTCATTGCTGCGCGGATCACCGGCTGGACGGCGCACATCATGGAGCAGGTGGCGTCGAATTCGCTGATCCGCCCGCTGAGCGCCTACAACGGCCCGGACGAGCGGCACCTGTCCTGACGACGTCGCGTCACGTCACGACGGCGGTCTCGACGCCCTCGTTGTCATCCTTCAGGGTGATGTGCGCGGTGAAGGCCCGGCCCTCGAGTACGAACCGGACCCAGGACGCGGCGTCCTCCCACATGGCCTCCCACGGCAGCGCGTCAACGGCGAACCACTCGGGCTCCACCTCGTCGCTCGGACCACAAGTGCCGGTGTAGCGCTCCGCGGTGAAGATGGAGCCCACCATGTTGAAGGCGGGGCGGGCAGGAAAGTCCCAGGTGACCGTGCCGAGGAACGTGAGGTCCCCGATAGCGACGCTGAGTCCCGCTTCCTCGAATACCTCGCGGGACGCGGCCTCCGCCGCCGACTCCCCCGGCTCCAGCTTGCCGCCGAGCGCCACGATGTGGCCGGTTCCGAAGCCGCTCTTCTTCCACCCCAGGAGCACGCGCCGCCCTCGGTGCCGCTCATGGGGTGCGGAGCGGGCGATTTCGTCGGCCGACGCCTCGGGTCCATCGGCCGTCCCGAAGATGAAGCACAGGGCGACCGGACGGTAGAACGGTACGCCCACCTCCCCTGCCCCGCAGTGCTTCCCTGGCGTCACGGCGTGCCTTCCCTTCCTAGCCGAGCCGGGCTTCCCTGGCGTCACGGCGTGCCTTCCCTTCCTAGCCGAGGGCGCGGGGATGCGCTGCCGCATAGACTTCACGCACCGTATCGGCGGTGACCAGCGTGTATACCTGCGTTGTGGTGACGGAGGCGTGCCCCAGCAGTTCCTGCACCACTCGGACGTCGGCTCCACCCTCGAGGAGATGGGTGGCGAAGGAGTGGCGAAGGGTGTGGGGCGACACCTCCCGCGTCACGCCTGCCTTCTCTGCCGCTGCCTTGAGGATGGCCCATGCGCTCTGGCGGCTGAGCCTTCCCCCTCGCATGTTCAGGTACAGCGCGGGGCTGCCCTCTCCGTTTCCCGCGAGGACGGGCCGCCCCCTCACGCGATAGGAATCGATGGCCTTCGCGGCATAGGAACCCAGCGGCACGAGTCGCTCCTTGGACCCCTTGCCGGACAGCCGCACCACGGCCGGGCCGTCTATCTCACGGCCGACCGACACGTCGTCGACGTCGAGCCCCACCGCCTCGCTGATCCGCGCGCCGGTCGAGTACAGGAATTCGAGCAGGGCCCGGTCGCGCTGTCCTGACGGCGTTTCGGTGTCCACTGCCTCGAGGATCCGCACGACGTCGTCGACGGAAATTGCCTTCGGCAGCCGTTGTCCCGCGAGGGGTGGATGCACGTCCCGTGCCGGATCGGCAGGAGTCACTCCCTCCAGCGCCCAGAAACGGTGGAGCCCCCTCACCGCCACCACCGTGCGCGCCGCCGAGCGCGCGCTGAGCGGCGACTGGCCGTCGGAGCCGGTGGACACGGCCTGGACGAAGGCCGCGACGTCGCGCCGGGTGATTCCAATGATGTCGCTGATCCCACGTGCCATCAGGAAGCGGTGGTAGCGGAGCAGGTCACGGCGGTAGGCGGAAAGAGTGTTCACCGACAGCCCGCGCTCCACCGTCATATGCTGGAGGTATTCGGTCATGAGCCTGCCCGGACCTGACGCCAGGAACTCGTCGGTGGACGTTTTCTCCGCTGAGGCAGGCATCCTCAGTCCCGCAACACTGCACCGTTGGGCCACATCGCGTGCCGGCTGGGGTGCTCGGGCCAGGGAGACGAGGCGGGACGCAGATCCTCGAAGCCGCCCTCCCGCGCTATCCGTGCCGCAAGGACCGCGGCGGCTGCGGAGGGACTGTGCATCCGCCCGTCGAGGACGGCGGCGACGGCGTCGTCGAGGTCCACCCAGAGCAGCTCGATCTCGGCCTCCTCGTGGGTGCGGCGGTGGAGTTCGTGCTCCGGCACCGGGCCGATGCCACGCGCCAGGTAGACGCGCAGCGCCTCGGAGGAGGAACCCGGCGAGAGGAACAGGTCGATGAGCACGTTCCACCGGGTCGCCGTGAGGTCGGCCTCCTCAGCGAGTTCCCGCGCGGCGGCGTCGAGGAAGTCCTCGCCCTCTTCGTCGAGCAGCCCGGCGGGGATCTCCCAGAGGAGCATCCGCACCGGATGCCGGTACTGGCGGATGAGCAGCACCTGGTCCTTCTCGTTCAGAACGAGGACCGCCACTGCGCCCGGGTGCCGGATATAGTCCCGGGCGATGCGCTCGCCGCCGTCGGTCAGCGAGAACTCGTCCCTCACGACATCCCAGATCCGCCCCTGATACACCGCGGCCGAGGTGTGCAGCCTCCTCGGGCTTTGCTCGTCCCCGAATCCTGCAGGGCTGTGCACTCCGGGTGCCGGCAGCTCACCCACGGCTACGCTTTGGCCCCACGGCGATCTAGCGCTGCCCGAACGAGCCCCGCGAACAGCGGGTGGGGGCGGGTGGGGCGTGAACTGAGCTCGGGGTGCGCCTGGGTGGAGACGTAGTACGGGTGCACGTCCCGGGGAAGCTCGGCGAACTCCACCAGCTCGCCGTCCGTCGTCGTGCCCGAGAAGACGAGCCCGCTGTCACTGATCTGTGTCCGGAACTCGTTGTTCACTTCGTAGCGGTGGCGGTGGCGCTCCGAAACGGTCGTCTTCCCGTAGGTAGCTGCAACCACCGACCCCTCGGTGAGCTTCGCTTCCCACAGGCCGAGCCGCATGGAGCCGCCCATGTCGCCCTCTCCTGCCACGATGTGGAGCTGCTCCGCCATGGTGGCGATCACGGGGTATTTGGTGTCGGGCTCGAATTCGCTCGAGGAGGCGCCCTCGAGGCCCACGACGTTGCGCGCGTACTCGATGACCATGCACTGCAGGCCGAGGCACAGGCCCAGCGTCGGAATTCTGTTCTCCCTCGCATACGTCAGGGCACCGAGCTTGCCCTCGAGGCCCCGGATCCCGAATCCGCCGGGCACGCAGATGGCATCCACGCCGCTGAGGGCGTTGCGGGCGCCTTCGGGGGTCTCGCAATCATCGGACGGCACCCACTTGATGTCCACCTTCGTCTTGTTGGCGAACCCGCCCGCCCGCAGCGCCTCGGTGACCGAGAGGTAGGCGTCGGGCAGGTCGATGTACTTGCCGACCAGCGCCACCTCGACGTGGTGCTTGGGATTGTGGACGACGTCGAGGAGCTTGTTCCACTTGGTCCAGTTGACGTCCTTGAACTTCAGGTCGAGGGCCTGGACGATATACGCGTCGAGCCCCTGCGCATGCAGGACCTTGGGGATGTCGTAGATGCTCGCGGCATCGGCTGCGTTGACGACGGCGTCGAGGTCGACGTCGCACATGCGGCCGATCTTCTCCCGCATGGCCAGGGGCACCTCACGGTCGGAGCGGATGACGATCGCATCGGGCTGGATGCCGATCGAGCGCAGCATCGCCACCGAGTGCTGTGTCGGCTTGGTCTTCAGCTCCTGCGACGGGCCGATGTACGGAACCAGTGAGACATGGACGAAGAAGACATTGTTGCGGCCGACGTCCTGCCGGACCTGCCGGGCCGATTCGAGGAACGGCTGCGACTCGATGTCGCCGACGGTTCCGCCGATCTCGGTGATGATGACATCCGGCGCCCGCTTCGGACTTGCGGGTTCCGCGGGAAGCCGCATCCTCCGCTTGATCTCGTCGGTGATGTGCGGAATGACCTGGACGGTGTCGCCGAGGTACTCACCGCGCCGCTCCTTCGCGATGACGGTGGAGTAGACCTGGCCCGTGGTGACGTTGGCTGAACCATCGAGGTTCTCGTCGAGGAACCGCTCGTAGTGGCCGATGTCGAGATCGGTCTCGGCGCCGTCCTCGGTGACGAAGACCTCCCCGTGCTGGAACGGGTTCATGGTGCCGGGATCGACGTTGAGGTAGGGATCGAGCTTCTGCATCGTGACGGAGAGGCCGCGTGCCCGGAGCAGGTGACCAAGGCTCGAGGCCGTCAGTCCCTTGCCGAGGGAGGAGGCGACGCCACCAGTCACGAAGATGTGTTTGGTCGTCTTGGCGGACTTCTGGAACCGGGAGTTTATTTGCTGCACCACGGGGTTGGAGCCTATCACTTGGAGGAGGTCCGCGCCGCATCGGCGAGGAGTTCCTCGGCGTGGGCCCGCGCGGATGCTGAGTCTTCCTGGCCCGCGAGCATGCGGGCCAGTTCGCGCACGCGCTCGGCGTCGGGGAGGACCTCGACGTCGCTGGCAGTGAATCCGCCGTCGTCGTCCGAGGACGCCGCGCGGGAAACATTCTTGGTGACGCGGATGTGGCGCTCCGCGAAAGCGGCCACCTGGGGCAGATGGGTCACCACGATGACCTGGACATGCTCAGCGAGCATGGCGAGCCGCCGCCCGATCTCGACGGCGGCTTTTCCGCCCACCCCGGCGTCGACCTCGTCGAACACGAAGGTCGGCACAGGGTCGACGGCGGCAAGCACCACCTCGATGGCCAGCATCACACGGGAGAGTTCACCGCCCGAAGCACCCTTGCCGAGCGGCCGCGGCGCTGATCCCGGGTGGGGCTGGAGATTGAAGGAGATGTCGTCCTGGCCATGCGGCATCAGGGACCCTGCCGCGGTGACCTCGATGAGCAGGTTCGCATCGGGCATCGCCAGGGCACTCAGTTCCTCGCTGACCCGGGCGGCGAGGGTCTCGGCCGCGGCCCGGCGGAGCTCCGAGAGAAGGTCCGCGTGCTCATGCACCTCCCGGTCGAGTTCCTCGATGACCGCGCCCAGTTCGTCCACCCTGCTCGAATCACCGCTCAGCTCCTCGAGCCTCCGCGCACCCTGCTCCCGCCACCGGAGTACCTCGTCGATGGTGGGAGCGTATTTGCGCACGAGTACTGCAAGTTCGGCGCGGCGCGACTCCACCTCCGCGAGGCGGCCCGGACCTTCGCCGTCCAGTGCTGCCCCGTAGGCAGCGAGCTCACCCGAGATGTCCGCCAGGAGGTAGCCCACTTCGGCGACCCGCGCCGCAAGCGCCTCGAGATCCTGATCGTGTTCGGCCACCGCTTCGAGCTGCCGCTTCGCTTCGTCGACGAGTGAGATGGCGTCGGCGTCCGAGCCGAACTCCTCGGACACCAGGGCGGAATGCGCGACGACGGCGGCGGTGCGGAGCTCCTCCACGTTGCCGAGCCGCATCGATTCCGATTTCAGTGCCGCGTCCTCACCGGGCTGCGGTTCGACCGCCCCGATCTCCGCCAGCGCGGCCTCGAGGCCCTCCGCCTCGCGGACCCGCTCGCGCGCTTCTGCGAGGAGGCGATCCCGCTCGGCCAGGGCGTCCCGCCAGCGCCCGAAGGCGGTGCCGTAGTCGGTGAGCTGCACCGCGAGCGGGGCTCCCCCGAACTTGTCGAGCGCCGCGCGCTGGGCGGCCGCGCCCTTCAGCCGCAGCTGATCGGACTGACCGTGCACCACCACGAGCTGGTCGCCGAGCTCGGCGAGCACGCCCACGGGCGCGGACCGGCCGCCCACGAAGGCCCTGCTGCGGCCCTCGCTGGTGACGGTCCGGGCGAGGATGAGCTCCGCAGCGCCGTCGTACTCCTCCAGCGCCGCACCGGCCTCGGCCGCCCGCACGGCGACGGCGCTGTTCGGCTCGAGGCGCAGGACTGCCTCCGCCGACGCCGATTTCGCGCCGAGCCGGACGGCCCCGGCATCGGACCGCGCTCCCCGGAGCAGCCCGAGGGCCGTGATGACCATGGTTTTTCCCGCGCCCGTTTCACCCGTCACGACAGTAAGTCCCGGCCCCAGGGTGAGCGTGGCATCAGTGATCACGCCGAGATCCCGGATGCGCATCTCCTCGATCATTTCGACCGGCTTCCGATGGCCGCGACGGGACCGCGCCAGCCCTGGATGGGCAGCTCGAACTTCCGGACCAGCCGTTCAGAGAACGGGGTCTGGGCCGATCGGGCGAGGCGGACCGGGATCGGCGACCGCCTCACCTCGATGCGTGCACCCGGAGGGAGATCGACGCTCCGCCGGCCGTCGCACCATAGGACACCCCGCGCGCCGGTCCGCGCCAGCAGTTCCACGGCGAGGACCGACGACGGCGCCACGACCAGTGGTTTCGCGAACAGGGCGTGCGCGCTGATGGGAACCATCAGGAGGGCTTCGACCTCGGGCCAGACCACGGGCCCGCTGGCGGAAAAGGCATAGGCAGTGGATCCGGTGGGGGTCGCGAGGACCACGCCGTCGCATCCGAAGGCGCTGACGGGCAGCCCGTCGACCTCCATCACCACCTCGATCATCCGCTCCCGGTCGGCCTTTTCGACAGCGGCCTCATTCAGGGCCCAGTTGCGTGACAGGAGGGTGCCTCCGTGCCACACGGCAACCTCGATCGTCATGCGCTCCTCGACGGTGTAGTCCCTGTCGGCAATCCAGCGCACCGTCTCCTCGAGGTCAGCGCGCTCACTCTCCGCAAGGAAGCCCACATGGCCGAGGTTGACGCCGAGCAGTGGAACCTCAGCCTCGCGGACCAGCTCCGCCGCGCGGAGGATCGTCCCGTCGCCGCCGAGCACCATGACCAGCTCGACGCCGTCGAGAGTCACGTCCCGGCCGAGCGTCTCGGTCGGCGCGGTCAGCAGCCCGTATTCGACCTGGATGTCGGCGAGCTCCTCCGGCCGCATGACCGGGATCAGGCCGAGGGCATGAAGGCGCGTGCAGGCGTCCTGCGCGGCAGCCATCGCGTCGTGGCGGCCCGTATGGGCAAGTACCAGTACTCGTCTAGTCATCAAGCTCCGTTTGAGGTCGGGGAACCGGCCGCTTCGGCAAACACGCCGCTCGCCTGAAGCGCCTGGTCTGCCAGCAGATCCAGCTCCCCTTCGATCCTAGGCACCAATGGCGATTCAGGCACCTTTATCCACACGAAGTACTCGCGGTTTCCGTCCTGGCCCGCCGGTTCGCTGGGCGCGATGCCCCCGATGACCAGGCCGCACTGCACCGCTGCCCGAAGGACTCCGTGGACGCCGCGGCGCCGCGCAGTATCGGATTTCACCACCCCCTGCCCGTTGAGTCCGCTCCGACCCACCTCGAACTGCGGCTTGATCAACAGGAGCAGATGTCCACCGGCACGGGTCGACCGCGCCAGAGCTTCAATGACCAGGCGCAGCGAGATGAAGGAGAGGTCCGCGACCGTGAGGTCAACCCGCCCGCCGATATGCTCCGGCTCGAGGTGGCGGACGTTCATGCCCTCGAAGACCGAGACCCGCGGATCTCCGCGGAGCTTGCCGGCGAGCTGCCCGTGCCCCACGTCGACAGCGGCTACCTGCCGCGCCCCAAGGGCGAGGAGGACCTCGGTGAAGCCCCCCGTCGACGCGCCGGCGTCGAGGCACCGCCGCCCCTCTGGTGCCACGGCAGGAAACGTCCGGAACGCACCCGCCAGTTTGGAACCGGCCCGGCTCACGTAGTCCTCCCCGGTGGGCTCCACCTGCAGTGTCTGGTCAGCGGACACCTGCACGGCTGCCTTCCCGGCCACCACGCCGCCGTGGAGCACCCTGCCGGCGTTGATGAGCTGCGCCGCGTGGGAACGCGACCGTGCAAGTCCGCGCTGCACGAGTTCCTGGTCCAGGCGCGTCACGGCCCAGCGTCCTTATCGAGCCCAGCGTCCTTATCGAGCCCAGCGTCCTTATCGAGCTCAGCGTCCTTATCGAGCTCAGCGAGGAGCCCGTCATTGATCGCCGCGTACAGCGCCGCCTGCTTCGTCACGGGCGTACCTGTGAGCGGCGCAAGACCCGCCAGGACGCCGTCGACGCCGGAATCACCCGACTCGAAGCCATCCACGGGCCACGATGCGCCTGGGCTGACCCCGCCCGTGGTTCCAGCAGTCGTCCCAGCCGGCCCGGCGGCACTTTCGCCGCTATCGGGCGGGTCGATCCGCGGTGCCTCACTCATGCCTGGCCTGCCGTGCCGGCCTCGTCGGTTCGTCCATGTCGTCCCTGCCTCATTGCCTCATCCATCGTGTAGCGCCGTCGAACCGCTCAGCGCGTGAACTGCACCCGGGGAAGAAAAACAGACTCCTGAACCGGACGAGCAGCCCACCAGGCCGAACAGGCCGCACGCCAGGCGTCGAGGTCGGTCGCCGATCCCTCCACCAGGACCACGTCCCCATCGACGCTTGCCGACGACCGGCCGCTATAGTGCACTCCGTCCTCGGCGGAGGCCGAAGGATATGGCTCGAACAGCGCGGTGAGGGAGCGGATCAGATAGTCCGGGCGCTCGCCGGACACTGCGGCAAGAGCGGTTTCGAGCGTGTCCACTCCGGTCAGGACCAGGGCTGTCTTCATCCCCGCGCGGTTTCCCCCGAGGATGTCGGTGTCCAGCCGGTCTCCGACAACCAGTGCTGTCCCTGCCCCTGAGTGGCGGGCCGCAGTTTCAAAGAGTGCAGCTTCGGGTTTACCTGCCACCACGGGCTGCTTGCCGGTGGCTGCCGCGACGGCGGCCACCAGCGTTCCGTTACCCGGCGCGATGCCACGGGACTGTGGGATGGACAGATCTGTGTTGGTAGCCACCCACACAGCGCCCGCGGCGATGGCGTAGGAAGCCTCGGCAAGGTCCTTCCAGCCGATGTCAGGCGAGAATCCCTGAATCACGGCGTCGGGCAGGTCCTCCGCGGAGTGGACCACCGCCAGGCCCTGGGCGAGAACCGATTCGGCAAGGGTGCTGCTCCCGGTCACGAGCACCTTGGCGCCCGCGGGTACCCGTGCAGCCAGTAGTTCGGCTCCGGCCAGTGCGGAACCGAAAACCTGGCGGGCTTCAGCAGGAGCACCGAGGCTCCGCAGGTGGGCCGCCACGACTTCAGCAGACCGGGACGCGTTGTTCGTCACGTACGCCAGTGCGACGCCCGCCGCAGCCAGGGATTCGAGCGCCTCGACCGCCCCCTTGATTGCGTGTGGCCCTGCATACACGACCCCGTCGAGGTCGGCCAGCACCGCATCGAAGCCATCAATCAGCCGGGCCTCAGTCATCGACGCGGTTCTCTTCCGCGGGTTTTTCCCCAGGGGCAGGAGGTGCGTCACCGTCTCTGGCCGTCGCGGCGGCAGAGTCGCCGTCGTGGGTGGAATCGGACTCTTCGGAGTCACCCTCTCCAGATGCCGAATCACCGGGCGTCCGCCCGCCTTCGGTGCTCGCCAGCTCATTCGTATCCGTTTGAACCGGGGAGCCGGCGCCGCCCATCACCTCCGCAACGCGCGGAACGGAGACGGGCGCGACGTCGTCGTCCTCACCGAGGTCGATGATGTCGGGCTCGGTCGGGTCATCGAGGCCGAGGGCGCTCTCGGCCACGCGCGCCTGATTCCGCCAGGTGCCGGACTCACTGGTCCTGCCAACAGCATCGAGCGCGGCAGCGTAGACCCGGAACAGCCGGGGGGTGAAGGAGAAAGCGCGGTGGAGGTCGAGCTGCGGGATCTCGAGCGCCGCCAAGGACGCATCGAGCTGACCGAGATCAGCGCGCGCGCCGGACACCACCATCGCCAGCTCGGCCTTGCCCGCTGCGTCGAGGGTTTCCGCTTCCTCTCCCCGGGCCAGGTCCAGGGCGCGGTCGGGCCTTCCCAGGCCCCGTTCACAATCAGCCATGACCGGAAGGTGCACATTCGAGCCGCTGATCCGCCGGAAGGTCCGGAATTCCCGCAGAGCCTCCCCGTAGTGGCCCGCCGCATAGGCGGTCAGGCCGACGGCCTCGCGGACTGCCGCGAGCCGACCGCCGCGTCTGCTCGCAGCAAGCGCATGCTGGAAAGCGAGCTCCGGATCATCGTCGATCAGCCGACCGGCCATGACCAGATGCTTCGCTACCCACAATGCGCTGCGCTCCTCGAGGTTCCGGATCTGGGCACGTGTGACACGGTCCAGCTCATCACCCTTGACGTCCTCATCGATTTCAGGCGACCGCTCGCGGTCCGGCCGGTTGGCGCTCCTCAGGTCCCGGGCGTTGTGGGGCCGGGCGGCCTCGCTGTCGGCGCTGACTCCGCCGCGCTCGGGACGGTATTCACGCCGGCTGGCGTCGGGCCGCTTGTCATCCCGCTTGCGGTCCTCCCAACCACCCCTGCGTTTTTCGTCCCGTGGCCCGGCCGGGGAACGACGCTCCCCGGCCGGTGCCGCACCGGAAGCCGGGCGCTTGGCCCAGGGGCGATCGCTTGTGCTACTGCTGCTGCTGTTCCGTGAGGCATCCGAGGTGCGGGATCGCCCGGACCCTGATCCGGACGGAGCTGCATTCCTGGGAGCCGCACCCTTGAAGCGGTCTGCACGGGCATCTCGACCGCTCTCGGATGTACCCCTGGAACGATCGCTTGAATCGCTGACAGGACCGTTGCGTCCTCCGCTCTCGCGGTCGCCCCGTCCGCGACTACCCGCGATGTGACTGTCGCCTTCGTGCGCATCCTCGGATCCGGTCCCCCGCTCCGCCAGGTGCCGGTCTTCCTTGGCGCCGTTCTCCATCGCTGCGGCGCTTTCATCCTCGGGCTGTGGGACACGGGGAGGAACGGCAGCACCGCCCTTGGAACCCCACGAATGCCGGCGACCGCCCTGGCCGCCATTTCCCGCGCTGTTCTGCTGTACCGGCCTCTGAGCTTCGTCACCGGTTTCGGAATTTCGATCCTGCTCAGCCATGGCGGGGCGGTTCCTCTCGTTTGCAGTAGGCGCGGGTACGCCTGCTCTTCACTGTTGTTCTACGGGCTATTCTTCTACGGATCAGCCGGGCCCATGCAATCGGTTCTTACCGGTGGTTTTTGGTGGGTCGTTTTGGGTGGTTAATGGGGTGAAGCCCCCACCGGGGGGTGGGGGCTTCACGTAATGGTTGTCCGGCGGTGTCCTACTCTCCCACACTCTCTCGGGTGCAGTACCATCGGCGCTGTGGGTCTTAGCTTCCGGGTTCGGAATGGGACCGGGCGTTTCCTCCACGCTGTGACCGCCGTAACCCTTGCTACCAGCCCCGGCCCCCCTGTGTGGGGGTGTGGGGTGGTAAATCTGTGGGGTCCGGTGTGGCCTGGACGGTGTCCAGGCTCGTGTGCGAACTGTTTTTGGACTGTATTTAGTTGTGGGTTCCCTGGTTGTTGGTTGGGAACCGCATAGTGGACGCGTAGCATTTGATCCTTGCCCCTTGTACCCCTTTTGGGGGGGTGGGGGTGTGGTGTAAGTTATCGGCTTATTAGTACCGGTCAGCTTCGCAAGTCTTTAGTCCTTGCTTCCACATCCGGCCTATCAACCCAGTGGTCTGGCTGGGGGCCTCTCACACTCAAGGTGTATGGAAATCTCATCTTGAAGCAGGCTTCCCGCTTAGATGCTTTCAGCGGTTATCCCATCCGAACGTAGCTAATCAGCGGTGCACTTGGCAGTACAACTGACACACCAGAGGTTCGTCCGTCCCGGTCCTCTCGTACTAAGGACAGCCCTTCTCAAATTTCCTGCGCGCGCAGCGGATAGGGACCGAACTGTCTCACGACGTTCTAAACCCAGCTCGCGTACCGCTTTAATGGGCGAACAGCCCAACCCTTGGGACCTACTCCAGCCCCAGGATGCGACGAGCCGACATCGAGGTGCCAAACCATGCCGTCGATATGGACTCTTGGGCAAGATCAGCCTGTTATCCCCGAGGTACCTTTTATCCGTTGAGCGACGGCCATTCCACAATGTGCCGCCGGATCACTAGTCCCGACTTTCGTCCCTGCTTGAGATGTCTCTCTCACAGTCAAGCTCCCTTGTGCACTTACACTCGCCACCTGATTGCCAACCAGGCTGAGGGAACCTTTGGGCGCCTCCGTTACTTTTTAGGAGGCAACCGCCCCAGTTAAACTACCCATCAGGCACTGTCCCTGACCCGGATTACGGGCCGAAGTTAGATATCCAGAGTGACCAGAGTGGTATTTCAACGATGACTCCACCCGAACTAGCGTCCGGGCTTCACAGTCTCCCACCTATCCTACACAAGCCACACCGAACACCAATACCAAACTATAGTGAAGGTCTCGGGGTCTTTCCGTCCTGCTGCGCGTAACGAGCATCTTTACTCGTACTGCAATTTCGCCGAGTTTATGGTTGAGACAGCGGGGAAGTCGTTACTCCATTCGTGCAGGTCGGAACTTACCCGACAAGGAATTTCGCTACCTTAGGATGGTTATAGTTACCACCGCCGTTTACTGGGGCTTGAATTCCCAGCTTCGCCCACAAGTGAGCTAACCGGTCCTCTTAACCTTCCAGCACCGGGCAGGAGTCAGTCCGTATACATCGTCTTGCGACTTCGCACGGACCTGTGTTTTTAGTAAACAGTCGCTTCCCCCTGGTCTCTGCGGCCCCGATCCGCTCCTGGCGAGCTAGTCGCCGTCACGGTTGGGGCCCCCCTTCTCCCGAAGTTACGGGGGCATTTTGCCGAGTTCCTTAACCATAATTCTCTCGATCGCCTTAGTATTCTCTACCTGATCACCTGTGTCGGTTTGGGGTACGGGCGGCTAAAACCTCGCGCCGATGCTTTTCTCGGCAGCATAGGATCACCAAATTCCCCCCTGAGGGGGTCCCATCAGATCTCAGAGCCGGTATCGAAACCAGGACCACGGATTTGCCTATGGTCCCTCCTACATCCTTAGACCGGGACTACCATCGCCCGGCTTGGCTACCTTCCTGCGTCACACCTGTTAATACGCTTACCTCCCAAGATCAGGTCCCGCGCTCCACAAAAAACCACGTCACCCCAAAGGGCGGGCGGTCATGCTTCGGGCGGTTAGTATCCCTCGATCAGTATTGGCGGTTTTTCGCCGGTACGGGAATATCAACCCGTTGTCCATCGACTACGCCTGTCGGCCTCGCCTTAGGTCCCGACTTACCCAGGGCAGATTAGCTTGACCCTGGAACCCTTGATCATTCGGCGGACGGGTTTCTCACCCGTCTTTCGCTACTCATGCCTGCATTCTCACTCGTGTAGGCTCC
>NZ_KI914877.1:110991-121020 GCF_000520555.1 Arthrobacter sp. Br18 | reverse complement strand
AAGGCGGCGAACAAGGTCGTGACCCCGTTGCGCTTGTAGTCGTGAGTCATCGTTTCTGCCCGGCCCTTCTTCATCGGCAGCGACGGCTGCGTCCGGTCCAGTACCTGGATGGAGGATTTCTCATCCATACACAAAACGATCGCCTGCTCCGGCGGATTCATATACAACCCGACCACGTCGATGAGTTTCTCCTCGAACTGCGGATCGTTGGAGAGCTTGAACGTCTCGACCAAGTGGGGTTTGAGTCCCCGGGCGGCCCAGATCCGCTGCACCTGTGCCGGGGAGATCCCGCTGACCTCAGCCATCGTGCGCACCGACCAATGCGTGTGCCCCTCCGGTGTCGAATTCCTCGTCAGATCAACGATCTCATCGATCTTCGACTGCGGAATCGAGGGTTTCCGGCCCCGCCCGGAACGCACTTTACCCAGCTTCGCCAGACCTTCCTCAGCGAACCTTGCCCGCCAGGCAGCCGCCGTCCCCGGCGCCACCCCGACCGTCCGGGCAATCCACTCATTGGCCAACCCGTCACCGGCAAGCAGCAGCACCTGCGCCCGCTGCACCTCACGATGCGACGCCGTCCCGGACTTCGAAAGCACCTCCAACGCAGCACGCTGACCATCGGACATCACCAGAGCCGGAACAGGTTTCCTCATAAACCCAAGAATACCCATCAAACACTAACTATTTTGGAGACACACCACTAGCTTATCAAGTACTGCGAGGCCAACGGCGGCACGGAGACGGATCTGTCGGTGACCGAACGGGCCCGGCTGAAGGAGCGCGAGCGCGAAGTTCAAGAGCTGAAAGCCGAGACCGCGTTCTTGAAAGAAGCGACGGCTTGACTATCGCGCGGGAGCAGCGTACCATAATTCGTCGTCGTCGCCCCGCTGGACACATGGCTGTCGGCACTGGCCGGGATCGTGATGGTCTGCGACGTGCCGCTGGCCACGGGAGCCGTCGTGAAGGTCCAGGTCCTGTCCGACGCCAGATTTGCATCCGGGTTCGGGTTGCAGTCTTGTCCGTGCTGTTGTGAGTCACAGCGGCCGGTACCGCCGTCGCCCCCGCCGTCAATGTGAACGTGGTTGACGTAACCGTCGAGGCGTTCATTGCTTCCGAGAAGGTGCCCGTCACATTGGTTGTCACCGCCACACCGGTCGCGCCGGCGTCGTAGGCGTCACCGTCGGAGCCGTCGTACCGCCACCACCGCTACCGCCGCTGGAGTCGTAATAGTGCCAGTACCGGCTTGTGGCGTTGACATCGGCGAGCGTCAGCAGACCGCTGTTGGCCGTCCGTTGCGCCGCACTGTTGAGGTTCTGCTTTGTCGACGTCACGTTGTGCGCATACTGATCGGCGTCGACAACGTGAGCCGTCTTCGCGGTGGTGAAGCTGATGGCGTCCAGCGGTGTGGATTTTTCGTAGATCGCACCCCCCGCGCTGGTACAGGCACCAGCGTTCGTCGTGCCACTGGGCTTCGGGTAGGTGCCGAAGGTACGCAGCATTTGGGTGCTCTCATCGATCACGACGATCATCCGGTTCGGGCACTCCGAAACGGTCGCGATCGTGTGCGCCGACCACGTCGCGGTCGCGCTATCCAGTGCCAACAGCTGGATCAGCGGCTGGGACGCGGACGTGTACGACGTCTTGATAGCGGCGAAAACCCTTCCACTGGAGGAGCCCAGCCACTTCAGGTTCATGTGGTCGTCACTGCTGTTCTGCCCAAACACCGCCGCTACCGGAGTGGTCCAGTCGGTGTCGGATGCTCCATCGACGTGGTAGCTCCAATACCTGCCGTCGGTGGCATCGCCGACGTGCCGGCTCCACATCACACCCATTTTGTTCCCATCGAACGCGATCACCGCCGACGTGTCGTCCACGGACACGTTGCTCAACGACGCGGGGTGCGCGAACGGCTCCCCCCAATACCTGCCATCCGTGCCAGTGACGTTCAGGTAGATCTGGTTCCCCTGCTGCCACGTGGCCCACACCCGACCGGTCGAGTCCTTATCGATGGTCAGCGCTTCGACGCGCTCGTCGTTGATTCGAGTAGAACTGAGCAGCGTGTACGTCTTCGTACTCCAGTTGTAGCTGTAACGTCGCATCGTCGTCGGGAAGCCCGGTTCGGCCGGCAGATTGTCGTTGACGAATCGATAGCTCGCCACGTTCAACGTCGTCCCATCCCACAGCACGTCATGATGGGTGCTTGCCCGCGTCTCCGTCGCCACACCCGTATCGACCCACGAACTCGTCGCGGCATCGAACTTGAAGATATGAAAATCCGAGCTAACGGTATCCCACAGGTTCCCCCACCAGATCCCGTCGTTGAACCACAACGCACTCGTGGCCCGCTTTGTACCCGTCGGCGACGGCGTCCCCGCATGCGACGGGCCCTCAACTCCGACATCGCCCGGCTCTGGCGCGCTAGTCGCTGGTGGCGGTGTCACCGCTGGCGAGGCCAAGTCGGCCGATGTAGTTGAGGGGCCGGTTGCTGATGGCCGTGTTGCCGTTGGTGCAGCCGAAGTGCCAATGCCGGTGTTGGTGTCGGCTGGGGTTGAACAGCCGGTGAGGAGTACGAAAGCGGCCGCCGCAGACACCAGGTGTTTGCGGGGGCCGCTGGGTGAGCTGATCATGAGGTCATTCTCCATGGTCCGATCAGTTTGCACTGCTAGGTTCTGCCAGGACTGGACTCCTATTCCGTGCTGATATCCGTCGCAGGACGGATGGGTCGGCGCTGGTTGGTTATGCCTCGGCGTTGCTGCGGCGGACCATGTAGGTTCCGCCGACTGCTGCTGCCAGAACGAGGCCGCCACCGAGGGCGAAGACGCCGGTGTTGGAGCCGGTTTCGCGACGTAATGGTAGATCGCCATTGGGTTTCGCTCCCATGGCCGAGCGAGCGAGCGAATCATCAGCGATCCAGTTCCCGATTCGTCGACCAGGGCCAAGGCGCTGCCCTTTCAGAACTCCAACCCGCGGCCACCCTTTGGTTTGGCCCCTGGTTAGACAGTACGGGCGAGCCGATAACAACAGCATGAGTAGTATCTACCCGACTTCGCGGCCGTGCTACGCGATCCACCACCTAATCCACTCGTTCGAACACCCACAGCGACCGACAACAGTAAGCGCGCTGTGAGGGGAAGCAACGTCCTGACACCAATCAGGTGACGGTTTCAGCGAATCGTGAGGAGAGCATCTGACGACTGCACGAAAGAGATCACTGACGCCGCATCGTGACACACATGAAGAGAGGTAGTGAACCCAGGGGCTCACTACCTTGCGGGATCACGGTCGGCGGTCTCAGGCAGGGGCTGAGTGAGGCATCTCCGATTCCGGGCAGGCTTGTACCCGTCAGCATCACTTGCCGTCGTTCCGGACGATCGCTCACAATCCACCGTTTTCGGTCCAGCGGGCTTGATGCTGATGGAGGAACTCCGGTTTCTCTCCGAGGTGTTTAGTTTCCCTTCGCGCGCCGGCTGCTTGACACGCGAAGAAAATCCCACGTTCGTGCGCGAGGCTCGGCGGTGTATCCGGCTGAGTCCCGCGGATGAATCCGGGGGGATCATTTGGGTCTTCCCAGTGTGCGCTGCCCCTCCGTCGAGTGAACCCGGGCGTTACCATCAAGATTTGCCTCATACTGCAGTGTTCGATCATACGGACCGCTTCGCCGTTCCTCTCGGCATCAGCTTTGGTGGCTCCCCCACGGTGACAGCCGCACCACCGGTATTCGGTACCTGCGGTGACCACCCGTTTGTCCCCAATTTGCTACTCGAACCTCTCAAAACCGCTTTGATATTGTTGCCGCATTCTGGTCAGCAGCCCTACGGTTGAAGATCATCACAACGAATGTACGGAGCACCGGGGAGACCTTCAATAATCCTTCAATCGCGGATCAGTAGCGCAACCGCTGCTGAGCCAGTTCCGCACCACCAAAGGTTTGCCGCCCACCCTTCGAGGTGGACGGCAACCCTGTATCCATGGGGGTTATCGGATGCAGTCAGCACTTTCTCGTCCCAGATCCTTCCGGAGAGTGGCCGCAACCGTCGCAGCCCTCCTGGCGGTCTCCGTCACGGGTTGCGTCCTCCCTCCGGGTGATGTTCGGATTGCCGCTGTCGGTGACATGAACGGCGCCAGAACCGACGAGCCTGATAGCCCGTCCGGCCGGAACGGTGCCGCGATCACCCGGCTCGTGGAGAACGACGAGATTGACGCGTTCCTAGGGCTCGGGGACTTCCAGTACGACACCGCGTACTGCGCTGACTACGTGGACTACTGGAAACGGCTGTGGGGCGGCACGATGCCCAAGTTGTATTGGGTATCCGCGCCCAACCACGACTGGAGACCCGGCCACAACGAGGACCTCGACAACTTCATGAATGGCCAATGCCCGGGGTCTACGGCGAAGGCTGCCATCAACCAGCAGCGTGGGTTCATCGGCAACGGGAAACCGTACTCGAAGGATTTTGGGAACTGGCACTTCGCGTTCCTGTCGTCGGCGCACTGGCGGTACAACCCCGCAAAAGCCCGGGAGCTGACGACGTGGCTGGACAACGACCTCGCTGGTGCTCGGGCGGCGGGAAAGCACCTGGCAGTCGTCTACCACGAACCGTACTTCACATCGAACACCGACGGACACAAGCGGGCCGCTGACCACAAGCCATGGGTCAACGTGATGTGGAAGCACCGGGTCCGTCTGACCCTGTCGGGTTCACAACACAACTACGAACGGTCATGTCCGGTGAACAACGCCGATGAATGCGTCAGTGACGGAATGACCGCGTTCCAGGTTTCCACGGGAGGGATCGGTCTGCGCTCCTTCACCAGCCGTCCGTCGTACATCGAGGAGCGGTTCAGCGATACTCACGGGTTCCTTCGATTGACACTCCGGGACGACGGATCTTTCGACTGGAACTTCGTTCCGACGTCGGGGTCGAGCAGGGACACAGGCACACGTTCCGCACCGTGAGAAAAGACTGTCTCGCAACCGACCTCGCAGTTGCGTAACAGCGCTTTTCGTCAGGAGGCAGGGTAGCAAGACATGGAAGGAACAGTCGTGGTGGGGAAGGGGGAGTGCCTCTTGCTGGTGTGTCCTAACCCAAGGGCGGGTTCAGGCGGTCGTCGCAACAGTCGGTTTTGCTACTCGCTGTCATTTTCAACACACGTCTGCACAACAAGCCACGTGTTGAGCAGTGATTTCTCAGTACTCCTCTGCACTACTGTCGTTTTGCTTACTACTCCTCTGCGCGAAAAGAAAGGTAGCGGGTGGACGTGAAATCTGTACGTATTGGGAGGTCCGGCACGTCGACCATGTTGGAGGCCACCTGGGATCGCGCAAAAGGAACTTCTGGGGTGATCCCGCCGTTGGCAGCGCAGCCGACCGTCGGTGAAGCCGAGGTTAATGCGGCTGCACCGTCCCTCAGATCATTCCCATTCCTGCGATACGTGAGGGCTGTGCAGGCGAGCACTGAAATTTGTGCAGACGACTTCTGGAGATGACAGCATCGACATGCGATGTGAGTTTTCGTCAAGAATCCCGCCATCTTGACGAAAACTCACCGCAGTGGATCTATCCACTGCGGGCGGCGCCTTCCCGTGTGCGAAACGTCAGGATCTACTCACCGGTCGGCTCGTCCGAGTCATCCTCGTGATCGATGAGCCGGCCGGGCAGCTGCTCCGCGGCGTCCTGGTCAATCAGCCACAGGGTCTTCCGGAGGCCGCGCGGCCCTGCCGCAGGCACCTGGACGTGGCCGGCTCCGGCGAGGGCGAGGCCCACCGCACCTGCCTTGTCCTTGCCGCTGACGGCGAGCCACACTTCGCGCGCCGTATTGATCGCCTCGAGGGTCAGGGAGATCCGCTGGGGCGGGAACTTGGGCGCGTCGACCACGCCCACGACGGTTTGCCCCTTCGTTCGGATGCCCGCCATCTCGGGGAAGAGCGAGGCGATGTGGGCGTCCGGTCCGACACCGAGGAGCAGGACGTCGAAGCGGGGGAGACGGGAGTCGGGGGAGAGGTCTCCGCCCTCGGCGACCGCGGCTGCCTGCAACTCCGCGGAATAACCCACGGCGGCCGCGTCCTGGTCGGGAAACTCGTCCTTCGATCCGAACTCGTGGACCTTGACGGGGTCGACCTGGAGCCGGTCCAGGAGCGCGGCCCGGGCCTGTACGGCGTTCCGCTCCCCATCCTCGGCTCGGAGGAAGCGTTCGTCACCCCACCAGAAGTGCACGTTGGGCCAGTCCACGGCGGCGCTTGCCGGTGACTCGGCGACAGCCTGGAGCGCCGCCGTACCGATCGACCCGCCGGTCAGCACCACGGTGGCGGTGCCGCGCTCGGTCTGCACATCCACCAGCCGGGTGATAAGGCGGGCTGCAACGGCAGCCGCGAGGGACGCCGAATTGGGGTGGATGCTTACTTTCGGATCAGCGCTCACTGGTTCGTACACTCCTCAGGTTGGTTCGTGCCAGGCCTTCGGTAATAACCTCGCCGAAGACCTCGTCGGGGTCGAGGCGCCTCAGTTCCTCGGCGAGGCAGTCCTGCAGTCCGCGGCGCGGCAGGGAGATCCGCTGGACCGGCTGGTTCGGCTGGTAGAGCTCGGCGACGTCGCCATGGGGGCGGTGAAGTTCCACCTCTCCAGCTTTCCTCGAGAGCCGGACGCGGCGTAGACCGGTGCCCGCGGGGCCGGCCGCGATCGTGACGGGCGCGTTCAACGTCAGCGTCAGCCAGGCGGCCAGCAGCACCATGCTGGGCGAATCGGAGGCGCCCTCCACGGTGACAGCCGTCACCGGAGAGGCGTCGAGCTGGTCCAGCACTGCTGCAAGCTGGATGCGCCAGTTGGTCAGGCGCGTCCAGGCAAGATCGGTGTCGCCGGCCTCGTAGGTCCTGCTTATATTGAAGAGGGCTGCCGTCGGGTCCTGCTCATTCGCGGAGTCGGTGATCCTCCGGTGCGCGATGCTGCCGATCGAGGTCCGCGATGCAGCTTCCGGAACGCCATGGGGCCACCAGGCCACGATCGGGGCATCCGGCAGCAACAGGGCCGAGACGAGTGATTCGTTCTCGTTGGCGAGCTCACCGTGGCCGCGCAGCACGATCACTTCGGATGCCCCGGCGTCGCCGCCTACGCGGATCTGGCCGTCAAGGCGGGTGTCCTCATCGGCGGAGCCCTCGGCGAGCACAATGATCCGGCAGGGGTGCTCCCTGCTCGCCTCATTGGCGGCCTCGATGGCATCCTCCTCGTACCCCGAGCGCGTGATGACCACCAGGGTCAGGACGCGGCCGAGCGCGACGACGCCGCCCTTGTCGCGCAGCGTCATCAACTCCTTCGACACCTTCGACGTGGTGGTGCCCGGTAGATCGACAATCATGGCCTTCTCCAGGTTCGTCCGTCACGTGCGAGCAGGTCGTCGGCGGACGCCGGACCCCAGCTGCCCGGAACATAGGGCTCCGGTTGGCCGCCCAGCGATTCCCAGTGCTTCTCGAACGGGTCGAGGATGCGCCAGGACAACTCGACCTCCTCCTGCCGTGGAAACAGCGGGGGTTCGCCCAGGAGGACGTCGAGGATGAGCCGTTCGTAGGCCTCGGGGCTCGATTCTGTGAAGGAGTGCCCGTACCCGAAGTCCATGGTGACGTCCCGGACCTCGGTCTGGGTCCCCGGGACCTTCGAACCGAACCGGATGGTCACGCCTTCGTCGGGCTGCACCCGGATGACCACGGCGTTCTGCCCGAAGTCCTCCTCCGAATGGTCCCGGAACAGGAGGTTGGGCGCACGCTTGAACACCACGGCGATCTCCGTCACGCGTCGGCCCAGGCGCTTGCCCGCACGGAGGTAGAACGGTACGCCGCTCCATCTCCGGGTGTGGATGTCCAGCCGAAGGGCCGCGAAAGTCTCCGTGGCGGAGTGCTCCGGGATTCCGTCCTCGTCCAGGAACCCCCTGACCTGCTCGCCGCCCTGCCAGCCGGACGCGTACTGGCCACGCGCGGAACGCCCCGAAAGATCCTCCGGAAGGGTTACGGCTGCGAGGACCTTCTCCTTCTCAGTGCGGAGATCCTTCGCCGCGAAGGAAATCGGCTCCTCCATGGCGGTCAGGGCCAGCAGTTGCAGCAGGTGGTTCTGGATGACGTCGCGCGCCGCGCCGACGCCGTCGTAGTATCCGGCCCTGCCGCCGATCCCGATGTCCTCCGCCATCGTGATCTGGACGTGGTCGACGTAATTGGCGTTCCACAGCGGCTCGAACAGCTGGTTGGCGAAGCGCAGCGCCAGGATGTTCTGAACCGTTTCCTTGCCCAGGTAGTGGTCGATGCGGAACACGGCGTCAGGCGGGAACACCTGCTCGACGATCCGGTTGAGCTCCTGTGCCGATTCGAGATCGTGTCCGAAGGGCTTCTCGATCACCACGCGCCGCCACTGGCCCTCTTCCGGCTGCGCGAGGCCGTGCTCGGACAGCTTCTGACACACCACCTCGAAGGCGTTGGGCGGAATGGAGAGGTAGAACGCGTGGTTTCCCCTCGTACCGCGCGTCGCGTCGAGTTCCTCGATGCATCCGCGCAGTCGGCGAAAGGCGTCGTCGTCGTCGAAGTTCCCCTGCACAAAACGCACGCCCGCCGCAAGCTGCTCCCAGACTGCCTCGTTGAACGGCGTCCGGGCGTAGCTTGACACGGCACTTCTCACCTCGTCGGCGAACTGCTCGTCGCTCCAGTCGCGCCGGCCGAAACCCACCAGGGCAAAGCTGGGAGGAAGCAGTCCGCGGTTCGCGAGGTCGTAGATCGCCGGCATCAGTTTCTTGCGTGCAAGATCCCCCGTGACCCCGAACAGGACGAGCGAGGAGGGCCCGGCGATCCTGCTCAGACGTCGATCCCGCGGATCGCGGAGGGGATTCGTCTGCTTCCCGTTCGCTATCGCACCCAGCGGCATGGCTACCCGTTCCCGGAGGTGTCGGGACGGGAGGCGGCGTGCGCTGCGGTTCCGGCGAGGCTCTCGATCACGCTGGAGAGCTGCGCCAGCCCGGCGGTGCGGTCAGCCAGATGCAGGCGCAGGACGGGCCTGCCATGGTCAGCGAGGACCTGGGCATCACCGGCGGCCTGCGCTGAGATCAGCTGTCCGAAGGTGAAGGGCAGGCCGGGGATCCCGAGGTCCGACGACGCCGCCCCGGTGACCTGCAGGTACACGCCCGACGCCGGTCCGCCTTTGTGGAACTGCCCGGTCGAGTGGAGGAAACGCGGCGCCCAGCCGAACGTGACGGGCCTGCCCGTCGTCCTGGCCAGCGGAGCACGCACCCCTTCGAGGGAGGACTGCGCATGCCGGTCGAGATAGGCCTGGACCGACAGGTAACCGTCCGGACCGAGTGAGTCGAGGAGCGACTGCACTGCGTCGCCCACCGTGCTCGAATTCCCGAGCAGGGCGGAGTCCCCGCGGACCTCGATGGCGCCGTCCACGAAGTCGGCGGGAGTCGGCTCGGGCTGCGCATCGAGGAGGCCCCTGGCTGCGTTCTTCGCGGCTTCGACGTCGGGCTGGTCGAAGGGGTTGATCCCGAGCAGCCGACCGGCGACGGCGACGGCGTACTCCCACACGAAGAGCTGGCTGCCGAGCGTGCCGCTCACGACGGCACGCGTGCCGTCCACCTCGTCACCCGGGAGGGCATCGATCGCCGACAGGAGCACCGGGACCACGTCGTCGGGCAGATCCACGATTTCCGGCGCGTCGAGGGACGCGACGACGGGCAGCAGCCCCGTACCGAGCTTCCCGGTGGACTCGGCGATGAGCTGTTCCGCCCAGTCCCCGAACCCCGGCAGGCCGGATCCCGTGTCGGCGAAGACGATCTTGTCGCGCAGGGGAGTGGTGCCGCCGAGCACGGCACCGAGGCGCAGACCCACATTGTCGTCCCCGTCCTCGGACAGGAACTCCGAGATCTCCTCGGCGTCGTCGATCAGCGCCTCGATGTCGGCGCCGGCAAGGCCCGACGGCACCAGTCCGAAGGCCGTGAGGGCCGAATAGCGCCCGCCCACGTGGGGATTGGCGTTGAACACCTGCCGGTAGCCGGCGGCTCG
>NZ_KI914877.1:77074-110891 GCF_000520555.1 Arthrobacter sp. Br18 | reverse complement strand
CCTGCCGGTAGCCGGCGGCTCGCGCCGAACCGTCGAGGGGCGAGCCCGGGTCTGTCACGATGATGATGCGGGACGCCGCGTCGATCCCGGCGTCGGTGAAGGCCTTCTCGAACGCACGGCGCTGGGAGTCCGTCTCCACGGTCGAGCCCGACTTCGACGACACGACGATGGCCGTCCGGTCGAGGCCCGCCTCGACAGCGGCGCGAACCTGGTCCGGGTCCGTGGAGTCCAGAACCACGAGGTCGACCCCGGCGGCCCGGGTGATGACCTCCGGGGCGAGCGATGACCCTCCCATGCCGCAGAGCACGATGCGGTCAACCCCTTCGGCCGCCAGCTCGTCGCGCAGCTGGAGGATGACGGGAATCAGTGACCTCGACTCATCGAACAGGTCGATCCAGCCGAGGCGGACCGAAGCCTCGGCCTCGGCGTCAGTACCCCACAGGGTGGGGTCCTTGGCCATAAGCCGTGACGCCACCTGCTCCTTGATCAGCGTGGGGAGGGCGGAATCGATGGCCTGCCGGGCTGCGCCGGAGGCGACGAGGGCGAACGAACCCATGCCGCTCAGCCCTTCGCGGAGTCGAGGGCGGCGGACACGGTGTCGAGAAGCTCCGACCAGCTGGCCACGAACTTGTCGAGGCCTTCGACCTCGAGCTGCTCGACCACGTCCGTGTAGGAGATACCGAGGCCATCGAGCTGGTTCAGGACATCGTTGGATTCCTCGTAGGTGCCGGTAACGGTGTTCCCCTCGATGACTCCGTGGTCGGCCGTGGCCTCGAGCGTCTTCTCCGGCATGGTGTTCACGACGTTGCGGGCAACGAGGCCCGTGACGTAGAGGGTGTCGGGGAGGGCGGGATCCTTCACGCCGGTCGACGCCCACAGCGGACGCTGCGGCTGCCCGCCGGAGGCCGCCAGCGCCTGCCAGCGCTCGGTCGCGAACTGCTCCTCGTAGACCTGGTAGGCAAGGCGCGCATTCGCCAGACCGGCCCTGCCCTTGAGCGCCGTTGCTTCCGCGGTGCCCAGCGCGTCGAGCCGGGCATCGATCTCGGCGTCGACGCGGGAGACGAAGAAGGATGCCACGGACTGGATCTTCGAGAGGTCGTGGCCATTCTCCTTCGCCTGCTCGAGGCCGAGCAGGAAGGCGTTGATGACCGCACGGTACCGCTCGAGCGAGAAGATCAGGGTCACGTTGACGCTGATGCCCGCCGCGAGGGTGGCGGCGATGGCTTCGAGGCCCTCGACGGTGGCCGGGATCTTGATGAGCACGTTGGTGCGCTGGACCTTCGCGTGCAGCCGCTTCGCCTCGGCGATGGTGCCCTCGGTGTCGCGGGACAGCCGCGGGTCCACCTCGATGGACACCCGACCGTCAGCTCCGCCGCTCTTCTTCGCCTGCTCGGCGAAAATATCGCAGGCCTGGGCGACGTCGTGGGTGGTGATATCGAAGACCGCCTGGTCAACTGACGCGCCGGCTTCGGCGAGCGCGCCGACCTGCGTGGCGTAGGACTCGCCCTGCTTCAGTGCGGCGGCGAAGATGCTGGGGTTGGTGGTCACGCCCACCACGTCGAGTTCCTCGATGAGCCGCTTGAACGCGCCGGAGTTGATGCGCTCGCGCGACAGGTCGTCGAGCCAGATGGAAACGCCGGCAGCCGAGAGATCGGCTGTGGGGGTCGAAGTCATGATGTTCTCCTTGGTTCGCTGCTGCGGAAAAGACTGTGCCAAAAGGGTGGGGAAGTTACTGTTGGTCGCCGGTCTCGGTCGACTGGGCGCCCGAACCCATCGCCGGCGTGCCGTTCGGGGCGAGCGGTGCGGCGGCGGCGGCGCTGAGGGAATCCCTGGCGGCCGCGACGACTGCCTCCGCAGTGATCCCGAACTCCCGGAACAGCGTCTTGTAGTCGGCGGAGGCCCCGAAGTGCTCGAGCGAGACGGTCCGTCCGGCGTCGCCGACCAGTCCGTGCCAGCTCTGCGCCACTCCTGCCTCCACCGATACGCGGGCGCGCACCGAGCGGGGGAGGACACTCTCGCGGTACGCCTGGTCCTGGGCATTGAACCATTCGAGGCAGGGCACCGACACCACGCGGGCGGCGATTCCCTCGGCCTCGAGAATTCCCCGTGCCTTTACGGCAAGCTGGACCTCGGAGCCGGTGCCCAGCAGGATGACGTCGGGCGTTCCGCCCTTCGCTTCGGCCAGGACGTAGGCGCCGCGCGCCACGCCGTCGGCGGACCCGAAGGTGTTCCCTGACGCCGCACCCGTTCCCCGCTCGTAGGTGGGGATGTTCTGCCGGGTCAGCACCATGCCGGCGGGGTTGTTGGTGTTCTCGAGGATGGTGCGCCAGGCGACGGCGACCTCGTTCGCGTCCCCGGGGCGGACGACGTCGAGCCCCGGAAGGGTGCGCAGCGAGGACAGCTGCTCCACCGGCTGGTGGGTCGGCCCGTCCTCGCCGAGGCCGATCGAATCGTGGGTCCAGACGTAGATGGCCGGCACGCCCATGAGCGCACCGAGGCGCACCGCCGGCCGCTGGTAGTCGCTGAAGATCAGGAAGGTGCCGGAGAAGGCGCGGGTGCTGCTGTGCATCACGATGCCGTTGGCGATCGCCGCGGCCGCGTGCTCGCGGATACCGAAGTGCAGCACCCTGCCGTAGGGGTTGCCTGACCATGCATCGGTCTGGCGGCTTTCCGGGATAAACGACGGCGATCCCTCGATCGTGGTGTTGTTCGACTCCGCGAGGTCGGCGGATCCTCCCCACAGCTCCGGGAGCACCGGGCCGATGGCGGTCAGCACCTTGCCGGAGGCCGCGCGCGTGGAAAGATCCTTGCCCGCTTCGAACACCGGAAGGCTCGCCTCCCAGCCGTCCGGCAGGGTGCGCGCCTGGATCCGCTCCAGCAGCGCCGTCTCCTCGGGGTGCGTCTCGCTCCAGGCGTCGAAGGACGCATTCCACTCGACGTGTGCTGCCGACCCGCGGTCGACGACTCCGCGTGCGTGGGCGAGCACCTCGGGGTCGACGTCGAAGTGCTTCGCCGGGTCGACGCCGAGCCGTTCCTTGAGCGCGGCGACCTCATCCTTGCCGAGCGCGGACCCGTGGATCTTGCCGGTGTTCTGCTTGGTGGGCGACGGCCAGCCGATGATGGTGCGGAGGGAGACGAGGGAGGGCTTCGACGTTTCGTTCCTCGCGGCGACCAGCGCGCCGTAGAGCTCCGCCACATCCTCGACGTATTCGCCGGTCTTCGTCCAGTCCACGCGCTGGACGTGCCAGCCGTAGGCTTCGTACCGCTTGAGGACGTCCTCGCTGAAGGACACGTCGGTGTCGTCCTCGATGGAGATGTGGTTCTCGTCGTACAGGACCACGAGGTTGCCGAGTTCCTGGTGACCGGCGAGGGAGGACGCCTCGGCCGTGACACCTTCCTGGAGGTCGCCGTCGGAGGCGATGACCCAGATGGTGTGGTCGAAGGGACTTGCGCCCTGCGCCGCATCGGGATCGAACATTCCGCGCTGGCGGCGCTGTCCGTAGGCGAACCCGACCGACGTCGCCAGTCCCTGGCCCAGGGGGCCGGTGGTGATTTCCACGCCCTTCGTGTGGCGGTATTCGGGGTGGCCCGGCGTCCGGGAGCCCCAGGTGCGCAGCGCCTGCAGATCGGGGAGTTCGAGGCCGTAACCGGAGAGGTACAGCTGGATGTACAGCGTGAGCGAGGTGTGGCCGGGGGAGAGCACGAAGCGGTCACGGCCCGTCCACTCGGGATCCGCTGGATCATGACGCATCAGCTTCTGGAACAGGAGGTACGCAGCGGGCGCCAGGCTCATTGCCGTCCCGGGGTGGCCGTTGCCCACCTTCTCTACTGCATCGGCGGCCAGGACCCGAACGGTGTCCACCGCGCGGTCGTCCAATTTCGTCCAGTTCAGTTCCTGCTCTTGCGTCTGTGGCACGTTTCCGGGCCCCTCTCTGTCCGGAACGGCCAGCGCCTCGGGCGCCGAGAGCTTCGGGCCCGGGGTGCCGAAGAGCACCCTGGCCTGCCGGCCGTTCGCCGTCGAATCCTGCATGTTAGGAGCACGCGCCAGCAGCCTGTGGGGCAACGCCAAGCGGGCTTCGGAATCCACCCTATCCTTTTCGGAATCCGATGGACCGCTCCTCCCGTAATATGTTGTTCATCACAGGCGGCACCCCCTCGACCGTTTGGGACGGAGCACTGACGCCGCCGGCCGTGTTCCCCCGATTTCTACAGGCCGTAAAAGGGTATGATGGGCAAGTCTTTTACTCCGGAAGAAACGAAAGTGTTGCCTCGTGAAGACCCAGCAGGTTCCTGCAACGGCACGTCCTCCGCAGGCCCGCCAAGGCTTCGGGCGCAAAGCCCGGGCCTACCTGGCGCTGACGAAGCCCCGCGTGATCGAGCTCCTGCTGGTGACCACGCTCCCCACCATGATCTTCGCCGAGGGCGGCTTCCCGCCGCTCGGGCTGATCGTCGCCACCCTCGTGGGCGGTGCTTTCGCCGCCGGTAGCGCCGGCGCCTTCAACTGCTACATCGACCGCGACATCGACAAGGTCATGCACCGCACGGAGAACCGCCCGCTGGTCACCGGCGAGGTGTCGCCGCGGGAGGCGCTGGTCTTTTCCTGGGCGCTGGGCGTCCTGGCGATCGCCATCCTCTCGTTCGGCGCCAACCTGCTCGCCGGCGCCCTCGGGATCGGCGCCATCTTCCTTTACGTGGTCGTCTACACGCTGGTGCTCAAGCGGCGCACCGCTCAGAACATCGTCTGGGGAGGTGCCGCCGGCTGCATGCCGGTCCTGATCGCGTGGGCCGCCGTCACCAATTCCATCGAGTGGCCCGCCGTGGTGCTGTTCCTCATCATCTTCCTGTGGACGCCTCCGCACTACTGGCCGCTGTCCATGAAGTACAGCGACGACTACAACGCCGCGAAGGTCCCCATGCTCGGGGCCATCGCGGGAGCGCGCACGGTGTCGGTCCAGGTGGTCCTGTACGCATGGGCCATGGTGGCCTGCTCCCTCCTCCTGCTTCCGGCGGGTGCCGGCTGGGTCTACGCCTCCGCCGCCGTCCTCGCCGGCGCGTGGTTCCTCCGTGAATCCCACCGCCTGTACTCGCAGGCGCAGCGCGGTCAGCTGGACAACAGGGCTGCCATGAAGGTCTTCCACGGGTCGATCAGCTATCTGAGTGTCCTGTTCCTCGCGCTCGCCCTCGACCCGTTCGTTGGAGGACCGGTCCTCTAGCCCGGGCGCTGCAGTGGATCGCTGGGAGGCCCGGTCCGCCACCACCGAAGGGCCTAGCATGGGCCTATGGACTTCACCGGCCTCATCGCCTACCCGATCACTCCCTTCACGTCCGACGGCGAGGTCAACTACCCGGAACTCGAGGGGCTGGTCGCGGTGCTGGGCCGCGCACGCGTCGACACCGTCGCCGTCCTCGGCTCATCGGGAAGTTTCGCCTACCTGACCGCCGCCGAACGCACCCGTGTTGCACGAACGGCCATCGACGCGGCTGCCGGGGAAGTTCCGGTGGTCGTCGGCGTCAGCGCCGTGGGAACGAGGGAGGTGCTCAATGCCGCCGTCGACGCCGCCCGGGCCGGAGCTGCGGGGCTGGTGCTCTCGCCGGTGTCCTACGTGCCCCTCACCAACGAGGAGGTCCTGGCGCAGACCCGGGACGTCAGCGCCGAGACCGGCCTGCCGATCTGCCTGTACAACAACCCGAGCACCACGCAGTTCGACTACGGGCTCGACCTCGTGGCCGAGCTCCTCGAACTGGACAACGTGGTGGCGTTCAAGGACACCGCCCCCGACGCGCAGACCTTCGAGGCGCGCTACGCCAGGCTTCGCTCCCTGACCTCCCGGCCGGTGAGTCACGGGGTGAGCGGGGACCTTCTGATGGTCTCGGGCTCCATTGCCGCCGACGCCTGGCACACCGGCCCCGGCGCAATCCTGCCGATGTACTACGCGATGCTGCGCAGCGCCGTCGTAGCCGGCGACGCGGACCAGGCCGAAAGCTGCCGCAGGGTGCTGCTGCCGCTCATCCAGCACGTGGTCAACCTGCGCAAGATCAGCGGACTCCACCTGCTGGCCAAGGTGTGCGGCATCAACGCCGGCGATCCGAGGCTGCCCCTGCTTCCCGCGCCAGGGAGTGAGCAGCGCGAGCTCGGCAGGCTGCTCGACGTCGTCGAGGCGACACTGGGAACAGAGCTGACACTGGGAACGTAGCTGGAGGGATCCGTGGCCTCAGCGGTGCTGCTGCACCGATTCCTGCGTTCGCCGCACTGTCCCCGGCTCTGGCTGGTGCGTGACCCCCGTGTACACGGCGTGGGCGGCGGCGGCCGTCAGCACGGAGGCGCCGAGCATGTGCAGCGCGACGAGGGCGACCGGCAGGTCGAGGAAGTGCTGGGCATAGCCGATCGCTCCCTGAGCGAGCACGATGGCGGCGAGCAGCAGGAGCGCCCTGCGCAGTTTCGGCGCCACGGCCCATCGCAGGGCGAGGGTGACGGCGACCGCCACGGCTAGGACCAGCAGGTAGACGGGCGCGGCGTGCAGCTTCGTCAGCAGCTCCGGGTCGAGGTTGTTGCGTGCCGCACCGTGGTCGCCCGCGTGGGGACCCGAGCCCGTGACGATCACGCCCAGTACCACAGTGATGCCGGTGAGTGCGGCAATGGCCCGGAGCAGACGCCGCAGCACCGGCGGTGCCGCCTGCGGCAGTTTCGCCGCGCTGTGCGCCGTAGTGAGGCGCGAGCGGTTGACCAGCACCGTGGCCAGGACCACGAGCGCCATCGACACGAGGAAGTGCCAGCCCACGATCCATGGGTTCAGGCCGGTCCAGACGGTGATCCCGCCGATGACGGCCTGCACCGGAATGCCGGCGAACAGCGCGAGCGCCAGGCGGAAGAGGTCCCGGCGTTCCTTCCGCAGGTTCAAGAGCGCACCGATCATGGCGACGGCGATCAGCACGAGGACGAAGGTGAGCAGCCGGTTGCCGAATTCGATGAGCCCGTGGATGCCCATCTCGGGAGTGCTGACAATGGAATCGGGAGTGCACCGCGGCCACTCGGGGCAGCCGAGGCCCGACGCCGTCAGGCGTACCGCCCCGCCCGTGACGACAATGACGATCTGCGAGACGAGCGAGGCGATGGCAAGCCGGCGGACCAGCGGCGTCGTCGAGCGGGGGAGTCTCGACGCGAGTGCGGCAAAAGCGGGGGATGTCATGAAACTAACTCCATTTGAACCATCGGACAGCGGCAAGGCTCGCCGCGGCGGCCCAGATGAGGAGGAGCACGCAGGACAGCAGGTTGAACTGTCCCTCGATGAGGGCACTGCGCAGTCCGTCGCCGAGGGCGGCGGACGGCAGCAGCCCGACGATCGGCTCGGCGGCGGGAAGCTGGGTTGCCGGAAGGACGATCCCGCCGGCGGCGGCCAGCAGGATCCAGACCAGGTTGGTGACGGCGAGGGTCGCCTCGGGGCGGAGGGTGCCGGCCACCAGGAGCCCCAGTGCCGTGAACGCCGCTGATCCGAGAGCCAGGAGCAGGACGGCGGGAGCAAGCCCTCCGGCATCGGGCCGCCACCCCATCAGCAGCGCCGTCCCGCCGATGACCACCAGTTGGAGGGCAAGTACGACGGCCACGGCGCAGGCCTTCCCGAAGATCAGGCCCGACTTCCCGAGGGGAGTGGTCGAGAGGAACCGCAGCACTCCGTAACGGCGGTCGAAGCCCGTGGCGATCCCCTGTCCGGTGAAGGCCGTGGACATGGTGCACAGCGCCAGCACGCCCGGTGCGGCGATGTCGATGCGGGGAGCGGCGTACCCGTCGAGCAACGGGGTCAGGACCAGCCCTGCGAGGACGAGCAGGGGGAGCACGATGGCGAGCACGAGCTGCTCCCCGTTGCGCAGCATCGCGGCGGCTTCATAACCGCCGTGACGCAGGACCCGGGAGGCCAGTGGTGTGGCGGTGCTCATCGGATGCTCCTGCCCGATATGTCGAGGAAGACCTCTTCGAGCGATCGCGGCGCCATGGAGATCGCGGTGGGCATCACGCCGCTGGCCGACCACCACTGCGCCAGGCGCGAGATGTCCTCGGCAGCAATGTTTCCGCTGAGGACGTACCTCCCGGGCTCCGGCTCGGCGCAGTGCAGATGCGCCATCAGCTCCGGAGGCAGGGTGAGGCCCGGCACTGTCTCGAAACGGAGTTCCCTCAGCTCGTCGGTGCCCTCGACGGCCGTCAGCTCCGCGACGGTGCCCTCCGCCACGGTTTTCCCGGCCTCGATGATGTAGACGTAGTCGGCGAGTTTCTGGGCGTCGTCGAGCAGGTGGGTGGTGAGGATGATTGCCAGGCCGGCAGCGCGCAGCTCCCGGATGAGTTCGAACACGATGGTGCGGGACTGGGGATCGAGCCCGGCGCTCGGCTCGTCGAGGAAAAGGACCTCGGGCTGGCCCACGAGGGCACAGGCGAGAGCGAGACGCTGCTTCTGCCCGCCGGAAAGGCTGCGGATGCTGACGGCTCCGAAATCGGCGATGCCGAGTCTTTCGGCGAGCCCGGCAACGTCACGCGGCGCCGAGTACATGGCTGCCACATGCCTGAGCAGCGCCATCGGCCTGACGGACGGCGGCAGTCCGCCCTCCTGCAGCATGACCCCCACGCGTGCCCGGAGGTCGGGGCCGGCCCGGTACGGATTCTCGCCGAGGAGCAGAACCTTCCCGGCGTTCGGCCGCTGAAGGCCCTGGGCGCATTCGAGCGTCGTCGTTTTTCCGGCGCCGTTCGCGCCGAGCAGCGCGGTGACCTGACCTGGTCGAGCCGAGAGGCGGACGCCGTCCAGAACCCGAACCATCCGTCCGTCGAGGGAGGAAACCGGCCCGAAATCCTTGACGAGGCCTTCGATGGAGAGCGAGGCGGCGGAATGTGGCACCCCCTGATTCTACGTCAGGTAGTAGGGGGTGGCACGTTGCCGATGGGTAGCCTCCCCTTACTGGTGGCACCCGCGCTGACAGGAATACATTAAGTCATGCTCGTGTTATGTATTTAGACCGCTGTTCACTGCCCGGAGGAGGGATTGGCCCATGCCTGTGACGCCGCACATCGCCGGATCCGACACCGGCCGGGACAACCTCCCGAACCGGCCGCTCGATGCCGTTGGATCCGAACCCGACGAGCGCACCCGCGACCGCGTGCTCGCGGCCGTACTCGAGCATGGGCCGGTGTCCGCCGCCGAACTCGGCGAGACCCTCGGCTTCACGCCGGCTGCGATGCGCAGGCATCTCGATGCGCTCTTCCAGTACGACCTGATCGAGGTCAAGCGCGCGAAGTCCGCGGCCAGCGGGGCGGGACGCCCGGCGAGGCGCTACGTCCTCAGCCAGCGCGGCCAGAGCAAGCTCGGCAACGACTACCTGGACATCGCGAAGGCGGCACTGGGGCAACTCGGAACCCTCGCCGGTCCGGGTGCCGTTCACGAATTCGCCCGTAGCCGGTTCGCCGGGATGGAGGAGCGATACCGTCCATTGGTCGAAGCCGCGGGGCCGTCCCCCGAAGACCGTGCGCTCGCCCTGTCCGGCGCGCTCAGTGCCGACGGCTTCGCCAGTTCCACCAAGACGGTGGGCAGCAACGCAGGACGCACCTCGATGCTGAGTGTGCAGCTGTGCCAGGGGCACTGCCCCATCCAGGAGCTCGCCGCCGAGTTCCCGGCCTTCTGCGACGAGGAGACACAGGTATTTTCCCGTCTCCTCGGTGTGGACGTTCGCCGGCTGTCCACGCTCGCCCGCGGGGGGCATGTCTGCACCACCCATATCCCCGTCGGCCGGGTTCGCCCGACGGTGACCGCCGCCGAGCCGCACCCGGGCGCCGCGCCCGATCCGGGTACCGGACCCGACCAGGGGCCCGGTACCCCACCAGAGTTTCCGCAAGGACAAGCAGCGTTATCCATCCATCAGCAAGGAAGGCCGTGATGACGGATCAAGTAGACCAGAAGCTCACGACGCCGGCAGCAGTACCGGAGTCAGTGATCTCGGACATTCTCGAGAAGAACCCGGAGCTCGAAGGCATCGGGACCTACCAGTACGGCTGGGCGGACAAGAACGACGTCAGTGCCAATGCACGCCGTGGGCTCAGCGAAGAGGTTGTCCGGGACATCTCGGCGAAGAAGAACGAACCGCAGTGGATGCTCGATCTCCGCCTCAAGGGACTCAAGTACTTCGACCGTAAGCCCATGCCCGCCTGGGGTGCCGACCTGTCCGGTATCGACTTCGACAACATCAAGTACTTCGTGCGCTCCACCGAGAAGCAGGCCAATACGTGGGAGGACCTGCCCGAGGACATCCGCAACACGTACGAGAAGCTCGGCATCCCCGAGGCCGAGCGGGCACGCCTCGTTTCCGGCGTCGCAGCCCAGTACGAGTCCGAGGTGGTGTACCACCAGCTCCGCGAGGACCTCGAGCGCCAGGGTGTCCTGTTCCTCGACACCGATACGGCGCTCCGCGAGCACCCCGAGATCTTCAAGGAGTACTTCGGCAGTATCATCCCCGTCGGCGACAACAAGTTCGCGTCGCTAAATACGGCAGTGTGGTCCGGCGGTTCGTTCGTCTACGTGCCCAAGGGCGTCCACGTCGAGATCCCGCTGCAGGCGTACTTCCGCATCAACACGGAGAACATGGGCCAGTTCGAGCGCACGCTGATCATCGCCGACGAGGACTCCTACGTCCACTACATCGAGGGCTGCACCGCGCCGATCTACACCTCGGACTCGCTGCACTCGGCCGTCGTCGAGATCGTGGTGAAGAAGGGCGCCCGCGTCCGCTACACCACCATCCAGAACTGGTCGAACAACGTGTACAACCTGGTGACCAAGCGGGCGATCGCGCACGAGGGCGCCACCATGGAGTGGATCGACGGCAACATCGGTTCGAAGGTCACCATGAAGTACCCGGCCGTCTACCTGGTGGGTGAGCACGCCAAGGGCGAGACGCTGTCCATCGCGTTCGCCGGAGAGGGCCAGCACCAGGACACCGGCTCGAAGATGGTGCACATCGCACCCAACACGAAGTCCTCGATCATCTCGAAGTCCGTCGCTCGAGGCGGCGGACGGGCTGCGTACCGGGGGCTCGTCCAGGTCCGCGAGGGGGCAACGCACTCGGCCAACACGGTCCGATGCGACGCACTCCTCGTGGATACGATCTCCCGTTCGGACACCTACCCCTACGTCGATATCCGCGAGGATGACGTCACCATGGGGCACGAGGCCACGGTCTCCCGGGTGAGCGAGGAGCAGCTGTTCTACCTCATGTCCCGTGGAATGCCGGAGGACGAGGCCATGGCTATGATCGTGCGCGGGTTCATCGAGCCCATCGCCCGCGAACTGCCCATGGAATACGCGCTCGAGCTCAACCGGCTGATCGAACTCCAGATGGAAGGGGCCGTAGGCTAGCAATGGCTGAAACGACCAACGTAGACGAGATAACGCGCAACCCGACGTCGATCGAAGGGTTCAGCGAAGAAGGCGAAAGCCTCTCGGAGCTGAATACCGGGACCGAGCAGCTCGGCCTCAAGAAGCACAGCCACGGCAATGCCCCGGTGATCCCCGAGGCATCGAGGGGCGAGCGGCTGAAGTCCTATGACCTCTCCGACTTCGCTCCGCTGACCGGCCAGGAGGAAGACTGGCGGTTCACTCCGTTGAAGCGTCTCCGAGGGCTCCACTCCGATCCACTGACGGGCACCGCCCCGACCGTGACGGTCACCGGTGCGCCGAACGTGCTCACCGAAACGGTGGAGCGGACAGACGGCCGGATCGGGTCCGCGGCCATCCCGGAGGACCGCGTCGCCGCAGCGGCCTGGGCCGCCGTCGCGACCGCCACCGTCATCACCATCCCCGTGGAGACCGTCGCCGACGGCGAGGTGCTGGTCGACCTGGCCGGAACCGACAGCACTGCCGCCGCGCAGCACGTCGTCATCCACGCGCGTCGGTTCTCGAAAGCCGTTGTGGTGCTCGATCACCACGGCAAGGCCACACTCGCGCAGAACGTCGAGATCAACGTCGAGGACGGCGCGGAACTCACCGTGGTCAGCGTCCAGCAGTGGGACGACGACGCCGTGCATGTGTCATCGCAGCAGGCAAGAATCGGCCGCAACGCGCGCTACAAGCATGTGGTGGTCAGCCTCGGCGGAGACCTCGTGCGGCTCACTCCGTCGTCCGTCTTCACCGGCCCGGGCGCCGAAGTGGAGATGTACGGCCTGTACTTCGCCGACGCCGGCCAGCACCTCGAGCAGCGCCTGCTCGTGGACCACGCCGTGCCGAACTGCAAGTCACGCGTGACCTACAAGGGAGCCCTGCAGGGCAAGGACGCGCACACCGTCTGGGTGGGCGATGTCCTGATCCGCAAGGCCGCCGAGGGCACCGACACCTACGAAACGAACCGGAACCTGCTGCTGACCGACGGTGCGCGTTCCGACTCTGTTCCCAACCTCGAGATCGAGACCGGACTCATCGAGGGCGCTGGCCATGCCAGCGCCACGGGACGTTTCGACGACGAGCACCTCTTCTACCTGATGGCCCGCGGCATTCCGGAGCGGACAGCACGGCGCCTGGTGGTGCGCGGCTTCCTCAATGAGGTCATCCAGCAGATCGGAGTGCCGGCACTCGAGGAGCGCCTGTCCGAGGCTGTCGAGGTCGAACTCGCAGCAGGCAATCTGTGATGGCCGAGCCTGGGATGGCAGAACCGGCCGGTGAGTTGATCTGCAACGTCGATGACATCGGCGTGAAGCAGGCGCTGCGCGTGCTGATCGATGATTACCCCGTGGTCGTGGTGCGCGATTCGGACGGCGAGATGCACGCACTGGGCGACACCTGTTCGCACGCTGACATCTCGCTCGCCGAGGGCGACGTCGAGGGCTGCGTGATCGAGTGCTGGGGCCACGGATCCCAGTTCGACCTCCGCAGCGGTGCACCGCTGCAGCTCCCGGCCTACGAGCCGGTCCCCGTGTTCGCCTTGGAGATCCACGAAGGAAACGTCTACGTGGACGTCAGTACGGTCACCAACGGAGCGCCCGCACCCCAGCTTGGCTAGCCGCCCGCCGCGGCCCCCATCCCCAGACGACACCCTGCATGCCAGGGCGAAGGAGAAGCAACGAAATGTCCACCCTTGAAATCAAGGACCTGCACGTCAGCATCGAGACCGAGCAGGGCACCAAGCCCATCCTCAAAGGCGTCAGCCTGACGATCCGAACCGGTGAGACCCACGCCATCATGGGGCCCAACGGTTCCGGCAAGTCGACGCTGGCTTCCACCATCGCGGGCCACCCCCGCTACACCGTCGACAGCGGTTCCATCACGCTCGACGGCGAGGACGTCCTCACCATGAGCGTCGACGAGCGGGCACGCGCCGGCCTCTTCCTCGCCATGCAGTACCCCGTGGAAGTTCCCGGCGTCACCATGACGAATTTCCTCCGCACTGCCAAGACCGCGCTTGACGGCAAGGCCCCGAGCCTCCGCCACTGGACCAAGGACGTCAAGGCGGCCATGGGCCAGCTGCGCATCGACGCGGACTTCGCGCAGCGCAACGTCAACGAGGGCTTCTCCGGCGGCGAGAAGAAGCGTGTCGAGATCCTTCAGCTCGAGCTCTTCCACCCGAAGTTCGCCATCCTCGACGAGACCGATTCCGGCCTCGACGTCGACGCCCTCAAGGTCGTGTCCGAGGGCGTCAACCGCGAGCACTCCAAGGGCGAGATGGGCACGGTGCTCATCACCCACTACACCCGGATCCTCCGCTACATCAAGCCCGACCACGTCCACGTCTTCGTGGACGGCCGCATCGCCGAGCAGGGCGGCGCGGAACTTGCTGACCGGCTCGAAGAAGAGGGCTACGATCGTTTCACGGCCACCGAAACGGCTGCAGTCCAGGCCTAGGCCCATCCCGCTTCGGCGAAAGGAACACCATGACTGATGTGCAGGCAGCGCAGACCGCGCTGGAGGACGTCGAAGAGGCACTCCGCGACGTCATCGACCCTGAGCTCGGGGTCAATATCGTCGACCTCGGCCTGCTGTACGGGCTTAAGTACGCCGACGACGGCGCGCTTCTGATCGACATGACGCTCACCACGGCGGCATGCCCGCTCACCGACGTCCTCGAGGAGCAGGTGGGGCAGTCACTCGACGGCGTCGTGGACGACTGGCGGTTGAACTGGGTGTGGATGCCGCCGTGGGGTCCCGAGAAAATCACCGAGGACGGCCGCGACCAGATGCGCGCGCTGGGCTTCAACATCTAGGGATCAGCCCCGGCTGAAGTGACATTTCGATGGCGGTTCCCCCGGGAGCCGCCATTGCGCTGTCCGGACACAGCGCCGCGGGTGTTCGGGATAAACTCGAGTAAAACACCAGCCAACGATGCCGGCGTCATCCTGCGCCCATCGGGTTGGGTCAGTCCGTGCCGGGGAACCCGGCACAGTGAGGGATGCAGTTGACGCACCACAATCCGAGCACGAGCCTGGAAACCTGGATGAGCCGAGAGGCACTGGCCGAGGCCATGATCCCCCTGATCGGCCATTTGTACCGGAACAACAACGTGGTGACGAGCATCCATGGCCGCAGCTTGATCAACAAATCGACGATGAACATCCTCAAGGCACACCGTTTCGCCCGGCGCCTCAGCACCGAGGAGCTCCGTCTGGAGGACACCGTCCCCCTGCTCAGGATCCTCACCGACCTGGACCTCGGTGCGGCAGCGATCGACATCGCCCGGCTGCGCCTACAATTCGACCTCGAGAACGAGGGCCGCACCCTTGAGGAGTTCGTCCGCGAAGAACTCGCCGACATCGTGGGAAAGGGCGGCCGGGACGAAAGGACGAGCACCGACGTCGTGCTCTACGGGTTCGGGCGGATCGGGCGCCTCCTTGCCCGGCTGCTCATCGAAAAGGCCGGCGGCGGACACGGGCTGCGGCTGCGCGCCGTGGTGGTCCGGCGCGGGTCCGACAACGACCTCGCGAAGCGCGCGAGCCTCCTCCGCCGGGACTCCGTGCATGGTTCCTTCGAGGGAACCATCCAGGTGGATGAGGAGGCGGGAACCATCACCGCGAACGGCGTCCACATCCAGGTCATCTACTCGGATGATCCCTCGACCATCGACTACACCGCGTACGGAATCTCCGATGCCCTTGTGGTGGACAACACAGGCCGCTGGCGCGACGCCGACGGCCTGTCCCAGCACCTGCGCAGCGCCGGCGTCGCGAAGGTCCTGCTCACGGCTCCCGGGAAGGGCTCGCTCAAGAACATCGTGCATGGCATCAATCACGGCACGATCACGGAGGCGGACACCATCGTCACCGCTGCGTCCTGCACGACGAACGCCATTGCTCCGGTACTGAAGGCTCTCAATGACCGTTTCGGAGTGGTGCACGGGCATGTGGAGACAGTGCACTCCTTCACCAACGACCAGAACCTCATCGACAATTTTCACCGCGGGGACCGACGGGGCCGCTCAGCGGCCCTGAACATGGTCCTCACGGAGACGGGCGCGGCGAAGGCCGTTGCCAAGGCACTCCCGGAACTGGAAGGCAAGCTGACCGGAAGTTCCATCCGGGTTCCCACGCCGGACGTGTCCATCGCCATCCTGAACCTCACGCTGCGCTACGCCACGACGAAGGACGAGGTGAACGCCCATCTGCGCGAGATGTCGCTGCACTCCGACCTGCGCAAGCAGATCGACTACATCGACTCTCCCGAGGTCGTCTCCACGGACTTCGTCGGCTCGCGCCGCGCCGGGATCGTCGACGGCCTGGCGACGATCGCGGACGGGACGTTCCTCGTGCTCTATGTCTGGTACGACAACGAGTTCGGCTACAGCTGCCAGGTAGTGCGGGTCATGGAGGAGATGGCAGGCGTCCATCCACCGGCCTTCCCGGTGAAGGAGACAACCGCGGCGCAGGTCGCTACCGCGCTTTGAGCCCAGGAGGGTCCCAGCCTGTGTACCGGGACCCTCCATCCGGTGATCGGTAGGCCCGTCCCGGCAGGAGTCCTGGCTAGATCAGGGCACTGAATGCTTCTGCCTTGGCGGTGGGCCCTGCGACGATAATCTCGTCGTCGTTGTAGAGCGTGGTTTCGTTGGTCGTGTAGTCCCACTGCCCGTGGGTGCGTTTCACGGCCACGACGGTGACACCGTATTTCGCGCGGATCCTGGTGGTGCCGAGCTCCCGATCCCAGGTCTCACGCGGGGGATGGGTCTTCACCATGGCGAAGTTGTCCTCGAACTCGACGTAGTCCAGCATGGTTCCGCGAACCAGGTGGGCGACGCGCTTTCCCATGTCCTGATCAGGTTGGACCACGTTCCTGACGCCGAGCTGACGCAAGATCTCCGCGTGCGGTTCGCTGGTTGCCTTCGCCCAGAGGGTGGGTTTCTCGAACCGCAGCAGGATCGAGGTCGTCAGGATGCTCGCCTCAAGGTTGCTGCCGATTCCCACGACGACGCGGTCGAATTCATGCACTGAGAGCTGGCGGAGGGCGTCCTCCTTCGTGGAGTCGGCGCGGACCACATGGGTCAGCGCGCCGTTGAAGGACTGCACCACGTCCTCATCGGAGTCGATCCCGAGCACTTCGGTGCCGGCAGCGACCAGTTCGCGGGCGAGGGCGCCGCCGAACCGGCCCAGTCCGATGACCGCAACCGAGTCCGCTTCCGCGATCCGATCCATGCTCTTGGGGGAGAAGAGGTTCGTCTTAGCCAATGAGGGGCCTTTCCTTCGGGTACTCATACAGGATGGGTTTCGAGCGCAGCGCCAGTGCGGATGCCAGGGTGATGGGCCCGAGCCTGCCCATGAACATCACGATCACCAGGAGGATCTGCCCCACCGGAGGCAACTGTGCGGTGATTCCGGTGGATAGGCCCACGGTGCCGAATGCGGAAACCACCTCGAACAGCAATCGGTCCAGCCCGAAGTCGGTGATCAGCATCAGGAACATGGTGGATCCGACGACCACGGTCACGGCGAGCAGAACAATGGTGATGGCCTGGCGGTGCACGGCCCGTGAGAGCCGCTTGCCGAAGATGTTGACCGCGGGCCCTCCGCGGATCTCCGTGTAAAGGATGAAGAACAGAACGCCGAAGGTGGTGACCTTCAGGCCGCCGGCGGTGCCGGCCGGGCCGCCTCCGATGAACATGAGCACGTCCATGGCCAGCCAGGTCACCGGATGGAGTTCGGCGAAGTCCACGCTGTTGAACCCGGCGGTACGTGTCATGACGGACTGGAAGAAGCCGGCATGGATTTTCCCGGCCGGGTTCATGGGGCCGAGCGTGCCGGGGTTGGACCATTCGACAGCGGTGATGAAGACACCGCCACCCACCAGAAGAACCGCCGTGCCGCTGAGAACAAGATTGGTGTTCATGGACCAGTGGAGGGGCCGGCGGAATTCCCGCCGGAGTTCGAAGAGCACGGGGAAGCCCAGACCACCGATGATGACAGCCAGGGCCACTGGAACACAGACCCACGGGTCACTGGCGAACTGGATGAGACTGTCACTGAACAGCGCGAAACCGGCATTGTTGAAGGAGGACACCGAGTGGAAGATGCCCAACCAGGCCGATTCCGCCGGGGAGTAGCCATAGGCGAGTTCAAAGCGCGCTGCGAGGCTGAGGGCGGTGACCGCCTCGACGAGGAGGCTGAGTTTCAGGACGCCGAGCAGTACGCGCCGCACGTCGCCGAACCCTGCGCTCCTCGTCTCCGCTGCGGCGGTGAGGCGCGACCGGAGACCGAGCCTGCGGGCCAGGAGCACTCCCAGCAGGGAAGCGAAGGACATGATGCCGAACCCTCCGAGCTGGATGAGTCCCAGGATGATTCCATGACCGAGGGGAGTCCAGTACACGGGGGTGTCCACGATGATCAGCCCGGTCACGCACACCGCGGACGTCGCAGTGAAAAGTGCCTCGAGGATGGTGGCACCTCCAGCGCCGGCCCTGGCCGCCGGCAGCGTCAGAAGCGCGGTGCCGGCAAGGATCGCTGCGGCAAACCCGAGCACAATGAACTGGGCGGGGTGTCTGGGCGCGAGATGGGCCCTGATCCAGGCAAAACTTCGGTCAAGCCGGAGGGAAAGCGCCTGCAGCGGGAGCCGGGATATTACTATCCCCGACAGGCGCCGGGCACTGGCACCACGTGGACGAACCTTCACCGGCAGGGAGATCCTTACATTCTGGTGCGCGACCAGGTGGGGGGCAGAACTTCAACCTCCTGACCCTACAACCCCCTGTCATCCTCGTCCACAACGTCGGCGACCGATGCCGACACCGTCCCTTACGCCCCCGGCGTCGGGCGGTCATCCTCGCCGAGCCCCCGGGCGGCCAGGGCCTCTCCGGTACGGTGCGCATAGGCCACGGCACTGACGACCACCGGGACCACTGTGGCGCGCACGCTGCGCTCGAGTCCGCGGGCTCGTGCAGCATCCCGGACGTCCAGCAGCGAACCCGCCAGGTAGGGGATGCTGCGCATCAGGATGGACAGCGCCAGTCCGAACCGTTCAGGGTCTCCTCCCACGGCCCTCACCGGACGGGCAACGAACACCACGCCGTCGAGGAGTTCCTGGCCCGGTGTCGTCAGGGTGAGGACGCGCGCTGCCAGCACGCAGACCAGGATGTTCCCCGCGGTCACGAAGGCCGGCACAGGGCCGTTTGTGAAGCCCTGGTAGGCGAGCAGCAGGCCGAGTACGGGAAGAAGCGGCAGCACGGTCTTCCCGAGCTGCACGGCTGGCGTGTGCGCGCCGATCGTGAGCGCCAGCGTCACCACGGCCAGCCCTGCGGCAGTAGCTTCCGGAGCCCTGGCGGCGAGCACTGCCGTGCTGAGGAGGACGGACAGAAGGACCTTGAGCCACAGGGGAGTGCGATGCAGCGCCGAGTTGCCGGGAACATACAGCCCGAGGAGGTTTCCGTGCCCCCTCATGCTGCGCACAGGCGTCGGTAGAAGGTGACGGCGTCCGGCGGTGCGCCGTCGAAGGCGACGCGCCCTCCGTCCACCACCAGGCATCGGTCGCTGTCGAGCGCAAAGGAGAGGTTGTGCGTGGTGAAGATGAGCTGGTCGGCCACTCCGCGCAGGGTCTCGCGGACTCGATTCTCGTTACGGAGGTCAAGCAGGGTGGTGGGCTCGTCCGCTACCAGGATCGACGGTTCCACGGCTGCAACGACGGCGATGGCGAGCAGTTGCCGTTCCCCGCCGGACAGGTCGTAGATGCTGCGGTCCGCGAGGTCGGCGATCCCGAACCGTTCCAGCACCTCCACTGCCGCGAACCTCCGCTCCGCCGGCCGTCGAATGCGGCCCCGAAGGGACAGTTCCACATCCTCGCGTCCGGTGGGCATGACGAGCTGGGACAGCGGGTCGGTGAAGATGAACCCGACCCGGCGCCGCACATCACGGCCGCGATGCCGGGTGTCCAGCCCGGCACTGGTCACCGAGCCCGACGACGGCAGGACAAGACCGTTGATCAGCTTGAGCAGGGTCGATTTCCCCGACCCGTTGGCACCGATGATGGCAATCCGCGGTTCGGTCAGCGACAGGGTGAGGCCGTGGAGGATAGCGCGTTGCCCGTCGCCGGCGTCGACAGCACGGGCATCGACAGTGCCGGCGTCGACAGTGCCGGCGTCGGCGGGGACGCGGACAGCCACCCGGTCGAATTCAATCACGGGTGGATCCCGGTCATGGGTGGATCCGGTCATGGGTGGATCCGGTCATGGGTGGATCCGGTCATGGTCGGACCCGGACATGGGTCGGGTACTGCCATGGTTCGAACCCTGCCGTGGCTCGCACTCCGTCCTGCCTGGTCAGGAGGAGGCACCGGCCTTCGGACGGCGCGCCGGGGCCAGCAGCCTCGGGAACGCTCGGTGGACGGACAGAGCGATGCCCGCAGCGAGGGCATTCTTGACGACATCGCCGGGAAGGAACACCGCGTCCGCCAGTACAGCAGCCTGCACCTCGAGCCCGCCGTTGATGACGAGCCCTGCAATACCGAGGGGATGAACCGTCAGAAGGCTGGCTGTCAGGCCCGCAAGGAACAGGCCGATCCACCGGAATCGCGCGGCCCGGCGGAGGATCAGGACAGCGAGGAACCCCGCGAGGAGTGCCGCGAAGGGGAAAGCAAGAAGGTAGCCGGCCGAGGGCCCCGCCAATACTCCAAAGCCGCTGCGGAACCCGCTGAACACGGGCAGCCCGGCCAGCCCGGCAACCAGATACAGCCCGACCGCCGCGAAACCGCGGGTCGGTCCGAGGACGAGCCCGGCGAGCACAACCCCCAAGGTCTGCAGCGTGATGGGCACCCCGAGCGAGCCGATCGGTATACCGGGTAGGATTGCCAAGGCGGCAATGAGTGCAGCGAAGACTGCAATCAATGACAGGTCGGTGGATGTCCACCGTTTTCGTGAATGCCAGCTGGACTTCCCGGCCGGCCCGATGATCGTTTGTCGGGTGGGGTGCATGGTGAATTTTCCTTTTGGATACCGGCGAACCGCCGAGGGACTGTAGGGCATCTCCATCAGATCCCGCTTCTGTCCGACAATAGCGCCGGATTTCCCGGAATCCTTTGTAGGGTTTCCACAACAATTGCCCTGTGCGGCAACACCGAAAGGCCACGGATTTGATTACCGTATCGAACTTGGAGCTGCGTGCTGGAGCCCGGTTGCTCATGGAGTCGGTGTCCTTCCGGATCGACCGCGGCGACAAGATCGGCCTTGTGGGGCGCAACGGCGCCGGCAAGACCACTCTGACGCGTGTCCTTGCGGGCGAGTCGCTCCCTGCCGGGGGAACGGTCACGCGGGCCGGGGAGATCGGTTACCTCCCGCAGGATCCACGGACACCGAACATGGACCAGCTCGCCCGCGACCGTATCCTGTCCGCGCGCAATCTGGATACCGTCGTGACCGAGCTCCGGCAGGCGCAGGAGGACATGGCCAGCGAGGTGGTGTCGGTCCGCGACAAGGCCATGGCCCGGTACGACCGCATCGAGTCGGCTTTCCTGGCCGGCGGTGGGTACGCAGCAGAAGCCGAGGCAGCAGCGATCTCCTCGAACCTGGCTTTGCCCGAGCGCATCCTCAACCAGCCGCTCAAAACGCTTTCGGGCGGTCAGCGGCGGCGTGTCGAGCTCGCGAGGATCCTCTACTCGGGGGCGGAGACGATGCTCCTCGATGAGCCCACCAACCACCTCGACGCCGATTCCATCACGTGGCTTCGCGAGTTCCTGAAGAACCACCAGGGCGGTCTGATCGTGATCAGCCACGACGTCGAGCTGCTCGAGGCGACGGTGAACAAGGTGTTCCAGCTCGATGCCAACCGGGCCACGATCGACATCTACAACATGGGCTGGAAGCGTTACCAGCAGCAGCGTGAAACCGACGAGCGTGCGCGGAAGCGTGAGCGCGCCAATGCGGAGAAGAAGGCCCAGGTCCTGATGGACCAGGCCAACAAGATGCGCGCGAAGGCCACCAAGGCCGTTGCGGCGCAGAACATGGCCAAGCGCGCGGAGCGACTGCTCGGCGGTCTCGATGCGGTGCGGGCGAACGACCGCGTGGCAGCGCTGCGGTTCCCTGATCCCTCCCCGTGCGGCAAGACCCCGATGACGGCTGAGGGACTGAGCAAGTCCTACGGCTCACTCGAGATCTTCACCGACGTCGACCTCGCGATCGACCGCGGATCGAAGGTGGTCATCCTCGGCCTGAACGGCGCCGGCAAGACGACCCTGCTGAGGATGCTCGCAGGAGTGGATGCGCCCGACACGGGGAAAGTGATCCCCGGGCACGGGCTCAAGGTGGGCTACTACGCCCAGGAGCACGAGACGCTCGACACCGAACGCACTGTCCTGCAGAACATGAAATCCTCGGCTCCCGACATGCAGGACGCCGAGGTGCGCGGCATCCTCGGTTCGTTCCTGTTCTCGGGCGACGATGTCGACAAGCCGGCCGGGGTGCTCTCAGGCGGAGAAAAGACCCGGCTGGCGCTGGCGACGATCGTGGCGTCGTCGGCCAATGTCCTGCTGCTTGACGAACCGACCAACAACCTGGACCCGGCGAGCCGCGCGGAGATCCTTGGCGCGCTGCGGAACTACTCCGGAGCAGTGGTCATGGTGAGCCACGACGAGGGCGCCGTGGATGCCCTGAACCCTGAACGCGTGGTCCTGCTGCCCGACGGCGTGGAGGACCTCTGGAACGAGGACTACCTGGAACTGGTCACGCTCGCGTAGTCGCGTCCGCCCAGCGGGGCCGTTCAGCTGGAGTTCCGCAGGGCCTTCCGCTCCTCGAACACCTCCTCGCCGGGCCCGGTCAGGGCGCGCCCTCTGCGGTCTGCCTCGGGCGAGCCGCTGAACAGCCGTGCGTCGGCCATCCGGCGTGCCGCGCCGTCGCTGTCCGTCGTGTCCGGCTCGGCCGGCGGGGCCGTCTGCACTGCTTCCCACCGCTGCCGGGGCAGCGCGTCCGGGTAGCCGTCCTGCAGGAAGACCACCATTGCCTCGCGGACCAGGCACTGCAGATCCCAGATCGCTCCGCTGTCCGCCGCGCTGATGAGCACGCGGGCCCGCATGAGGCCGTTCACGGCTTCAGTGACCTGCAGTGTGGCGGTACGGCCGTCCCATAGATCGGTCCCCTCGAGGACGGCGCGCAGGTGTCCGCGCATCGCGTCGATGGGAGCGCGCCAGTCCAGGTCCATCTCCACGGTTCCCAACAGCTCGGATCGCCGCCGCGTCCAGTTCTCGAAGGGGGTGGTGGTGAAGTAGGTGGACGGCAGGATCAGCCGGCGCTCATCCCAGACCTGCACCACCACGTACGTCATGGTGATCTCCTCGATGGTGCCCATCTTGTCCTCGACGACCACCACGTCATCCACCCGGATGGCATCAGTGAAGGCGAGCTGCACCCCGGCGAAGACGTTGCTGAGCGAACTCTGCACGGCCAGCCCGGCCACGACGGAGAGGAGGCCGGCGGAGGCGATGATGCCGGCGCCGACCGCGCGTACCTCGTCGATCGTGAGCAGCACGGTGGCCGCCGCCAGGGTGATGATCACCGCGACACCGACGCGCCGCGCCAGCATGATCTGCGTCTTCAGCCGGCTCATCCGTCGGCGATCCTTCGTTTCGCTGCCGTATTTCCTCAGCAGCACCGCTTCGATCAGCAGGAGCAGCATCGCTGCAAGCCAGGCCAGGGCGGCTATGAGGGCCAGCACCAGAAGGTAGTTCACCGGCCCGAACCATGGCATGTCGCCTGCTGTAGCGCCGAGCGCCATCCGGATCGCGGTGATGCTCAGGACGGCGCGAAGGGGTGTCCGGGCACGTCGCGAGACGCCTTCGATGTCCGGGACGTTACGGAGCCCGCGGGCGACTACGCGCCGGATCAGCCAGGCCAGGACGACGGCGGCTACCACCGCCGCGATGACGGCGATGACGGGCAGCGATGCGGCGAGGGGATCATCCATGCTTCCACCGTGTCAGACCGCAGGGGGGGTACTGTCCACCCCGACCGCCGGTCGTCCGGCAACGTACGGCCGGCGCCCAGGTTCGGCTCGCCAGTTTCATCGGCGGCGGGCCTATGAGATACCCCGCGCATCGAGGATGGCGTCTTCCTCTTCCTCGGAGGTGGGTCTGCGCCGTGCCGCCCGGCGGGAGATGCGTGGATCCGCCCCGGCGCGAGGTCCGTCGTGGCCGGAAGGATAGGGTCCGGCAGGGTCGCGTCCGAATACGGCATTTTCCGCCGGGTCGGCCTCGCCGGCGTTCCTGTCCTCCTCGGCGTTGAGGCGGCGCTGCTGGCGCGCGGCGTAGCCGAGTCCGACGAACAGGAGAACGCCGAACGCGAACCACTGCATCGAGTAGGAAAGGTGGGGTCCCTCGTTCACCGAGGGTTTGGGGAACTGGACCGGAGCGACGGCTGCGGCCGGGCTCTCGGAGGCCATCAGGCCGTAAGCGTCGGTCTGGACCGGATAGTCGAGCCGTTCTGCGTAGCCGGGGAGGTCGATCGATGCGATTTGGCCGTCGGGAGCGCCGCGGTCCACCGCGGGCTCGCCGGGCCGGACGCGCGCGATCACGGTCACGTCGCCGTCGGACGGCGCCGGTACGGCGTCGGGTCTGCCGGCTCGGTCGTTGCCGATCGGCAGCCAGCCCCGGTTGATGATGACGGCCGTCCCGTCGTCGAGCCGGAGGGGTGTCAGTACCTCGTAGCCCGGTTGGCCGTTGAGGGGACGGTTCCGCACGATGACCTGGTTGGCGGTGTCATATTCACCCTTCAGAACGACCGGCGTCCACTCGCGGTCGGCCGAGTAGGAGGCGAAAGAGCTGGTTCCGGCGCTGTAGGGCACCGGGGTTCCCTCGTAGTTCGCCACGATCCGCTCGATCTCGGCAACGGCGAGTTCCCTGCGCTCCATCTGCCAGTTGCCGAGTCCCACGCAGGCGGCAGCGAGAAGAACCACGAGCAACAACCACCCCAGCCAGCGCGGCGAAAGAAGGAAACGGTACACCTACCGTCCCTCCGGTTGGGGCGCGGTGCCGGAGGGGCCGGTGCCGGGCATTCCCTCGACCGGGGCGCCTGCTCCCGGTGTCCCTGCGGCCAGTGGCAGTGTTTCCTTCCACAGCCCGCGCGTCTGCAGGTACTCCTCGAACCACTCGACGTGCTCCCGGCAGGACACCCAGGTCTTGCGGCGCTCGGGCGGGTGAATGCGCGGGTTGTTCCAGAGCAGCCGCCAGCCGGCGTCGGCCCGGCAGCCTTTCCTCGAACAGACGGCCCGGCCGGATACCGGGCCCTGAAGCCCTCCGTCAAGAGAGTCGAGAACGCTGAAAGCCACGCGTTCAGGCATGCCGCGAATGTTCCTCGTCGACGATCTCACCGGACAGGACGTCGTCCCGGGAATTCGGTTCAGCATCACTCACCCGAGCTTCGATTTCGCGCACCGGCGCACGGTCCAGAAGGGCATCGCTGTGGCGGATATCACTGGTATCGCTGCCGCCGTTGGCGAAGATCACGGCGAAGTAGGGCAGGAAGACCGCCCCGGCGATCATGACCCACTGGAGCCAGCCCTCGACAACGAACACGAGGACGAAACAGACGAGCCGGATTCCCATCGAAATCGAATACTTGATCATCCGTGAGCGCATCTCGTCGCTGTGGGACTCGCGTGCATCGGAGATACTGTGGACATCCGGGCCGTGCTTACGCTGCCTTGTTTGCTTACTCATCACACTCCGTAGGGACTGCATCTATTGTCTCACCGCGGGCCCCTTTGTTAAAGTTGGGAGGCTCGCCGCTAGGATCGACGGGATACTTTGACAACGTCTAGGTGGGCACAATGTGTCCCGGAAAAGCGGAGGGCCTGGTGCAGGCGGAAAACCAGAGCACGGAGACTCAGGCAGGACGGAGCGTCCTGGTGACGGGCGGCAACCGTGGCATCGGCCTCGCCATCGCGCAGGCGTTCCTCGCCGGTGGTGACAGGGTCGCGGTTACCTACCGGAGCGGAGAGGTACCCGCGGGAATGCTCGGGGTTCGGGCCGACGTCACCAGCATGGAGCAGATCGATGCGGCCTTCACGGAGGTGGAGGCCGCCCACGGCCCCGTCGAGGTGCTCGTCGCGAATGCAGGCATCACGCGGGACACGCTCCTGCTGCGCATGAGTGAGACGGACTTCACCGACGTCGTCGACACCAACCTCACAGGGGCGTTCCGCGTCGTCCAGCGCGCCTCCAAGGGGATGATGCGGCTCCGTAGAGGACGTGTCGTGCTGATCTCGTCGGTGACGGCGCTGTATGGAGCGCCCGGCCAGATCAACTACTCCGCGTCGAAGGCCGGGCTGGTGGGAATCGCGCGGTCGCTGACCCGGGAACTCGGCTCCCGCGGAATCACCGCCAACGTCGTGGCTCCCGGCTTCGTCGACACCGACATGACGGCGGCGCTGCCCGAGGACACGCGGAAGAACTACCTCGCCACCATCCCCGCGGGAAGGTTCGCGTCCCCCGAGGAGGTGGCGAAGGTGGTCACCTGGATCGCAGGCAACGATGCCTCCTATATCTCGGGAGCCGTGATCCCCGTTGACGGCGGCCTCGGCATGGGCCATTAGGGCGCCCGCCCAGGAGAGGCCGGGCACGACACCCGCCGGGCAATACATTCGTACGACCCGCTGAAAGACTTCGCAGAAATCCGGAAAAGGAACAACACATGGGTACGTTGAACGGCACAGGAGCAATCGTCACAGGGTCATCACGGGGGATCGGGGCCGACGTCGCCCAGCTCCTGGCGGCGGAGGGCGCCGCCGTGGTGGTGAACTACCGCCAGAAGGCGCCGCGGGCCAGCAAGGTGGTGGCGGCAATCGAAGCCGGCGGGGGGAAAGCCGTTGCAGTCGGTGCGGACCTCACGGCTCCGGACGGCGCGGCAGCGTTGATCGCTGCGGCACGGGAGAACTTCGGGGTGCTGAACCTGCTGGTCCTCAACGCTTCCGGTGGGATGGAAACCACCATGGGCGAGGACTACGCGCTGAAACTCAACCGGGATGCGCAGGTCTCCATGGTGAAGGCGGCAGCGGACGTAATGCCGGCAGGCTCGCGCATCGTGTTCATCACCAGCCATCAGGCGCACTTCATCAACACTGTCGAAACCATGGAAGCCTACGAGCCCGTGGCCCGGAGCAAACGCGCGGGTGAGGATGCCCTGCGCGCTCTCATTCCGGAGCTGGAGGCGAAGGGCATCTCCCTGGTCGTGGTGTCGGGCGACATGATCGAGGGAACGGTTACTGCCACGCTCCTCGACCGCGCCACCCCCGGCGCCATCGAGGCACGCCGCGAGGAGGCAGGCCGGCTCTATTCGGTGTCCGAATTCGCCGCGGAGATCGTCCGGATCGTGACCGCAGACGTTCCCTCCGGCCACACCGAATATGTGGGGGGAGCACAGGACTTCATCGCCAAGAGCTGACCTGCCGGGGGACGCGCAGTCGTCGGGGGACTGGCGTCAGAGCCCCGCGAAGTGGCGGACGACGTCGAGGAACGGCATATCGACGGTGGCGGACGCCACCTCCCGAAGCGCAGGTTTCGCGCGAAAGGCGACGCCGAAACCGGAGGCCGACACCATGTCGATGTCGTTGGCGCCGTCCCCGACGGCGATCGTCCGTTCGAGCGGGATGCCGGCGTTGGCGGCCCACTGCCGGAGAGCGCGCTCCTTGGCGGCGCGGTCCACCACCGGGCCGGTCACCCGGCCGGTGAGCGTGCCGTCAACAATCTCAAGCAGGTTGGCGCCGGCGTAGGTGAGCTTCAGACGCCGTGCCAGCGGCCGCAGCAGCTGGGTGAAGCCGCCGGAGACCGCGGCGACGTGGTGTCCGGCGTTGAGAAAGGCATCGACGAGGACCTCAGCGCCTTCGCTGAGTTCTATACTCCTGCCCGCCGCGTCGATCACCGACGCTGGCAGTCCGGCCAGGGTGGCAACCCTCGCGTGAAGGCTCTCGGCGAAGTCGAGCTCGCCGCGCATGGCCCTTTCGGTCACCTCCGCGACGTCGATTTCCTTTCCCGCATAGGCGGCCAGGAGTTCGATCACCTCCTGCTTGATCAGCGTCGAATCGACGTCCATGATCAGCAGCTTCCGGCCCGGTCCGAAGACCGGCGCAGGCACGACGGCGGTGCCGGCGTCGCAGGGGACGGAAAGGGTGGTGCGGGAATGTCCACGAGCGCCGCCCTCTGTGCCAGCGGAGGTGCCGTCGCTGTCCGTCGGCTGGTGCTGCAATGCTCCGGTCACCGCTGCGCGCAGGCCGTCCGCCGTCCCGCCATAGGTGACGGAAAGCGCCTGGCCGGTATAGCCGATTCCCGAAGCGTCCCCGATGCCGGTGATGACCCCGCCGACGGCGGTCACGGCGGAGCGCACCCGGAAGAGCCTGCTCCCGGTGAGGGCAGTGCCATAGCTGACTACCCGGTAGTCGCGGTCCATTGTTCCTCCGGCGGGTGCTCGTTCGAGATGGGGCCCATGCGTCCCGCCCGCACGGTTTCGCCAAGTGCCCGCCTATTAGCCTAGTGTCTAGTCCCATGAGTGACGTTCTGGAACTGGCGGGAGTGAGCATCGTCCGGGGCGGCAAAACCCTGCTGGACAGTATCGACTGGCAGGTGCGCGACGGTCAGCGCTGGGTGGTGATGGGCCCCAACGGTGCCGGGAAGACGACCCTCCTGCAGGTAGCAGGCGCACGGATCCACCCCACGAGCGGCGTCGCGGGAATCCTCGACGAGGTGATGGGGGCGGTGGATGTCTTCGAACTGCGTCCCCGCATCGGGCTGGCTTCGGCAGCGCTTGCCACCCAGATCCCCGAACACGAAACCGTCCTGAACGTGGTGGTGACTGCCTCCTACGGCGTGACCGGGCGCTGGCGTGAACAGTATGAGCGGCTTGACGAACGGCGGGCCTTCCGCCTGCTGGATGCCTGGGGCATGTCCACTTTCATGAACCGGCCGTTCGCTTCGCTGAGCGAGGGTGAGCGGAAGCGCGTTCAGATCGCGCGCGCGCTGATGGCTGATCCGGAGCTGCTCCTGCTCGACGAACCTGCCGCGGGCCTCGACCTCGCAGGCCGGGAGGACCTGATCCGCAGGCTCACCGGTCTTGCCCGGGATGAGGAGGCACCGGCCCTGGTTCTCGTGACCCATCACCTCGAGGAAGTGCCCCCCGGCTTCACCCACGCGATGCTGCTCCGTGAGGGCGGGATTGTTGCGTCCGGCCCGATCGACGGCGTCCTGACCGAGGACAACCTCAGCGCCGCGTTCGATCTTCCGCTCAGCGTCAGCCGGATCAACGGCCGGTACAGCGCCGTCGCACGGTGAAGCAGCGCCAGGTCACGGATTCCCGCTGATGCCCCGCATTCGGCTTGAGGGCCCGGACGATTCCCGCCTGACCGACTACCGCGGCCTGACTGACAGCCAGTTGCGCCGACGCACCGAGCCCGCTGCGGGGCTCTACATTGCCGAGGGTCCGAAAGTGCTCCGCAGGGCCGTTACGGCCGGACATACGCCGCGTTCGTTCCTGCTCACCGAAAAGTGGCTCCCCGAAGTTGAGGACGTTCTCCAGCGGTTTCCTGGTGTGCCGGCGTTCGTGGGTGACCCGGACATCCTCGAGGGCATCACGGGCTTCCACCTGCATCGTGGGGCGCTTGCGGCGATGAACCGGCCCGCTCCGAGGGATCTGGAGGCGGTGCTGGAAGGTGCTACCCGCGTGGCGGTGCTCGAGGACATCGTGGACCACACCAACCTCGGGGCACTGTTCCGTTCGGCCGCCGCACTGGGAATCGACGCCGTGCTGCTCAGCCCGGGATGTGCCGATCCGCTCTACCGCAGGGCAATCCGCGTCAGCATGGGCAGTGTCTTCCAGGTCCCGTGGGCGCGTCTGGTGGACTGGCCGCTCGGCCTGGGACTGCTGCGGGAGTCCGGTTTTGCGGTCGGTGCGCTCGCCCTCACCCCGGGAGCGGTGGGAATCGAGGAGTTCGCTGCTGAACGGCACGGTCGGCTTGCCCTGCTGCTCGGTACCGAAGGAGGCGGCTTGTCCCAGGCTGCGCTCGCCTCAGCCGATGCTGCGGTACTGATCCCCATGCACGGGGGCGTTGATTCGCTCAATGTGGCCGCCGCTGCCGCCGTCGCCTTCTGGGAGTGCAGGGACAGGACGCCCGTCGGAGGGACGGACAGGCCGCTTTAGCACAGCCCACCCGCGTGCGGTAGTATGGCTGGTTGGTCCCCGCGGCCGATCCAACTTTCAATCACCAGTGCCTGGCAAAATCCAGGCAACCAGAGAAGGTATTCCTGTGAAGTCTGATATCCACCCCAAGTACCAGTCGATCGTCTTCCGCGACCTCGCCTCCGACAAGGCGTTCCTGACGAAGTCGACGGCCACCTCGAAGAAGACCATCGAATGGGAGGACGGCAACACCTACCCGCTCATCGAGGTGGAGATCTCTTCCGAGTCCCACCCGTTCTACACCGGCAAGCAGCGGATCATGGACTCCGCCGGCCGCGTGGAGCGCTTCAACGCCCGCTTCAAGGGCTTCGGCGCCAAAAAATAGGTTTGCGGCGGACACACCGGGTCCGGCCCGGCTGTGGTCAGCGAGGAAGAGTCACGCCCGGCGGCGTGGCTCTTTCCCTTTAACCGGCACCTTTATCCGGCGGGGCTAGCGGCCTGTTGGGCTCGTAGTGCACGGAGGAGGTGGTCCCGCTCTTCAATGACGATCCGGCGCAGCGCGAGTGGAGCAGTGCTGGTGCCTGCCAGCCAACGGTCGGTAGCACGCACTGCGGGATGGGCTGCTGCATCCGTACTCCCGTCGAGGTCGTGGCCGCCCGGATACAGTCCGCGCACTGCCCGGCTCGCCATTTCGATCCCCCGGAGCTGCCATACATCGGCAATGGAGTCGAAGTAGCGGGTGTCGAAGGGTGCACTCAGCCCGACGCCTCCCAGCGTGAAGCCCTCGATCGTGGCGCTGAGAAGGTCGTTGGAGAGCAGGTTGCCGAACATCGCCTCCTGCCACGCGGCCTGCTTCACCGCCGGATCCGGAAAGGCAGCGGACGCTAGGGTGAACCCCACCCTGCCGAAGGCGGTGTTGTCGGAGGCGAGTTCGTTTTCGAGCTCATCGACGGACGTGAGTCCGTGCGCAGCCAGCGCCTGCAGGAACATCCATCTCAGCTCGGCGTCGACCTTCAGCCCGGGAACAACGGCGGTGCCGTCGAGCAGCGCCCTGAGTAGCACGGTGGGGCCCGCGGAACTGCGCCCCGCCCCGGCCAGGGCGCGCGCCCAGGCGAGCTGCAGGTCGGAGCCCTGTCCGGACGCCGTCAGGCCGTCCTCCAGCAGGGTCGCGTACCGGTGCCGGAGCGCCGGCCTCACTGCGGCAGGGGACAACCGCTCGATTGCGGTCCGCGCGTTCGCGAGAATCACCTGCAGGACGCCGACGCCGGTCTCCCGTGGCGCCGCACGCTCCACGGCCGTCAGGTAATCCTCCGGGCTGAGGTGGGCATCGCGCGTGGTGGACCAGAGAGCCGCCAGGCACGTGGCCCTGGCCAGGGGATCCCGTACCCGGTCCACCGCCTCCATCAGGGTAGCCTGCGAGCGCTCGTCGAAGCGCAGTTGCGCGTACGTGAGGTCGTCGTCGTTCGGAATGAGCAGATCCGCCTGGCGAACGCCGTGCAGCGCAGGAACGCGGGTGAGTGTCCCGGAGAGTGTGACCTGCTCCGACGCCGTGCGGACGAGGTCGCCGGCGGTGTCGTACGAATACAGCCCCAGCCGCACGGTGTGCGCGCGCGGCCGCTCCTCACCGGTGACGGGGTCGGTGGCGTCCTGCCGCACGGTGAAGGACGCGTAGGCGCCGTCGTCGTCGAGCGTACTCTCCGTTTGCAGGGTGGAGACCCCCGAGGTCTGGAGCCACTGCCGGGCCCAGGTGCTCATGTCCTCACCGGTCGCGTCCGCGAGGGCGTCGAGGAAATCGGCGAGCGTGGTGTTGGAGAACTCGTGCTTCCGGAAGTAGCTGCGCGATGCGGCGATGAATGCGTCGAAGCCGCAGAAGGCGACGAGCTGCTTCAGCACTGCGGCGCCCTTGGCATACGTGATGCCGTCGAAGTTCTGCTTGGCGGCTTCAAGGTCCGGAATGTCGGCAACGATGGGATGCGTGGTCGGCAGTTGGTCCTGCACATACGCCCACGCCTTGCGCTTGTTCGCGAAGCTGATCCACGAGGTGTCCCATCGGGTGGCTTCGGCGACGGCGAGCGCGCCCATGTAGTCGGCGAACGACTCCTTGAGCCAGAGATCGTCCCACCACACCATGGTCACGAGGTCCCCGAACCACATGTGGGCCATCTCGTGCAGAATCGTGTTCGCCCGGGCCTCATGCTGGGCCGCCGTCGCTGCCGAACGGAAGACGTAATCCTCGGTGAAGGTGACCATGCCCGGATTCTCCATGGCACCGAGGTTGTACTCCGGAACAAAGGCCTGGTCATATTTCCCGAATGGGTACGGGTAGTCGAACAGGCCGTGGAAGAACGTCAGCCCGCGCCGTGTGATGTCGAAGAGTTCCTCGGGGTCGAAGGAACCGGCGAGTGATTTCCTGCAGTACAGGCCTAGCTCGATGCCCGCCGGAGTTGCTGTGACGTCCTCGGGGTGCCAGGAGCCGGACACATGGTGGTACGGGCCTGCCAGCACCGTGGTGATGTAGGTGGAGATCCGCGAGGTCGGTTCGAAGTACCACGCGGTGGCGTCCCCGCCGAGGTCCTCGCGGCGGCCGACGACGGCGTTCGATGCGACCGACCACGACGACGGCGCCTGTACGGAGAACGTGAAGGACGCCTTGAGGTCGGGCTGCTCGAAATTGGCGAACACGCGGCGGGCGTCCGCCGGCTCAAACTGCGTGTACAGGTAGGTCAAGCCGTCCGCCGGGTCCACGAAGCGGTGCAGACCCTCACCGCTGCGGCTGTACCGGGCTGTGCCGTCCACCGTCACGGTGTTGTGTGCGCGCAGATCGTCCAGCTGGATCCGCGTTACCCGGCGGGTCGGGTCGACATCCAGTTCCACGCCGTTCAGCTCGACCGCTTCGACGCCGTCGGAGAGAAAATCAAGGAAGGTCGAAGAACCCGGTTCGGCGCAGGTGAACGTGATGGTGCACCGGGACCGGAAACCCGTTGCCTGCGGATCCTCCGCGTTGCGCAGGTCGAGCGCGATGGTGTACGCGTCGACCCGAAGGAGCCGCGACCGTACCGCCGCTTCGTCCCGTGTGAGGTTCTCGTTATCCATCCGGTCATTCAATCATGTGCCGAAACAGCCGGCAGGACACCTCTGCTGGCCTTTGCCAGACTTCTCCAAGGTGGAGGAACTAATGTCGGTAGGTGTCTTCGGGAAAAGCCGTGGCACCCGCGTGCCGATCGAAGTCCGGGATCACGGACGTTTCCACCGGGCCCTTGAAGGTCGGGGCGATCCGCACAGGCGAGCCGTCCGAATTCGTCGCCACGACAAGTTCACGGCTATCCGCTGCAATCAAAGGTTTAGAGGTAAGGAAAATTATGTTGAAGAAGCAATGGTTGATGGGTCTGGTTCTCGCCGGATCGGTGTCAGTGGCAGGCTGCAGCGCAGCGAGCGAGAATCCGTCGGAAGGATCCGACACCCAGCAGGAAGCTCCCGCCGAGGGCAGCGGAGAAGCCGCTGAGGGCGGAGAAGCCGCCGCACAGGAGGCCCTGCCCGAGCCGGACCTCGAGGGTATTCCCGACGTGGTGGCGGAGGTCAACGGGGAGAAGATCCTCAAGGATCAGTTCACGAAGTCGTATGAGGGCCAGTTCCAGCAGGTGGCCACGCAGTCGCAGATGAGCGGCGAGGAAGTGGATCAGGAACAACTGAAAACCCAAACGGCCGACACCCTCATCGGCAGTGAGCTCCTCGTCCAGGAGGTGGAGAAGCGCGGCATCACCGCTTCCACCGAGGAAATCGATGCGTCGTGGGCAAAATTGATCGAGTCGAGCCAGCTTGGGTCGAAGGAAGAGGTCATCGCCGCCATTGCGGAGCAGGGCATCGATGAAGCAGAAGTGACGTCCCAGGTGGAAGCCCAGGTCGGCGTCGACAAGCTCATCGCGGAGGAGGCCGGCGAGACCACGGCCACCGAAGAGGAGCTTTCGGAGCTGTATGAGCAGGTCAAGGCACAGCAGGGTGCGGCGGGCGGACCCGAAGGCCAGGAATCGGAATTCCCCTCCTTCGACGAGGCACGGCCCGCTCTTGAGGAGCAGGTAAGGGGCCAGAAGGAAGGCGCAGCAGCGGAGGCATTGGTCGCGTCCCTCCGCGAGGGCGCAGACGTTGTAGTCCACCTCTAGAGTCCGGCCTGGAGCGCCTGGTCCCGCCGCCGAGCCTAGCCCGCGAGCTGGAACAGCAGCGGCGGGGCGAGGACGCATCCAAGCGC
>NZ_KI914877.1:70905-76974 GCF_000520555.1 Arthrobacter sp. Br18 | reverse complement strand
GCCGAGCCTAGCCCGCGAGCTGGAACAGCAGCGGCGGGGCGAGGACGCATCCAAGCGCCAGAACGGAGACCGCCCCCAGCACGGCCTGCTCACGGCGGGCCGCGAACGCACCGCGCAATTCGAGCGGCGTGCGCGCGCTGAACTCCCAGTCCAGGGCCTCGCGCTCGTATGGGGTCCCCGAGATCTTGTCGAAGCCGGCGCTCAGCAGACCGATGCGGTCGGAGCTGTCGTTCCGACCGGCACCGTTCCGCGTGCCGGTCGGACGGAGCGCCCAGGCGTACCGCAGGCCCTGCAGCCCCGACAGCACTGCTTCCAACGGACTGTTCACAAGGTAGTCGCGCTGGGTCCAGGCCACCTTCGCCCGTTCGAGTGGGAAGCCGAGCACCACGTCGGCTCCGCACCGGCGAACTTCAAAGGCCACCCGGTGGGGTGATTCGCCGACGGCCGCGGACGGATCCGCCGGCGCTATGACCTTCGGTACGTGCAGCCAGTGGAACGACGCGACGACGCGGGGCCGTGTGCCCCGTCCCAGGAACAGGACGCCGTTGCGCTCGACCACTACGGTGACGAGGCGGGGGAGGCCGGCGTGCCGGGCGCCGGCGAAGACGTCCGGTCGCAGCACGCGCAGGGCGCCGAGGAACTGCGCGTCACGCCGGCCCTGCAGCACGGTGTAATCGCTCAGCCCGTCGGCTGCCTGGAAAAAGGCCCCGGCCCGGGAGTCGAGCAGGACGGCGGAGGCGATGGCAGCGACAGCCCCCATCAGTCCTGCGAACAGGACGAGGCTGGCCGACGGGTCCTGCGAGGCCGCCAGCGCCGACCACCAGGAGAGCGCGATCGATACGGCCGCAGAGACGGTTGCAAGCAGGGCCTTGCGGTTCCGTACCCGGAGTGTCCAGTCCCGGCGGGACAGCTGCTGCCCGGCAGCCTCACCAGCGGTTCGGGGGGCGCCCGGGCGCGGGGAGACGGCGAAGGACAGCCGGACGTCGTCGTTCCGCCCGGCGGTGGCCGGCGGGCGCGCGCGGGCGGCGTTCTTCGGGGACTGCCAGGAGGAATACGCATCGCTGAGAACGGGCAGGCGGTCCCGCAGCTTCGAGAGCTCGGCACGCAACCGGTCCTTGTCAAGGTCCGTGGGCGAGATTCCGAAGGCGTCCAGCCGCCCACGTGCCATCATCGCCACGAGCCTGTCCGGACCGGGCCGATGCCGCAGGAGATACCGGGCGAATCCGGTGGTCATGAAGTGGCAGTTGTCGAGGGCGCCCGCGTAGGCGTCGATCCCGGAGTAGCCCATGGACGCGGTGATGTGGGCGGAGGTGCGGCTCAGTTGCACCCCCGCAAGGGACACCGCGACGTCGAGCAGAAGGAACATGCTCAGGGCCCCGCACCGGGCGAATCCCGTCGTCGCGAGGCTGCCGTGCGGGGGCAGCCCGAGGGCGTTCCGGACTCCGCGGACTGCCCGGTGGAACATGATGTCCCCGTGGGCAAGCAGTATTTCGCGGAAGACCAGGGTGTCCAGCAGATCGGCCTCGAGCTGCGCCACCGGCGTCATCGAATGGTAGCGGGAGGAAGGGAGCGCCGCGGCGTATCGGCCGCCCAGGAACGCGGCGAGGCCCGGCACCCCGGAGGCCGGCCTGCTGATCAGGCTGTCGGTGCGGGCCAGGTCACGGTCGATCTCCCGCAGCGTCCGGAGGTCCAGCTCCTCGAGGAACCGGAGGGCGTAATCCAGATCCCGGGCGCCCTCCGCGCCGTCCCGGGCGCCGGCACGGGCGACGGCACCGAGCCGTTCCACCGCTGCAACGCGCTCGGCCTCGTCGTCCCCGTTCACGCGCGTCCCCGTCCCCCTGCCGCCCTCTACCGGGCGACCGGTACTGTCCGAGAAAAGACTCTACTGGTTCGGTGCCTCTCAGGCGGCAGGCACGGCCTGCCCCTTCCGCACGATCGTGAGCCCCGAGTCGGTCACCGCGAAGCCGCGCCTGAGGTCCAGGTCGCGGTCCACACCCACTGAGGCGCCCGCGGGAATTTTCACGTTCTTGTCGATGATCGCCTTGCGCACCACGGCGCCGGCACCCACCGATACCTTGTCAAGGAGGACGGAGCCGGTGACCTCCGCTCCCTGGTCGATGAACACGTCGGTGGCGAGGATGGAACTGCGGACCGTGCCGCCGGAGATCACCACGCCCGCTGACACGATCGAGTCGTGGGCCTCGCCCGACTGCCCGGACGCGCTGCGCACGAATTTGGCCGGGGGAGAGACACTCTGGCGGGTGTAGATGGGCCACTGCAGGTTGTACAGGTTGAACAGGGGGAGCGGGGAGATGAGGTCCATGTTCGCCTCGTAATAGGAGTCCATCGTGCCGACGTCACGCCAGTACTGGCGGTCCCGCTCGGTGGAGCCCGGGATGATGTTGGTGGTGAAGTCGTAGACGGCGGCGTCGCCACGTTCCACGAAGTAGGGAATGATGTCCCCGCCCATGTCGTGCTTGGTGTTCAGGCGCGCGGCGTCCTCCTCGAGGGCCTTGACCAGGGCATCAGCCGTGAACACGTAGTTGCCCATCGACGCGAGGAAACTGTTCGGATCGTCGGGCAGGCCCGGGGTGGACTCGGGTTTCTCGACGAATGCCGCGATTCGCCCCGGGTTGTTCTTGTCGACTTCGATCACGCCGAACTGGTCCACCAGGTTCATGGGCTGGCGGACCGCCGCGACACTCACCGACGCACCGCTTTCCACATGCGCGTTCACCATCTGCTCGAAGTCCATGCGATACACATGGTCGGCGCCGATGACCACCACGATATCCGGCTGGGCGTCATAGATGAGGTTCAGGGACTGGTAGATCGCGTTCGCGCTTCCGAGGAACCAGCTCTTTCCGCGGCGCTGCTGGGCAGGCACCGAGGCGATGTACTGCTGGAGCTGCGTCGACATGCGCCAGGTCTCGGAGACGTGCCGGTCGAGGCTGTGGGACTTGTACTGGGTGAGGACCACGATCTGGAGGTACCCGGAATTCACGAGGTTGGAGAGAGCGAAGTCGATGAGCCGATAGCTGCCCGCGAAGGGCACAGCCGGTTTTGCCCGGTCCGCTGTCAACGGCATGAGTCTTTTGCCCTCGCCGCCTGCCAGTACTACCGCGAGTACTTTCTTCAGTGCCACGAATGACCCCCTGCTCTTCCTTGAGTGTGCGCATCTGCCGTTCCGTCCGCCCTGGTAAGGCGGATTCACTTCACACTAGAGGACTGGGGCGCACTGCACTACGTTGGGGGAGTGCGAGTAGATATTGTGTCAAAGGAATTCCCCCCCGAGATCTATGGCGGCGCGGGGGTGCACGTGGCGGAGCTGAGCCGGGTCCTGGCACCGCACGTCGACCTCAACGTGCATTGTTTCGGGGCGGACCGTCCGGCGGACTACCACGGCGCGAGAGTGTGGTCCTACGGCGTACCTCCCGGTCTGGCGGACGCCAACGCCGCGGTGCAGACACTGGGCACCGATATGGAAATGCTCGGTAATATCGCCGGCGCGTCCCTGGTGCATTCGCACACCTGGTACGCCAACATGGCCGGCCACCTGGCGTCGCTCCTGCACGGAATCCCCCATGTCCTGAGTGCCCACAGCCTTGAGCCGCTGCGGCCCTGGAAAGCGGAGCAGCTCGGCGGCGGCTACGCCCTGTCCTCCTGGGTCGAGAGGACATCGTATGAGGCTGCGGCAGCGGTGATCGCCGTGTCGGCCGGCATGCGGGCCGATATCCTGCGCAGCTATCCCGACGTCGACCCGGCAAAGGTCCACGTGGTCCACAACGGGATCGACGTGGGCGAGTGGACCCGGGATGAGAACGACGACGCCGTCACCGCCCTCGGCATCGATCGGTCCCGTCCCAGTGTGGTCTTCGTGGGACGGAACACCCGCCAGAAGGGAGTCCCCTACCTGCTCCGGGCGGCAGCCCAGCTGCCGCCCGATGTGCAGCTCGTGCTCTGCCTGGGGGCGGCTGACACCAGGGAGCTGGCTGCCGAGACCGAGGTCCTGATCGACACGCTCCGGGAGCAGCGGGGCTCGGTCATCCTGATCGAGCGGATGCTGCCACGCCGGGAACTCATCCAGGTGCTGAGTTCCGCAACGGTCTTCGCGTGCCCCTCCATCTACGAGCCGCTGGGGATCGTCAACCTCGAGGCCATGGCCTGTGGGGCGGCAGTGGTGGCGAGCGCCACCGGCGGCATCCCCGAGGTGGTGCAGGACGGCGTGACCGGCACGCTCGTGGCCCTCGAGCAGGTCTCCGACGGCACCGGGACCCCGCTGGATCCGGAGAAGTTCGTCTCGGATTTCGCGGCCGCGCTCACCGAACTGGTATCGGATCCGGAGCGCGCCCGGCGCATGGGTGCCGAGGGCCGACGGCGTGCCGAAGAGCACTTCGACTGGGGATCGATAGCGAAGGCCACCCTCGACGTGTATGCGGGTGTCCTCTAGGCCGACTTCCTGCCGGATGCCGTTCCCGGCTTCCGGATCTCTGCCTGCCGTGCCAAAAGGGTCTTCTCGTCGATGACCGACGTTCCGCTCGCCCGCATGCGGCGCGCGTATGCGGCGGCCTCATCCTGGCGCTCCTGCTCCGCGCCGGTCGCGATGGCAGCGCGGATGTGCTCGGGGCCGTATCCGAAGGCCTCGACGAGGTCCAGGGAGTGCGGGCGGATCTTCGCGAGCAGACGGTTGATATAGGCGTTGAGCGTCCGCGCACGCTGCGTTGAAAGGCGTCCGTTCATGAGGTACCAGGCGAGGTTCTTCTCGATGAGGCAGAGTCCGAAGAGATCCCGCACCCAGGTCATCACCTGCCGGGTACCCGGATCCTTCAGGTCCTTGAGCCCACGGGTGAACGCTTCCCACTGCAGCAGCTCGGCGTGGGCCCGCGCCGCCTCGATGAGGTCGTTCTGGTGCTCGTTGAACAGCGCGGCGGCCTTCTCCTTCGACATGCTCTTCGCTCCGCGCAGCTCTCCGGCCAGTTCGGCCACCATGCTCGAGACCCGGTCCGAGAGCAGCTCATGCTGCGTATGCTCGTCGCGCAGTGCGATGGCGGACTTCTTCTCGGACCCGGAATCCGCGACGGTCTGGGCAACCCTGCGCAGCCCCGAGCGGTGGAGCGTCCGTCCGGCCTGCGTGGCGGCGTACCGGGCGAGCACGCCGAAGTCCATGTCCTTGAACTCCTTCGCGTAATCGCCGAGCAGCCGCTTGGCCACGAGTTGCAGCAGGACGTTGTTGTCCCCCTCGAAGGTGGCGTACACGTCGAGGTCGGCGCGCAGCGAGGTGAACCTGTTCTCGGCGAGGAAACCCGCGCCCCCGGTTGCTTCACGGCATTCCTGCAGCGTGTCCAGGGCCAACCAGGTGGACAACGGCTTGTAGGCGGCGGCGAGTGTCTCGAGATCCTGGCGGTCCTCGTCGGTGTCGTGCGAGCCGGAAAATACGCCGTCGAGCTTTTCCAACAGCTCCTCGTGCGCAAACGAGGCGGCATACGTTGCGGCAAGGCGGGGGAGCAGGCGCCGCTGGTGGCGCTGGTAGTCCATCAGCACCTCCTCCGACAGATCGGAGGAGGCATTGAACTGACGGCGCTGCGTCGAGTAGGTGATGGCGGCCGTCAGCGCCAGCTTGCTGGCCGCCACTGCCGCGCCGTCCAGCGAGACCCGACCCTGGACGAGGGTTCCGAGCATCGTGAAGAACCGTCGTCCGGGAGAGGCGATCGGCGAGGAGTAGTCCCCGTTCGGGGCAACGTCGCCGTAGCGGTTGAGGAGGTTGGTCCGGGGCACCCGGACCCCGGTGAAGTGGAGGCGGCCGTTGTCGATGCCGTTGAGCCCGCCCTTCAGCCCGTCGTCCTCGCCGCCCACGCCGGGCAGAAAACCACCCTCGGGAGTGCGGAGTTCCACGTAGAAGCCGTGCACACCACGGTTCACCCCACCGGAGACGAGCTGGGCGAAGACGACGGCGGCGCGGCCGTCGATGGCGGCATTGCCGATGTAGTCCTTCCACGCCGCGCGGAAGGGGGTGTTGATGACAAACTCTTCAGTGGCGGGATCGTACGTGGCGGTGGTCGCGATGCTCGC
>NZ_KI914877.1:35306-70805 GCF_000520555.1 Arthrobacter sp. Br18 | reverse complement strand
GGCGGTGGTCGCGATGCTCGCGACATCCGAGCCGTGACCCGTCTCCGTCATCGCGAAGCACCCCGGGATGTCCATGTTCATGATGCCGGGCAGCCACGCCTCGTGGTGCTCCCGGGTACCGAGGTGCATCACCGCGGAACCGAAGAGGCCCCACTGCACGCCTGCCTTGATCTGCAGCGACGGGTCTGCGACCACGAGTTCCTCGAAGCCTGCAACATTTCCGCCGTGGTCGTCAGCTCCGCCGAGGGCGCTGGGGAAGGCGCGGTGCACTGCCTGCTGCTCCACGAGGTAGTGCAACTGGTCGAAGCAGCGCTTCCGGTGCTCCGTGGCGGACAGGCCCTCGATCTTCTGGATCTCGGGACGGCCGGCGAGTTCACGCGCGGTCCGTCGGACGTTCGCCCACTTGCCGAGGAGTAGTTCACCGAGGACCGCGGTGTCCACCACTGCGTCATCGTTGTCCCGGATTTCGGCGGTGGCGGGAACCTGGAGCTGCTGGCGGACGGCTGTCTGCGTCATGGCGTGTCCTTCACGGGTTGCTGGGTCGAGGGGAGGGTGCGGCGTGGCCGATGCCGTCGAAGAGCCAGGCGGTGATCTGGTCCGCCAGCTGTTCCTCGGTCGGCTTGCCGGGGCCGTCGGCGGTCGAAAGCCACATCTCGCCCGCGGCCCTCACCATGCCGATCGCGGCGCGCGGCCAGTACGCGGCATCGCCGGACCCGTCGGGCCCGTGCGCCGCAAGGAGATAGGAGGCCATCGGCTGGGCGATCATGTCCGTGGTCGCTTCGAGAAAGGAGGCGAGGGTGTCCGGCGAGCGGTCCCCGCCGGTGCTGCCTGCGGGCTCGGAAGTCCCGGAGCTGGTCACGAACGCGTAGACATGGGGCGAGGTCCGGGCCATCTGCAGGTAGGTGAACACCATGGACCACAATCCTTCGCGCGGGCCTGGGGCCTGGCGGGCGGCGTCGAGGACCTTCTGCTGCATCTGGCTGAGGACCACCTCGGCGACTGCCCGCTGCAGGCCGGTCTTGTCGCCGAAATACCGGTAGTAGACGGATTTGGACGTATCAGCCGCAGCGGCGATGTCCTCCATCGACGCCCCCGGCCCCAGCACATCGACCGCGCGGCGCGCGGATTTGATCAGGGCACGGCGGCGGGCTGTGCGGTGATCCTTCCACCTGCTGGAGCGACCGTCCCCGGGCGGCGAGTCCGAAGGAGCGGACACAGCACCGCGTGTCGATGCGCGCCCGGAAACGCCCGGGAACAGTGCGGCTGAGTTCATGATACTTAGCGTATCAGGTACGCTTGGTATCGATAACCCACGCGTGTCCACCGAGAACCACCAGGAGATCCTCCATGCCAGAACAGGCCAGCCCCACCAGCGCTCCCGTCCGCCAGGCAGTGGTGATCGGCGGAAACCGGATCCCCTTCGCCCGGTCAGGGGGAGCGTATGCCTACTCCTCCAACCAGGACATGCTCATCGCCGCACTCGACGGCCTGGTGGCGCGTTTCGGGCTGCAGGGGGAGCGGATCGGGGAGGTTGCGGCAGGAGCGGTCCTCAAGCACTCCCGTGACTTCAACCTCACGCGTGAGGCGGTACTGGGGTCGGCGCTCTCGCCCGCAACCCCTGCCTACGACGTGCAGCAGGCGTGCGCCACCGGGCTTGAAACCGTGGTGGGCCTTGCGAACAAGATCAAGCTCGGACAGATCGACTCCGGAATCGCGGGCGGAGTGGACTCCGCTTCGGACGCCCCCATCGCTGTCAGTGAAGGACTCCGGCGCGTCCTGCTGGATTTCTCACGCGCCCGGACGACGCAGCAGAAGATTAGGACGCTGGCAGGGCTGCGCCCGAAGGACCTCGCCCCGAACGCGCCGACCACCGGTGAGCCGCGCACGGGGCTGTCCATGGGCGAGCACCAGGCCCTCACGACGGCGGCCTGGGAGATCAGCCGCGAGGCACAGGACGAACTGGCGTTCCGCAGCCACTCCAATCTCGCCGCAGCCTATGAGCGGGGCTTCTTCTCGGATCTGGTGACCCCGTACCGTGGCGTCACCAAGGATGCCAATCTGCGTGCCGACACCTCGCTGGAGAAGCTTGCGACGCTGAAACCCGTGTTCGGCAAAGCTCTGCCCACCCCGGCGACCATGACGGCGGGCAACTCCACCCCACTCACCGACGGCGCGTCAGTGGTGCTGCTGGGCTCCGAGGACTACGCCCGGGCGCACAACTTGCCCATGCTCGCCAACGTGGTGGACGCCGAGGCTGCGGCGGTGGACTTCGTGAACGGCAAGGAGGGGCTCCTCATGGCTCCGGTCTACGCCCTGCCGCGGCTGCTCCAGCGCAACTCCCTCACCCTCGCGGACTTCGACTTCTTCGAGATCCACGAGGCCTTTGCCGGCACCGTCCTCAGCTCGCTGGCCGCCTGGGAGAACGACGACTTCTGCCGCAACCAGCTGGGCCTCGAGGGGGCCTTGGGGACCATCGACCGTGCCAAACTCAACGTCAACGGTTCCTCACTCGCCGCAGGCCATCCCTTTGCAGCGACGGGCGGCAGGATCGTCGCCTCGCTCGCGAAGGCACTGTCGGAGAAGGGCTCGGGGCGCGGACTCATCTCCGTTTGCGCTGCAGGCGGACAGGGCGTCGTCGCCATTCTCGAGGCGCGCTGATCATGGCCGACACCTACCTCGAGCTGATCAATAATCCGCTGCCCGCGAGGATCGCGAAGTCCCTCGGGTTGCCGCGGCCCGCTGTCCTCCGGCGCCACACGCCGGGGGAAGCCCTCGCGGACCATCCGCTACTCGTCGTCGGTTCCGGTCCCGGCGCCGACGCCCTCGCGGCCGAACTGCTGGCCTGGGATCTGGAGATCCGACGCCACGCCCTTCCGGGCGAGACGCTGAGTGCTGCAATCGTGGTGCTCGACGACGTGTCGGCGCCCATGGATCTCGCTGCACCGATGCTCGAGCTGGGCCAGGCTGTCCGGCTCCTGGCTGCGGGTGGCCGGGTAATCGGCCTGTTTCGCGCCCCCGGGGAGTCAACCGGTCCGGCACAGGCGGCGGCGCGGCAGGGTATCGACGGCGCCATCCGGTCCGTGGCCCGCGAACTCCGTCGAGGGGCCACCGCCAACGGCATCATCCTCCAGCGCTCGGCGCGCGTGGACGAGCCGAACGTCCTCGGGGCGCTGCGGTTCCTCCTGTCGGGAAAGAGCGCCTATGTGGACGGCCAGTTCCTCCCCGTGGGCCCGGCGCCGATCGCGTCGGCTGCCGGGAGCCGCGGAGACGGTGATCCTGGGCGGCCCCTCGCCGGCAGGACGGCGCTGGTCACGGGAGCCGCCCGGGGAATCGGCGCCGAGATCGCCGCGGTGCTGCACCGGGATGGAGCACACGTCGTCGTCGTGGACGTTCCGGCCGCGGGGGAGCAGCTGGCCCGGGTGGCCAACCGGGTGGGCGGCACCGCCCTCCAGCTCGACATCACCACGCCCGACGCCGGTGCACGCCTCCTCGCCCATGTCGCAGCACGGTACGGCGCACTCGACATCCTGGTGCACAACGCCGGGATCACGCGGGACAAGCTGCTCGCGAACATGGACGCAGCTCGCTGGGATTCAGTGGTGAACGTCAACATCACCTCGCAGCTGCGCATCAACGAGGCGGTCCTTGCGTCCGAGGTCTTCGCGCCGGACGGAAGAATCGTCAGCCTCGCCTCCACCAGCGGTATCGCGGGGAACCGCGGCCAGAGCAACTACGCCGCCTCCAAGGCCGGCGTGATCGGCATGGTACGTGCCACCTCAGTGGAGTTCGAAGGAACCGCACGCACCATCAACGCTGTGGCTCCCGGTTTCATCGAAACCGAGATGACGGCGAAGATTCCACCGCTGACCCGGCAGGTGGCGCGGCGGCTGAGCAGCCTTCAGCAGGGCGGGCTTCCCGTCGACGTCGCCGAAACCGTGGCGTTCCTCGCCTCCGGTTCCGCTGCGGGAATCAACGGCCAGGTGGTGCGGGTGTGCGGGCAGAACCTGGTGGGGGCATGAGCGAGGTAGTCCTCCGGCAGGTTCCTGGCCTGCCCGCGCTGTACCGGGACGCGGTGCTCCTTGCGGCGCGGCGCCGTTTCCGTGGCGCGGCCGTGCCCCTGACTGTGCCCGAGATACGGTACCGGGCCGACGGCGTACGCGTGGAGGCGCGGGCGCTGACCGCGTTCCAGCACCTGCTGGGCGAGCCCGCACGGGACACGCTGCCGTCCGCCTACGTGCACGCGGTCGCCTTCCCGGTCGCGATGAGCCTGCTGGCACGGCCCGATTTCCCGCTGCCGCTGCTCGGCATGGTGCACCTGGGCAACACGGTGCAGCAGTCAAGGAGTATCGCGGTGTCGGAGCGGCTGGACATCGTCGCGTCCGCGGAGAACCTTCGGGCCCATCGTGCGGGTACGCAGGTGGACGTCGTCACCGAGGTGTCGGTGGAGGGTGTCCCTGTCTGGACCGGACGCTCGGTCTACCTGACGCGCAGCGTGCTGCTACCCGCTACCGCTGACACACCGACGCCGGACCGCCCGGCCGAGACGCCGTTCGCGCCGCCCGTACCCACGGCCGTCTGGCGGTTCGACGGCAGTGCAGGACGGCGCTATGCCGCCGTCTCGGGGGACTGGAACCCCATCCACCTCAGCGCCTTCTCGGCGAAGGCACTCGGCATGAAGCGGTCCATCGCGCACGGCATGTACCTTGCGGCCCGCATGCTCGCCCAGGCCTGCCCCGGCCCCACCGACGACCTGCGCTGGAGCATCGACTTCGCAACCCCTGTGCTCCTGCCGGGCATGGTGGCCGTCGCGTTCACCGATGCAACTCCATCCGGAAACCTGCAGGGCACACCGCGGGAGGGGAAGCAGCTCCCGGAGTCAGGGTTACCAGGGCGCAGCAGGCCCGGCGGCGCCGGCGGGACCGGAAGCGCCCACCCTGACGTCACACCAGCCGGCCGAGTCCGGACCGACATCGTCGGCTGGTCACGGGAGAGGAGCCGGCCGCACTTCACCGGCCGCGTGGAGCGCTCCGCCTAGACTGGGCAGATGATGGACCTGCTGCTCCTGGCTCGCGAGCTCGACTCCCAGGACCCCCTGGCCGACTTCCGCAAGCGCTTCCTGACCGCCGAGGAAAGCGACGTCGTCGCGTATCTCGACGGAAACTCCCTCGGCCGGCCGCTGGCGACAACGCCCGACACGCTGTCGGACTTCGTGCGCTCGCAGTGGGCCGGGCGGCTGATCCGGGGGTGGGACGAGGGCTGGCTGTCGCTTCCGGAGCGGATCGGCGACCTGCTGGGAGAAGTGGCACTCGGCGCGGCCCCGGGCCAGTGCATCGTGGCGGATTCCACGAGTGTCCTCCTCTACAAACTGGCACGCGCCGCGATATCTGCCCGTCCGGGACGTTCGGAAATCGTGATCGACCGCGACAACTTCCCCACCGACCGCTTCATCATGGAGGGGATCGCGCGCGAGTGCGGCCTCACCATCCGGTGGCTGGACACGCAGTACGACGCCGGAGCCACCGTTGCCGGGGTGACGGGCGCCGTCGGACCGGCGACCGCGCTCGTGGTGCTGAGCCACGTCGCGTACCGATCCGGGCACTGCGCCGACGTGCCCGGCATCACGGCTGCTGTCCACGCCGCCGGAGCGCTGGCGCTGTGGGATCTCAGCCACTCGGTGGGTTCCGTGCCGGCGGAGCTCGACTCCTGGGGCGTCGATTACGCGACCGGCTGCAGTTACAAGTACCTCAATGGTGGTCCCGGCGCTCCCGCCTGGGCGTATATCGCATCGCGGCACCTTCCGAACTTCTCCCAGCCCATCCAGGGCTGGCTGGGCAGCGCCGATCCGTTCGCTATGGGCGGGTCCTATGAGCCCGCAGAGGGTATCCGGAGGATCGTCTCGGGAACACCGCCCATCGTGGGAATGCTCGCCATGCAGGACATGCTGGGAGTCCTGGCTGAGGCGGGAATGGCAGAGGTCCGGGCAAAATCGATGGCCCTGACCGACTTCGCCGTCCGGGCGGTGGATGAACTGCTCGGCAATCACGGCGTGGTGGTGGCTTCTCCCCGAACCGCAGGGCAGCGCGGCGGCCACATCACCATCGACCACCCCGGCTTCGCGGACATGGTGCCCGAGCTGTGGGCAGCCGGCGTCATTCCGGACTACCGGAATCCCTCCGGAATACGCCTGGGACTGTCGCCGCTGTCGACTTCCTTCGAGGAGACCCTGCGCGGCGTTCGCAGCATCGCCGAACGAATGGGCAGGAACTAGCTCTCTTGCTTCCCGGAAACGTGCACGCTTCATGACCGATTTGTCCATGACCGACTTCGCCTCCACGTGGTGGGGGCTCATCGTGGGGGGTTTCTCGCTGGTTCCGGCGCCGGCCATCGGCGCACTGCAGCTTGCCGCGATCCTCGGGTCCGCCGTCGCGCTGTCGCTGCCTGCGGCATCCTGGCGTTACTTCGGTCTGTTCGTGACCACTGTCCACGAGCTCGGACACGCGGTTGCCGCCCTGGTGTCGCTGCAGCGCGTGAGCGGGATCGAGCTGCGGTTCAACCACTCGGGCGTCACCATGACCCGGGGGAGGGGCGGTTGGCGCGCGGTGTGGACGGCGTTCTGGGGGTACCCGGTGCCGGCCCTTGTGGGGGTGGCGCTGGTGGGCGCCGCTGTTTCCGGGGCCGCGTCGGTGGCACTGTCCCTCGGCGCCCTGGTGCTTCTTGCGCTGGTCTTCCTCATCCGTAACCTGCAGGGATTCGTGGTCGCCGGGCTGCTGGTGGGGCTCTCGACGGCGCTCGTCTGGTACGCCGGCCCCCAGCTGACCGGTTACGCGGCACTGTCAACGGGCGTTGCGCTCCTCGTCGGCGCCGTGAAGGACTGGTTCAAGGTGACGCGGGTCCACCTGCGCAGCCGTGCGGAACTCGCCTCCTCGGACGCATACCTCCTTGCCCAGCGCAGCGGCGTTCCCGCCGTCGTCTGGCTCGGTCTTTTCGCCTGCGTGATCGGGGCCTGTCTCGCCGGGGCAGCGGGTTTCCTCTATTCGGCGGTATCGCTGTCGCCCTGAGCGGTACCGCTGCCGCTGTCGGTGGCTGAGCGCCGGGGTCGGTTCGTCAGGAACTCTGTGAGGTCGAAGGTGAGCGCCTCCTCGAGCTGGGCGTAGGTGCAGGACGCAGGGTCGCGGTCCGGCCTCCACCGGCTGAACTGGGCGGTGTGGCGGAAACGATCGCCCTCCAAATGGTCGTAGCGGACTTCGACCACGCGCTCCGGGCGCAGCGCGACGAAGGAGAGGTCCTTGCCGCCCGACCACCGGCTGCCTTCGGCATCGAGCGGTGTACGGCCACCGCCGGGTTCCCTGGCCGGGGACCACGGATGATCGTCGGGAGCGGTGACCAACGGTTGCAGCTCGGCGAACAGCTCCTTCCGACGCGCGGCCGGGAAAGCGCTCACGACGCCCACAGCCGCCAGTCCGCCGTCGCCGGAGTACAGGCCGAGCAGCAGGGAGCCGATGCTCGCATCGTCGGACTTGTGCGGACGGTAACCGGCCACCACGCAGTCGGCGGTCCTCTCATGCTTGATCTTGAACATGGCCCGCTTGTTGGGCGCATAGGTGCCGTCGAGCGGCTTTGCGACGATGCCGTCCAGTCCGGCGCCTTCGAACTCCGCGAACCACCGCTTCGCCACCTCCGAATTCTCCGTTGCCGGCGTGAGGTAGATGGGCGGCCGGGACGCGGCCAGCACTTCCTCAAGAAGCGCGCGGCGCTCGCTGAAGGGTTTCCGCGTATGGTCCTCGCTGCCGCTGGCGAGCAGGTCGAAGGCGACGAACCCGGCGGGGGTTTCCTCTGCCAGCAGGGCCACGCGGCTGGCTGCCGGGTGGATCCGTTGCTGAAGCACCTCGAACTCGAGCCGTCCGCCGACCGCGAGCACGATCTCGCCGTCGAGGACACAGCGATCGGGCAGGTTGTCCTTCAGCGCAGCGACAAGTTCGGGAAAGTAGCGCGTCAGGGGCTTGCCGTTCCGGGACCCGATCTCCACTTCGGCACCGTCGCGGAAGATCAGGGCCCGGAACCCGTCCCACTTCGGTTCGAAGCACAGCGGACCTGCAGGAATCGCCGGCACTGATTTCGCGAGCATCGGGGCGACGGGCGGCATCACGGGAAGGCGCATGGTTCCTACCGCCGCCTTCCTCTGTGCGCCCGTGCGGCCTTGTGGGCCGGGAGGGCTACCTCCGGCACCGCGTCCCCTCCCGGCACCTCGTCGACAGTCCCACGCGCCGGCACAGTCATCGCGGCGACCTCCTTCAGCCCGGGGTGGAGATGGTCGCCGTCGTCCACGGTTCCCGTCTGCCACGACAGAGTGAGCCCCTCAGGGGTGTCCTCCAGCGCGGCCAGATTGTTGTCGAACCACGGCCCCCGAATGTTCCGCCAGCGAAACGGCGGGTCGGGAACCTTCACGGAGCGTGCCACGAGCGCCCCGAGCGGTGCTGCGACACCGTAGGACAGGATGGCGGTGGAGGAACGCAGGAGCCGGGGCAGCGGATTGCGGATGGGGGAGCAGACCGCCTGGAGGATGCGGCTGCCCGAAGTCCTGTCCACCTCCGCGACGTACGAGAAGTGGACATCTCCCGACAGGAAGGTGACCGTCTCCGGGGCAGGTCCACGCTTGCCGTCCGCCACCTCCGTCGCCATGAGGGCCACGGCACGAAAACTGTTCTGGAAGGCAGCCCAGTGCTCAAGATCCATGCCCTGCCGCAGCTTCTCGCCCAGTCGTGCGCCCAGCCTGCCCCACGCACCCTGCGCGAGGGCCTCGTCCCATGACTCGATGTGGTGCAGTCCCAGCGGCAGCAGGAACGGCAGCGAGGTTCCCACCAGCAGGTGCCGGAAGCCCCCCACCATCTTGCTGTCCAGCCAGGCCGTCTCCTCCTCGTTGAGCAGGGCGCGCGCATCGGGTGTCAGCACGCGTGACACCCGAGAGTCGACCACGATCAGGCGCGTGTCATCGAAGTCGCGGAAATAGCTCCACCGGTAGCTGGCGGGGTCCTTGTCCGCCCGGTCGGCGAAGGCATCGAGCTCGTCGCCCAGGTCGAGTTCGTCCTCGTCGGAATGGGTGACGACCCGTTGCCAGATCTCATCCTCCGCACGCCGTTCCGGCGACAGGTTGCCGAGGTGCTGGTACACCCAGTAGGACGCCAGCCCAGCGACAATCCGGTCCTGCCACCAGGAGGTGGCCTCCATTTCCTGCTTCCAGGTCGTGGAGGCGTTCCAGTCGTCGCGGATATCGTGGTCGTCGAAGATCATGGCGCTCGGGAGGGTGGACAGCAGCCAGCGGTTGGCGTCGTCGGACCAGGCCAGGCTGTACAGGTGGGCGTACTCCTCATAGTCCTTCAGCTCGGCGCCGGGGTCCTCCTCGATGTCCCTCCGCCCTCGGATGAACTGCTGCATCTCCTTGCTGGTGGAGTCGGCGTAGACCTGGTCGCCGAGGAAGAGGATCATGTCGGGCCGGCGGGAGGCGCCTCCCTGCGCCATGGACAGCGCGTAGGCGCGCATCGCATCGATGCCGTGGGTCATGTTGCCCTCCCGGGTATGGGGGACGCTCGTGCGGCAGGACCCGAAGGCGAGCAACAGGGGTTCGCCCGGCGTGCGGGTGGCGATCGTCGACGCCGGAAACGCGGGCTTCCGCTCCGGATCCGGCCACACCCGCAGCCCGTCGATTTCCACGGTGTAGGCAGTGACGCTACCCGGCTGGAGCCCCGTCGCCTCCACCAGTGAGTAGTGGTGGCCGTGGACGGCGAAAGTGCGTGCCTCCCAGGAGGTGCGGTCTGCGCGGACGATGACCGATGCGGCGTCCCGGGTTTCCACCCAGATGCTCGCCGAGGTTTCGTCGACGTACCGCAGGATGGGGCCGAGGACCAGGGCTGTCGTGCTCATGGATATGTTTCTACTCCTCGGAAGCGCTGACCGCCATGCAATCCCGGTGAGTCCTCCCGACCCCGTCGCCCGACGGGCCCGGCTTCACGGAATTGTGTTGCGAGACCGTGACCGGAAAGGACGACGAGCGGCCTCGCGATGGCTGTAGAATCCGCATTACCACCAGGCTCAATAATCACTTCAGCCCCACCATAGAACAGGCCGACCCCTTGACCAAGCGACTCCTTCTGGCACTTTCCGTCAGCGCACTGCTACTCAACGGCTGCGCGACCGCGGCGGACACCGCCAGTGATCCGGCCACCACGGCCACCGGCATGGCCGATGCCACCGCCACGGCGGAGGACACTGCGACGTCGGCTCCTCCGACTGCCGTGGCTCCTCCGGCGGCGTCCTCTGCGGCGCCCCCGGTCGAACCGGCACCGGCCCAGGCCGAGCCTCCTGCCGAGCCTCCCGCCGCGCCGCCTGCCGCGCCGCCTGCCGCGCCGCCTGCCGAACCGCCTGCACCCGCGCCGGTCCCTGCCGAGGTTCAGGAACCACCGGCAGCCGCACCGATCGTGCCGTTGCCCGCCGATGCTCAGCCACCGTCGGACACGTCCCCCTATCCGGGCAGTTCGCCGTCGGTTGCCTTCAGCGCACCGGTGACGCCCGAATGGTCCATCTGGATCGCCGGGCGGTCCTGGAAGGTCACCGGCGCCGGCTACGCGCCGGGGGAGCAGCTCCGGATCTTCTTCGCCCCCTACCAGACCGATCATTCACCGATGGAGGACACCTTCGTCACAGCTGACGCCGAGGGCCGCTACACGGCCTGGCTCCACGTTCCGATGCAGGTGGCGCCGGGTACCTACGGCATCATGACGTCAGCCGTCCCGTTCACCGAGGCGAGCAAGAGGCACGGCATGGTCGAGGTGGTTGCCGCCTTCTGACAGCCCGGCGACGCCGATGGCTGCCGGTCACCGTCAGGCCACGACGGACGAGGATCCGTGACGGGCCACGAAGTCGGCCAGTGTGGTCGGGGTGATCCCGTAGGTTCTCGCCAGGTCGGCCATGGGGACGGGGGAGTCGTAGCCGTCGAGTGCCGTCAGCAGTTCCACGAGGAAGCCGGGCATGGCAGGGATGGGATCCCCCGGCGAAGCGGTGTGGACCTCGATGGGCCGTCCGAGGTGTTCCTCGAAGCAGGTGACTGCCGCTCGCCAGGACACCGCCTCGGGGCCGCCGAGCTGGAGCATCCGATTGTCCGCTTCGCGATGCCGTAGGGCCGCGAGGGTGTATGCGGCGACGTCCTCGATGGCGATGAGGGAGTGCCTGCGCAGGCCGTTCTCCGCTTCCGCCTTGGCGCGCAGCAGGGGCAAGGGGCTGTCAGGGCTCGCTCCGAGGGCGGAGATGAACACGAACCGCCGGACACCCTGCTTCGTCGCGGCGTCGACGAGGTTCCGGTTCCCGGACCGGTCGACGGTGTCGAGGGTATCGGGTTCGCCACGTGCCATGGACGTGGCCGTGGTGATCACGGTGTCGACGCCGGTACAGGCTCGGTCGAGTGAGGCGGGGTCCTTCAGGTCCCCGACCACGAGCTCAACGCCGGCGGCCCGCAGCCAGCCGGTATCGGAACCTGGGCGTGTCAGGGCACGGATCGGCTCCCGGTGCTGCAGGAGCTTCTCGGTGATACGCCGTCCGAGCTGTCCGGTGGCTCCTACGAGGAGGATCATGATTCTTCCTTGGGGTTTTCGGATGTTCCGGTGCCGATGAGGGTGGTGACAGCTCCGTCGGCATCAGGGCCGGAGTGTTCGACCGGTTCGAGATAGAACCGGGCCTGCGTGATGGCGCCGTCCGTCACGGTGAAGATCACAATTCCGCGCAGAAGGTGGGCTGATCCGTCGGTGCGGGTCCCGCGGTGTTCCCACTCCGTCCAGACAACCTGGTCATCGACTGCCGTCCTCAGCAGTTCGGCGCACAGGTCAGGAACCGCTGCGAAAATCCGCTCCCAGTTCATCCGCACCTGGGACCGGCCGGAGAAGCTTCGTTCAGGATGCGCGGGTGTCACGTTGACGTAGTGAGGCGCAAAGCAGGAGACCAGCTCGTCGAGATCGTGATTGTTCACCGACCCGGTAAGCCTGCGGATCACGGCCAGCGGGTCGGCGGCGGGGCGCTGGTTGACGGTCACCGGCCGACCTTTCATTACAGTAGGCTGTACCCAATATTGAGTATGGGACGGGACATGGAATCAGTCAAGAGGCGTCGCACCTATGACGCATCCGGGCGGCGCGCCCGGGCCGAACGCACCCGCGGAGCCGTGCTGGATGCTGCTTTGCGCAGCTTCCTTGCAACGGGGTACGCCGCCACCACCGTGTCCGACATTGCGCAACAGGCAGGAGTATCGGTCGAAACGGTCTACAAGACGTTCGGGAGCAAGGCCGGGTTGGTCCATGCGATCTATGAGCAGGGTCTCGCCGGGCCAGGCCCGGTCAGCGCTCCGGTGCGGTCCGATGAGATGCGTCTGCACGTGAAGGACCCCCAGGAACTGATGTATCACTGGGGCACTCTGACCGCGGAGGTGGCCGGCACCCTGACGCCCGTCCTGATGCTGATCCGCGCCGCGGCCGGATCGGATCCTGCCATGTCCGCCCTGTTGGCCGAGACCAGCACCCGACGGCTGGTGCGGATGGAGCACAACGCCCGCTTCCTGCTCGAGCGGGGCTTCCTGCGCCCCGACACCACGTTCGGCACGGCAGTGGATGTCATGTGGACGTGCAGCTCGCCTGAGCTCTATGACCTGCTGGTCCTTCAGAGGGGCTGGTCCGGGCAGCAATTCGCCCGGTTCGTCGCCGAAACCCTGCGGGCTGCCTTGCTCGTCCAGTAAGCCGCCGCTTCGCGGCGTGGCCCGAGCAGCCAGGAAGAGGTTCACCCCGGGCGGTGCGAGATCCAGCCCTCGAGGGAGTCGAGGATCACCTTGAGTCCGATGTCGAACTCATCGCCGAAGTTGTACCCCGGTTGGAGAACGCGCTCCGTGGCGATCTCGTAGAGGTACGGGTACCTGCCGTCCGAGAACTGCTGAACCATCGGTTCGGCAACCTGTGCGACAGGCTCGGAACCGTTCAGGGGAAGCGCGGCTTCCTGAAGCGCAAAGCCGTAGATGTAGCTGTCGAGCAGGGCGTAGGCATGGGAGGTCAGCTTCACCGAAAAGCCGGCCCTGCGCAGGACGCCGAGGGTCGCTTCATGATGACGCAGCGTTGCACCGCCGGGACTCGTGCGGGACTCGAGCAGCCCGATGGCCCAGGTGTGGCGGCGCAGGACAGCGCGGACCGAATGCGCACGCCGATACATCCCGCTGCGCCAGCCACCCACGTCGGACGGCAGGTCGATCTCGCTGAACACCAGGTCCACGAGACTGTCGAGGATCTCGTCCTTGTTGGCGACATAGTGGTAGATCGACATGGGCCTTGTCCCCATTGCATCAGCGAGCGAACGGATCGTGAGTGATCCTATCCCTGACTCGTCAGCCAGGATCAGGGCACTGCTCAACACCCTCTCCCGACTGAGCCGCGCTCGCCCTCGAGTCGTACTCCGTGCTGATTCCGCCGACATTCTGCTCCTGAGACCGTGGTGCTTTGGTACAACGTACGAGCCCATTTCGTACATAGTACGAAAACCGATATCGCACCACGTGGGGAGAGCAGTAATGACCACCGATCAGCAGCACGGGGCGGCAGGCCGCACAGGGGATCGTGAGCCGGCACCCGGCAGGATGAGGGCGATCGTGCAGGACCGCTACGGCACCGCCGAGGTCCTGCGAACCGGGTGGGTTCCACGGCCCACCATCGGGGACAATGAGGTACTCGTTCGGGTACACGCGGCAGGTCTCGACCGGGGAGCGTGGCACCTGATGACCGGTACGCCCTATCTGATCCGCCTGGGCACAGGATTACGGGGTCCCCGAAACCCCGTCATCGGTTCGGACGTGGCGGGCACGGTCACCGACGTCGGCAGGGCAGTTACTGCCTTCCGGGTCGGTGAGGAGGTGTTCGGGGCAGGTAAAGGCTCCTTCGCGGAGTATGCGGTGGCCCGGGAGGACAGGCTCGCCCACAAGCCCGCGGGAGTGACATTCGAGCAGGCCGCAGTGGTTCCGGTCTCGGCGCTCACTGCACTGCAGGCCCTGCGCGATGCCGGCCGCGTCGCACAGGGGCAGAAGGTGCTGATTCTCGGCGCTTCCGGGGGTGTGGGCAGTTACGCAGTTCAACTGGCCCGGGCGTTCGGCGCCGAAACCACCGGGGTGTGCGGCACCGGGAAGCTCGATTTCGTGTGCTCCCTCGGTGCTGACCACGTACTTGACTACACCCGCGACGACTTCGCCGACGGAGCCCGGCGTTATGACCTGATTCTGGACATCGGCGGCAACCCGGAACTTGCCCGGCTCCGCCGCGCGCTCAAGCCCCGAGGTACTGCCGTCCTGGTCGGCGGTGAGGGCGGCGGCACCTGGACGGGCATCGGACGGCAGCTACGGGCCGTGATGCTGTCGCCGTTCGTTCCCCAGCGCCTGGTCATGCTGATGTCCACACAGCGTTCCAGCGACCTGAGGCTGCTCGCCGGTCTCATCGAGGACGGCACCGTGACGCCTCGCGTCGGCAGCAGCTATCCGCTTGATCAGGTTCCGGACGCCATGCGATACCTCGAGGCCGGGAAGGCGCGTGGAAAAACAGCAATCACACTCTGACCGCCCCTCCTGCCTCCGCCCAGCGTCCATACTCCGCCCACCGCACCTGACCGTCGAAGGAAGAAACACCATGTCCATCCTGACGCCGAACGAATCCCCCCGGCAGCTTCCCCTCACCCGGGCCGCCGGCTCCCTGCGCAGGCCCAGCCTGATCGCGGGAAGTACGCTCCTTGCCATGACGGTATTCTCCGTCTATGGCGTCTTCGGACCCGTGGAAACCCTCGTGACGGCGGGAGATGCCTCCCGAACGGCCGTGGACGTCGCCGCTTCCGAGACATTGTTCCGCTCTGGCATCGCCAGCCTGATCATCGTGGTCGTCCTGGACGTCATTGTGGCAGCGGCACTTTTCGAGGTGTTCGCGTCGGTGAACCGGGCGGTCTCGATGATTGCCGCATGGTTCAGGCTTGCCTATTCTGCGGTCTTCCTGGTGGCGATCAGCCAGCTTCTGGAGGTGCCGGCAGTGCCCGGAGACGGGGATCGGATGCTGCTCGCAGTTGATGCCTTCGCCAGGATCTGGGACACCGGACTGATCCTCTTCGCCCTGCACCTGCTCCTGATCGGTTACCTCGCGTATCGATCCGAATTCATGGCGAAAATCTTCGGGATCCTCCTCGTGGTTGCCGGGCTTGGCTACCTGACGGACGGTTTCAGCGCTGTGTTGGTCCCGGAACTCTCGATCGGCGTCGCCCGGTTCGTCTTCGTGGGCGAAGTTGCACTCATCTTTTGGCTCCTTGTCAGGGGCCGCCGGATGACCCTGGGGCTGGTGGGCCGGGGTTATCAGCGACCCCGTCATGAAACCGACTTCCGACCCCCGGGTGCTTCCGATGCCTGATTTACAGGTCCTCGGAGGCGTGGGCGGCCTCGATGCCCTCGAGGATGACCTGGAGCCCGAACCGGAACTCGTTCCCGAAGGCATACCCCGGCTGCAGGATGTAGGTTTCCGCGATTTCGGCCAGGTGAGGAAAGGCATGGGACATCATTTGTTGCTGCGCCAGGATGTCCTCCGTGGCCTCGTTCATGGCGCCGGCCGCATCGAGCGGCAGCGCGGCCTCCTGAAGGGCGAACCCGTCGACGTAGCTATCGAGAAGGGACATCGCATGGCCGGCCATCGCCGGAGAGAAGCCCGCTCCGCGCAGGCATCCGATTGTGGCATCGAGGTGCTTCAAAGTCTCAGCCCCCGGTGTGGACCGCATCAGGGCGATCGCCCAGGGGTGTCGGGCGAGGACAGCGCGGGCCGACTCAGCACGCTCCCTCATGGCCGCTTTCCAGTCGTCCCCGGGGGAGGGTAGGACGATCTCGCCGAAAACGACGTCGACCATACCGTCAATGATGTCGTCCTTGCCTTTCACATGGTAGTAGAGCGACATCGCCTCGACCCCGAGTTCCTGGGCGAGCTTGCGCATGCTCAACGACTCCAGCCCGCCAGCATCGGCGAGCCCGACAGCCACCTGGACCGCCCGGTCCCGGGTGACAGGTTCCCTGAGCGCCGCCTTGGTCCTTCCTCGTGCCACAGTGCCTCCCGTCTCCGATGTGCGCCGTCATTGTTGGAAATCAACGACCTGTCCATAGACGCTACCTTACGATGTATGGTACTTTCAAATCACTACCTTACACCGTTAGGTCAGTCCGACCGAGAGGAACCCGTAGCGATGAAGTCGACCACCAGCCCAGACAGGACAACCATGGCGATGAAAGGCATCGTGCAGCGGCGGTACGGCACCACGAACGTGCTCAGCCACCAGGACGTCGACAGGCCGATGATCCAGGACGGCGAGGTATTGGTGCGGGTCCGTGCGGCGGCGATCAATCACGCCGATTGGGTCTACACCAGCGGACGCCCCCTGATCGCGCGTCTCGCCTTCGGAATGCGCAAGCCAAAAAAAATCGTGCGGGGAAAGGACATCGCAGGACAGGTGGAGGCGGTGGGTGCAGGTGTCACCGAATTGCGCCCCGGTGACGAAGTCTATGGCGAAGTCGAGGCGGGAGGTTTCGCCGAATTCGCCGCCGTCCCGGCAGTCCTGTTGGCGTTGAAGCCGGCGAATCTGACCTTCGAGCAGGCTGCCACGGTTCCACTTTCGGCAAGAACCGCCCTGCAGGGACTGCGGAGCGGCGGCAACATCCAACCGGGACAGAAAGTCCTGATCAATGGCGCATCCGGTGGTGTGGGCACGTTCGCCGTCCAGATCGCCAAGGCCTTCGGCGCGGACGTGACCGGCGTGGCAAGTACAAGGAATGCCGAACTGGTCCGGTCGCTCGGCGCGGACTCCGTCATCGACTACACGCAGGGAAACTTCACGGAGAGCGGGGTGCAGTATGACCTGATATTCGATTCGATCGGGAACCACCCGTTGTCGGCGCTCAGGAGGGCCCTCACCCAGCGAGGGACGCTCGTGCTCTTCAGCGGCACCGGGGGGAGCGTCCTTGGACCCATGGGACGCATCGTGAGGGCGCTTTTCCTGTCTCTGTTCATCCGCCAGAACCTCCGCACGTTTTCCGCGAAGCCGGGTAGGGAAAGCCTGGATGAGTTGCGGGAACTCATCGAATCCGGCCGGATCGTTCCGGCCATCGATCGAACCTATCCCTTGAGCGAGGTTCCTGAGGCCATCCGCTATTTCGTCGAGGATCATGCCCGGGCGAAAATCGCCATCACGGTGTGATGCCATCTGCCACCCGCCGTCCGCGTTGGGGTGGCATCCGGTTCAACCCAGTTCGATCAGAAGAAATCCAAGATCAGGACCATGAACACCACATCGATCGAAACATTCGGACAGCCCGACCCGCAGCCCGAGAAGATGAGTGCACCGTACCTGCTGGTGCTCGTCGCAGGAGTTCTCCTGGCCGGAGGATCCCTTGGGGCCTTCGCCAACTCCGGCCCGGTGCTCGCCGGCCTCGCCCTGCTCACCGCAGGGACCGGGCTGATCATCCTCGGTGCTGGGGGCCTTGGCCGGAGCCTGCTCTCCTCATCCCACACTGCAACCAGCGGGAACGCAGGAGGGACCTACCCAGCACGACTCGAAGGACAGCTGGATCCGAACCTGACCAGGTGGATGTGGCTCGTCAAGTGGATTCTGGCCATTCCCCACTACATCGTGCTCGCCATTCTCGGAATAGCCTTCGCGGTGGTTACAGTCGCTGCCGGGGTGATGATCCTGTTCACCGGCCGCTACCCGGCGTCGCTCTTCCAGTTCACGGTCGGGGTGATGCGCTGGCACTGGCGGGTTGCCTTCTACGCCAACGGTGTGATGGGCACCGATCGTTACCCGCCCTTCACCCTCGCGCACACCGACTACCCGGCCACCTTCGAAGTGGACTATCCGGAACAGCTTTCGCACTGGAAGGTCCTGGTCAAGTCCTGGCTCCTCGCCCTGCCGCACCTGCTCATTGTCGCTGCGCTGACGGGCGGTATCTGGGCGTCATCGAATGACGGAGGCACCAACGGGATGTCACTGCTTGGCCTGCTGGTGTTCATCACCGCCGTGATCCTGCTGTTCACCGGCGTCTACCGCCTCGGGCTCTTCAACCTGATCATGGGAATCAACCGGTGGGCTTACCGCACCATCACCTACACAGCTCTGCTGCGGGACGACTACCCACCTTTCCGGCTGGACCAGGGCCCCCTGGATCCACCCGCAATGTCATCGAGAGGTGCGCTCTGATGGACACATCAGTGCTCGCAGTCCGGAACCTCAGCAAGTCCTACGGCCGTGGTACTGCCCGCTTCGATGCGCTCAAAGGCGTGTCCCTGCAGATCCAGGCCGGCGAATCGCTCGCCATCGTCGGCAAAAGCGGCTCCGGCAAGTCAACGCTGATGCACCTGCTTGCCTTGCTCGACACACCCGACGGCGGCGTGCTGCTCGTCAAGGGAACCGACGCGAGCGAACTGAGCGTCAAACAGGTCAGCCGACTCCGTAACGAGGATTTCGGCTTCGTGTTCCAGCAGTTCTTCCTCACCCCCAACGCAACGGTGCTCGAGAACGTCGTCCTGCCGCTCAAAATTGCCGGGGTCGGTGCCCGGGAACGCAAAGCCCGCGGGATGGCAGTTCTCGAGAAGCTCGAACTCGCCGACAAGGCGAAGAACAAGGCCATCAATCTCTCCGGCGGGCAGAAGCAGCGCGTCGTCATCGCCCGCGCTCTGGTCAACAACCCGACAGTGATCTTCGCCGACGAACCCACCGGAAACCTCGACACGGTCACCGGCCGCCTGGTCGAAGACATCCTGTTCTCCCTCAACAAGGAGCACGGCATCACCCTGGTGATCGTCACCCATGACGTCGAGCTTGCCGCAAGGTGCGACCGGCGGATGTTCATCCGTGATGGACGTGAAGTACAGTCCCTCCAGAATTCGGAAAATTCACCATGAATATCACCGACATCATCGGCACCGCGATCGGCACCGCGATCGGCAACAGCCTCCGCAGCAGACTCCGAACCGCGCTCACAGTGATCGCCGTCTTCATCGGCGCCTTCACCCTCACGATCACCAGTGCGATCGGCACCGGGATCTCCAGCTACATCGATACCCAGGTCGCGGGCTTCGGCGCGGCCGACGTCCTCTCCATCACCATCACGGCCGACGACGCCGCCCCCACGGACGACGGGCCGGCACCCTACGACCCGGATCAGGCGATCGCCGCAGGGGGTTTCCAAGGCGACGGCTCGGAGTTCGCGACCAGCGTCCTCACCGCCGACGACGTCGACATCATCGAGGGCGTGGAAGGGATTCTCGATGTGAACCCCGTCCTGCAGGTCACCCCCCGCTACGTCGAATACGACGGCAACGGCAAGTTCGAACTCGCCGTCAACGCCAGCGCGGCCCTGAGCACCCCGGACCTGGCTGCAGGATCCCCGCTGCAGGGCGCAGCCGAGAGTAGCGGAAACCAGATACTGCTCATCACCTCGGACCTCGACAGCCTGGGTTTCGAAACGGCGAACGCCGCGGTGGGAGAGACCGTCATGATCGGCACCGCCGACTACCTGGGTGAGATGCACGAGGTCGGAGCAACAGTGGCCGGCGTGCAGAACCAATCTACCCTCACGGGAGGCGGCGGTGCCCTCAACCAGGCCCTGACAGACGAGCTGTATGAAATCCAGAACACGGGCAAGCCCGGGAACACGACCGAAGGCGCGTTCCTCGCCATGGCGCACTTCGATGCGGCATCGAGTGAGGAGGAGATCAACACCATCCAGGCCGACCTCGCAGCCCAGGGTTACACCGCCGTCACGGTGGCCGACCAGATCGGCATCATCCAGACGGTCATCAGCGGCATCGTCGGTGTGCTCAATGCCTTCGCGGTGATCGCGCTGATTGCCGCTGGGTTCGGGATCATCAATACGCTGCTCATGAGCGTGCAGGAATGGACCCGCGAAATCGGTCTCATGAAAGCAATGGGTATGGGCGGCGGGCGGATCTACACCCTGTTCAGCATCGAAGCCGTCTTCATCGGCTTCCTCGGCAGCATCATCGGAGCACTTGCAGCAATGGGAACAGGCGCCATCGCGAACAACTTCCTCGCCGGCACCGTGCTGGCCGATCTCGAGGGACTCCAGGTCCTGCGGTTCGCACCACTGCCCATGGGCGCCATCACCCTCCTGGTGATGCTCATCGCCTTCCTCGCCGGGACCCTGCCGGCACGGAGGGCATCACGCCAGAACCCCATCGACGCCCTCAGGTATGAATAACGGCGCCGTCCCCGGTCAACCGAATAGAGGATTCCCAGTGAAATCCACCCGAAAGCCTGCAGCCATCGCGATAGACCCTCCAAGCATCCCGCGGCCACGACCGCGCCGAAAGCCCCCTGATACGCGCTGGACCCGGTGGTTCGTCCCCGCCGGCCTGATCTTCCTCAGCCTCGTCCCGGTGATCGCCGGGACGATACGCCTGACCCAGTTGGCGGGAGGCGAAATCACCTCCGAAAACACGCGGTTCTTCGACTCACCGATCCCCGTGCTGATCCACATTCCCACGGTCACCCTGTATCTGCTGCTCGGGGCGTTCCAGTTCGTGCCCTCGCTACGCCGTGGCAAGCGCGGCAGGTACAGCTGGCACCGCATCGCCGGACGAATCCTCGTCCCCACCGGCCTGCTCGCGGCCCTGTCCGGCTTGTGGATGGCGATCTTCTACGACCTCCCGCCCCACGACGGGCCGCTCCTTCTCGTCCTTCGGCTGGTCTTCGGGTCGGCGATGGTGGGAAGCCTTATCCTTGGCTACCTTGCGGTGCGCCAGCGGGACTACGTCCGGCACAGTGAGTGGATGGCCCGGGCCTACGCCATCGGCATCGCGCAGGGAACCATCGTCGTGGTGACGATCCCCTGGATCCTCCTGGTCGGCCCGGCTGACGAGCTGACCCGCGCTCTCCTCATCGGGGCATCATGGGTGATCAGCCTGGCGGTGGCCGAGTACTTCATCTATCGGCGCTCCCTGCACGCACCCCGGGCACTACGGCCCTCCCGCCGAGTCCCCATCAGGAGCTGAAGCATGAGGACCGCCGCGCGAGACAGCCGACCGATGCGTCGTTGTCGAGAGCCGGGACAGGAACCATGCGACCACCCGGTACGACTGATCGGTTTCATCGCCGTCGAGCGGATGGCTAGGCTGGGTGAATGGCTACAGTTCTTCTCGTGCGGCACGGCCGCACCACTGCGAATGCCACCGGACTGCTGGCCGGGCGGGCCGCCGGCATCAGCCTGGACCAGATCGGGCGCGACCAGGCGGCCCTGACCGGCGACCGGCTCGCGGCCGTGCCAGTCGTCGGAGTGGTGTCAAGTCCCCTCGAGCGTTGTCAGCAGACCGCCCGGCTCATCCTCGATCGACAGGCCGACACCCCGCTCGCGCCGGTCGATATCGATCTCGATTCCTGTCTGACTGAGTGCGATTACGGCCAGTGGCAGGGCCGCATGCTCAGCGACCTCGCAACCGAGGGTCTGTGGTCGGTTGTGCAGTCCCAGCCGTCCGCTGTCATCTTTCCCGGCGGTGAAGCCATGGCCGCGATGCAGGCTCGGTCGGTGGCAGCGATTCGTCGCCACGATGCAGCCTTCGAGGCCGAGCACGGGCCAGGGGCCGTGTGGGTGGCGGTGAGCCACGGTGACATCATCAAGTCGATCCTCGCCGACGCGCTCGGCATGCACCTCGACCTGTTCCAGCGCATCAACGTGGGCCCCGCCTCCGTGTCGATCGTGGGCTACGGCACGAGTCGGCCGAGCGTCTACGCTACCAACACCGACGCGGGGGATCTGTCCTGGTTGTCGAACAGCGTCCACTCCGACGATGCGCCGGTGGGCGGTGGTGCAGGGCACGAGGCACCACGAACCGGATGAGCCTAAAGTAGTCCTATGCCTAAAACTGTTCACGAGTTCGCCTGGCCTGACCGGGTCGTCGTCGGCACCATTGGCGTTCCGGGGGCGCGCACGTTCTACCTGCAGGTGCGCACAGGGACGCAAATCGTGAGTATCGCCCTGGAGAAGCAGCAGTCGGCCCAGCTCGCCGAGAAGATCGACGAACTCCTCGATCAGCTCATCACCCTCGAGGGCAACCCCTTCAGCGTCCCCTCGAGTACTCCCCTTGAACTTGTCGACAATGATCAGCTCGAGGCCGTTGACGAGCAGTTCCGAACCGGCGTCATGAGCCTCGGGTGGGACCCGACGACGGCGCAGATCGTCATCGAGGCCTACCCGATTCGCGACGTTGATGACGACGACGGATTGCTCGAAGTCGACGACGAAGATGCGCCCGAGATGTTGCGCGTGCGCATGCCGGTCGGCACCGCCCGCGCCTTCACCAAGCGCACCCGGGAGGTCGTGGGCGCCGGACGTCCGCTCTGCGTGCTCTGCGGTAACCCCATGGACGCCGACGGGCACACCTGCACCCTTCCCGAGGTCTGATGCCGGCGCCCGACCTGGTCACCGCCGAGCTGACGCTCACCGGCCGCATCACGACGGCGTCGAACGCCACCTTCGTAGGTGGCATCGACGACGCGGTGGTCGTCTATAAGCCGATAGCGGGTGAGAAACCGCTATGGGATTTTCCTGAAGGCTTCCTGGCACATCGGGAAGTTGCCGCTTATCTGGTCTCGGAGGTCTTCGGCTGGGATGTCGTGCCGCACACCTGGCTGCGTGATGGTCCGCTGGGCGAAGGCATGGTGCAGCTCTGGCAGGAGCAGGACTCCGGCCAGGACGCCGTGGACCTGGTCGCGGCGGACGACGTGCCGGAGACCGGCTGGAAACAGGTCCTCGAGGGTCGGGACGAGAACAATCGGATGGTCGCCCTCATCCATGAAGACTCACCCGCGCTGCGACGGATGGCCGTGTTCGACGTGGTCGTCAACAACGCCGACCGAAAGGGCGACCACATTCTTACCTTGAGCGACGGACGCCGGCGCGGCGTGGACCACGGTCTCACCTTCCACAGTGACCACAAGCTGCGGACGGTGCTGTGGGGGTGGCTGGGAGACGCACTGACCGCCGAGGAACTCGACGGGATCAATCGTGTCAGCGAAGGACTGCACGGTCAGCTCGGTCAGGACCTCGTGGACCTGCTCACCGCCGAAGAAATCGCTTCACTTGCAGCACGCTGCGCCCGGTTGCGCTCTGCAGGGCGGTTTCCGGCTCCGAGCGGTGAGATGTCGGCGGTGCCTTGGCCGCTGTTCTAGATTGTGGCCGCAGGCTTTTCAGGTTGTGTCACGCTGGTGGCATGGATCTTGAGGTATCAACGGAGCTCATCATCCCTGGGCGCGAACTCGGCTGGCGATTCTCCAGGTCGTCGGGCCCGGGTGGGCAACACGCGAATACCTCCGACAGCCGCGCCGAGTTGTACTGGAATGTCGCCGGCTCGACCGTGCTCTCCGACGACCAGCGGATGCTGCTTCTCACCCGGCTCGGTCCCCGTCTCGTCGCCGGAACGGTCACCGTCTCCGCCTCCACGCAGCGTTCCCAGCAGCGCAATCGCGAAACGGCGTTGCGCAAGCTCGCCGACCTGGTGACGGCGGGCCTGTCCTCCGACGCGCGGCAGCGTCGCGCGTCCACACCCACGCGCGGCTCCGCCCGGAGGCACCTCGCCGCCAAGCAGAAGCGCTCCGCCACGAAACGCAACCGGCGGCGTCCTTCGAATGAGTAGCACCATCAGGGCAGACACCAACTGGCATGCCCTTGGTGACCCGTCGCAGACCGAAACCGTGCCCTGTCCTCCTCGTGCGGGTGGGGCTTCCGTGTTCAGGTGGCGCGCGGTGTCCCGAGGAAGATTTGAGAGAGCGGCGTTCGGTTGAGAACCAGAGCGACAGCCCAGGGCAATACCACCGCTGCGATCAGCACCCAGAACGACCGCTCCGTGTCTGGAACCGGAAGCAACCAGAGAACATACGTGTGGGTCAGCACTACCATCAGGCAGCCCACGGCGAGCCTCGTGGAGATCGTGTGAACCCGGATGGGCAGCCGGGAGAACACGCCCTCCAGGATCAACAGGAGGCCAGAGCTGATCATCACCGCTGCGACAGCACTGAGGACCGGTGTGCCCAGCTCGCCGTACTTCATGTCCAGTGACGCTGACACCCCGAGGAGGATAGGTGCGGCACCCGCAATCAGGCACACCGACCCGAACCGGACCGGCCGTTTCACCCGGGTGCGGAAGTGCTGCAGTCCCTGACCCGCGAGCATGAAGATGAGTGCGGAGCCCGCGACCCCGAGGGACATGGGCAGGAGGGCGAGGTCCTCGCCGAAGAGGTAGGTGACGACTGCGATCCCGGCGATGATTGAGAGCCGAAGGACAAGGGGAACACGCTCGAGTGCCCGGAACATGATGGCCGAAATGAACAGAGCAGGCATGAACCAGTACGCACCGAACGGCCCCGCGTTGAGGGACCCGCCGATCAGGGGCAGGATCACAGCTGGGGGGGTAAGCGTGCCGCGGTGGTCGTGGATGGTGACGTGAACGAGGAGAGTCACGACCAACCATGCACAGTAGGGCGTCATGATGGTCCGAAACCGCTTTTTCGCTTCCGCTGCGACGGCCCGTCGGGCGTCCGGTTTCTGGATCTTCCAGAGGTACCCGGAGAGCAGGAAGAACGCGGGAACATGCCATGTGTAGAGACCGGCGTCGGTGACCGGGCCCGCCCACACGTGCCCGGTAACGATCCCGACGACCGCGAAGATGCGGAGTGCGTCGATGGCACCGGATCGGGCCTCTGCGGAGACTGGTGCTGGAGCTGGTGCTGGTGCGTACAGAGTCGCCAAACATTCCTCCGTGGTTGAAATGGTCCGTACCAAGGCTACGTGAGACCGCTGATGTGCCGCCGCGTGGTTGAAGACGCAGACGAAGTTGTCCGATGGCACAAAAAAACCCCGGCGTACCGGGGTTTTTGTTGTGCGCGGAGGGGGACTTGAACCCCCACCCTCGTTAAAGGACTAGCACCTCAAGCTAGCGCGTCTGCCATTCCGCCACCCGCGCAGGTGGTGGTTCCGCGGTCAGAAACCGTCGAAAGCAACGAGAAAAACTCTAACACGAGTTAGCCCTGTGGTTTGAATCGGTGAGCCCGCCGGGAGTTGGAGCAGGGGACTCGCGCGGACGGGCTCGGCCGACTGCCGGGGACTCGGTAGGCTGGATGCGCACCCGACAAGCCAGGAGGACGCAGCATGAGCATCATGCCTGAAGACGAAGTTGTACGCATCTGCCAGGAACTCATCCGCATCGATACCTCGAACTTCGGCGACAACGTGGGCCCGGGGGAGAGGGCCGCGGCTGAATATACTGCTGCCCTCATCGAGGAGGTGGGCCTCGCTACGCACATCTTCGAGGCAGCACCCGGCAGGGCGTCCGTCCTGGCCCGCATGGAGGGCAGCGACTCCTCCCTGCCGGCGCTCGTGGTGCACGGACACCTGGATGTGGTCCCCGCCCAGAAGGAGGACTGGTCGGTCGACCCCTTCGGCGGTGAGGAAAAGGACGGCCTCATCTGGGGTCGCGGTGCGGTGGACATGAAGGACATGGACGCCATGATAATCTCGGTGCTCCGGCACATGAAGCGCAACGGCATTTCGCCGAAGCGGGACCTCGTCTTCGGTTTCTTCGCTGATGAGGAAGCCGGCGGCAGCTACGGTGCCTCGTGGCTCGTTGACAACAAGCCGGAGCTTTTCGAAGGGGCCACCGAAGCTATTTCCGAGGTGGGCGGATTCTCGTCCACCATCGGTGGCCGACGCACCTATCTTCTGCAGACCGCGGAAAAAGGAATCTCCTGGCTTCGGCTGGTAGCTCACGGCCGGGCAGGGCACGGTTCGCAGATCAATACCGATAATGCGGTGACGCGCCTGGCCAGAGCTGTCTCCAAGGTCGGTGACTACTCCTGGCCCATCGAACTGACCCCCACCACCCGCCAGTTCCTCGACGGCGTCACCGAACTGACCGGCGTCGAGTTCGATCCCGACAATCCGGAGGTGCTGCTCGCAGAGCTCGGCACGGTGGCGCGCTTCGTCGGTGCAACCCTGCAGAACACCTCGAACCCCACGATGCTCAAGAGCGGCTACAAGCACAACGTGATTCCGGGTACGGCAGAGGCACTGGTGGACGTCCGGACCCTTCCCGGCCAGCAGGACCACGTCCTCGAGATCGTGCGCGCGCTGGCGGGCGAGGGAGTAGAGGTTTCCTACGCCCATAAGGACGTCTCCCTGGAGGTGCCATTCGCCGGGAATCTGGTGGACTCCATGATCGACGCCCTGCACAGCCAGGACCCGGGTGCGAAAGTGCTTCCCTATACGCTGTCGGGCGGTACCGACAACAAGTCGCTGAGCCGGCTCGGTATCAACGGCTACGGCTTCGCCCCCCTGCAACTGCCCGACGATCTGGACTTCACGGGCATGTTCCACGGCGTCGACGAACGCGTGCCAACCGACTCGCTGCGTTTCGGCGCGAAGGTGCTCACGCGCCTGCTGACCACCTACTGAGGCCCTACTCGGCGTCCAGGGTGCGTTCCACCCGGAGGACTTTCCGCCTCAGCCAGTAGCGCCGGCTGCCGCTGTTGTAGATGCAGCTGCGTTCGAGCTCCCACTTGCCGTATTCGGTGTGTTCAGCGATCAGTTTCCGGGTGGCGGGCACCGGTTCCCCGGCGTTGATCGTCACCACGAGATACTCATACTGGCGGTTGAAATCACGCTGGCGGACGGCAGTGACATTCAGAAATTGTTCTCTCATATCCCTCCAATTCTGCCCACTTTACCTATAACGTCTAGTGCATGAGCATAGATCCGCGTGTCGCGCTCCAGGCCCTCGTCACAGCACTCGAAGAGCATCTTGCGGCGTCGGCATCGCGGCGGCGGGAAGACGATCCGGCGGTCGAGGCAGCGTATCTGGCGATCGCCGATGCGTTCGAAGTCTACGAAGAAGTCCTGTACGACGCGCACGGCGAAGTGACCCCGCTGGAGATCTACGACGATGCCGACGACGACGATGAATCGGACAGCGGGGAGTCCGACGACGAACCTGACGCCGACGCCGACACCTCGGATGACAACGCATCGGATGACAACACCACGGACAGAGCAAGGTCCGGCAACTGAGACCGGGCCCCGCGCTACTCCTGGAGGGCCGACACCTCGTCCAGGGCGTCCGCGATGGGTTGCGGAATGGCCTGGAGGTCTGTCTGAAGGAGCTCCTTCAGCTGCTGGGACGTCCTCGCCCCCATCACCACTGAGGATACGCCCGGACGCTCCAGCAGCCACCGCAGCGCCAGCTCGTGCGGCTGCAGGTCAAGGCCCCTCGACGCGGTACAGAGCGCTTCGATAACCCGTTGCGGCCTGCCCGTCAGATAGGAATCGACGTAGGGCGCCCAGACGTCCGACGCACCGCGCGAGTCCGACGGCAGCCGTCCCCGGTATTTTCCGGTGAGGACGCCACGGCCCAGCGGCGCCCAGGCGAGAATACCGGCGCCAAAGGCCGCGGCTGCCGGAACGGCCTCGGCTTCCGCACGGCGGTTCACCAGCGAATACTCCACCTCATTGGCAATGAGAGGGAAACCCGCCGTCGCCGCAAGCCGGGCGAATTCCCAGCCGGACTGGTTGGAGGCCCCGACATACCTCGCCCGTCCGGAAGTGTAGGCATGCTCAAGAGCGCTGAGAGTCTCGTGCAGGGGCACTGACCCGTCGCAGGCGGGGGCAAGCCACAGGTCCACGGAATCGGTGCCGAGCAGCGTCAATGAGGCATCCAGTGAATCCAGCAGGCCCCGACGCGAGGTATCACCACGGCCGGTGCCACTCCGCATCGAGCCGCCCTGAATGGTCAGCACGATCTCCGACCGGGCCACCGTATCGCCGATGAAACTGCCGAGCATCGCTTCCGCCTGGCCTTCGCCGTACCGGGCCGCCGATTCGATCAGGGTGCCTCCGGCATCGGTGAAGAGCCTCAGCTGTTCCCGTGCAGCCTCCTCATCCACCTCCGAGCCCCAATTCATGGTGCCGAGTCCAAGCGCAGAGACGGACAGGCCGCTCGATCCCACGTTTCGCCGTTGCATAGTGCAAGCCTAAAGCCTGGGGGAAAAGGTTGCTCTAAGGTCGTAAGAGTGAATTTGATCGAAGCCATCATCCTCGGGTTTGTCCAGGGACTCACTGAATTCCTGCCCATCTCCTCAAGTGCCCATCTCCGCATTGTGGGCGAACTCCTCCCCAATGCCCAGGATCCCGGAGCTGCGTTCACCGCAATCACGCAACTGGGAACCGAGACCGCCGTCGTCGTGTTCTTCTGGCGAGATATCGTCCGGATCATCAAGGCATGGTTCGGCTCACTGCGGGGGGCGGTGCCCCGCAACGATCCGGATGTGCGCATGGGGTGGCTCGTGATCCTGGGCAGCATTCCCATCGGCGTGCTCGGGCTGCTGTTCCAGGACCAGATCGAAAGCTCGTTCAGAAGCCTGTGGATCGTCGCGACAATGCTGATCGTCTTCGGACTGATCCTCGCCGTCGCTGATGCCGTGGGAAAGCAGACGAGGGACCTCAGCCGGCTCACCTACCGGCACGGCATTCTCTACGGTTTCGCGCAGGCGCTCGCCCTGATCCCCGGGGTGTCACGTTCGGGTGGAACCATCACCGCCGGCCTGCTCATGGGCTACACCAGGGAGGCGGCAGCCCGGTATTCATTCCTGCTGGCCATTCCCGCGGTGTTCGCCAGCGGCCTCTTCCAGCTCAGCAAGAGCATCGGGACGCCGGGGCCCTTCGGGCTCGGAGAGACGGCGGTCGCCACCGCGATCGCGTTCGTGGTGGGATTCGCGATCATCGGCTGGTTCCTCCGATTCGTTTCGACCCGCAGCTACAGCGTCTTCGTCTGGTACCGGGTGTTCCTTGGGCTGGCGCTCTACGCCCTGCTGGGCTTCGGCGTCATCAGCGCCTGACGGGCCAACGTAAGCTAGGAGAGTGATTGCGTGGAATTCAACCCCTGTCCCTGATGTTGCCGGTAGCCAGTCGGGTATCGAACTGTTCGACACCGTCCAGGGGAGAATGGTGGATCTCCCTGCGAACCCGGCCCCGAGCCTTTATGTCTGCGGGATCACTCCCTACGATGCGACGCACCTGGGGCACGCCTCCACCTATGTCGCGTTCGACCTCCTCAACCGCACCTGGCGGGACAGCGGCTCCACGGTAAGTTACGTGCAGAATGTCACCGACGTCGATGATCCCCTGCTGGAGCGTGCCACGGCCACCGGAGTGGACTGGAGGCAGTTGGCCGAGCAGCAGATCCAGCTGTTCCGGACGGATATGGAAGCCCTGAACGTCCTGCCTCCCGAGAACTACATCGGCGCCGTCGAGTCGGTCGGCTGGATCGTCCCCGTAGTCGAAGCCCTGGTGCAGCGCGGGCTCGCCTACGCCGTCGACGGCGATGGGGCAGAGCCCAACGGCGACATCTACTTCTCCCTCGACGCAGCGGCCGCGCTTCCGGGGCCCGACCCGGACCGCTGGTTCCTCGGGCAGCTGTCCCACCTCTCCGAGGAGCAGATGCTTCCGCTCTCGGCGGAGCGTGGCGGCGACCCCGAGCGCCCTGGCAAACGCAACCGCCTCGACCCGCTCCTGTGGCGCCGGGCGCGGGACGGCGAACCCGAGTGGGACGGCGGGATACTCGGCAGCGGACGCCCCGGCTGGCACATCGAATGCACCGTCATCGCCCAGCGGTTCCTCCCCTCACCGTTCACGGTCCAGGGCGGCGGCTCCGACCTGGTCTTTCCACACCATGAGATGAGCGCCGGCCATGCCTGGGCGAGCAGCGGCCGGCCGCTCGCCCGCCACTACGCGCATACCGGGATGGTCAGGTACGACGGCGGGAAGATGAGCAAGTCGCAGGGGAACCTGGTGCTCGTTTCCACGCTGTTGCGGGAGGGGGTGGACCCCGCCGCCATCCGGCTGGCAATCCTGGGCTTCCACTACCGAACGGACTGGTCCTGGACCGACGCCGTACTCCAGGAAGCCATCACGCGCCTCGAACGCTGGCGCTCGGCAGTGGCGGCGGCCACCCCGACCGATGTGAAGGAGGTCGTGATGGACATCCGCGATGCCATGGCGGCCGATCTCGACGCCCCGGCCGCACTCGCTGCCGTGGACGGGTGGGCAGTGCGGGCCGGCCTGCGGGCGGACAGGATGGAAACAGCGGACCCGGAGGCGCAGGGCCAGCTCGTCGCGGCCCTGGACGCCCTGCTCGGCATCAAGCTCTGACCCTACTCGCCCTACTCGCGGCCCCTACTCGCGGCGCCGCTTCTTGAGGTAGCGCTCGAACTCCCGCGCAATCGATTCCCCGCTGGCCTCCGGCAGGTCGACGGTGTCCTTGGCTTCCTCGAGCTGCCGAACGTACGCCGCCACTTCGGGGTCCTCGGTGGCCAGCTCGTCCACACCCCGTTCCCAGGCTTCCGACTCCTCGTTCAGCACCTGCGTCTCCACGCCGACCTGCAGGACCTCCTCGAGTTTGCCGAGCAGGGCCAGCTGGGCCTTCGGCGACGGGGACTGTCCTACATAGTGCGGCACGGCGGCCCACAGCGACATGGTGGGAATGTCGGCGAGCAGTCCCATTTCCGCGAGCACTCCCACGATGCCGATGGGTCCCTCGTAGGTCGAGGGTTCCACGTCGAGGCTCTCCCTCACCAGGTCGTCGTCGGAGGTGACCGTCACGGGAATGGGCCGGGTGTGCGGAACGTCGGCGAGGAGTGCGCCCACGAGGACGATGCAGTCGACGTTGAGTTCCTTCGCCGACGCGACGAGCTCGGCGGTATAGGCACGCCATTTGTAGGACGGCTCGACTCCGTGGACGAGGATGATGTCCAGATTGGAATCGGGCACCGACGCCTTGCTGATCTTCGTATTGGGCCACTTGATGCGCCGCTGGCCCGACCCGTTGCGCTTGATCACCGGCCGCGTGAACTGGAAGTCGTAGAACTCGTCGGCGTCGATGGTCGATACTTTCTCGCTGCCCCAGAAGCGGCCCATGTACTTGAGGGCATCACTCGCTGCCTCTCCCGCATCGTTCCAGCCCTCGAATGCGGCGAGCATGATGGTGATCCGCCGGTCCGGTTCCGCGGCGTCCTGGAAGAGATCCCGCACGCCGCCTGGGGTGTTCTTGTCGAAGGTGTCCACGCACTCACCCTAAACCTCGGCGTACGGCGCTGTCAGGCGCTAGGGCGCCGCTTCGCCGAAAGCAGAGGGCAGCCGCGGATGCATCAGGGCGAAGGACAGCCGCCGTAGACTTGGGACCATGCCTACCGACGTTCCGTCCAGCACAGCTGCGGGAATTTCCTCCGCCGATACACCGCACGACGGGGGTGTCCTCCAGGCAGTCCTGTGGGACATGGACGGGACCATCGTGGACACCGAGCCGTACTGGATCGCCGCGGAGCTGGAGCTCGTCGAGCGGCATCACGGAATCTGGAGTACCGCTCAGGCCGAGCAGCTAGTAGGCCAGGCCCTCGAATTCTCGGCGGGACTGCTGCAGGAAGCCGGAGTCGATCTGAGCGTGCGGGAGATCATCGATCACCTGATCTCCGAGGTCGCCGAACAGGTCAGGGCCGAGGTTCCCTGGCGGCCCGGCGCACGCGAGTTGCTCGAAGAGCTCCGCTCCCGGGGCGTGCCCTGCGTGATGGTCACGATGTCCGAACGCCTGCTTGCCGCGGAGGTGGCTTCGCATCTTCCGGCCGGCACCTTCGCCGAACTCGTCACCGGTGACATGGTGGCCCGCGGCAAGCCGGATCCCGAGGCGTACCAGCAGGCCTTCGATTTCCTTGAACACCGCATTCCGGGCCTCGCCAAATCGCGCGTGGTGGCGATCGAGGACTCCCTCCCGGGAGTCACAGCGGCCCTGGCTGCAGGAGTCGTGACCGTTGCCGTGCCGCACTTCGTTCCGCTGCCGCACGATCCGCGTTCCTGTCACTGGCCAACCCTGCAGGGAAGGACGGTCTCGGACCTCGAGGCCCTGCTTGACCCCACGGTCGTTGCTGCAGGGGCGTCACGATGAGCCGCGACGCCACCGGCCGGGGGACTGCCGCCGCCACCCGGAACCCCGGTGTGTCCTTGGGAAGGATCGCCGGCATCCCGGTGGTCCTCGCCTGGTCGTGGTTCGCCATCACGGCTGTCATCATCTTCCTGTTCGGGCCCAGGGTCGAGGATACTTTCCCCGGCATCGGTATCGGTGCCTACGCCGTAGCACTCGGGTACGCCCTGCTCCTCGCCGCCTCCGTCCTGATCCACGAACTGGCCCATGCCCTTTCCGCACGCGCCTTCGGCTGGCCCACTGCACGGATCGTCCTCAACCTCTGGGGCGGACATACCCAGTTCGGGCACTTCTCCAGCTCTCCCGGCCGCTCGGTGGTGGTGGCGCTGGCGGGCACCGCCGCAAACTTCGCCCTCGCGATCCTGGGCTGGGGCATTCTCCTCGGGATGGAACCCGGAACCGTATGGTTCCTCCTCACCCAGATCCTCGTCTGGGCCAACCTGCTGGTTGCCGTCTTCAACGCGCTGCCGGGCCTTCCCCTCGACGGCGGGCGGATGGTGGAGTCCGCCGTATGGAAAGCCACCGGCAGCCAGGACAGGGGCACTGTCGCGGCCGGATGGGCCGGACGCATCCTGGTGGTGGTGCTGCTCGGCGTCGTCGTCAGCATTCCCCTGGTGCAGGGCGGGCAACCGGACCTCACGCTCATCATCCTGGCGGTCGTCATGGGTGCGTTCCTGTGGATGGGCGCCAGCGCATCGATCGAGGATGCCAGGATGAGGCTCCGGCTGCCTGACATCAGCGCCAACCGGCTGAAGCAGGCTGCGGTAGGGTTGCCGGCGGTGACGCCGGTCGGCCAGGCGCGACGGATGATCCGCGATGCCCCGGAAGCTGCGATCGTCCTCACGGGAGCCACCGGTCGGCCCGAGTCCGTCGTGGACGTGGCAGCCCTCGCCTCTGTCCCCGATACCGCCGCGGACACCACACCGATCAGCACGACGGCGCGCGCACTCCCGCCGGGCGCCTACGTCCCCGAGTCGGCCGAGGGACAGGAGCTCGTCCAGTTCCTCGCGCGGCTGGAGGGGAACGAGTACGCGGTGGTGGACAGCCGCGGCGTGGTGACCGGCCTCCTCCGCCAGAAGACAGTGATCGACGCCATCACCGGAAAATCGGCTCCGGGCTCCAGGCCCTAGCCCGCAATCACGCCCGGACCCGGAAGCCCGGGCCCGACGACGGCACGGCTGTTTCAGCTGCCGCCTTTTCCAGACATCGAAGGAATTCCTGATGACAACACCCCTAGAGCCCACCTCCGCCTCCCAGGCGCATGGCGCAGCGAGCAGGCGCGGACCGTTCCGAGCCGGAGAGCGCGTCCAGTTGACGGACGAGAAGGGCCGGATGAACACCGTGACCCTGACTCCCGGCGGTGCATTCCACACACACAAGGGCTTCCTGCTCCACGACACGCTGATCGGTGAGCCCGAGGGCACGATCCTTCCCAACACCACAGGTCAGCTGTACCAGGCGCTGCGACCGCTGCTTTCCGACTTCGTGCTCTCCATGCCGCGGGGGGCGGCGGTGGTCTATCCGAAGGACGCCGGCCAGATCGTGACGATGGGGGACATCTTCCCGGGCGCGCGGGTCGTCGAGGCCGGCGTCGGCTCCGGGGCACTCTCGATCTCCCTCCTACGCGCGGTGGGTGACACGGGTTACCTTCACTCGTTCGAGCGGCGCCCCGAGTTCGCCGAGATCGCCAGGGGCAACGTGGAAACCATCTTCGGCGGCCCGCACCCGGCCTGGCGGGTCTCCCTCGGGGACTTCCAGGAGCAGGTCGTCCAGGAGGAGGCTTCCGGAACCGTGGACCGCGTCGTGCTGGACATGCTCGCTCCGTGGGAGTGCCTCGACGCAGTGGCGACGGTCCTCGTCTCCGGGGGAGTGTGGGTGAGCTATGTGGCGACGGTCACGCAGCTGTCCCGGACGGCGGAGGCGATCCGCGCTGACGGCCGGTTCACCGAACCGGAGGCGTGGGAGTCGATGGTCCGCGGCTGGCATCTCGAGGGCCTCGCCGTCCGTCCCGATCACCGCATGGTGGCCCACACGGGATTCCTCCTGACCACCAGGCGGCTCGCACCCGGCGCCGTCGGCTTCACGCCGAAGCGGCGGCCGTCGAAGACGGGCTTCAGCGAGGAGGACCTGAATGCGTGGACTCCGCAGGCCGTGGGGGAGCGGGACGTCTCGGACAAACGCCTCCGCAGGGTTGCCCGGGACGCCTCCTCCACCATCCAGCGGGGCTCGCTGCCGCCCGAGGAGGCACAGGCGCGCCGGGACGCGCAGACCGAGGGCAGCTAGGGGCCGCCGGAGGTCGCTGCTCAGCGGTGCGTGAAGTGCGGCTGGCGCTTCTCGACGAAAGCTGCCATGCCCTCCTTCTGGTCCTCGGTGGCGAACAGCGAGTGGAACGCCCGCCTTTCGGACAGCACGCCCTGCGCCAGCCCGGTCTCGAACGCGGTGTTGACGGCTTCCTTGGCCACCATCGCCACCGGCCTGGACCTGGAGGCAATCACCGCGGCGGCCTTCAGGGCCTCGTCCACCACGTCCGCGGCCGGCACCACACGGGACACGAGGCCGGCGCGTTCGGCTTCCTCGGCATCCATGAAGCGGCCCGTCAGGATCATGTCCATCGCCTTGGATTTGCCGACGGCGCGGGTGAGGCGCTGCGAGCCGCCCATCCCCGGCAGCACCCCAAGATTGATCTCCGGCTGGCCGAACTTGGCGTTGTCTCCGGCGATGATGAAATCACACATCATTGCCAGTTCGCAGCCGCCCCCCAGCGCGAACCCGGACACGGCCGCGATCACCGGGATGCGCAGCCGGGTGAAGTCTTCCCACCCGCGGAACCAGTCTGCCGCGTACATGTCCATGTAGCCCTTGGACTGCATCTCCTTGATGTCCGCCCCGGCCGCGAAGGCCTTGGGGGAGCCGGTGACGACGACAGCGCCTACCTCGGGGTCGGAATCCATGGCCGACACCGCGGCCACGAGTTCGTCCATGGTGGCCTTGTTGAGGGCGTTCAGCGCCTCGGGCCGGTTGAGCGTCACGAGTCCCACCCGGCCACGGCACTCCACCAGAAGGTTTGTGTACTGCTCGGTCATGATTGTCCCTTTCTCTGCTGTTCAGGAATGTATGGCGTTCGGTTGACCAGTGGGAACCCGCTGGTGTACGAATGTGTCCCGGGTGCCGGTGATGATGCCGGAGGAGTCCCGGCCGCCCCCCTCCGCGGCTGAACCATCGCACGGTCCGGCAGGGAGAGGCCCCGTTCGGACGGGAATAATTCAGCCGTTGTCGCGCTCCTTCGACAGCATCAGTTCACGGTCGCCCAACGGCGCGAAATAGGACTCGACGTCGTCGCGGCTGACCTCCGCCAGCCCGGCGGGCTGCCACTGCGGGTGACGGT
>NZ_KI914877.1:0-35206 GCF_000520555.1 Arthrobacter sp. Br18 | reverse complement strand
CCGCCAGCCCGGCGGGCTGCCACTGCGGGTGACGGTCCTTGTCCACGACCTGGGCGCGGATGCCTTCCCGGAAATCGGGTCCGGCGAGGAACCGCAGCCCCACCCGGTACTCCTGTTCCAGCGCCTCCTCGAGGCTGAGCCCGCTGACCCGGCGCAGGGATTCCAGCGCTACTTTCACGGCGGTCGGCGATTTGGCGTCGATCGTGTCGGCCGCCTTGGCGGCCTCTCCTCCGGTATCCCCGCCCCAGGCCCGCAGCCGACGCACGATCTCTTCCGCATCGTCGCTCGAATAGCAGGCGTCAAGCCATTCCCGCTGCGCCGCGAGAGCGGAGGGCGGGGCCTCCTCGGCGAAGCGTTCGACGGCGGCGTTCACGTTCTCGCTCTCCAGCGCCCCGGCGAGCTCCTCGAGCCTCGCGGACGGAACGAAGTGGTCCGCGAAGCCGAGGAACAGGGCGTCGGCGCCGCTCAGGTGCGCGCCCGTCAGAGCCGCATGGGTGCCGGCCTCCCCTGGTGAGCGGGAGAGCAGCAGTGTTCCCCCGACGTCGGGGACGAACCCGATGGTGGTCTCCGGCATGCCCATCCGGGTGCGTTCGGTGACGATCCTGACCGAGCCGTGCGCGGAGATGCCCACTCCGCCGCCCAGGACCAGACCGTCCATGAAAGCCACATACGGCTTGGGGTAACCCGAGACCGTAGAGTTCAACCGGTATTCCTCGGCCCAGAATTCGGCCGTAGCGGTGCCGCCGTCGAGCATGTCCCGGTAGATGGCCACGATGTCCCCGCCGGCACACAACCCCCGATGACCGGCGCCGCGGATCAGCGCGGTCGCCACGGCGTCATCGTCCGCCCAAAGGGCCAGCTGCTCCAGCATGGCCGAGGCCATGCCTGCGGTCAGCGCATTGACGGCCTGGGGCCGGTTCAGCGTGACCACGCCCAGCCGGCCGCGCCGATCGAACAGCACCTCGGCCGCCGGGCTCTCCTCCACGTGCCTCCCCGTCATGAGCTACCCTCCGACATCACGAGACCGGCACCGGTCTGCGGAACTTGGGCCTGGATCTCGCCGGTACACGGACCATAGACGGCGCTGAAGCGCCCTGAGGTCCCTTCGACGTGCCGGCCCTCACGGTGACGGGATTGCTTGCAAACCATGCTGGAGTGCTCCTTTGCACCGTGGAATGTCCGGAATGACAACCGGGCCCGTAGGGCCCGGAACACCTTCTGACCCGAATGTACTCGGACTTCCTACTAAGTTCCAGCAGGCGCTGTTGACCCGAATCCTAGGCGAAGTCGCCGGCATCGCGGCGGAAGGAGCCCAGAACCCGAATCAGCTGGTCGACCTCCTGCTCCGTGAAGCCGGACTGCGCGAAGACCTCGACGTTGAGTGCCGCTGTCGCCCGTCCGGCCAGCGCACGCCCCTCCGGGGTGAGCTCGATCAGGGTTGTGCGCCCGTCCGTGGGATGCGTCGAGCGGATCACCAGTCCCACGCCCTGCAACCGGTCGACGGCATTCGTCACCGAGGTGGGGTGCACCTGCAGGAGAGCACTCGCCTTGTTCATCGGCAGTGCGCCGCCATGGGCGAAGCTCAGCAGGGCGAGGAGTTCGTACCGCGCAAACGTCACCCCGAACGGTTTCAGGACCCCGTCGATCCGGGCCAGCAGGATCTGCTGGGTGCGCATGATGGCGGTGATGGCGGCCATCGGTGCGGCGACCTCGGACCAGCCGTGCCGTTCCCAGTTCAGCCGGGCGTCGGCGATGGGATCACGCGGTAGCGGCGTTGCCACAGCACACCCGGCCTGTCGTCCTGAATCTCATAGCGATCAGCCTAACTTTTCCATCGTGGAATATAGTAGGACATCCAAGGATTTGGAAGAGCCGACCCGGTACATGATCGGATCATCACGAAGGGAAACTCGCCCGTGCAGCCTGAAGGACGTGCCGGCGGACAGCGCTTCGCAGAGGCGGGAACCGAACGGAAGCCGGAGACGACACCAGGGACTACACCGGGTCCGGCGGGTGGGGCAGGCATGGCGGCCCCACCCTTTCCGGACGCCGATCTGATGTACATCGTCGATCTGCTCTCTTCGGAGGAAAAGTGCCGCTACCACCGAATTCGTGAGTTCCTTCAGACGGAAATCCGTGCGGCCTCGATCGGGTACTGGAACCGTGAGGAGTTTCCGTTCGGGCTCCTTGCCGAGCTCGGCAGGTACGGCCTCGGAGGCCTGCAGACGGACGGGACCTCCAAGCTGTTCAAGGGCCTCATGTACGTCGAGGTGGCGCGCGCCGATGTGTCCCTCTCGGCCCTCGTGGGGATCCACAACGAGCTGATCGTCGGCATGATCGATGCGCTCGGCTCGGAGGAGCAGAAGTCCCGGTGGCTGCCCGGGCTTACCGCCCTGACGCAGATCGGAGCCTTCGCCCTCACCGAGCCGGACCACGGTTCGGACATTGCGGGCGGTCTGGCCACCACCGCACGGCTGGAGCATGGCGAGTGGGTGATCAACGGCGCGAAGCGCTGGATCGGCGCCGGAACCATTGCAGACCTCGCCCTCGTCTGGGCGCGCGATGTCGCCGATCAACAGGTCAAAGGCTTCATCGTCGAGACGGACCGCCCCGGCTACACCGCCACGAAGATCGCCAACAAGATCGGGCTGCGGATCATGCAGAACGCGGACATCGTGCTTGACGAGGTTCGCATCCCCGGAACCAGCCTGCTTCCCGGAGCCACGGACTTCTCCAAGGCCAACGAGCTGTTGCGCGACTCGCGCGCCTGGGTTGGTTGGCAGGCCGCCGGCATCCAGCTGGCCGCGTTCGACGTCGCACGTTCCTATGCTCTCGAGCGAAAGCAGTTCGGCAAGGAACTGGCCCGTTTCCAGCTCATCGCCCAGCAGCTGGCCGAAATTCTGGGCAACGCTTCCGCCTCGCTGTCGCTGATGGCGCAGCTGGCCCGTGTCCAGGAGGGAGGCAACCTCGAGATGGTCCAGGCAGCGATGGCCAAGTCCACCACCACCCGGTTGGCCCGCCACTCGGTGGCGATGGGCCGGTCACTGATGGGCGGCAACGGGATTACTAGCGACTACGAGATGGGCAAGCTCTTCGGCGATGCCGAGGTCCTGTACACCTACGAGGGCAGCTACGAGATCAATTCCCTCATCGTGGCCCGGGCCGTCACCGGCAAATCCGCCTTTGCCTAGCAGGTGAGGCGGAAGCAGGTTCACCACCGTGCTGATCCTTGCTGCTCGACGGCGCCGGGACGCCGACCCACGCCGGCAGGCAACCCACTTCCGGAGTTCTTTCAAGCGTAGTACCGCGCGTCTGCGCTATGGTCGAAACACAGCCCAGTACCGAACCAGAGGTGGCGATACGCGATGGCGGAATCCAAAGACAATGTTTCCCCTGCCGAGGGAATTCCGCAGGAGTCCTCGGTGCACGGCGGCGACCATGCCATGACCCAGCGCCAGCTCAACATCCTCCGCGATAAACTGCGCCACATCGACCGCCAACTCGCATCGGCCACCTCGAACAATTCCCGTCTGGTGGCGGCGCTGGAAGCGGCACGCACCGAGATCGTGCGGCTGAAGGCGGCCCTGGAGAAGGAAGGCGCCGCGCCCTTCAGTTTCGCCACGATCATCCAGGTCAATGCGAAACAGGCAGCCGAGCCGGGGACCACCACGCAGGCAACCGTGCAGGAGACCGCCGACATCCTGCAGTCGGGACGGAAGCTCCGGGTCACGGTGAGCCCACTGATCAGTACGCGGCAGTTGGCCCCGGGGCAGGAGGTGCTGCTGAATGAGTCGCTCACCATCGTCGCCGCCCTCGGGTACGAGCGGGCCGGCGAACTGGTCACCGTCAAGGAGCTGCTGGGTTCCGACCGTGCGCTCGTGGTGGGTCGGATGGATGACGAACGCCTGGTGCGCCTGAACGGCCCCCTCCTGAAAGAACGGATCCGGGTCGGGGACGCACTTGCCGTCGACACGAAGTCGGGCTTCGCCCTGGAGAAGGTGCCACGCAGCGAGGTGGAGAACCTCGTCCTCGAGGAGGTCCCGGACATCGCCTACGAGGATATCGGGGGCCTGGGCCCGCAGATCGAGCAGATCCGCGACGCCGTCGAGCTACCGTTCCTCCACCCCGACCTGTACCGCGAGCACGGCCTGAAGCCACCCAAGGGCATCCTGCTGTACGGCCCTCCCGGCTGCGGAAAGACTCTCATCGCCAAGGCCGTGGCCAACTCGCTCGCCGCACGTGCGGCCGAGCGCTCGGGATCCGAGCAGGTCCGCAGCTACTTCCTCAACATCAAGGGCCCGGAACTGCTCGACAAGTACGTGGGGGAGACCGAACGGCATATCCGGCTGATCTTCGCCCGGGCCCGGGAAAAGGCGTCGGACGGCAGTCCGGTGGTGGTGTTCTTCGACGAGATGGAGTCGCTGTTCCGTACGCGCGGGACCGGCGTCTCCTCCGATGTCGAAACCACCATCGTTCCGCAGCTCCTCAGCGAGATCGACGGTGTCGAAAAGCTCGAGAATGTCATCGTGATCGGCGCATCGAACCGTGAGGACATGATCGACCCTGCCATCCTGCGCCCCGGCAGGCTCGACGTGAAGATCAAGATCCAACGCCCCGACGCCGAAGGGGCAGCTGAGATCTTCGCGAAGTACATCACTGCAGCCCTGCCGCTCCACGCCGACGATCTTTCCGAGCACGACGGCGACGCACGGGTCACCGTCGAGGAAATGATCCGGCGCACGGTCGAGAAGATGTACTCGACCGACAAATCCAATGAGTACCTCGAGGTCACCTATGCGAACGGTGACACCGAGATGCTCTACTTCAAGGACTTCAATTCCGGTGCCGTCATCCAGAACGTGGTGGACCGGGCGAAGAAATACGCCATCAAGGACCTGCTGCTCGAGGGCAGCAGGGGGCTGCGGATCGAGCATCTCATGCGTGCGGTGGTGGACGAGTTCCGTGAGCACGAAGATATGCCGAACACCACAAATCCCGACGACTGGGCGCGGATCTCAGGAAAGAAGGGAGAACGCATCACCTACATCCGCACCATCGTGCAGGGCAAGGCGGGCCAGGAGCCAGGCAAGTCCCTTGAGACGACGGCGAACACCGGCCAGTATCTGTGAGCGCCGGTGCACCCGGATCGTCTCCCCAACTGGCATCCGGGGTGACCGTGCACCGGGTCATGGGCACCGAAACGGAGTACGGGATCATCGCGCCCGGGCTGCCCTCGGCCAATCCCACCCTGTTGTCCTCGCAGGTGGTCAACGCCTATGCCGCAACACTGAGGGAAGGTCTCGGCAACCTCGCCGGGACGCGGTGGGACTACACGGACGAGGCTCCCCTCGCGGATGCACGGGGGTGGCGGCTCGACCGGGCCGCGGCGCACCCCAGCCAGCTCACCGACGAGGCGCCCGTGCTGAGTGCCCAGGAAATAGCACGTGAACGCGGCGAACCCGCGGACGCCGCCGTCCTGATGAACCTTGTCCTCAACAACGGTGCCCGGCTCTACGTCGACCACGCGCATCCCGAGTATTCCTCCCCCGAGGTCACCAACCCGCACGACGCCGTGCTCTGGGACAGGGCCGGCGACCACGTTGCGCTCACCGCCATGCAGCGGATTGCCTCCACCCCGGGTTTCTCCCCGGTCCACCTGTACAAGAACAACACCGACAACAAGAGCGTGTCCTATGGCTCCCACGAGAACTACCTCGTGCCGAGGAGAGTGCCGTTCGGCCAGCTTGCGGCGTCGCTCATCCCTTTTTTCGTCTCGCGGCAGGTGCTGTGCGGATCCGGACGGGTAGGAATAGGGGCGGCGAACCAGGCACCGGGCTTCCAGATCAGCCAGCGGGCCGACTTCTTCGAAAACGAGATCGGCCTCGAGACCACGGTGCGCCGGCCCATCATCAATACGCGCGATGAACCGCACGCAGTAGCCGAGAAGTACCGCAGGCTCCATGTCATCATCGGGGACGCGAATCTCAGCGAAGTGTCCAACTACCTGAAGCTGGGCACGACGTCGCTGGTGCTCTCCCTCATCGAACACGGTCTGGCTCCGCTTCCCGAACTCGCCGATCCGGTGCGTGCCCTCCAGTCGATCAGCCACGACCCCAGCCTCCGGACAACAGTGGAGCTGGCGGACGGCCGCAGGGTCACGGGCCTCGATCTGCAGACCATCTACTTTTCCGCCGCCGCTCGGGCCTGCACCGCCGACGCCGACCCCCAGACCGCCGATGTGCTGCGGAGATGGGAAGGGCTGATCGGGATTCTGGAGAACGATCCGATGGCGGCTGCCGGGCAGATCGACTGGGTGGCAAAGCTCAAGGTGCTGCAGGCATACCGCGACCGTGATTCTCTCGAATGGAATGATGCGCGGCTGGGACTGATCGACCTGCAGTATGCGGACCTGCGGCCGGACAGGGGGATCTACCACCGGCTTGCCCGTCGCGGGGAGGTGGAACTGCTCGTCGCCCAAGCCGACGTGGAGCGGGCGGCCGTCGAGCCGCCCCGGGATACCCGGGCGTTCTTCCGCGGCAAATGCATCTCCACGTTCCCGGCCCAGGTGGTGGGCGCAAGCTGGGACTCCATCATCTTCGAACTTCCCTCCCAGGAGAGGCTCCAGAGGATCCAGACGAGGGAGCCGCTGCGGGGAACCGCAGCGCTGACCGAGCAGCTCTTCGAACAGGCGGCTGACGCCGAGGATTTCCTCGCCCGATTGATGAGCGGCCCGGAACCACCCATGGCACCATAGGGAACAGCACAATCACTCCGGCAAAGGACACCCATCATGGCCACACAGGACCACAAAAGTACCGCAGCACGGACAGAGGACCAGGACGACGCCCAGCCGGAGCCGCTCCCTGCTCCCACGGGTGCCCAGGAAAGCGCCAAGACCGAGGGTGTGGATGATCTGCTGGACGAGATCGACGGAGTGCTGGAGTCCAATGCGGAGGAATTCGTCCGGGGCTTCGTGCAGAAGGGCGGCCAGTAAACGGATGATTCCGGAAGATGCAGCAGCACTGGTCTCCCGCGCCGCCTCGACGTCGTTCGCGGAGTATCTGGGGCGCGACCATCCCGGGCTGCTTCCCTCCAACCGGAGTACCGGCACGCTGGCGCCCGTTCACGGCACGGCCGCCGGACTTGCCCCGCACGCCACCACGATCGTCTCCATGACCTTCTCCGGCGGCGTGCTGATGGCGGGGGACCGGCGTGCGACCATGGGCAACATCATCGCCAGCCGGCATATCGAGAAGGTGTTCCCCGGAGACCTCTTCTCGGTGCTGGGCATCGCCGGAAGCGCAGGCATCGGCCTCGACCTGACCCGGCTGTTCCAGGTGGAACTGGAACACTACGAGAAGATCGAGGGCACGAGGATGAGCCTCGACGGCAAGGCGAACCGGCTGGCCTCCATGGTGCGGCAGAACCTGCCCATGGCGCTGCAGGGCCTCGCCGTCGTGCCCCTCCTCGCCGGTTTCGACACCGAGCGCCGGGAGGGAAGACTTTTCTCCTTCGACGTGACGGGCGGCAGGTACGAGGAGCAGGAACACCACAGCGTCGGGTCGGGCTCGGTGTTCGCCAGGGGCGCCCTGAAGAAGCTGTGGAAGCCCAACCTGGATGAGGCGAGGGCCATCCAGGTCGCCGTCGAGTCACTGTATGACGCGGCCGATGACGATTCCGCGACCGGCGGGCCCGACGTCGTCCGCCAGCTCTGGCCCGTCATCTATACAGTCAACAGCGCCGGAGCACGCAGGGTGGCCGAGCGCGAACTCGAAGCGGCGGCGCTGGGAATCATCGAGCGCCGGTCGGTTGCAGGAAGGGAAGCGTAGCCATGACGCAGCAGTTCTACGTCTCGCCCGAGCAGCTGATGAAGGACCGGGCGGATTTCGCCCGGAAGGGAATCGGCAGGGGACGCTCCGTCGTGGTCATGGCGTGCCGCGACGGGATAGCGCTGGTCGCCGAGAACCCGTCGCCGTCACTGCACAAACTCGGCGAGATCTACGACCGCATCGCTTTCGCCGCCGTGGGAAAGTACAACGAGTTCGAGAGCCTGCGCCAGGCGGGGGTGCGCTACGCCGATGTGCGGGGCTACTCCTACGCCCGTGAGGACGTCACCGCCCGGGGACTCGCCAGTGTGTACGCCCAGAGCCTCGGGGCGGTCTTCACCGCAGAGAGCAAACCCTTCGAGGTGGAACTCGTGGTCGCCGAAGTGGGTGAGACACCTGCCGGGGACCACCTGTACCGCCTCACCTTCGACGGGTCGATAGCCGACGAGACCGGCATGGTGGTCATCGGCGGCGCCGCCGATTCAGTGGTCGGGGCCCTGCGGGGCCGGTGGACGAAGGACCTCGCCTTCCCCGAGGCGATCCGGGCGGCCGTCGTGTCCCTCCAGAACGACGGCGCCGCAGGCCAGCCGGCGCACCCGCTCACTTCGGCGGTGCTCGAGGTGGCGGTGCTCGACCGGGAACCCGGGACAACGCGCGGAAGCCGCCGCGCTTTTCGCCGGATCTCCGCCACCGAGGTCGATGCCATGCTTGCCGAGGGCGGGCGGGCCTGATGGATCGGCGGATCTTCGGCATCGAAACGGAATTCGGCATTTCCTACTCCGGACCGAACTCACGCCCGCTGTCCCCCGAGGAAGTGGCCCGCTACCTGTTCCGGAAGGTGGTCAGCTGGGGCCGTTCCTCGAACGTCTTCCTGACCAACGGTTCCCGGTTGTACCTCGACGTCGGCTCTCACCCGGAGTACGCGACGGCGGAGTGCGACGACCTGGCCCAGCTGATCACCCACGACCGCGCCGGAGAGCTGATCCTGGAGGATCTGGTGGCGGAAGCCCAGCACAAGCTCGCGCAGGAAGGCTACAACGGCAGCATCTACCTCTTCAAGAACAACACCGACTCCGCCGGCAACTCGTACGGGAGCCACGAGAACTACCTGATCCCGCGGAAGCTGGAATTCGCCAGGCTGGCGGACATCCTCATCCCGTTCCTGGTCACACGGCAACTGCTGGTCGGTGCTGGAAAGGTCCTGAAGACCCAGACCGGGTCGATCTACGCGTTCTCCCAGCGTGCCGATCACCTGTGGGAGGGCATCTCCTCCGCCACCACGCGGTCCCGTCCCATCATCAACACACGGGACGAGCCGCATGCCGACGCCGAGCACTACCGCCGCCTCCACGTGATCGCCGGGGATTCCAACATGTCCGAAACCACCACGCTGCTCAAGGTGGGGTCGGTGGATCTGATCCTGCGCATGGTCGAAGCCGGCGTGATCATGAGGGACTTCCGCCTCGAGAACCCCATCCGTAACATCCGTGAGATTTCGCACGACCTCACCGGTTCGCAGCTGCTGAAGCTCGCCAACGGGCGGCAGGTCACGGCACTCGACATGCAGCGCGAGTACCTCGACCGGGTGCGGAAGTTCGTCGCCGACCAGGGCGCCCACCACGCGAATGTGCCCCGGATCCTCGACCTGTGGGAACGCACCCTTGATGCCGTCGAATCCCAGGACACGTCAGCCATCGACACGGAGATCGACTGGGCGATCAAGAAGAAGCTACTGGACCGTTATCTGGGCCGTGCAGGACTCGGGCTGGATTCGGGGCGTGCCGCCCAGCTCGACCTGACCTATCACGATATCTCCCGCTCGCGGGGGCTGTTCTTCCTCCTGCAGGCTCGGGGTGAGACAGCCCGGGTGGTGGATGACACAGCAGTGAAGGAGGCCGTCGACCTTCCTCCCCAGACCACGAGGGCGCGCCTCCGCGGAGAGTTCGTCCGACGCGCGAAGGAAGCCAATCGTGATTACACCGTCGACTGGGTCCACCTGAAGCTGAATGACCGTGCCCAGCAGACAATTCTCTGCAAGGATCCCTTCGCGGCCGTCGACGAACGCGTCGATGCCCTCCTGCGCCAGCTGTGAAGAGACAGTGAATTATCCTGCGGTGGGAAAGTGACAGGATCCAGCCGTTAGGCTTGATGGGGCCGGAGCACCTGCCGCCCCGTCTGGACGACCGAAACCATCTGTGAAAGAAGTTCTGTGCGAAAAGTACTAGCAACCCTCCTTTTGTTGCTCCTGGCACTCACCGCCTGCGGCGAAGCGACCACGGGCCGGACCGCCGGTGACTCCGGAATCCTCGACTCGGTCGAAGTCAGTGGAGGCAGCGATGACGAAGCGCCGACCGTCGAGTTCGACACCCCGCTCGATGTCACGGGACCCGCTGTGAAAACCGTGGTCGAGGGCGACGGAGCCGAAATCGAGGCGAACCAGCAGATCACGTTCCGGGCGGTCTTCCTCAACACCGAAGATGGTGCCAGCGTCGGTGACACCTACTCGGAGGGTGAGCCCCAGGCACTTCCTGTCGACGATTCGCTCAAGGAGCAGGACGCCGAGCTGTACGAGGTCCTGATCGGCACGAAGGTCGGTGCCCAGATCGCGTACACGAGGCCCATGGAGGCCGTCGAGGGACAGCCCCAGTCGGCCCCGCAGCAGTTGCTCGTGTTGAAGGTTCTCTCCGCCGAGGATCCCCCTCCCGCGCCCCCGGAACCTGAAGTACTCGCTCCCGAGGACGTGCAGAAGCTGGAGGATGAAGGCCAGCTGGCCACGTTCACCTTCGGTGAGGACGGCGCGCCGCAGGTCAACGTGCCGGACCGTGAACCGTCCGAAGACCTCGTGGTGAAGGTCCTCGAAGAGGGCGCCGGCGAAGTGGTGACCGAGGCCGACACCATCACGGCCAACTACAGCGGTTGGCGATGGGAGGACGGCGAGAACTTCGATTCGAGCTATTCCCGCGGCGAACCCGCCGACTTCCCGCTGAACGGCGTCATTCAGGGCTGGACGGAGGGTCTGTCCGGCCAGAAGGTCGGATCGAAGGTCATGCTGGAGATCCCGGCCCTCTGGGCCTACGGCGACCCGGCCCCGCAGGGAGCTCCTGCCGGCGCCCTAGTGTTCTATGTGGAAATTGTCGCCAAGGCGGCCGCCCAGTAGCCTGCCGTCCGCCCGACGAGCGGCGTACCAACGACATCATCGACGACACACCAAGGAGCACCATGTCATTCGGACAGCGGCAATTCGACCGCCAGAAGCCTGAAGTTGATTTTCCGGAACACCCGGCGCCCACCGAGCTTATGATCGAGGACCTTGTCAACGGCGACGGCCAGGAGGTGAAGGCAGGGAACACCGTCTCAGCCCACTATGTGGGCGTCGCCTTCTCGACGGGTGAGGAGTTCGACGCCTCCTGGAACCGCGGAGCACCGCTCGACTTCCGCGTGGGTGTGGGGCAGGTGATCCAGGGCTGGGACGAAGGACTGCTGGGCATGAAGGTCGGCGGACGCCGCCGGCTGGAAATACCCTCCCACCTCGCCTACGGACCCAGCGGCGCTGGCTCCGCGATCGCCCCGAACGAATCACTGATCTTCGTGGTGGACCTCCTGGCAGTTCGATAGCCCCAGCCGCCCGTGTCAGCGAAGCGTACCGAACGGCTCCTCACCCTGGTGATCCTGCTGCTCTCGAGCAGGCGGGGATTCACCAAGGAGGAATTGTTCGAGGAGATCGAGCTCTACGGTGAAGCGTCGACCGACGCTGCGCGGGAGAAGTTGTTCGACCGGGACAAGGCGATGCTGCGCGAGCAGGGCATCCCGCTCGAGGCCTTCAGCGAAGACCCGTTGTTCGACAACGACAACACCGTCCAGAGGTATCGGATCAACGCCGAGGATTACCGGCTGGCCGGCGTGAACTTCAGTCCCGAGGAGTATGCCGCCCTCAGTTTGGCGGCCAGTCTGTGGGACCAGGGATCGCTGGATTCCGCCGCGTCCCGTGCAGTGCGCAAACTCAGCACGAGGAGGGGCAGCGCCGACGTGCTGTCCCGCCTTCCCGTCCAGCCGCGCATTCCGACCAGCGATCCCCATTGGGACGAGGTGTGGCGTGCCATGTCCAAACGGAAACTGCTGCGGTTCACCTACCGGGCCGCAAGTACGGGCTGCGAAGAGGAACGGACGCTCGAGCCGTGGGGGATGGGGGCTCGATTCGGTCACTGGTACGTGGTCGGATACGACACCGCCCGCCGGGCTGAACGGTTCTTCCGGTTGTCCCGCATCACCTCTGCCCCGCGCATCCTCGATGCCGGCTTCGTGGTTCCGGACTCCTTCGACATGAACCGCGCACTCGCTTCGCTTCGACGAAGCGAGCCGGACCATACGGCAAGGATCGCGGTCCGCCCGGGGTCCTGCAACGCGCTCCGGGTGCGGAAGGGCAGCACTGTCGTCTCCGCGGGGGAGGAGTGGGACCAGCTCGAGGTGAGGTACTCCAGCGCCCAGGCGCTGGCCCCGGAGATAGCCGTCTTCGGGCCGAATGCGCGGGTGGCGCGGCCCGCCGAACTCGCCGCCGAAGTGGACACACTACTTCGGGGGGCGCTCGAGGCACTGCGCAGCGCGCCCACCGAGGTTCCGCTCTCCTCCGCGCCGGTTCCCTTTCCCCGCCGCCAGTCGTCGGCCCAGGATCATCTCCTGCGCCTCCTCGATCTGGTGCCTTACCTGCTCTCGCACCCGGGCGCGGGACTGGCGCCTACGGCCCGCCGCTTCGACGTGACCACCGACCAGTTGACCCGGGACCTCGACCTGCTCTTCGTCAGCGGCCCGCGCCACTATCCGGACGGGCTGATCGACGTCAACGTCGAGGATGGCCGGATCTACCTCACGAACGCGCAGAATCTTGCGGAGCCGGTGAAGCTGAGCATGGACGAGGCGTGTGCGCTGATCGTCGGCCTCCAGTCACTGCGCAATCTCACCGGAATGAGGTCCACCGAGGCGCTGGTGAGCGCCTCGGCCAAGCTCGCGGCGGCCGCCGGAGATGCCGCACGGGTCGGTAGCTCGGTGGCCACAAAGCTCACGGAAGAGGATATCGATCCGGCGCTCGAGGCTCTACAGGCCGCCCTGGCCGCCGGGGTCCGGGTGGAAATGTCCTATCTGGTCCCGGCGCGTGACGAAATTTCCCAGCGGCTCCTGGAGCCGGTCCGCGTGTTCTCGCACCAGGACGTGTGGTATCTGGAGGCGTGGTGCGTGCATTCGGAGGGCCTGCGGAACTTCCGCCTCGACCGGATCCAGGACGTGCGGCCCATCCAGGCACCGGCCGAGCACCGCCACCCTGCACCAGCGGCGGGAAGTGCTGCATCCCGCTCCATTCCGGAGGTCTACAGGCCGTCGCCGCACGACACCCTCGTCACCCTGGTGCTCCAGCCGCCCGCCCGCTGGTTGGCCGATCAGTACGGCGCGGTGCGGCGCGGCGAACTGCCCGACGGCGCGCTTGCCGCCGAGGTGCGCCTTGGTTCGGTTTCCTGGCTGCCCGGTCTGGTGGCGAGAATGGGTGGCAGCGCCGTCGTCATCCAGCCTCGTGAGGTGCGTGCGAGCGCGCTGCGCTGGGTGGAGGACGCCCTGGCGGTCCGGACGTGACCTAGACTGGGCGTATGCCTTGGTGGTCATGGATCGTAATCTGGGTTGCCCTGCTGGCACTCACCGCACTGTTTTTCCTCTTTCTGGGATTCCGTGTCTTCCGCGGCGCCGTGTCAACACTGGGTGAATTCGAGGCGGCGACGGACCGGCTCCAGCTGAACAGTGGGCAAACGCCGGGCAGCGTCGACGAGGGAACTGGCAGCGCCGGTTCCTTTGCGCCAGCCGTGTTTTCCACACGGGACGAGGTTAAAGCGGCCAATGCGCTCCAGAGGACGGAACGTATCGCCCGGCGGCGGAGCGCGCGCGTCCGGCTCCGGTCGGAACGCCGGCAACCGCAGCTCCTGCGCGATATGCCGCATCTGTGACCTAAACTTGGGTGGGGATCAACGAGAGGAACCAAGATCATGAGGCTCGAAGGCTGGCACATCGTCATCATCATCGCCCTGGCAGTCCTGCTGTTCGGCGCACCGAAGCTTCCGGGCCTGGCCCGCAGCGTCGGACAGTCACTGCGGATTTTCAAGTCCGAAGTGAAGCAGATGAAGGACGAGAACACGTCCGACGACGGCGCTGAGCCGACCGTCGAGGGCAGGGACGTCAATCACACGCCTCCCGCCGGAACGTCCGCGGGCTCGCCGTCCGACCTGCCGCGTGACCCGTCCGGAGGAACCGGTTCCTCGGTACCGCCGCACCACGGCAACTCCTCGACGCATCCCCAGTAGTACCCATGGCTTCTCCGAAGGGCCGGAAGGCCAACCCTGAAGGGCGGATGGCCCTCAAGGAGCATTTGAAGGAAGCCCGCAGCCGGCTGTTCAAATCCGCGATCGCGATCGTGGCGTGCACCGTCATCGGGTTCCTGATCTACGAGCCGGTCCTTGAAGCGCTGTCGGCTCCGGTGGTCGCCATCAACGAGCGCGAGGGCCGCAGTGCCGCGCTCAACTTCGACACCGCAGGATCTCCCTTCGACCTGATGATCCAGATCTCGGTCTTCCTCGGGCTGATCCTTTCCAGCCCTGTCTGGCTGTACCAGCTGTGGGCGTTCATCACCCCTGGCTTGAAAACCAAGGAACGCCGCATCTCGCTGTCCTTCATCGGGGTGGCCGTTCCGCTGTTCCTCGCCGGGATCTACCTGGCCTGGCTGATCCTGCCCAACGCCGTGCGTGTCCTGACGGACTTCACTCCCAGCGGGTTCTCCAACATCATCACCGTGTCGGTGTTCATCACCTTCGTGCTCCGCCTGATGCTCGCCTTCGGCATCGCCTTCCTCCTGCCCGTGGTGCTGTTCGGACTCAACCTGGTGGGGCTGGTGTCCGGACGCCAGATCCTCAAGGCCTGGCGGATCACCGTTTTCCTGGTCTGCCTGTTCGCTGCCATGGCCGCACCAGGCGCAGACGCGATGAGCATGTTCTACCTGGCGGTCCCCATGCTCTTCCTGTTTTTCGTGGCGATCGGCCTGTGCCTTCTCAATGACAAGCGCCGGGCCCGGCGCACCGCGATCCGCGAGGCCGAGGTGGCAGCGAACGCGGACCGGGCGTCCTCTCTCGACGGGCTCTGAGCACCGGACCAAACCCGTGTGCCGGGGGAATGGCGAACGTCTAGGGTGGAACAATGAGCACCCCCGCAGAGCGCTACCAGGCTGCCAGAGCCCGCACCCACCATTCGCGGACCGACCTCTACCGCTTCGAACAGACCCTACGGTTCGAGCTCGATCCGTTCCAGCGGGAGGCCTGCGAATCCCTGGAGTCCGGCAAGGGGGTCCTGGTGGCAGCACCGACGGGCGCCGGCAAGACGGTGGTGGGCGAGTTCGCCGTCTACCTGGCACTGCAGCGCGGCCTGAAGGCCTTCTATACCACTCCGATCAAGGCCCTCAGCAACCAAAAGTACTCCGAACTGGCGGCAACCCATGGAGCGGACCGTGTGGGCCTGCTCACCGGTGACACCAGCATCAATGCGGAGGCCGACGTCGTCGTCATGACCACCGAGGTGCTCCGCAACATGCTCTACGCCGACTCCGACACGCTGGACGACCTCGGTTACGTGGTGATGGACGAGGTCCACTACCTTGCTGACCGTTTCCGCGGAGCCGTCTGGGAGGAGGTCATCATCCATCTCCCCACCGAGGTCAAGGTCGTTTCGCTCAGTGCCACGGTGTCGAACGCCGAGGAATTCGGTGCGTGGCTCGACACCGTGCGCGGGGATACCGACGTCGTGGTGTCCGAACACCGCCCCGTACCCCTCTGGCAGCACGTCATGGTGGGCCAGGACATGCTCGATCTGTTCGCCGGAGACATCGCGTTCGATGAAGCGGCTCCCGCCGGACCGGAGCCGGGCGCGGACAAACGCTATGACGTCAACCCTGAGCTGCTCGAACTCGCCAGCAGCGAGGTCCGGCTGAACCAGCGGGCCAACTGGGGATCGGGCAGCGGGAGGCGCGGCCGGAACCAGAGTCGGCGCGGACCGCAGCAGACCACGCTGGTCCGGAGGGCGAGCCGCCCGCAGGTGATCACAGCCCTCGACCGGGCCGACCTGCTGCCCGCCATCACCTTCATCTTCTCGCGCAACGGCTGCGAGGCGGCGGTGGGCCAATGCCTCCACGCCGGGCTGTGGCTGACGACGGAGCAGGAGCGCGCGGCGATCAGCGAGACCATCGACGCGGCCACCCTCGACATACCCCGTGACGACCTCGAGATTCTCGGGTTCTGGACCTGGCGCGAGGGTCTGCTGCGTGGATTCTCCGCGCACCACGCCGGGATGCTTCCGACCTTCAAGGAAGTGGTGGAGAAGCTCTTCGCCGGCGGCCTGGTCAAGGCCGTCTTCGCCACCGAGACCCTCGCCCTGGGTGTCAACATGCCGGCGCGGTCGGTGGTCCTCGAAAAGCTCGACAAGTTCAACGGTGAGGCCCACGTGAACGTGACGGCAGGGGAGTACACCCAGCTGACCGGGCGGGCGGGCCGGCGCGGTATCGACATCGAGGGCCACGCCGTGGTGCTGTGGCAGCCGGGAACCGATCCCGGTGCTGTGGCGGGCCTGGCGTCCCGGCGCACCTACCCGCTGAATTCGAGCTTCCGGCCCACCTACAACATGAGCATCAATCTGGTGGCGCAGTTCGGCCAGGAACGCTCCCGGGAGATTCTTGAAACCTCCTTCGCGCAGTTCCAGGCCGACCGTTCGGTGGTCGGCCTGGCCAAGCAGGTGCGCAGCCGGGAGGAATCGCTTCGCGGCTACGAAAAGTCGATGACGTGCCACCTCGGTGACTTCCGCGAGTACTCCGGCCTGCGGCGTGAACTGTCCGACCTCGAGGCCCATGCATCCCGCGACAGGTCGACGTCGTTGCGCTCTGCAGCTGCCGCCTCCCTGGAGGCGCTTCGACCCGGGGACGTCATCGACATCCCCGGCGGGCGGGGCCAGGGGTCTGCCGTGGTCCTCGAAGGCGATTCCTCGCGGGAGCCGCGCCCCACCGTCCTGACCCTCGAGACCCAGATCCGCCGCATCGGCGCGCAGGATCTCGACGGGCCGGTCGAGATCCTCTCACGCATCAAAATACCCAAGAGCTTCAGTGCACGCAGTCCGAAGGACCGCAGGGACCTCACCTCATCCCTGCGGAACGCGCTGTCCGAAAAGCGCCCTCCGCGTCGCGGCGCGGGCCGGACGGACGGGCTGCCGTCCGCCGCTGCCGCGGCCGAGGAGCGCGCCATCACCGAACTGCGGCGCCGCCTGCGGGCCCATCCCTGCCATGGCTGCAGCGACCGTGAGCAGCATGCCCGCTGGGCAGAGCGCTGGTGGAAACTCCGTAAGGAGACCGACCGCCTTGCAGGGCAGATCCGGGGCAGGACCAACACCATCGCCAGGACCTTCGACCGCGTGTCGGAGGTGCTGGCACACTACGGCTACCTGCAGGAGGGCGCTGAGGGGCTCCGCATCAGCGCATCGGGACAGAAACTCCGGCGCATCTATGGCGAGAAGGACCTGCTGATCAGCCTGTCCGTTGAGCACGGGGCCTTTAGTGACCTCGATGCAGCGGAGATGGCTGCAATCGCCTCGGTGCTGGTGTACCAGGCGAAGCGCGAGGAGCGGGGCGTCCGTCCGGTGTTGCCGAGCGTCGCGCTCGAGGGTTCGGTGGAGATCATTGTCCGGCAATGGTCGCAACTGACCGACCTCGAGGAGCAGCACCGGCTGCCGGTGACCGGAGAACCCGAGCTGTCCCTCGTCTGGCCGATGTACAAGTGGGCGCAGGGCCGCTCCCTCCAGGCTGCCTTGAGCGGCACGGAGCTCGCCGCAGGTGATTTTGTCCGCTGGTCCAAACAGGTCATCGACCTGTTGGACCAGCTCGCGAAGGTCCGCGACCTTCCTGAAGGAATGCACGGTGTCTGCGTCCGCGCGATCAAACTGGTGCGCCGCGGTGTGGTGGCATACTCGAATATCAGTGAATGAACCAGGCACGACGCCGCTCCAGGAAAGTATTCCCAGCACACGATGACAAAACCCCTTCCGATCCTGTACCGCAACGGATCCGTCTACAGCCCCGCAGACCCTTTCGCAACAGCAATGCTGGTGGACGGCGACACCGTCGCCTGGGTCGGCACCGAACACGCTGCCCAGAACCTGACGGGGGAGGGTGTGCGCACCGTGGACCTCGACGGTGCGCTGATCACGCCCGGGTTCGTCGATGCTCACGTCCACACCACCGAGACGGGAATCTCCCTCGGCTCCATCGACCTCTCAGGCTGTTCTTCCCTTGCGGACCTCCTGCAGAAACTGTCGACGGCGGCCGCACACCAGGAGGGCACCCTTCTGGGCTTCGGCTGGGATGAGTCGCGATGGCCCGAGAAGCGCGTGCCCACCGCAGCCGAACTCGACAACGCGACGGGCCGCCGGCTGGTGTATTTGGCGCGCGCGGATGTGCACTCCGCGGTCGTGTCCGGCGCCCTGGCAGCAGCACTCGGCCTTGCGGAACTGGACGGGTGGGACGACGGTTTCGTGGTGCGCAGCGCCCATGTGGCAGCGCGAGCGGCCTCGCGCAGCCTTACGCCGGAGCAGCGCACCGTCTATCAGCGCCGCGCGCTGGCCTTCGCCGCGTCCAGGGGGTACGTCGCCCTCACGGAGATGGCGGCTCCGCATATCGCTCCGCAGGAGGACCTCGAAAGCCTGCTGCTCATCGACGGCACGCATCAGGAGCTACCGCTGCCCGTCGTTCTTCCCTACTGGGCCCAGCAGGTCGAATCGGCGGAGGACGCCCGGCGGGTGATGGCGATGTTCGGCGGACGGCTGGCGGGGCTCGCCGGTGACCTGAACGTGGACGGTTCCATCGGGTCCCGGACGGCGGCCCTCCGTGTGCCCTATACGGATGATGCCGGAAACCACGGCCATAGCTTTCTGCGGGACGACGCCGTGGCGGCGCACCTCACGGCCACCACGGCGGAATCCATCCAGGCTGGATTCCACGTCATCGGCGACGCCGGACTGGACAGCGTGCTGCGCGGTCTGGGCGCCGCGGCCGGGCTGCTGGGTATCGATGCGGTGCGGCGATCCCGTCACCGGCTCGAGCATGTCGAACTGGTTGATGACGAGGCGATAGCGGCACTGGTGCATTTTGGTGTCTCCGTCAGTGGGCAGCCCGCCTTCGACGCCGCGTGGGGAGGCGTGGGGAAGTTGTACGCCCAAAGGCTCGGCATGGAGCGCAGCTCGGGGATGAACCGCTTTGCGTCCCTCCTGGCGGCAGGAGTGCCTCTCGCGCTCGGCTCGGACAGTCCGGTGACCCCGCTCGACCCCTGGGCCTCGGTGCGGGCATGCGTCTCGCACAACACCGCAGCGGAGAGGATCTCCGCCCGCGCCGCCTTCATCGCCCACACCCGCGCCGGATGGCGCCTGGCGGGATCCTCGAACCCCATGCATGGTCAGCTCGTTCCGGGCGTCCCGGCGTCGTACGCCATCTGGGAAGTCGACGAGTTGATGGTGCAGACCGCCGATAACCGCGTCCAGTCCTGGAGCACGGATCCGCGGGCGGGCACGCCCCTTCTGCCGGCCCTCGACACCGAGAACTCACCGCGATGCCTGGAAACGGTTCATGACGGTGTGCAGCTCTTCAGCTCCGACGACCTCCCTTAGCTGTTCTGCCGGTTCAAGGTTCCGGACCAGAAATAATCCCCTGCAGCCGACCACGCGCTGACCTGCGAACATAGACGTTTTCCCACGTCAGCGAGCCGTTGACACTCCTTTTTCAGCACGTAAGCTTTTGACCTACGGGTTGGAGGATCTCCTGGAACAGGAGGCCCGGCCGGACACCACCACGCCGATTCAGGTGCCCGAAGATCAGCGCGTGTACGGTGCTGGACGGTGGCCGCCGGCACCTATGGGAACAGGTTCGTGCGTCAGTAGAAAACAGAGCCGGGAAGCCCCGGTTCCGGTACGAAGGCGCGCGAACCTGTTCGCCCGGCGCCCGAATGCCCGGCAATCGGCCCGTGACCGGCCCCGAAAGGGCTGCCTGCCGGAACCGTCCCATATACTTGCGGTTCGGCTCTGAAACCGGAGCTCCTCCGTGCGCCCTGCGCACTCCGCTGGAAAGGCTCCGACCGCGTGCGTGTTGTCACCATCATTCCGACCTTCAATGAGATCGAGTCCCTGCCGCTGACCCTTGCACGGCTGCGCAAGGCGGTTCCCGAATCGGATGTGCTGATTGTGGATGACAACAGTCCCGATGGAACGGGGGCCTTCGCCGACAGCGCCGCGGCACGTGATCCACAGGTCTTCGTCCTCCACCGCACCGGCAAGGCAGGGTTGGGTGCTGCCTACATCGCGGGGTTCCGGTGGGGGCTCGACCGCGATTATGACGTGCTCGTGGAAATGGACGCGGACGGGTCACACCGGCCGGAGCAGCTCCCGGCTCTCCTCGAGGCAGTTGACGGTGCTGATCTCGTCATCGGCTCGCGCTGGATTCCCGGCGGAAGTGTCGTGAACTGGCCCGTTCACCGGAAACTGCTTTCCCGTGCCGGCAGCACCTACTCGCGGCTCATGCTCGGCTTGCCGGTCCACGACATCACCGCGGGCTTTCGGGCGTTCCGGAGGGGCACGCTCGAGTCCCTCGACCTGACGCAGGTGGCTTCCGTGGGCTACGGATTCCAGGTGGATATGACGTTCCGGGTGGCGCGGCTGGGCCTGACGATCACCGAAGTCCCGATCACCTTCGTGGAGCGTGAGCTCGGCGACTCCAAGATGAGCGGGAACATCGTGGTGGAGGCTATCGGAAATGTGACGAAGTGGGGGCTCGCAGCGCGCGCAGCGAAACTGTCGGAGGTCCTGCGTAGCCGTCGTCGACCCTGACGAGGGACATCCACCAGGTGTCCAGTCACCGCGGTAGGCACGACGCCGGTCGACCCCAGAAAGAAAGCCGGTGTCCGCACTTGCGGGCGGACACCGGCTCACCCGCCTCCGGAGGCGGCGGTAATTCTAGACTGACTGCTTCTCGCCGCGGCGTTCCCGGAGGATCGTCAGGCGATCCTGGAGAATCTGCTCGAGTTCCTCGACCGACCTGCGCTCGAGGAGCATGTCCCAGTGGGTCCGTACCGGCTTGTCGTTCGAGGTGTCCGGCTTTTCTCCGTTGACAAGAAGAGCCTCCTTGCCCGTCTTCGATACCCACACGGCCGGAATCTCCGCCTCCGAGGAGAAGGTGACGAAGACCCGCTCGCCATCGTCGCAGCGGTACTCGACGCGCTGCCGGGGTGCCGGCTCGACACCCGATTCTGTTTCCATGCTCTGCGCCCCAAGGCGCATACCGCGAAGGCTGCGATCGCTCATGTTTTCTCCTACTCCGTGAGTGGCGTACGGCCGGACCGGCGCTGCCGTGCTGACCCCTGCGGATCCACCTGCCTCACGGCGGTGCATTCCGGTCGAAGCTGCACTCCTTACAACACCGCGGTCGGCGGCAATGTTCCCACCGGGTGGCTCGCTCCCGGCAAATATCCAATCATACGCGATGCATCAGGAGGAAGACGTACCGCTGATCAGGCGTGCACCGGTGACGCGCGAACAAACGCCTGCACCGTGAACGCGGCGCTTACCCGCTGATGACCGTCAAGACGCTCCACCACCGCGTCGAGCTGCCCGGGATCGTAGTGCCGGGCGGCAGGGCCCATCAGGATGGCACGTTTCACTGCGGCGGGGGGGAGGTCCACGGCGTACTCAAGGCGGGTCCGCTCGACTTCCGTGAGCGAAGCGGCCAGTGAACGCTTCACGTCATCGTCCTTGCCGCCCGGAACCTGCAGAAGCACGGCCTGTTTCCTCAACTCGGCAAGATGCCCGGGTTGGGGGGTCACCACCAGCAGAAGTCCGTCGGGTTTCAGCACCCTGGCGAATTCTGCAGGGTTCCTGGGTGCGAAGACGTTGAGCAGAACATCCACGGACCGGTCCTGCAGTGGCAGGGGTTTCCACACGTCCCACACCAGACTCACTCCCTCCGGAAGCCGTCGTGCCGCCCGCCTCAGCGCGAATTTGGAGATGTCCAATGCCACCGGAAAGGCATCGGGAAAGCAATCGGCAACAGCACGGAGGTAGTAACCGGTGCCTGCTCCGGCATCGACGACAGTGCGGCTCTGAGGCGCGAGCCTGACCGCTGCTGCTGCAAGTGCATCGCGCAGCGGACCGTAGTATCCGGCTGCCAGAAACTCCTCCCTCGCCTCGACCATGCCCGCGCTATCAGCTTCGAACCGGGTGCCGCGGCCGGTGAGGAGGTTGAAGTAGCCCTGCCGTGCAGCGTCGAAGCGGTGGCCTCCTGAACAGATGAGCGAGTCCGGGCGGTGGTCCACGGCAGCTCCGCACACAGGGCATAGGAGAATCTCCCGGGGCGAAAGGCGCATGTTCACATCCTATTCGCGCCACGGGGCACTGCTGCCTGCAGCGGCGTTGCCGGCGCTTCCCCGGCGTTGCCGCTGGAAGAGCCGCAGTCTAGTCTCGAAGGGTGAATCCTGATCAGTTGAATCTCCTGTCCTCCGTCGGCACTCCTTCCCTCCATCCAGAGGGGGCGAAGGCCGTTGTCTCAGTGGTACGACCGGACTTCGACGCCGACGCGTACGTCGGCCAGCTCTGGGAGGTCAGCCTTGCTGATTCACGGCGACGCAGGATTACCCGCGGGTTCCGGGACACCGCCCCCGCGTACTCGCCGGACGGCACGATGATCGCCTTCCTGCGCGCCGTGCCCGGAGGCAAACCGCAGCTCCACGTCATGGCCGGCGCCGGAGGAGAACCGATAGCCCTCACCGATCGGCCGCTCGGCGTGGGAAGTTTCGATTTCTCCCCGGATTCCCGCCGCATCGTGTTCGAGGCGCGCGTTCCCGAGGAGGGGCGGTACGGCACGGTGGACGGCGTGACCGGCAGCCTTGAGGATCCCCGCCTCGTGACGACCAATAAATACCGGATGAACGGGCTCGGCTACACCGAGGACAAGCGCTTGCAGCTCTTCCTCGTCGATGTGCCGGATCTCGACTCCGAGCCGTTCGTCGAACCTGTGGGCCGCGTCAAGGCGGCTCGGGACCAGGCCGGGGAGGCCGCGGACCGTACCGGAGAACCCGGCGCCGACGGCGCCGTTCCCCACGCACACCAACTGACGTCTGCCGACGCCGACCATTCCATGCCCGCTTTCACGGCCGACGGCCGACGGGTGCTGTTCACCGCTGGTCTCGCGCCTGAGGCCGACACCACCCTCCTGACCGACGTCTACTCGATCGCGCTGGACGGCACGGACCGGCGGAAACTGTCCAATCTCGGGGAATCGCGGCTCAGCTGCGGCCCGGCCCGGCACAGCCGGGATGGTGCCTGGCTGTACTACCTCGCAACGGATGTCTCCTCCTCGGGACTCGACTTCGTGGCGCGCAACACTGCTCTCTATGTTGCGCCCACCGCCGATCCCGCCGCCGTCCGGCGGCTCACCGACCCGGAGAGCATCGACCTGGGAGCGTCTTCGGAGGCCGGCGTCGTACGCCATTCCGACTCCTCGGTCCTGGTGCTCAACCAGGTGAGGGGCTCCGTCGAGCTCCTTGAGGTGTTTCCGGACGGCCGCCACGACCTGCTGGCCGAAGGTCCGCTGATGGTGACGGGCGCCGCCTCCGCTGCGGGTATCGTCATCGCCTCCTACACCGATGCGATCACGATGGGCGACATCGGGCTGGTGCATCACCGTGCGCTGGTCACCCTGACCGACTTTTCCGCACCGCTGCGGGATTCGGCGCCGGTGTTCGCGCCTGTGGAGGAGACCTTCACCGCACCGGACGGTAGCGGCGTCCACGGCTGGGTCGTCCTTCCGGAGGGGAAGGGCCCGCACCCTGTCCTCCTGACCATCCACGGGGGTCCGTACGCCCAGTACGGCTGGGGATACTTCGATGAGGCGCAGGTCTATGCGCGGGCCGGCTACGCCGTCCTGCTGTGCAATCCCCGCGGATCCGCGGGGTACGGGCAGGCCCACGGGCGGGCCGTGAAGGAGGCGCTGGGTACCGTCGACCTCCAGGACGTGCTGGCATTCCTCGAGGGCGCGCTCGGAAAATACTCCTCCATGGACAGCGAGCGGCTCGGCATCCAGGGCGGCTCCTATGGAGGGTATCTGACAGCGTGGGCGATCGCGCAGGATCATCGGTTCAAGGCAGCGATCGTCGAACGCGGGTACCTGGATCCGCCGTCCTTCGTGGGCTCGTCCGACATCGGCTGGTTCTTCTCCGAGGAGTACACGGGAACCGACCCCGAGCGGGTGGAGGCGCAGAACCCCTTCGCCCGGATCGGGAGTGTGCGGACACCCGCCCTGGTGATCCACTCGGAGGAGGACCTCCGGTGCCCCATCGAACAGGCGCAACGCTACTACACGGCTCTCAGGAAACAGGGGGTGCCGACGGAACTGCTGATTTTTCCAGGGGAAACACATGAGTTGTCGCGCTCCGGCTCGCCGTGGCACCGTCGTCAGCGCTTTGAGCACATCCTTCGCTGGTGGGCCGACTGGCTGCCCAGCAGGGTCAACACACCTGGACCGCCGTTCGACCTCGGTAATTCCGACGGCGCCTCCGACGGTGGCACACCGGCCTGACGAGCAACCTGCAGTCGCGGCGCTAGAAGCCGAGGGCCAGCCGGGCAGCGTCGATGCCCGGTTGCGCCCACCGTCGCGCATGTTCGCTGTTGTCGGCCAGGGAACGCGACATTGCTTTGTCCAGGTAGAGGATGCCGTCCAGATGGTCGGTTTCGTGCTGGACGATGCGCGCGGGCCAGCCCGAGAACCGCTTCGTCACCGATCGGCCGTCCGAACGCGTGTAGGTGAGATCGACCTCGCTGTGCCGCTCGACCACGGCCTGGTAGCCGGGCACCGAAAGGCAGCCCTCATAGAAGGCCGCCGTTGCGGTGCCGCCGGCCGCATAGCGCGGATTGATGATGGCCAGGAACGGCAGGGGAGTGCGTGCGCGGAGAGCGGCGACGTCGTCGTCCCCCACTCCCTTGTCCTCCAACACCGCGATGCGCAGCGGAATGCCGATCTGCGGCGCCGCCAGGCCGACGCCGGGCGCTGCATGCATGACACGGCGCATGGTGGTGAGGAGTAGGCCCAGAACGGCGTCGTCGAGCTGCCCGGCGAAGGGAAGGGCCGGGGTCCGGAGGACCGGATGCCCAGCGCGGACGATCGGTGGCACCTCGTGGGACAGAACGGCGTCGACGATCGATCGGAGGTCGGCTGCGGTCACGGGCGGGAGCGGGGGGTGAGACATGATCACATGGTAAGCAGAATGATCCCTCACCCGGGCGCTAGTTATGTCAATCTGACCGACCGTCCCAGGTGGGGAATCCTGGGCGGGCGCTCCAAGTGCGGGTGCCAGGCGCCGAATATCCTCGGTTCCGTCGTTGTATTCCATGTTCACCATCATTTGTCGTTGACACCACCGTTCAGATCCGGAAAATCTCACCTCCCGAAGCCGAGCACGAAGGCCAGCCGGCCCAGGCGCATGAAACTTCGGAACGGGCGAGGCGACCTCATGACGGTCTGAATAAAGGAGCTTTGGGAGATCATCGCCAAGGCTTCCACCGCCTCCTCTCGGACACCGATCAAATCGCCGATAATCTACATTATGTCAGGTAGTACTCTGCATATCCCGCTATATGAATCATTCAGGCCCTCTTCCGCGGAACTCCACGTCATTCGTTCGAGGCCCCTTGCACTGCGGCGTCCAGAGGATCTACCCGACTCCATTCCATGTTCTCAGCCATGATGGGCGGGCCGGGATTGCACGCCCAGGGGCAGAAAACATGCCTTCGATCTGCTGGTTCACTGAGATGATGCATGCAATGAAACAATGATTCAGATTCCGGAGCACGTTTGGGAGGCAGAATGGCAGTCGACGGATCCGGACGGGTGCACCTTCCGGGCTCCGTCCAGCTACTTCATCCCGAACAGCAGACCTTCGACGGGATGCTCGATGGATGGCGTAACCAGCAGCTGTCTCGCAACCTGAAGTTCGACACCACTTACCAGCGCATCCCGCAGGTTCGCAGGTTCGTGGGCGATGTGAATGAGTTTCCGTAACAATTCGCGGAACTCCTCAGCCAGCACCTCCGGAACCGCCCATCCTCCGAACAGCACCATGACCGGAAATCCCGTGGCTCCTCCCTGGAACCCGCGCAGGCCAATATTTTAACCCCAACACCATCATGGACAGGCTCCGCACCCTCGGCATAGACCTACGCGGCAGACGGCGGCCTAGATGTTCAGGGCTACTTCAACACAATGGTCGCCCGCTGCGCCGGAAACATCCGGTATCCAATGCAGGAGAAATTGGCTTCTCGGATGGGTAGAGCTGGGGTTCCGACGAATCTGACGGTTACACCAGGGTTGCGCGGCGAGTTCGATGATTTCAACTAAAAGGCCACTTGCGCCGGCTTGAACACGAAGGGGCCGCCGCACTCCAAACCGGTACGGGTATTCCCCTGTTGACCCAGTTTCTATTGGATAGTCATAAGTCGCTTGGCCACCGGAAGCTACTACGGCTTTCACACGAATCGAGGAGACAATAACGGGCTGGTTCAGGTACGGCGCGGACTGCGGCACCAACCACTTTCCCTCCGAGTTCCGCGCCACCAACTCAAGGGTGCATCCCTCCCCCAAGCAGGCCTCCACCGTCTCCGGTGGCGATGAAAAAAACAGCTCAATGTCTCCCACATACGCTTAACCGACCGCTGGACACGCCCGAGGCAAGTGCCTGAGAAGAGTGACAGCGGCCAACGCTGCAACAAGCATGACCGTGGCCATCAGGAGTATGCCGCGAGGCTTCATGTTGGGAGACTAATCGGTACTTCACTTCGGAGGCCCGCCCGAGATCAACCTGCAACGATCCATCTTGGTCTTCTCACCAGCAATTTGCACACACTCGATACGCAGGGGTGCCAGGAGCGGTCTTCGGGGCACACTCCCCGCCAATACAGCCCCGGCAAACCTCATCAGGTGCAACATCATCCGCTCCAGCCCCTCGCCGCGAGCACCGGTACTGCATCTGGTAGTCTGCTTGGGAGTTTCACCAAACTCACCAGTTTCACCCGGTTTCACCCAGGCCCGAGGAGCTTCGTGCAAAATCCGTTCAAGCCCACAGCCGGAGCCACACCACCGGACCTGATTGGGCGGGCCGGTTTACTGGATGAATTCGAATACGGACTCCGTCAGGGCTCCGGCGCTCCTGGGCTTCTCACCATCATCACCGGGGCCAGAGGAATCGGCAAGACGGTCATGCTGAGCGCTGCTGAGGACATCGCGAGGGACCAGGGCTGGGCCGTAATCTCGCGGACGGCCAATCCGGGGTTCCTGGCCCGTATTGGCGACGACATGCTCCGCCTGACTGACGAACTCGGTGACGGACCGCCGGCGCGGAAAATCACTGCCTTCTCCGCTGCCGGGTTCGGACTGACAACGCAGATTCCCCAGGAGCGGATTCCTGACTGGCGCCGGACCGGGGAAGATCTGCTGCGGGTGCTGAAAACAAGACGTACAGGCCTGGTCATCACGATCGACGAGATCCACGCAGTTGACCGGGCCGAAATCTCCCAGTTGGCCTCCGACGTGCAGCACTTCATCCGTGACGGGTTGCCCATCGGGCTGATTTTTGCCGGCCTGCCCTCGGCGGTGTCTGATTTGCTCAATGAAGGTGTAGCAACCTTCCTCCGCCGGGCCGACAGGATAAACCTCCACGAGACGGCCACCGCCGAGGTCACTGTTTCCTACCAGGAGCTTTTCAGCAAGGGAGGGATCGAGGTCTCCCCCACCCTGGTCAACGAGGCAGCACAGACCACTGAAGGTTACCCCTTCCTCATCCAACTCGTCGGCTATTACCTCTGGATGGAAGCCGGCAAGGCAGGCTGGAGTCTGAACCAGGACAACGTCGCAACTGCTATCGCTGCCGCTCAGCGACGGAACACGCTGGTCGTCGTCGAATCCGCGCTGTCAGACATCTCCGACAAGGACCGCGAGTTCCTCAACGCCATGGCCGGGCAGGACGGCCCCTCGACCGCCGGCCGGATTGGGCAGGCACTGGGATCCAAACCAAATGTCGTCTCGAAGTACCGGAACCGCCTCATAGCAGCGGGCCTGATCGAATCAGCCGGCTACGGGAAGGTCGACTTCGCCATTCCCGGCCTGCGCCAATACCTTCGAGGCTGATGGTGCGCAACGACGCACCCCGGGGGTAGCGGCCGCGGTCAACGACGGCGAAGCGCAGGGTCGAGCCAGTAGTTGCTGAAGCCGGCATCGTCGGGATGAACGTTGGTTCCTGGTGCAACGATTTCGTCGATCCGGTCCAGTGTCGCCTCGTCGAGCTCCAAGGAGGCAGCGTCAAGCTGCGACTCTAGCTGCTCCATGGTGCGGGGTCCGATGATCGCGCTCGTGACCCCCGGATGCCGCAGCACGAACGCCAATGCGAGTCGGACCAGCGGAACTCCGAGGTCATCCGCCAGCGCCCCGAGCTGGTCCGCGGCGTCGAGTTTGGCAGCGATCTTGGGGTCACCGAGGTCAGGTGCATCTTTTCGCGAACCGCGGCGTGTTCTGGGAAGTTCCTGGCCCTTCCGGTATTTCCCGCTCAGCCAGCCGCCGGCCAGCGGACTCCACACGAGGGTGCCCATGTTGTGCCGGTGGGTGGTCGGCAACAAATCCGCCTCAATCCCCCGCGTGAGCATGGAGTAGGGCGGCTGCTCCGTCACGAAGCGGGCAGTGTGGTTCTGGCGTGCTATCCACTGCGCCTCAACGACCTGGGAGGGCTGGAATGTCGACGAGCCGATATAGCGCACTTTGCCCTGCCGCACCAGATCATCCAGGGCCCCGAGGGTTTCTTCGATGTCTGTGTGCTCGTCCGGGCGGTGCATCTGGTACAGGTCAATGTAGTCCGTACCAAGGCGCCGCAGTGATTCTTCGACGGCCGTTGTGATCCACCGGCGGGACCCACCGCGGTAATTCGGTTGCTGTTTCATCCCATTGAAGAATTTCGTGGCAATCACCAGGTCCTCGCGGCGCCCGTGCTGGGCAATCGCTTGGCCGAGGATCTCCTCCGACTCCCCGTAGGCGTAGATGTCGGCGCTATCAATAAAGTTGATGCCCGAATCAATCGCATGTCGAATGATCCGGACGGACTCCTGATGGTCCTTGTTTCCCCAGTCGCCGAACATCATGGTGCCGAGGCAGAGGCGGCTGACTTCTACCCCGGTACGGCCGAGGTGAATGGTGGGCTGCTGCTGGTTCTGTTCAGGCTTCTGTTCAGACATGAAGCTCATGCTACGCCCGGCGACCTCCGCGTCAGATCCACAGGCGTGGCTGCAGGAGCATGGTGACCGGCATGGACCCGAGCAGAGCCTTCTCCTGCGGGAAGGTGGTTCGCTCGTCCAGAAAATCGAGGACAAGATCCGCGTCGTGCGAGGTGAACGCAGCCTTCATGAACTGCACCGCACGTTCAGGATCGTGCTTCCACATCCTGAGCACGGGCTTGTCGTACCAGCGGAAGCGGCGGTCCGGCCGGGGAGCCTCAGGCAACCCGGTGGAAGCAAGCGACGAGGCGATGCGCTCGGCTTGACGAAGGATTCGGGTGAAGCCGTATCCCGTGGTGGCCTTGACTACTCCGGAGGGGGTTCCGGTGCGCAGGTGACGGCCGCGGGGACTGCTGGAGCGGATGCCCAGAGGGATCGAACCCCGTTCCACGGACAATGAGGAAAAGTCGCCCACGCCCCAGACGCTCCGCAGGTACGCAGAGGTCGCCTGTTCGAACGGGAATTCCGGGCCTGCAACCCCACTCGGGACGATCCGGGTCACCTCAACGAAAGCTTCCCGGGTTGAGATCGGCAGGACGCAGTGGAAGTGCACGGGATGGTGTTCGCCGGACCGAAAATCGATGAAGGTTGCGACTGATGGGTCGAAGGATTCGTGTGGAGTGAGCACCCGCCGGACCTCGCCCGACATGAGCAGCCGGGCCTTGACTCCTGTAGAGGGAAAGGTGCTGTCAAAACAGTGCGACGCCCTGACCAGTCGACCATCGGAGAGGGTCACCTCCACCGCGTCCGCATGGGACCGCACTCGTGAAACCTGGCCGTCAAGACGGGTGATCCGAGGATTGGCATCTATTACTTCGTCGAGACACCGAAAAACGCTCCGTGACGAGGTGAGGCAGAGATGGTGGCGCTCGAGCGGCAGGATCTGCTGAGTGGTTCCTGCGTCAACCGCGAGGCTCGTGAAACTGGCTGCTGGAATGAGAGGCAACGGCGGGATGCCGTCGTGCCAGTAGATCAGGGAGCGGTGCGGGTACGGCGCGCTGGAGTCGATGATCAGGATCCGCGCTCCGGCCATTCCCGGCTCTTTGCTCAGATAATAGGCAAGACTGCGCCCCGCTAGCCCTCCCCCGGCGATGACGACGTCGTACTCCTGCACTCGTGGCGTCATGAATAGGGGTGTTTCAGCCCGGGCACGTCACGGCCTGGACCGCAAACACCGCCGGAGTGGGGCCTGACACCCGTTGCCACGTCCCGGCTCACGGACGCCGACCACCCCACAGGAAATATGACACCGGCCCGATGGTGTTGACAAACACCGCCGCGCTCCACCACCGCTTGCTTCCACGGATCTGCTCTGCCGGACGTCGCCGCAGATCACCCAGCGCAAGGGCGAGCAGGGCCCACTGCACCGCCGCGCCGAGGAGCAGCCCGAAACGCTGACCGGGTCCCAGGTCCTTCCAGGACTTTCTGCGTGCACCCATTCCGCGGCTTCCTCTCCACCTGACAGGGCTTCATTGTGTCGCCACAACGCCCCCCTGGCAACCCGCCGCCAACCGCATCCGCTGTACCGGTGCGCCGCCGTGACTTTCGACTCTAGCCACGCCTCTCCTTCCGGATGAAGGTAGTAACCATGACGTATCGACCCCGACCCGGCAGCAATGGTGAGCGCATGCCGGCTGCCCTCCGCACGGTCGCGCGGCATCACTTCCATCCCTACGCAACCTAAGGACAAGGCCATGAACAGCAGAAAACCCTTCGAAGTTGTCGCCGCGGTGGACAATTCTCCGTCTGGTGTGGCAGCTCTCAGGTGGGCCGTGACCGAAGCCCGTCTCCGGGCCGGAGCGTTGCGGGTGGTCACTGCCTGGCACGCACCGTCGGTCGGAGATGGAAAGCCTCTTGACCCGACTCTCTTTCGGGAGGCAGCGGAAAAGGCACAACAGAAGGCCCTTAAGGCCGTGGAGACCGAGGGTGTCCCGATCAGCACCGAAATTATTCAAGGCCTGACAGCCGAAGTCCTGCTTGATGCTGCCCGAGGGTCGGACCTTATCGTCGTCGGATCCCGTGGCCGGGGAGGATTCAAAGGACTGCTCCTCGGCTCAGTCTCCACCCACGTCGTTCATCACGCAGCGGTGCCCGTCCTGGTCGTTCGGCCGACCACCGAGGAGAAACAGGTGTGATCAGGAGCACCCGCACGTGAATCTGCCGGTGCGGCAGCTTCCCGGGGACCGAGGAGCGACGACGTCCCGGAGACACCGAGCAGAGCCGTTCACAACTTTTCTTCAGCGCTGCCCTGCGCCTTTGTCGGGAGTACGCGCAGCCGGCGGCGTTCACAGTGTGCTGGTGCGCCCTCACTCACCCGGCCCTCGATGGCCGCTGCCTCCAGAGTCCCACTCATCCCCTCCCAGGCTTGTGCCTGGGTGAGGTTGAGGACCACCTCGCTCCCGGGCGACAGGGAACTGACCCGTCGCACCACCAGATCGAGGCCATGGACGTTGACGGGAGTCAAGCAGCCTCCGACGACGATGTGGACGCGCCCGAGATCCGGATCGGAGTGGATCAGGATATGCAGTTTCTGTACCCCTGCCGAGGGGTGCAGCGCCATTGCGCGGCGCCGCTGCACGTCGCCGCTTGACCCGTTCTGGAGGACGTCGGATTCCTGCGCGATGGTGGTACTGTCCGCAGGTGCCACAACGGATAGGGAAGGCCGCCGGGTGCCGGGAGCCGGCATTACCGGTCCAGGGCTTCCTCGTAGGGGTTCGAACCCGGGTCAGCATCCGTCATCCTACCGTCGGGATCCGGCTGGAAAGCATTGCCCCGGGACGACGCCGCGTGCCTTCTGGCCTTCAGAAAGACAAGATCCGCCAGTGAGAACCAGTGCTCGCCGTGCTCGTCGACGGACAGGGCGTGCCCGGTGGCTTTCTCCACCCGATTGACCTGGGTGCGTGGCAGAACCCCGGTCCCGGGGTTCCGGAGGAGCCACTGTTGCACGACCGGGTCAAGTCTGGTCCACAAGGCACTGATGCTGGTCATAACGTAGGTTCCCTCGTTCGTGGAGTCGTGGGTTCCGCGGTGCGGAGCAGTCCCAGGTGTCACCACAAGTACAGCGGGGATGGTGGCCGCGTACTAGGGCACAAGGCCCCGATCAGCCGAAGGCCTTGCGGTTCAGGTTCCGGGTGCACACGCAAGAAGCCGGGAGCTGCCTCCCGACTTCTTGCGTTGCAGATCGAACCCATTACTTCACAGAGAGTGTCATCATTTCGGCCGAGTTGGCCTGGACGACCTCGATCCTGGTGCCCGTCCCCGCAACGATGACGGATCCGCCGGGGTTGGCGGCGTCGTAGTAGGCGCCTGGGTTGGTGTCGTCGAAGACGGCGACGCCGGGCTGCGACGGTGCATCGAGCGTCGTCATGCCGGTGGCCAGCTCGCGGTGGAGGCTGAGCGCGTCGGTGGCCTGCTTGCCGAAGGTGGCATCGTAGCTCTGGACGCGGTTACGCACCACGGTGCCGTCCGACCAGGTGAGGGCCTTCGGGTTCGCATCCACCGGCAGGGCAAGGCCTGAACCCGGATGCTGACGCGTGTTGTTGTTGCGCTGCGCGGTGTTCCAGTACGTGATGCTCAGCCCGTCCTGGTAGGCGAAGTGCTCCACCGTGTCCGGCGCCGTGAAACCCCACCCGAAGTTGTAGGGTCCGGTGGCCAGGGTCGCATCGTAGCCTGCGTACTGGCGGTTTTCCGCGATATAGAAGCGACTGTTGCCCGCCGCGTCCTTCGGGAGGTTCACGACGACGGCCTGCGGTGCCTTCGTCGCGTGGTACGACGGGCCGATCTTATGGGTCGACTTCTCGCCGGCCGTGGCCACATCGTAATCCAGCCAGCCGAGCTGGAGCTTCTCCCATGCACCCATGTGGTTCGGGGTGGTCCCGATGGAGTCCTCGCCGTGGTCGAGCCACGACCCGGAGCTCATGAGCGTCCAGAAACCGGTGCCGTTCTCGCCGCCGCTGGTGTCGTAGAGGTCGGGCGGGCCGAGGTCGTGACCGTACTCGTGCGCGAAGACCCCGAGACCACCGTTCTCGGGTTCCGTGGTGTAGTCGCGGATCCAGACGTCGGAGTCGCCGATCTTGATGCCACCGAAGGGGTTGGCCGCCGGTCCTGAGGTCCCGCGGCCCGCCTGGCCGACAGCCCAGCGGTGCGACCAGATAGCCGACGACGCGGCTCCGGCTTCCTCGCCCTCGCCGGCGTGGATCGCCTGGAAGTGGTCGATGTAGCCGTCGGCTTCGTTGAAGTCGCCATCCTTGTCATAGTCGTAGCGGTCCCACTGGTCGAAGGACGCAAGGTACGCATCGATGTCGGAGGGAGTCTTCCCGGCTGCGATCTGCGAGTCGTACCAGGCGTCGGCGGTGTCCTGGACGAAGCGGGTCATATCCGACTGGCTCTCGGTCTCGCCGTAGCTGGCCGAGTTGAAGGGAACGGTCACCCAGTCGCTGACATCACCGTCGACCGTGTACCGGCCGCTGGACATTTCCTCGTAAACGCCCTTGAGCGACTCATCCTCCTCACTGAAGACCATGTCGAGGAAGTGCTCGCGGTCGAAGGTGTCCGACCAGTAGGTGGAGTTGTCGACCGTCCGGTCCGGTTCCTTGATGGTGTTGCGCTCGGGGCCGGGCGCCGAGGCCGGGAATCGCGGATCCACCTGATCGCCGAAGTCGACGAGGAAGGAGAGGATCTGGTCGCTGTCCTGCAGCCCGTATTGGGCCCACTGGCCGGGGGCGACCTGCACGGCCCTGGAACCGTTCAGGTCCTCCACCGTGGCCTCGCCGGAGATCACCTTCCCCACGGCCTGCTGATTGAGGTCGCGGCGCTCGCCGGCCACGGGGTCCGAGCGGTCGTCGGCCTTCGAAGCGGCGCCGTCGGCGCCCGGCGAGGAGGCGGATGCAGCGGTTGTCGCATCGGGAGCGGTTGGAGCGGCTTCGATGGTCGCGTTCGCGCTCACCGGGGTGAGGACGACGGCGCAGGTTACGGCGAGCGCCATCGCGCACCGCAGCCCCCGGGTACGAGTGTCTCTGTTCAAGGGGTTCTCCTAAGTGGCTATCCCAGCTGCAGCAAGGCACCCATGCGTTCGGGGCCTGCTGTGACGAACGTGTTGCCTGAGGCAAATTTTCTAGGGGGGACAGTAGCATTGGGGAGTGTCAATTATGTGATGTAACGCACATCTCATCAACTTTTCGCTCCGCATCTAGCGGAGAGGCGGTCCAGCCGTTAAAATTTCGCTCTCGACATTGCACGGATCAGTGGTGAGGAGAGCCGGCACGGAGGGCGTTGTCATTGCTCCAGTTCCCACAGGGCGGACTTAGAGGCTCTCCGTGGTTCGTGGTGATTTCCACTGCTGAGGAGATGATCAGCGTGCCGTTCTGGCGGCGCTTCTCAATAGAATACGGGTTCTGTAGTTAGCGCTATTCACGAAGCCGCGTCCGGTGCGTTTGATGTTCTTGATGGCGGTGTTATTCGCCTCGACTTTCGCGGTGGTGGCTCCGGTGATGACGAGGACTTCAATCTCGTCCCACCATCGGCAGACTGTTCGGAACAGCCGGGTAGTCTCTGGTTGTCCTGCGCTCTCTACCAGGTCCTTGAGGATGGCTTTGGCAGCGTCGGCTTCTGCGAGGGACCCCACGCCCAGGAGTGCGCGCAAAGCTTCTTTCACTCGCCACGCCGTCTCGAGCTTCCCGGTAGGATCATCGACGGCGAACACGACGTCCAGGCGGTTCCTGGCCCGATCGGAGAGCTTTTCCGCGCCTTTGAGCAGCAGCCGGCGGTTGGCCCACACCGGGTCCGCAGCCCGGCCACGCCTGCCTCTGGTTTCGTGGGTGAGACGCTGGCGGACCTCGGTCACCATGGAGTTGGCGAGCATGCTCAGATGAAAGGCATCCACGGACACCGCGGTGCGTGGCAGCCACATCCGCAACGCCTTCCGGAACGCCGCCGACGGATCGATGGCCACCACCTGGACACCGAGGCGCCATGCT
>NZ_AZSA01000212.1 GCF_000520555.1 Arthrobacter sp. Br18 | reverse complement strand
CCCAGCCCACCGACCCGGACGTAGTCGAAGCCCTGACGCTCTCCCCGGTCGTGGAGCTCAGCAAGTTCTACATCCACCCGGACAACCACGGGCGGGGCACGGCAGCTGCCCTGATGCGCGAGACGCTGGATCACGCGCTCCGCAACGGCTTTCCGGGGATCTGGCTCGGCGTGAACCAGGAGAACGAACGCGCCATCCGCTTCTACTCCAGGAACGGGTTCCTGCCGGTCGGCTCGAAGCGGTTCCCGCTCGGGAACCGGTGGGAGGACGATTTCATCTTCGAAAGGTCGCTGACAGCTGCCCTGTCCGGTATCCCCGGACAGGCACGACCCGCCTGACAGGGGCCCGCCCACGGAAACGCGCGACGCCGCCAGCCATCAGCCATCAGCCATCAGCCATCAGGGGACGGTAAGCTCCCCCATCCGGCCCCAGCCGTCAGCGGAAATCTTCTCGCTGATAATTTCCGGTGTCTCGACCAGCGCCTGCGGCATGTCCTGCATGGCACGTGAAAAGTGCTCGCTGTTCACATGCGCTTCGGCGGCGTCGTCGTCGAAGGCCTCGACGAGCACGAAGCGGTGCGGATCCTCCACACTCCGGGACCAGTCGAACCACAGGTTGCCGGGCTCCCGGCGCGTGGCCTCGGTGAAGTCCTTCGTCAGGGCGATCCAGCGATCACTCCAGTCGGGCTTGACGTGAAACTTGACGACGATGAAAATCATACGGAACACCTTCCGGTTGGGAGAACACTGTTCGGACTCGCCCCTTCAACCTATAAGGTTCTGGGCGGTCTGGTCAGATTCATCCATCCGATAGGCGGCGGGAAACAGTATGCGGGGAACGTCGTCGGCCGGAAGGACCTGCCGCGGATGAAACACGGCGTAACGCAAACCGAAAGTGCGGCGGTGAACAGGAGTAGTCTCCTGCGCATGCAGCACAATCAGGGTTCGATCCCCATTCTTGACCTCAGCACCGCGCGCCATGCCGATGGAACCTTCAACCCCGCGTTCATCGACACGCTTCGCGACGCCGCCCACACCGTCGGCTTTTTCCAGCTCATCAACTACGGCGCAGCGGAATTCCAGGTGGACTCCCTGTTCCGCGTGACGAAGGAGTTCTTCGACCTTCCGCTGGAGGACCGCCTCACCCTGGACAACCGGACGTCCGCGCACTTCCGCGGCTACGCCCGGCTGGGAACGGAAGTGACGAAGGGCCGGCCCGACGCGCGGGAGCAGATCGACTTCTCCCCGGAGCGTCCTGCCCTGGAAAGCTACCCGGAGCACGAGCCCTTCTGGCTGCTTCAGGGCCCGAACCTGTGGCCCCGGGACATCCTGCCCGAACTTGAGCAGGCGGCCATGCAGTGGGCGGACCTGATGTCGGAGGTGGGAGCGGAGCTGCTCTCGGCGATCGCCGTCGCGCTTCAGCTGCCCGAGGACTACTTCGCAGAGCCGTTCGAAGGAGCACCGGCCTGGATGGCGAAGCTGGTCCACTACGTGGGCGGCGCGGTGAAGGACTCGGGCAACCAGGGTGTCGGGGCCCACGCCGACTACGGTTTCGTGACCCTGCTGCTGCAGGACGAGGTGGGCGGCCTCGAGGTCCTCCCCCAGGGAGCTGACGGCTGGGTGCCCGTCGACCCTGTCCCGGGTGCGCTCGTCGTCAATCTCGGGGAGATGCTGGAGGTGGCCACCGGGGGCTACCTCGCCGCGACCATCCACCGCGTGCAGTCCCCGCCGCCCGGCGTCGACCGCTATGCAGTGCCGTTCTTCTGGTCGCCCCGGCTCGACGCCGTGATCGATCCCGTCCCGCTGGCTCCCGAACTGCGGGCCCAGGCGCGTGGCCTGTCGGATGATCCCGACAACCCCATGCTCGCGTCCTACGGCTCGAACGTGCTGAAGGGCCGCGTGCGTGCCCATCCCGACGTCGCCGAACTCCACCACCCCGAGCTGGCCGCGAAGTAGAAGAGAGAATCAGGAGCGCGCAGTAGGCGAAAGCGGTGCCGTCAGGCCTCACCCATCATGAGGCCCTCGATGGAATGCTTCTGGGTAATCGGGGTCAGTGTCTCCACCACGGGGCACACGATATGGTCCCGGACACGCTGGGGCAGGGACTCGAAGAACTCCCTCGTGACTTCCATCGAATGGTGGGCGGCGTTACCGGCTCCCGGGGCGTCCACCCCGAGGACCAGGACGGGCCGGGATTTGTCCGACCTGTTCTGCGTCCCCCGGTGGATGGTCAAGGCCGATCGCGCCGAGATATCACCCATCCTCGGGTACTTCCGTTCGGCCAGGGCCTCGTAACGGGGATACACCGATTTCGGCGGGAACATGGCATGGTCGAAGCCGTCCGGAAGGTCCCACTGCGTGGTAGGAGCGATCTCGAACGGACCCATGTCCTCTGCGGTGTCGACGGCGGTGGCGTTGAAGGCCAGCGATGTCAACCGCCTGTTCACCCGGGTCTCCTCCGGCATCGGAAAGTCCCGATGCCACGGCTGGTTCACAGCACCCGGACCAGGGATGTCGAACCCGAGTTCAACGATCTGGTAATCCGGGCCGAGCACCGATTCGCACACCATACGGACCCAGGGATGGTCCACCAGCTCAAGCCACCCCCGCAACTGTTCAGGGTGGATCTCCACGTAGTACCGCTTCGGCCCGCGTCCGACGGCGCCGTTCGGCCTGGACAGCGCCTCCCTGAACGCCGTGTCGATGTCCTCGCCCAGCTGGGATGCCCACTGGCGCGGGAAGGCTTCCTTGCGGGCGATGACCCCCCGCGTATAGAGGCCGGTGACCGCCTCCCGCGCCACATCGCTTCCACCCTCCGGGATCGGGATGTCCACTGCTGACGGAATCCGTGGTGCCTCACCCATGGTCGGAACCTCCGGGCGTCCACGCGTTCCCCATCACGATCTTCCGGATCTCAGGAATGGGAAGCTTCGGCTTGCGGTTCTCGTCCGTCAGGCCGTTCGCCTCCTGCAGGGTGTCCGTCAGCTGGGTGTAGCAGAAACCGGCAAGGATGGGGCTTTGGTGGAGTGCCGAGAAGAGCGCCTCCAACCGGAGGGCGAAGTCCTCCAGCGAGTCCGCGGTGGAGTAGCCCCAGGTGTCGATGGGACTGTCCGGTGCGTAGGAAACCCCGCCGAACTCCGACACCATGACGGGCTGGGTCCTCACCAGCTCGGGCAGGACGCTCAAGCGGCGCCCGGCAGGCCCCACGCCGTCGACCAGGGACTGGAAAGCGGCGGGGTCCCTGTAGTGCGAATGAAGCTTTTCATGGGTCACGGCGTAGTCGTGGACCGTGAAGAGATCCGACTCCGCATGCTCCCAGCCGTCATTGGAGATGACCGGCCGCGAAGTGTCGAGTGCCTTCGTAAGGTGGTACATTGCCTGGGCGAAATGGCGTTGAGCCGGATCGTGCGCAATCTGCTGGACACCCCAGCTCTCGTTCAGTGGAACCCAGGTCACGATGCAGGGATGGGACCGGTCGCGCTTGACAACGCTCGCCCATTCACGGGCAACCCTTTCGACCGCTGTGGGCGAGAACTCGAAGGTGCTGCCCATTTCCCCCCAGACAAGGAGACCGAGGCGGTCCGCCCAGTAGAGGAAGCGAGGGTCTTCGACCTTTTCATGCAGCCGGGCGGCATTGAATCCCAGATCCTTGATGAGCTGCACCTCGTCGCGGAGCGCGGCCGCGTCGGGGGCCGTGAGGAGCGACTCCGGCCAGTAGCCCTGCTCGAGGACCGATCGGACGTAGTAGGGACGATCGTTGAGGAGGAAGTGCCTGCCCTCCGTGCCGACGCTGCGCATCCCGAAGTAGGACCACAGTTCGTCGAGAACCCGCCCGTCGGAATCGAGCAGGGACACCTTGCCATCGATGAGGCGGGGGTGTTCCGGAGACCACAGCAACGACTCATAGGCCTGGCCGTTGGCCTGGTGCGCGATGGCGCAGTTCATCACGACGTGGGGCTCGTCCGCCGTCGTCGTGTGGGTCCCGAGGGCACGCCCTTTGTAACTCAGTTCGACCTTCACCGTGACCGCATCGGGATGCCGCGCCGACAGATCGAGTTCGAGCTGAACGGATCCGGCCGGGACCTGCGGCTCCCAGGCAATCTCCTCGATCGATACTGCAGGAACGGACTCGAGCCAGACCGGCTGCCAGATACCGGTGGTCCGGTGGTACCAGATGACGTGCGGGTCCTCCAGCCAGTCCTGCTTCCCACGCGGTTGTGCGACGTCGTGCGGATCGTCTTCCGCACGGACAACGAGGGAGAGGTCGCCGGGAGTCTGCGTGTGGATGGTGATGTCCACGGAGAACGGTGTCTGTCCGCCCTCGTGGGAGCCGACCAATTGTCCGTCGACCCAGACGGTCGCCCGGTAGTCGACGGCTCCGAAATGCAGGAGCACCCGATCGTCGCCCGTCCTGCGGCCGCTTCGCCCGATCTCATCCTGGGTGACGGTGCGCCGGTACCAGACCACGGGATGGAACCCTGTGTCATTGATGCCGGACGCCACGGATTCCGGAGGGAAGGGGACGTTGATGGTCCGAGGCAGGCTGCTGCCGGGTGCGAACCATTTCTCAGCCATGCCCACGTTGTCGTCGTCGTGGTCGAAGCTCCATTTGCCGCCGAGATCGGTCCAATGTTGACGGACGAACTGGGGACGGGGGTACTCGCCGTCTTGGACACTGGCACTGAACGAATTCGCAATGGACATGCGGACATCCTGTACCATTTTTCCAGCGCTGTAAAGCCATTTCCCTACAACAGTACCGGCGCTCCGGCGGGTGCGCTCTCCCGAATGCTGAGGGAATGGGAAACGATACGGTGCCGGCCTATCCCCTGCAGCCCGTCGATCCTCTCACCGAGCATTTCAAGAGCGGTGGCCGCGAGCTCCCTCTTGTCCGGTGCTATGGAGGTGAGGGACGGAGCCGCCCAGCGCCCCAGCTCGGTGTCGTCCCATCCGACGACGGCAACGTCCTCGGGCACCCTCGATCCCGCGTTCCGCAGGGCATGCAGCGCGCCGGTCGCGAACCTGTCGTCACGGCAGATGATCCCGTCGAAGGAGATGCCCGACGCCAACGCACGCTGCACGGCCTCCGCACTGTCCTCGGGTGAGAAATCCGGTGCGGAGAAGACGAGGTGCGGGTCGAGCGGCATCTTCGCTTCGAGCAGACCCTGTTGGTAGCCGAGCAGCCGCTGATCGGTCGATCCGGTGATGTCTCCCGCCACGAGCCCCAGGAACGCAATCCGACGACGGCCCTGCGCGAGGAGATGACGAACCCCATCGCGGGCGGCTGCCACATTGTCGATCATCACGTGGTCGGCCGTGACCGGCATGGTGGATTCACCGAGCAGGACCAGTGGGACGTCCCGACGAAGCATCGCGATGTCCATGGACTGCATGCGCACAGGATGGAAGATCACTCCATCCACCAGGCCCGCCTCGCGGTCGTTCAGCACTGCCTGCTCCGCTGCGAGGTTGTTCAGCGTCTGCTCGACGAGCACGCGGTAGCCCCGCAGGCTCGCTTCTTCCGCGATGTAGCGGGACAGCTCGGAGAAGTACGGATGGTCGATCTCGGGGATGGCGAGAGCGATCATGCCGGTTTTTCCGGTCGCCAGGCGACGTGCGGTGAGGTTCGGCTTGTAACCGAGTTCATCGATCGCCAGTTGCACTTTCCGACGCATCTCCGGCGTCACGTGGGGATAGTTGTGAACCACGTTCGAGACCGTCTTCATCGATACGCCTGCCACCTTTGCCACATCGGCAAGCCGAACCTTCTTCATGCGCTTCTCCTCAGGTCTGTCCAAGTCTAAAGCGGTTCCTCCTGTTTGCTCCGCCGTTCCGTTTCCTCTTTCCAAAGCACTGGACAGGTTGTTTACAGCGCTGTAAGTTGGATCACATGTCGGGGGTGGAGGCAAAACCTGCCCCTCCGCAGTAGCCAGGACGAACGCACGCGTTTTCAACGAGGAGGACAATAATGACCAACCCCAAGCGATTTCTGCGCAGGCACCTGAAGGCCGCAACGGCCATCGGCGCCGTGGCATTGCTCGGTTTGACGGCATGCGGGGGCTCCGGAGGAGACCAGGCAGCAGCGGAGTTCACCGGCGAGTACACCGGCCCCGAAGTAGAGCTTTCCTACTGGAACGGCTTCACGGGCGGTGACGGACCCTTCATGGAGGGAATGGTGGAGGAGTTCAACGCCGAGCACGAAAATATCAAGGTCGTCTCCAACACCATGCAGTGGGCGGACTTCTACCAGAGGCTTCCGGCGGCCGTTACTGCCGGCGAGGGCCCGGACGTCGGCGTCATGCACCTGGACCAGCTGTCCACCAACGCGGCCCGCAACGTCATCGTGCCCGTGGACGATCTCACCGATACCCTCGAGCTCACGGCCGACGATTTCACCGAGGAAGTCTGGAACGCGGGCGTGTACAAGGAGGAGCGTTTCGGCGTCCCCCTCGATGTGCACTCCCTGGCGATGTACTACAACACCGAGCACTTCGCAGCGGCCGGCATCACCGAGGCTCCTACCGATGCGGCGTCGTTCGAGGACGCGCTCGAGAAGCTCCAGGCCGCCGGCTACGAGAATCCCTTCTGGATGCCGTCGCTATGGCCCAGCCACCTGATCAACCTGTCCCTGCTGTGGCAGAACGGCGGCCAGCCGTACGACGCCGAGGCGTCCCAGGCCAACTTCGCGTCACCGGAAGGGATTGACGCCATCACCTGGCAGACCGACATCATCGAGAACGGCTACAGTCCCTCGAACGTGGCCCTCGATTCGCAGTACGTGGCCTTCAAGAACGGTGAGACCTCCATCACGTGGGACGGTATCTGGCAGCTGAATGACCTGGAGGCCTCCGGCCTGCCGTACGCTGCAGCTCCTCTCCCGACCATCGGTTCCGAGGAAGCCGTGTGGGGCAGCTCGCACAACTTCTTCCTGCCCCGCCAGGCAACGCCCGACGCCGACAAGCAGAACGCGGCCAAGGTGTTCATTGCGTGGATGAGCGAAAACTCCGAGGAATGGGCCGGCTCCGGCATGATTCCCGCCCGCGAATCGGTCCGCGCCGCGGGTGCGCTCGACGGCATGCCTCAGGAAGCGATCGCCGAGAACATCGACGACATGCGGTTCCTGCCGCCCATCCCCGGAATCGGCGCCGTACAGACCGAGACACTCGAGGTCGGCGTCAACAAGGCGGTCCTGGGCGACCAGTCCCCGGAGGAAGCAATGACCGAGGCCGCCGAGAACGCCTCGCAGTTGATGGAAGAGAACAAAGCGTCGTTCGGAGAATAGGGATCATGACGACCCTGAAGGAAGGGGGTGCCCCCTCAGAGCAGAGGGCACCCCGGCAGTCCCGCGCCAAGTCATCGCCCCGGGAGATCCGCAGGCAGGCACCAGGAACACCCTGGCTGTTCCTCGCGCCGTACCTCATCCTGTTCATCGGCTTCGTCCTGGTGCCCATCGTCTTCGGCGCCTGGATCAGCCTGCACACCTGGGACTACACCCGGCCCCTGAAACCCTTCGTCGGGCTGCAGAACTACACCGAGCTGTTCCAGCCCGACTCCGCCCAGTTCCAGAACTTCTGGGGCTCGATGCAGGCAACAGGTATCTTCACACTGTTCAGCGTGCCCCTCCTGCTCACCATCCCCCTCGGGGTGGCACTGCTCATGGCGAAGAAGTTTCCCGGCCGCAACTTCTTCCGGGCGGTGTACTTCGCCCCCTACGTCCTGGGCGTCGCGGTGGTCGCCGTCCTCTGGCGCTACCTCCTGGACAACAACATCGGCCTGGTCAACTACTACCTGGGTCTGCTCGGCCTTCCGAACGACATCGCGTGGACAACCTCCACTCCTGCCGCATGGGTTGCGCTGGTCGGGGTGACCGTGTGGTGGACCCTGGGTTTCAACGCCGTGATCTATCTTGCCGCGCTGCAGGACATCCCGGCCGAACTGTACGAGGCAGCCCGGGTGGACGGCGCCAACGGCTGGCAGCAATTCGTCAACGTGACCCTTCCGGGCCTGCGTCCGGTGCTGTCCTTCGTCACCATCGTCACCCTGATCGCCTCGGTCAACATGTTCGGACAGTCGTTCCTCATCACACAGGGCGGCCCGGGCAGGGAAACGCGCACGGCGATCTACCAGATCGCTGACACAGGACTACGCAACTTCCAGATGGGCAGCGCCGCGGCGATGAGCTATGTGCTGACCGTCTTCCTCATTGGACTCAGCCTCGTGGTCTTCTGGCTGTTCCGCGAAAAGAAGGGGTCCTGATGAGCCAGGCCATCGATACCGTCAACGCGAAAGACACCTCAAGGGCCGACCGCCACGTGCCCGGCAGCCGCCGTCGTTCGATCGTGCGGCTGATCATCCTCGGCCTGGTGGCGCTGGTCTTCATCAGTCCCCTGATCTTCATGATCATCACCTCCTTCAAGACGCGGGCCGATGCCACCGGGATTCCGCCGACCTGGATCCCCAACCCCTTCTCCCTGGAGGCCTATCAGACGATCCTGGCACCGGACAGCAACACGCCGGTGCTGCGCTGGTTCGTGAACAGCATGATCGCGGCGCTGCTCCATTCGGCTCTCGTGGTCGTCACCGCATCCCTGGCGGCGTACCCGCTGGCCCGGATGAACTTCCGCGGCAAGAAGATCGTCTTCGCCGTCATCGTTGCCACGCTGCTGGTACCACCGGTCATCCTGGTGATTCCCAACTACCTGATCGTGAGTGACCTAGGGTGGCTCAACTCGCTCGTCGCCATCATCGTTCCGACGGCCGCATCGGCATTCGGAGTGTTCTTCATGCGCCAGTTCTTCATCGCGCTGCCGGACGACCTCGAGGAGGCGGCCCGCCTCGACGGCGCCAACCGATTCGAGATGTTCACGAAAATCATCCTGCCGCTCGCGAAGCCGGCCATGGCCACGCTGGCACTGCTGGCTTTCCTGACGAACTGGAACGACTTCCTCTGGCCGATCTACGTCCTGTTCAGTCCCGAGGTGCAGACGCTGCCGCCGGGGCTTTCCACCCTGCAGTCGGCGAACGCCGTGCGGTATGACCTCCTGATGGCAGGCGCGGTGGTGGCGAGCGTGCCCGTCCTGGCCCTGTTCGTCTTCCTTCAGCGCTTCATCATCGAGGGAGTTTCCCGCTCCGGAGTGAAAGGGTGATGCACCAGCGCATCAGAGCTGTGCATACGGTCGTTGCGGCGAGCCTTCTGGCCGCCGCAACGGCCGGCTGCTCGCCCGCAGGCGAAGCGGAGGACGCCGGGCCGACGGACACCGCTGAGGGCTCCTCGACCCAGGTCCTCGACGCTGATTTTCCTGACCCGGATGTCCTCAAGGTGGGTGACACCTACTACGCGTATGCCTCCAACGGCAACCGCAAGAACGTCCAGGTAGCCACCTCCACCGATCTGGTGGAGTGGGAGCAGCTTCCTGAGGATGCCCTGCCGGAGCTTCCGTCGTGGACCATCCCAGGGAAGACGTGGGCGCCGGAGGTCACCGAGGTGTCCGACGGCCAGTTCGTGCTGTACTTCACCGCAACGAACTTCGAACCGACCCTCCAGTGCATCGGCGTCGCCACCGCCACCGATCCCGCTGGGCCGTTCACCGTGGTCGGCGAAGAGATGCTGGTCTGTCCTGAGGACGAGGGTGGCGCCATCGACGCCAGCACGTTCTCCTCCGACGAGGGACTCCACCTCGTCTGGAAGAACGACGGCAACTGCTGTGAGCTCGATACCTGGATCCAGGCCACGCCACTCAGCGCGGACGGGCTCACCCTGGCCGGGCCGGCCCGCAAACTCATCACCCAGACCCTCGACTGGGAGGGCAACCTCGTGGAGGCGCCCACGATCGTGCAGCAGGACTCGCAGCTGGTCCTGCTCTATTCGAGCAATGATTATGGCGGCCCCGCCTACAACGTGGGCTATGCCTCCTCCCCGACGCTGGAGGGTCCGTGGGAGAAAGCGCCCGAACCGCTTCTTTCCTCCGCATCCTTCGACGACGATCGGTACGTCGGCCCCGGCGGTCAGGACCTCGTCACCGGGCCGGACGGGCAGGAATACCTTCTCTTCCACAGCTGGGATCCGGCCATCACCTACCGGTCGATGCATGCCGAACCCGTCGAGTGGAACGGCCCGGAGCCTGAGCTGGCCGGCAATGGGTGAAGGCTCCGCCATGGTCCCGTTGTCCGGCCGCCGTTCTGATCTCCGGTCCGGCCGGTATTCCGCGTCCTTCGCAAGCGTCGGTGCTTCCCTCCGGAGCCTGACCTTCGACGGCCGCGACCTGATCCTTCCCTTCGGCCAGAAGGGCATCCGGCCCTACTTCAGGGGCGCGGTCCTCGCCCCCTGGCCGAACCGGGTGGTGGACGGCAGGTACGGCTTCGCCGGCACCGAGCAGGTGCTGGCCATCACCGAGCCTGAGCGCAACCATGCGCTGCACGGACTCGTCGTGTGGAACGACTGGCAGCTGGTGGATTCGAGTGCAGGCACCCTGCAGCTCCGGACCGAAGTGGTTCCCCAGAAGGGATACCCCTTCCGGGTCGCCCTTTCAGTCACCTACCGTCTCACCGACGAGGGGCTCTCCACCCGGATCCGGGCCGAGAACACCGGGCCCTCCCCCGCGCCCTTCGGCGTCGCATCCCACCCCTACCTGCTGGGCGACGGCGGCGGCAGGGTGGACGAGTGGACCCTGTCGCTACCGGCGAACTCCTACCTGGAAGTAACGGAGGAGCGGCTGATTCCCACGGATCTGCTGCCCGTTCCGGAGGCCTTCGATTTCCGCACTCCCCGCCGGATCGGCTCCACCTACCTCGACCACGCGTTCACCTCGCTCGACTACGACGACGGCGGATCGGTGACCGTCAGCGTGGTGGGACCGGGCGGCCGGGGCGCCGGAATGACCTTCGACAGAACCTGCCCCTGGGTCCAGGTCCATACGGCCGATCAGCCGGACGAATCGATTTCACGGCGCGGGATGGCGATCGAGGCGATGACCTGCCCTCCGGACGCCTTCAACTCCGGCACGGACCTGATCATCATCGAACCCGGCGAATGCTTCGAAACAGGCTGGACCATTCACTCGGTGTAATTCTCACGATGCTCCCGGCTCAGCACCTGCAACCGCGGCGACAGCCTCGACCTCGACAAGCTGTCCCGGGTAGCCGAGGACGGTGACGCCCAGCAGCGTGCTCGGTGGCGAATGAGCACCGAAGGCTGCACGCACCACGTCCCACGCTTCCACCAGATGGCGCTGGTCCGCCGAGGCAATTAGGACCCGAATACTCACGACATCGTCCAGCCCGGCACCGCCAGCCGTCAACGCGACGTCGAGATTGACCATCGCCCGACGCGCCTGATCGGCGAAGCCGGCAGCTGGAACGGTGCCATCCGGGTCAAGTGGGCAGGCTCCCGCAAGGAACAGCAGGCGCGACGACGCCGGAACCACCGCTGCGTAGGCGTAGTCGGTAGCGGCGAGGGTTGGAGGATGAAGGAAGCGGGAACTGTTCATGCAATCAGCCTAGAACTTTGCTGGCACCAGCCCCACGTGGCCCAGCGCCGCGACTGGAGCTCAGGCCGGGTCGATCCACCGGATGCGGATGGGGCCCCGCACTCCGTCCGCCACCTTCTCGCCCTGCTGGGTCACCTCCACAAGCCCCTCGCCCGCCAGCGCAAAAGCCAGGAGCCGGGCCTCCGGCATCAGCCCGCGCCATGCAGTGCCGCCGACGCTGCGGGCCGCGTCCGAGGGACACAGCGTCTTGCCCGAGCCCCGCTGCTCCGCGATGCGGAGGATCTCGGCGCGCAGCGAGCGTGCATCCGGAGGCAATGGCTCCGCCACGCGCACCGGCTCATTCGACGATCCCCCGCTCATGCGCCGGCCAGGCCCTCGCCGTGCAACCGGTCCAGCTCCTCGAGCGCCCTTTCCCAGCGCTCATGGCGCTCGGGCGGCGACTGCTCCCACCAGGCCGTGCCCCGCTCCCCCAGACCCTCCTTGGCGAGCTGCACGATAGCGCGGGCCGCACCGAGTGCAGCGCCGCCGTCGTCGTTCTCCCTGGAGTTCCGGACGCCCGAACGGCCCCTGCCGAGGTGGGATACGAGCCTGGCCCGAATGGGCTCCGGGATACTGGGGTCCGTTTTCCGCCAGCGTCGCCCGCTGTGGCGGAAGTAGCGGTCATCGCTGGAGGTAGCAGCGAGATCGAGGTCAGCAGTCATGATCGGTCCGTCAGCTCGAGGGGACCGGAGGGCCGATGATCAGCAGGAGCGTGAACACCGCAGCGATACCCGCCACTGCGATCACGGCGGCCACTACCGGAGCGCGCAGCACTCCGGCCTGCAGCTTCTCTGCCGGATTTCCGGGAGCTTCCCGGCCGGGAGCGAGGCGCCACGTGCCGTCGAGTTGGCCCTTGCGCTCCAGCCACCGCTCAAAGGGAACAGTGGCGAAGGGGATGACGGCGGAGGCGAAGCCCAGCAGCCCGGTGCGCAGCGACCACCGCTGGTTGATCCAGACGAATGCGGTGCTGGCGAGGAAACAGAGGAAGACGAACCCGTGGAGGGCACCGGCCGGCGGAACGAGCGCCTCCGTGGTGCGCGCGATGTATTTGAAGAACATCCCGGTCAGAAGGAACGCCCAGGTCAGCGCCTCGGCCACGGCAACGGTGCGGAACAGGGTGCGCGGGTTCATGGATTCTCCGGGGTCGGGAACAGGACCTTCCCAAAATATCGCATCCCGGCGATCGAATTCCGGACCGGACCGCCGGGCCTCGAACAAACCGAAGCGGGCCCGGCTAGAATACCAACGGTGAGAGCTGAATTGAAGGGGCCGGTTTCGTGACCGACAGTGCCGCCGGAAGCTCCAGACGCCCGCCGACCGCCCAGGCATTTGTCCTCGCTGAGCTCAGGCGGGCCATCATTGCCGGTGAATTCCTGCCCGGCCAGCCCCTTCGCCAGGACGCACTCGCTGAACGGTTCGGCGTCAGCCGGGTGCCGCTGCGGGAAGCGTTCAAGATCCTTGAAGCCGAGGGCCAGATCCACTACGAACCCCACCGTGGCCATAAGGTGGCCACCCTGTCCCTCTCGGACCTCCTGGAGGTCTACCGGATTCGACAACTCCTCGAGGCCGAGGCCACACGGGTTGCCCTGGCAAGAAGACCCGATAACCGTGTGCTGATGGATCTGAGGACTGCCGCCGGCGAGGTGGAGACGGCGAGCGCTGCCGGCGACCTGCTCAGAATGACCGAGGCCAATCGGCGCTTCCACTTCGTCCTGGTGCGGGCTGCGGGGATGCCGCGCCTCGAGCGGATCATCAAGGTCCTCTGGGACTCGACCGACGCCTACCGGTTCGTCTACTACGGAGCGGAGGCGAACCGCACACGAGTCGAGCATGAGCACACCCTGATCATCGCCGCGTTCGCGGAGCGGAACGCCGACAAGCTCATTCTGCTGCTTGACGAACACCGCGAGCACGCCATTGAAGCCCTTCGGACCTTCCTCGAAGCCCGTCCGGCCCCGGTAGCCAAACCGGCCTGACCATCCTGTCCGGCGCAAAACCCATTGGATTACAATTGTGTGACGGGGATTACGTTTTGTGCTGGGATTGTATACAGTCTCCAGATGACTCCAGGAACGGATCTCGGCGCCAGCAGGGTACGTACACTGTCCGCCCACCGAAGTGGAGATGGTTCGATTGTCTGACTGGCTTGGTCTGGAGGGCCAACGGGTACTGGTGGCCGGAGCCGGCGGAATCGGTGCGGCCAGCGTTGCTGCCTTCATGGAGGCAGGAGCGAGCGTCCTCGTGGCAGACCGGGACCCGGAACGACTGTCGGCTTTCGCCGGGCGGGCCGGCACCGTCGCCGTCGACCTGACCACCACCGAAGGATGCGAGCGGGCGGTCCGTGCCGCCGAGACGGAGCTGGGCGGCATCGACGTCCTGGTCCACGCCGTCGGGATCAACCACCGCGTGCCCATCCTTGAGACAGGCGACGATGACTGGGACAGGATCCTCGAGGTCAACCTGTCCAGTGCCTTCCGCCTCGGCCGCGCTGCGGGCCGCCGGATGGTCGAGGCCCGCCACGGCCGGCAAATCTATTGCTCCTCCGTCTCCAGCCTGCTCGCCCACCCCGATCATGGGCCCTACGCGGCGAGCAAGGGTGGGTTGAACCAACTGGTCCGCGTGATGGCCCGGGAATGGGCGGCCAGCGGCGTGACCGTCAACGCCATCGCGCCCGGGTACGTGGAGACTGCTCTCACCGGCGCCTACCTCGACCGCCCGGGGGTGCGCGACCACTACACGGGCATGGTTCCCGCCGGGCGGCTCGGCACCGTCGACGACCTCACCGGGCCTGTACTCTTCCTGGCGTCGCGGCAGGCGGCATTCGTCACCGGCCATGTCCTCTACGTGGATGGGGGCCGAACCCTTGTCTGATGCCACGGGGTCCGATGCCACTGGATCTGATTCCACTGGAACCCCGACGTCCACTCCACAGGCTGGACGATTTCCGCTTCTGACCCCTGCCGGGCTCTCGGCCGACCAGCGCGCCGTCTACGACTCGATTGCCGGCCCGCCACGCGGCAACGGCCCGTTCACTGTGGCCTACGACGACGGCGCCCTGGCCGGGCCGTTCAACGCGCTGCTTTTCGCTCCGGCCATCGGCAACGCCGTCCAGGTCCTCGGTGCCGTGCTGCGCTTCGGCGGCACCCTCGACGGGCGGCTGCGGGAACTCGTCATCTGTGCGGTCTCGGCCGAGCTCGACTCGGCCTACGAGTGGTACGCCCACAGCCGTGTGGCAGCCACCGTCGGGATCGACGAGGACGAACTGGAGCACCTCAGGAACGGCAGCATGCCACCGACCCTCGACGCCGCGGAGCGGGCAGCACTTGATTTCACCGGGGCGCTCCTGTGCGGCACCACCATCAGCGAGAACCACCACGCCGCCGTATTCCTGCACTTCGGGCATGCCGGGGTTGCCGAGCTTTCCCTGCTGGTGGGCTACTACCGGATGCTCGCGGGCCTGCTTGCGGCCGGGAACGTCCCGGCGCCCGGCACCGTCCCCGAAAGCGACGACACTCCAAGGCCAGAAACCAGTACCTTCGACACCACCATCAACAAAGGAAGAAATCCATGAGCACGAAACAGCGAAGCCGGAAGCACCTCTGCGCAGCAGCCCTTCTTGCCCCTGCCCTGTTCCTTTCGGCCTGCGGAAGCCCTGAACCCAGCACCGGCGGTGACGGCGGCGGCGGCGCGGAAGCAGGCGGCGGAGGCTCACTGTCCATCGCAACAGGCGGCACCGGCGGCGTCTATTACCCGCTGGGCGGCGGGTTCGCCACCATGATCCGTGACAACATCGAGGGCTATGACGCGACGGTCCAGGAGACGAACGCCTCCGTGGACAATATGCTCCTCATCGAGAACGGTTCCGCGCAGCTCGCCTTCTCCGTCGGAGACGTGGTGGCCGACGCCGTCGAGGGAGTGAACGACTTCGAGGGCAACCCCCTGGAAATCTGCTCGCTCGGCAGTATCTACAACAACTTCATGCAGGCCGTCAGCGTCGACGGGACCGGTATCGAATCGGTCGCGGACATGGCCGGGAAGGTCATCTCCGTCGGAGCTCCGGGCTCAGCCACCGAGGTGGCGGCGTTGCGCATCCTCGAGGCGGCGGGCATCGATCCCGAGGGCGGCGTGGAACGCCGGCAGCTGGGTGCCGCCGAAACCGTCGCTGCACTGCGTGACGGCACCATCGACGCCGGTTTCTGGTCAGGCGGGCTGCCCACGGGCGCGCTGATCGACCTCGCCAGTGACGGCGACATGGTGCTGGTGCCCATCGGCGAATACGCGGAGCCACTGGCGTCCGAATACGGCGAGTACTACGTGGCCGAGGACATCCCCGCGAACACCTATGAGGGCCAGACCGAAGCCGTTCCCGCCATCGCCTCACCGAACCTCCTGGTGGCGAGCCCCACCATGGACGAGCAGCTCCAGCAGGACATCACCAAGGCAATCTTCGAAAACGAGGAGGCCCTCATCCAGGTCCACCCCGCCGCCGAAGAGCTCGATGCCGCCACCGCAGGGGACATTTCCTACGTTGAAACCTGCCCGGGCGCGCAGACCTACTTCGACGAGGCGGCAGGCTAGGACATGCGCAAGCCAGCCGTCGTCGTCTCCCTGGCATGCCTCGCCACGCTGGGTGGTGTCGGGTTCGCGTTCGCTGGAACAACGGCATCTTCCCCCGCACCAGTGGCGATTCGCATCAGCAACGACGACGGCGAGCTGGCGAGCGTTCCGCTTCCCGGAAACAGCTTCTCGGTGAGCTACCGCAATTCGATCTACGGCACCCTGGCCGAGGAGCGCTATACCGTTTCGTCGGACGGCACCTACGTGTTGGAGCAGATTGCTGCCGACCAGCTCGCGGTGCTGGAGGAGTATTACGCAGTCCCCGGCGTGCCGTCGCCTGCCGGGACTTCCGATCGCCGCGCATGGGTCGTCGAACCCGACCCGGCGCGGCCCGCGACGTTCGAGAAGCTTTCCCTGGCGGCAACGGACCTCGGGGAGCGCACCCTGCACGTCCCGGGTGCCCCGCCGCTCGAACTGTGGAACCTGGTCGAAGACAGCAATCCGTTCGTTGTGTTACATCTCGAGGAGACCCCATGACCGAGCGACCAGACGGCAACGGCGCCGTGAAGGCGCCTAGTTCAGTCCCTGCCGAAACGCATAAGGCGCCCGACCCCTATGAACAGGCGGACCGCGCCAAGGCCAAGGACGACGGCCCCGTGAGCCCGCTGGAGCGGGAAGACGCCATCGACGAAGAGGCGTTGATCGCCGAGTACGAGGCGGAGAAACCGGCGCGGCACCTCAGCGGACTGCCGGGACTGCTGATCAAGGTTTTCGGTGCAGGGCTCTCGCTGCTGGCGCTCTACTGGGTCTTCAACCCTCTGCCCACCCAGCTCTACCTGCCCCTGTTCCTCGGAATCGGTCTGTCCCTGACGTTCCTCGTCTATCGGGGCTGGGGCCGGTCGGAATCGTCCAAGGCCCGGAACTCGAGCGACAACCCCTCGGTCGTGGACTGGGCGCTGGCCGTCGTCGCGCTGGTGCCGTTCCTGTACATCATCTCCGACTGGGACGGCTTCTTCCGGCGGGCGATCACACCGACGTACCTTGACCTGATCATGGGCGTGATCGCGATCCTTGTCACCCTCGAGGCATCGCGACGCACCGTGGGAATCCTGGTGCCGCTGGTGGTGGTGGGCTTCTTCGCCTACGCCTCCTTCGGCTCCTTCGTCCCTGCCCCGTTCAACACCTCGTCCTTCGAGTGGATCCGCTTGGTGGGCCACAACGTCATGGGTACCCAGGGACTCTTCGGTGTTCCCACCGACGTGGCGGCGACGTACATCATCCTGTTCACCATCTATGGCGCCGTCCTGGGCGCCTCGGGTGCCACCAAGTTCTTCATCGACCTCTCCTTCTCCGCCTTCGGGCAGTCGAAGTCGGGGCCGGGCCGCACCGTGACCCTTGCCGGATTCCTCCTGGGCACGGTCTCGGGGTCGGGCGTCGCAACGACAGTGACCCTCGGTGGTATCTCCTGGCCCCTGCTGCGCAAGGCCGGCTACCCCAAGGAACACGGCGGTGCCATCCTCGCTGCCGCCGGTATCGGCGCCATCATGTCGCCCCCCACCCTCGGAGCGGCAGCCTTCATCATCGCCGCCCTGCTGGGTGTCTCCTACCTCCAGGTGCTGATCTGGGCCACCATCCCCACCGTGCTGTACTACTTCGGCATCATTCTGGCCATCGAGATGGACGCACGCCGCTTCAAGACCAAGGCGGTGGACTTCGACGTCAAACCTGTGGGCAAACTGCTCCTGCGCTTCGGCTACCACTTCAGCTCGCTCGCCGCCATCGTGGTCTTCATGGCCATGGGCATGACGCCGTTCCGCGCCGTCGTGTACGCCACTGTCCTGGCGTTCGTCCTCAGCTTCCTCGACCGCGCCTCCTGGATGACACTGCGCCGGATCTTCGATGCCCTCGCTACCGGCGCTACCGGCGCCCTGTCGGTCATCCCCGTCATGGCTGCGGCAGGATTGATCGTCGGCGTCATGACCCTCACAGGGCTCGGCCTGAAGCTCGCCAATATCATCGTCGATTTCGCTGGAGGAAGCCTGCTGCTGACCGCGATCTTCTCGGCGATCTCGGTGATCCTGCTAGGGCTGGCGGTGCCCGTGACGGCAAGCTTCATCATCTCGTGGGTCATCATCGGCCCCGCCCTGCAGGATGTGGGAGTGCCCGCGTTCGCCGCCGCGATGTTCATCTTCTACTACTCGGTGCTGAGCGAGGTTTCACCTCCCACCGCGCTCTCGCCGTTCGCAGCGTCGGCAATCACGGGCGGCAAGCCGATCCAGACCATGTGGCTCACCTGGCGCTACACGCTCTCGGCGTTCCTTGTCCCGTTCATCTTCGTGCTCTCCGGCCCGGGCGTCGGCCTGCTGCTGCAGGGCGGCATCGGAACCATCGCGTTGGCCTTCAGCGTGTCGCTCCTGGCAGTGGGCGCCCTCGCCGTGGCCACCGGCGCCTGGCTGTTCGGCCCCGCCCGCTGGCCGGAACGCGTCCTGCTGGGACTGGGCTCCCTGCCGCTGCTCGTCATGGAGCCGGTGTACATCGGCATTGGAGCAGCCGTCATCGCCGTAGGGATCGTCGTTCACCTCCTCAATCTCAGGATGCATGGCAGGGATCCCGCTGAATCCCCTGCCGCCGTTTCGGATGCGGGCGGCGCTACAGCCGGAGGTACTACAGCCGGAGGCGCCACTCCGAAGGGTGCCTCTGCCGGAGGCGGCAATACCGGAAGTGCCTCTGCCGGAGGCCCCCAAGCCCGAGGTGCCACCGCAGCCGATGGAGCACCCCCGACGACTCCCCGTAAGGGAGCCGAATCGTCGTGACGTCCGCACAGCCGCCCGGCCCGGGGGGTACGCTCCTCCAGGCCGTCACGGTGACCACCCTGGGTGTCCTGCCGGCCTTCCTGGTGGGCGCCCTGGCCGTGCAGATTCGGGCTGACCTGGGCATCGGTCCTGCGGAAATGGGAATGGCGGCGGCCACGCTGTTTGCCGTCTCCGGGATCTTCGCCCGGCGGCTCGGCCGGCTCGTCCAGCGGATCGGTGCCGCAAAGGGTGTGGCGGCCTCTGCGATCCTGGCGGCAACTTCCCTCACCGGTGCCGGGCTGGCACCCTCGTTCGGTGTCCTGATCGTTGCCCTGGTGGTGGGAGGACTGGCCAACGGCCTTGCCCAGCCGGCGGCGAACCTCGGCATTTCGCGGGCGGTCAGCCCCGGCAGGCTAGGACTGGCCTTCGGCATCAAACAGTGCTCCATCCCGGCCGCGGGCCTGATCGGGGGCCTGGCGGTACCGGGCATCGCACTCGTTCTGGGCTGGCGCTACGCCTTTGCGTTCGGCGCCGTCCTCGCCGTGTCCCTTGCGCTCTGGGCCGGCTTTCGGACGCAGGGAACATCCCGCCCGACCACGGGCCCCGCCGCGCCGGCCGACCGCGGAACCCCCCGTCGCGGGCTGGTGCTGCTGGCCATCGGCGCGGGCCTGGCGGCGGCCGCGGCAACCTCCATGGGTGTATTCCTCGTCGACTCCGCCGTGGAATCCGGTATGTCACCCGCCGCCGCAGGATACCTGTTCGCCGGCGCAGCACTGCTTGGACTGCTCATCCGCATAGCGCTAGGCGCCGCCATGGACCGGTTCCCGCAGCGTAGCCCGTACATCCTGGTGGCCAACCTGCTGACCATCGGAGTGGCAGGCTACGTTCTCCTCGGCCTCGGCTCCCCGTCCGCGTTCCTGGCCGGCGCACTGCTGGCGTACGGAGCAGGGTGGACCTGGCCCGGACTCGTCCACTTCGCGGTGGTCCGCGACAACCGCCAGGGTGCTGCCTCCGCGACCGGCGTCCTGCAGACCGGGCTCTCCCTCGGTGCCGCGGCAGGTCCCCTGCTCTTCGGTCTCCTCGTTGCCGCGACCTCCTATCGGACCGCCTGGCTGGCTGCCGCCGTCGTCGCCTTGCTTGCCGCGGTAACGTTCCGGCTCGGCCGCCGGACCATCCGCGCCTCGCGGGCTACTTCACAGGCGGCCGCGGATGCGGCCTCGGATACCACGCAGGGCGCCGGGCCGGAAAACGCCCCGAGAGCAGACATCCCGCGGGACAGCATCCAGAGTGAAGCCGGCCAGCGCGAGGCCACCCGGCGTGACGCCACTACTCCGCACACCACGTCACCCCAGACCACGTCACCGCACGCCGCCCCGCCGCCGGTATCCACCAGCCCTGGAGGAATACCAACGAAAGGAAACCCCTCATGACCGAGCAGCTTCCGCACCTCTCCCCCGGACTCTGGGGGGTGCTCGCAACTCCGTTCAACGGACAGGACCTCGCCGTTGACCCCGCGTCGCTCCGTCGCGAAGTCCAGCTGTACACCGCGCTGCCGGCCACAGGGCTTGTGGTCCTCGGCGTGTTCGGTGAGGGAGTGTCACTCACCGATGCGGAGCAGTCCCTGACTGTCCGTACCGTCGCAGGGGAGGCGGGTGACACCCCGCTCGTGGTCGGCCTCTCGGCGCGGTCCACCGCCGTCGCCGTCGAGCAGGCCGCTACCGCGGTCGACGCGGCGGGCAGCAACCTGGCCGCGCTCATGGTGCAGGTGAACACCGCCGACCCCGGCGTGCTCGCCGCCCACCTCACCGCTGTCCACCGGGCCACCGGCGCCGGCATCGTGCTGCAGGACTATCCGGTCGCCTCCGGCGTGAAGATCAGTGCCGAGCAGATCCTCTCCGTCCTCGGGCAGTGCAATTTCATCGTCGCGGTGAAATCGGAAGCGCCCCCCACGGCGTCAGCAATCGCGAAACTGGTCCGATCCACTGACATTCCCGTGTATGGCGGGCTGGGCGGCGTTGGCCTGCTCGACGAACTGGCAGCGGGCGCTGCCGGCGCCATGACCGGGTTCTCCCATCCGGAAGGCCTGCAGGCCGCGCTGACCGCGTTTGCCGACGGCGGCTTTCCCAGTGCCCGCCGTGCCTTCGCGCCCTGGCTTCCCCTCGCGAACTTCGAGGGCCAACCCGGAGTGGGGCTCGCCCTCCGAAAGGAGATCCTGCGCCGCCGCGGGGTCATTGCCGACGCCTCGGTCCGGCCTCCCTCACCGCCGCTACCGCCTGAACTCGCGAATCTGATCGACGCACACCTTGACGCAGTACGAATGGAGCTTGCCTGATGGATACAGGACTGACCGGAAAGAACGTTCTGGTGCCCGGCGCAAGCGCCGGCATCGGCCTCGCCATCGCGAAGGCACTCGCGGCCGAGGGAGCCAACGTGGTGCTTGCAGCGCGCCGCGAAGACGTGGTGCAGGCCGAAGCGGCACGCTTGCCGTCCGCCGTCGGTATAGCGCTGGACCTGAACAGCGACGGCGCACCGGCCGTACTGGCGGAGGCCGCCGAGCGCGCCTTCGGGCCGATCGATGTGCTGATCCTCAACAGCGGAGGCCCACCGCCCGGCGGCGCTGCCGACATCACAGATGAGCAGGCCCTCGCCGCCGTCAACCAGCTGCTCCTCCAGCATCTGCGGCTCACCTCCCTGGTGCTGCCGGGGATGAGGCACCGGGGCTGGGGGCGCATCGTGGCGGTGGGATCCAGCGGTGTTCAGCAGCCGCTGCCCAACCTCGCGCTCTCGAACCTGGGCCGTGCGGGGCTGGCGGGCTACCTCAAGACCCTCGCAGCCGAAGTCGCGGCCGACGGCGTGACCGTGAACATGGTGCTCCCCGGCCGCATCGACACCGAACGGGTCGCCTCCCTGGACACTGCCGCGGCCAAGCGGACAGGCGCAACCCCGGCCGAAGCGCGCGCCGCCTCCGAAGCCGGCATCCCCGCCCACCGGTACGGCACTCCCGCGGAATTCGCGGCCGTCGTCACCTTTCTGGCCAGCGCACCCGCGTCATATGTCACCGGGGAGCAGATCCGGTGCGACGGCGGCATGGTCCGCGCCTACTAACCCTCCCCCGATTCGAAAGGCAGCTTCATGGCTCCCAGCATCCTCCACCTCTGCTCGATCGTCGGGACACCACATCCCGCCGGAATGAACAGCACCGACACACCCGGCTCCGCCGGGTTCGCCACGCCCAGCACCGTTGCGCCCAGCACCACAGGACCGGCCGAGACGGCGGCAGTCGTGCACCCGCGGCGCGGCGTTGCCCGCGTCTCCGATCTGCTCCCCGGCTTCACCGGCGACATCCTCGATGTCCTCACCGGGGACCTCCTCAGCCAACTCGACGCGGCGGCGGAGACCGCCGACGATGCCGTCTTCACCAGCCCGGACGATGTCACCTACGGGGCGCCCTACCGCCACCCGCGCATGCTCTGGGGTATCGGACTCAATTATGTGGAGCACGCCTCCGACCTCTCCGAAGGCGTGCCGGAAGAGCCTGCATCCTTCATCAAGGGTGACCACACCGTCATCGGACCCGGCGAAGCGATCCCCATCCCGGAGCAGAGCGAGCGCACCACCACCGAGGCGGAAGTGGGCGTGGTGATCGGCAGGTACTGCCGCAACGTCGAACCCGGGGACGCGCTGGACTACCTTGCCGGTGTCGTTCCTGTGCTGGACCAGACGGCCGAGGACATCCTGCAGCGCAATCCGAGGTTCCTGACCCGATCCAAGAACTTTCCCGGCTTCTTCTCCTTCGGACCTCGGATCGTGCCGCTGGCCGAAGCCGTGGGTAACGGGACATTCGCCGACATGGAGGTCTCCACGGTGGTGAACGGGGAAGTGATGCGCAGCAACACGGTCTCCCATATGCGCTACGACCCCGCGTATCTGATCAGTTTCCACAGCAAGGTGATGCCGCTGTACCCCGGCGACATCATCTCCACCGGGACCCCCGGAGCCATCCACGTCACCCCCGGCGACACCGCTGAGTGCCGCGTCTCGGGCGTCGGCGTACTCACCAACCCCGTGACCGCGTCCGCCTCGGGCAGCGGACACCCTTCCGTGGAGGATGAATACCGTTGAGCACGAATACGGCCCGGTCTCCGGCCGGCAATCCACCACCCGGACCCCTCGAAGGGGTGAAGGTGGCGGATTTCTCGCGGGTTCTTGCCGGACCGTTCGCCTCCATGATGCTCGCTGACTTCGGGGCGGACGTTCTCAAGGTGGAAAGCCCGGCGGGAGATGACACGCGCTCCTGGGTTCCCCCGGTCGATGAGCATGGAGTGGGCACCTACTTCTCCAGCGTGAACCGGAACAAGCGCTCGGTCATCTGCGACCTCCGCAGTGAGGAGGGACTGGCGCAAGCCCTCGGGATCGCACTGGAGGCCGACGTCGTCATCGAGAATTTCCGGCCCGGGGTCATGCACCGCTTCGGCCTGGACTATGAAACCCTCTCCGCGCAGCGGCCGGACCTGGTGTACTGCTCCATCACCGGGTTCGGCAGCGCCGGCGGAGCCCACCTGCCCGGCTACGACCTGCTCGTGCAGGCAGTGGGCGGGCTGATGAGCGTCACCGGTTCGCAGGACTCGGAACCAAGCAAGGTGGGAGTGGCGCTGGTGGACGTCGTCACCGGCCAGAATGCGGTGGTGGGTATCCTTGCCGCGCTCCGCTCGCTCGATGCGACCGGACGCGGCCAGCGTGTTGACGTCAATCTGTTGTCCTCGCTGCTCTCCGGACTGGTGAACCAGGCATCGAGCACGCTGGCCACCGGCGAGGCGCCGCAGCGGATGGGAAACGCTCACCCCAGCATCGCGCCCTACGAAACCCTCCGGACGGCCGACAGCCCGCTGGCCGTCGCCGTCGGGACCGATCGGCAGTTCGAGGCGCTGGTGCGCGTCCTGGGCATGCCGGAACTCGCCGGGGATTCCCGTTTCCGTGGCAATTCGAACCGGGTGGCCCACCGCGGGGAACTGAAGGCCCTGCTCGAGGAACAACTCGTCACGCGAAGCGCCGTCGAATGGTCGGGTCTGCTCAGTTCAGCAGGCGTGCCCGCAGGCAAGGTCAACTCGATCGCCGAAGCGCTCCAGCTCGCCGACGATCTCGGGCTCACGCCCGTCGTGGAGATCGCGGATGCCACCACCTCACGCACCAGCTCCCAGGTGGCCAATCCCATCCGGCTCTCCGAAACCCCGGCCAGCTACCGGCGGGTGCCACCGCTCCTCGGCGAACACAATGGCGCAACCTTCACTCCGACACCCCTTCGACCCACCGCAACCGTCACCTCAACCGTCACCGCAACCGGAAAGTAGACCCATGACTGATAGTTCGGACCTTCTCGGAATAGACACCCTGCTCTCCGAGGACGAGCGTGCCCTCCGCGACCGCGTGCGAAATTTCGTGGACACCTCCATCAAGCCGCACATCGCCGACTGGTACGACCGCGCGGAGTTCCCGCTGGAGATTGTTCCCCGCATGGCGGAGCTGGGCCTCCTCGGTATGCACATCAAGGGGTACGGCTGCCCCGGAAGGAGCTCCGTCGAGTACGGCCTCGCAGCCCTCGAACTCGAAGCGGGTGATTCGGGGCTGCGCACCTTCGTCAGCGTCCAGGGATCGCTCGCGATGAGCGCCATCGCCAAGCATGGCTCCGAGGAGCAGAAGAACGAATGGCTGCCGAAGATGGCGGCGGGCTCGGCGATCGGCTGCTTCGGCCTCACCGAACCCTCCGGCGGTTCGGACCCCGGCAGCATGCTCACGTTCGCCAAACGCGACGGCGACGACTGGATCCTGAACGGCAGCAAGCGGTGGATCGGGCTGGCGTCCGTGGCGCAGGTCGCCATCATCTGGGCCATGACCGACGACGGCGTCCGCGGGTTCGTCGTGCCGACGGATACCCCGGGATTCAAGGCCGTTCCGATCGTGCAGAAACTCTCGATGCGCGCGTCCATCCAGTGCGACGTCGAGCTCACCGACATCCGACTGCCCGGCACCGCGCTGCTGCCGAAGGCCAAGGGCCTCCGGGGCCCCTTCGAATGCCTCAATGAGGCCCGCTACGGCATCATCTGGGGCGCCATGGGCGCCGCGCGCGACAGTTACTTCGCCGCGCTCGACTACTCCCGCGAGCGCCTCCAGTTCGGCAGGCCCCTCGCCGGCTACCAGCTCACCCAGCTGAAACTGGTCAATATGGCCCTGGAAATCAACAAGGGAATGCTGGTGGCACTTCAGGTGGGACGGCTCAAGGATGCCGGAACCCTGCAGCCTCACCAGATCTCGGTGGGCAAGCTGAACAACTGCCGCGAGGCCATCGAGATCTGCCGTGAAGCGCGGGCCATGCTCGGCGGCAACGGCGTGACGCTCGACTACTCCCCCATGCGCCATGCCAACAACCTGGAGAGCGTGCGCACCTACGAGGGCACTGACGAGGTGCACACCCTGATTCTCGGCAACCACATCACGGGCATCCCGGCGTTCCGGTAGCGGCGGTGAACAGATCCATGTCCACTACCGGCCGGCCATCCCCGCGTCCCGGTGGAGCTGGTACGCGCGAAACCGTCGCCCCTGCCGGCCAGGCCTCAGGAATCCGGCGCGGCCTCACCAGCTACGGGGACGCGGAATTCTCCCTGTTCCTGCGCAGGGCGTTCATCAAAGGTGCCGGGTACTCGGATGATGTCCTGGACAAACCCGTGATCGGCATCATCAACACGGGCAGCGGTTTCAATCCCTGCCACGGCAACATGCCCGCACTGCTCGAGGCAGTGAAGCGCGGTGTGCTGATGGCCGGCGGGCTGCCGGTCGACTTTCCCACGATCTCGCTCCACGAAAGCTTCGCGCAGCCCACCAGCATGTTTCTTCGCAACCTGATGTCCATGGACACCGAGGAGATGATCCGCGCCCAGCCCATGGACGCCGTCGTTCTCATCGGGGGCTGTGACAAGACGGTACCCGCGCAGCTGATGGGCGCGGCGTCGGCGGGCGTGCCGGCGATCACGCTCGTGACGGGGTCGATGCTCACCGGTGGCTACCGCGGACAGCGCGTCGGTGCCTGCACCGACTGCCGGGCCTTCTGGGGGCGGTTCCGCAGCGGCGAGATCGATCAGCAGCAGATCGACGACGTCAACTCCCAGCTCGTGGGAAGCGTCGGCACGTGCTCCGTCATGGGTACCGCCAGCACCATGGCGTGCCTGACCGAGGCGATGGGAATCGCCCTGCCCGGAAGCGCCAGCCCACCGGCCGTCACCGCCGACCGCGTGCGGATTGCCGAGCAGACCGGGACACAGGCAGTCGGCCTCGCCGCGCAGCGCACCGACATGGGGTCGATCCTCACACGGAAAGCCTTTGAGAACGGGCTGCGGGTGCTGCTCGCGATCGGCGGCTCCACCAACGCGATCATCCACCTGACCGCCGTCGCCGGACGTCTCGGTATCCGCCTCCGCCTTGAGGACCTGGACCGGATGAGCGCCGCAACTCCCGTGCTGGTTGACCTCAAACCCACGGGTAAGTACTACATGGAGGATTTCCACCGTGCCGGCGGAGTGCCGGCCGTGCTGCGGGAGCTCGGGGACCTCATCCACCGGGACGTGCCCACGGTCACCGGCCGCACCCTGGGCGAGGAGATCGACGACTCCGGCCCGGGGTTTCCGCAGGACATCGTACGGCCGCTGTCCAACCCGGTCTACCCGGAGGGCAGCCTCGCATTCCTGCGCGGCAATCTCGCGCCGGGCGGTGCCATCATCAAGCAGGCTGCAGTACCGGCTCATCTGCTGGAGCACTCGGGCCGTGCTGTGGTGTTCGCGGACACGGCGGACCTGGCGGCACGGATCGACGACGACGCCCTCGACGTCGTTGCCGGGGACGTCCTGGTGCTGCGGAACATCGGGCCTGTGGGTGCGCCCGGGATGCCGGAGGCCGGCTACCTCCCCATTCCGAAGAAACTTGCGGCGCAGGGGGTGCGGGACATGGTGCGCATTTCGGACGGCCGCATGTCCGGCACCGCGGCAGGCGCCGTCGTCCTGCACGTCACACCCGAGTCCGCCGTCGGCGGGCCCCTGCGCCTGGTGCGGACCGGCGACACCATTACGCTCAGTGTCAGCCGCCGGCTGATCCAAATCGAGGTGTCCGACGAGGAGCTCGCGCGGCGTGAGGAGGCACTGGGTCCGCCTCCCGCGCCTGTAGCGGAGCGGGGCTACCGGAAGCTGTACGTGTCGGAAGTGACGCAGGCAGACGAGGGATGTGATTTCCGGTTCCTGCAGAGCACCCAATTGCCCCGCAGGACGTCTCACGAGCTCGTCCCGGAGCCGGATCAAGGAAAACCACCGATCGTGAGTAGGAGATTTTGATGGACGATTCTCTGGCAATGCCGGACGACTGGCAGCGGGCCCTGCTGATCATGGCCCACCCCGATGATCCCGAATACGGAACCGCCGCAGCCGTCGCGCAGTGGACCGGAGCTGGAAAGGACATTTCCTATCTCCTGGCAACCCGGGGCGAGGCCGGCATCGCCGGAATGAATCCGGCGGAAGCGGCCCAGGTACGTGTCGAGGAGCAGCGCAGGGCGTGCCATCAGGTGGGCGTCAGGGACCTGGCCTTCCTTGATCATCCTGACGGGCGGATCGAGAACACACTGACGCTGCGCAGGGATATCGCCCGTGCAATCCGCCGGCACCGTCCCGACGGCATTCTCACCCTGAACTTCGGCGACACCTGGGGTCCTGGCCGCTGGAACTCCTCGGACCACCGCCAGCTTGGGCGGGCAGTGATGGATGGCATCGCCGACGCAGCGAATGAGTGGATTTTCCCTGCGCTGGCAGAGGCAGAAGGCCTGATGCCGCACCCAACCCAGTGGGTTGCAGTCGCATCGCCGAGGCCCACGCACTGGTTGGAAGTCGACGCCGACAGCGTTGAACGGGCGGTATTATCCCTCACCGAACACCGGCTGTATTTGTCCGCGCTCAGCGATGAACCGGTCGAGGCACAGGCGCGGCAGCAGATCGACAGAATGACCGGCGGCCCCGAGGCGGAATTCCGCAGGGTGGGGTTCGAACTGTACTCCTTCTGACGCTTTCGCTGCCCGGCTGGATGCTCGATTTCTTACCGACAGTGCTTATCAACAGCCGGTGCCGGTTGCTGGAACTGCATGCCGGCGGGATCCGAACACTCGCTGAATCTGCATGCCCCCGGAAGCCCGTTAGCTACCCTACGGCGTCGTTCGGGCGCCGGTTGATATGTAGCGGGGCGGGCGATCCTGCCCTG
>NZ_KI914876.1:22957-28598 GCF_000520555.1 Arthrobacter sp. Br18 | reverse complement strand
GGCACAGCAACCAGCCAATTCAACCAATCAAAAAACAATCGGTATCAACAAACTTGGCACACTATTGAGTTCTCAAACAACAGACGCTAACCGGCACCAAACACAACCAAACCATCATGTTCTCGCTCCGAAGCAACTTTTCAAGCCTACCCGCTCGTACCGGGCTTCGCAAACCGACTGACCCTCACCGTTCAGCTTCGACATGGCGAATGATGAACAGAATTCATGTGATTGTCACCCGATCGAAGACCCGATCAGCGCGGAACCCAACTCTAGCACCGCTCGAGCCGGGATGTAAACCGGCCGCCGACCCTCCCCAAAGGGGGGGGGCGGCGGCCGGCACATGAAGCGGCGGATCAGTCGGTCGTCGGCTTCAGGTACAGCACTCCGAGCGGCGGAACCCTGACATCTCCGTACGCCGGCTGCCCGTTGTGGGCGCCCTCCACCGCCATCACCGTGCCGAAGTTGCCCACTCCGGACCCACCGTACTGCTCGGAGTCGGTATTGAGGACCTCAGTCCATTCACCTGCCCATGGCAGACCGACGCGGAATCCTTCGTGCGGTCCACCGGCGAAGTTGGCGATACACACGAGCGGGTTCCCCTGGTGGTCCCAGCGGACAAAGGACAGCGTGTTGTGTTCGCCGTCGTTCTCATCGATCCACTGGAAGCCCGCAGGCTCGTTGTCCCGCGCATACAGGGCAGGCGTTTCGCGGTACACAGTGTTGAGCGAACGCACCAGCTCCTGGACGCCCTTGTGCGACGGCGTGGCACAGAGCCACCAGTCCAAGCCGTGCTGCTCCGCCCACTCGGACTCCTGTGCGAACTCGGAGCCCATGAAGATGAGCTGCTTGCCCGGGTGTGCCCACTGGAAGGCCAGGTATGCGCGGACGTTGGCAAGCTGCTGCCAGCGGTCGCCCGGCATCTTGCGCAGGAGTGATCCCTTGCCGTGCACCACCTCGTCGTGACTGATGGGAAGAAGGAAGTTCTCGGTGTAGGCGTACACCATCGAGAAGGTCGCCTTGCCGTGGTGATGCACCCGGTTGATCGGGTCCTCGGAGATGTACTCGAGCGAATCGTGCATCCAGCCCATGTTCCACTTGATGCCGAAACCGAGCCCCCCCGAGCTTGTGGGGCGGGTGACGCCGTCGAACGCTGTCGACTCCTCAGCGATCATGACGATCCCGGGCGCCCGCTTGTAGGCGGTGGCGTTGACTTCCTGCAGGAAAGAGATGGCTTCGAGGTTCTCGCGCCCCCCGAGCCGGTTGGGCCGCCACTGACCCTCCTCGCGGGAATAGTCGAGATACAGCATGGAAGCGACGGCGTCCACCCGGAGTCCGTCGATGTGGAATTCCTCCAGCCAGTACAGGGCATTAGCGACGAGGAAGTTGCGCACTTCGCGACGGCCGAAGTCGAAGATCAGTGTTCCCCAGTCCTGGTGCTCGCCGAGGAACGGATCGCCATGTTCGTAGAGCGTTCCGCCGTCGAACTTCGCCAGCGCCCACTCGTCCTTCGGGAAGTGGGCGGGAACCCAGTCCATGATCACGCCGATCCCGGCCTGGTGCAGCTTGTCGACCAGGTACTTGAAGTCATCCGGGCTGCCGAACCGCGACGTCGGCGCGAAGTATGAAGTGACCTGGTAGCCCCAGGACCCTCCGAACGGGTGCTCCGCCACTGGCATGAGTTCGATGTGCGTGAATCCCTGCCACGCCACGTACTCGACGAGCTGCTCGGCGAGTTCACGGTATCCCAGGCCCACGCGCCATGATCCGAGGTGCACTTCATAGACGCTCATCGGTCCGTTGTGCGGATCGGCCGCGGCACGGGCCTCCATCCAGGCCGAATCCTCGAACTTGTAGCGGGATTCCACGACGCGTGACCCGGTCAGCGGAGGAACCTCGGTGCCCCGTGCCATCGGGTCGGCCTTCTCGCGCCACTGGCCGTCGCTGCCGAGGATCTCGAATTTGTAGCATGAACCCGCCCCTGCGCCAGGCACGAAAAGCTCCCAGATGCCGGTACTGCCAAGTGCCCGCATCGCGTTGACGGTGCCGTCCCAGCCGTTGAAGTCAGCCTTGACCCGTACAGCCTGGGCGCTCGGTGCCCAGACGGCGAAGGACACCCCGTCGATCTGGCCCAGCGCTGATGAATAGTGCTTCACATGGGCGCCGAGCGCCGTCCATAGTGTCTCGTGGCGGCCCTCGCCGATGAGGTGCAGATCGACTTCCCCGAGTGTCGGCAGGAACCTGTAGGGGTCGTCCGTCCGCTGCGGCTCACCGCTGTAGGCGACGTCGAGCCGGTAATCGGGGGTATGTCCTGGAACATCAGCGGCAAGGGTTCCCACCCAGATACCGTTGTGCTCATGCTCGAGCGCGACGCGCCGGTCGGCCGTGATCACGGTGACCGATACGGCGAGGGGATGGAGTGTGCGGATGGTAACCAGCCCGCTTACGTCAACATGTGCGCCGAGCACTGCGTGCGGCTGGTGGTACGAGCCCTCCGAGACCCGCTGCAGGATGTCCTCGGCCACCCGAATGGGACCACTCGACGCCCGCGGTGCTGCATCCGGATTTTCCTGCTGTGCTGATCCGACGACGGCCGCCTCAGCTCCGGGTTCGGTCTGCGTCTCGGGATCCACGAGCGTCCCGGCGGCCGCTCCCGACGGCGCCGCGGCTTTCGTTCCGCCGAGTGCACGGCGCACGTCACGCACCGGCCACTCGACCCAGTCGGGCCGGTTGCGCAGCTCGTACACCACTTCGTACAGCGCCTTGTCCAGCCACAGTGCCTTGAACAGCGGCGCTTCGGGATCGATTCGGGTCCCGCTCTCCTCGGCATAGCCTGACAGGAACGCGGTGCGGACACTCTCTGCCCACTGCTCCGTGTCCCGCGCGGCCGCTGACCCTTCCGCGGCCGGCCCGCGGGACGCAGCGGCGTACTCGAGTGAGCGCACCATTCCGACGACGTCGCGCAACGGCACATCGGGCAGGCTCCGCTCCGCGGTGGGACGCAGGGGCTCCCCTTCGAAATCGATGATGAGCCAGGATCCATCCGTGGCCCGAAGGATCTGGCCCAGGTGGAGGTCTGCATGGATGCGCTGCAGCTCCGGAAGGTCCGTCAGCGCAGCTGCGCCCCTGATGACCCGGTCCACTTCGCCGTCCAGTTCTCCGACGGCGTCGCGTGCCTCCCGCCACGCCCATTCGATCCGGCCCGCGAGTGCGTCCGTGAACCCGGTCTCCTCGTCGGCGGAGGCGGCGCCGCTTCCGAAAGCGGTGACGAGCTGCGCGTGGATCCGGGCGACCGCCCGCCCGAGCTCTCCTGCCTCTTCGCTGAAATCCGTGCCCGACGACGCCGCGAGGGAGGCAATGCGCCAGGCGTCGATACTGCCTTCCACATAATTCCTGAGGACGCTGACGTGTCCCATGACGTGTTGGCCGGGCTCTGCCTGGGGCTGCTGCCAGGTGCCGGTGATCCAGCCGTATGTCGCAGGAACGTCGGTTGAACCGCCGGCTGTCAGCTGCGCACTGATCTGTACGTCAGGGCTTTCTCCTGTCGCAAGGATGCGGAAGAACTTCACGATCAGGGAGTTCTTTCCTGTGCCGACCACCACGGAGGTGTTCGACTGTTCGCCCTGGAGAACCTTGACCTTCGGCGCCCTGGCCCGGCTGCGCGGGGGCATGCCCTTGAGCGCCGTCGGAACCAGGCGGCCATCGGCGGTCGCTTTCTTGGACCGGATGAGATCCACCCAGGCAGTGACGAACACCGGGTCGTGGGTGGCGTCGTACACCCAGCGCGTTCCCAACTGGGGGTGGTCCACCTGACCGATGAGTCCCGCGGCGGCGGCATCAAGTGGGCTCTCGCGATAGCTCAGCGGAACACTGACGACGTCGGTGCGGTGCCCGGACTCGACGGCGAGGAAGTGGACTTCCAGCCCTGCCTCGCCACTTGGATCCTCCAGCACGGTTCCCCCGACCACGCTCAGCGAGACGTCGCGTCCGCGGGCCGGGAACCAGCGCTGCAAAGGGAGCCACTCGTTGAGGATTTCGGGAACGAAGGGCGTGTGGGTCGCCATTATCTGATGGCCTCCGAGACTTGGATGACGGGAAGAGCTTCGGTGTGGGGTGATGAGGAATTCGAGGAAGCCGACCGCAGCCGGAGCCAGAAGAAGTCGTGGCTGCCGAGGGTCAGGGTGAGGTCGCCCTCCGCGCCGAACGCCGGGAAGATCGCCCCTCCGAAGAGATCGCGGAGGCCTCGTCCCGCGAATTCGGGGAGGTGCATCCTGGCGGCCACCGGATGCTGGGACAGGTTGAAGATGCACAGCACCACTTCGGGCTGCTCGTGCTCGGCATTCCCGTCCTTGACTTCGCGCAGGAACGCAAGCACGGCGTCCGACTCGGTGGGGACGTTGCGATACTCCCCCAGGCCGAAGGCGGGGTGGGCACGGCGCACCGCGAGCATCTGGCGGACCCAGTGGAGGAGCGAGCTCGAGGTTGCGAGCTGGGCTTCCACATTGACGTGGCTGTAGTTGTAGACGAGCGACTGCACCACGGGCAGGTACAGCTTGCCCGGATCGGCGGTGGAGAACCCTGCATTGCGGTCGGGGTTCCACTGCATGGGCGTCCTGGATGCATCACGGTCATCGAGCCAGATGTTGTCACCCATCCCGATCTCGTCGCCGTAGTACAGGAAGGGGCTGCCGGGAAGGGACAGCAGCAGCGCGTGGATGAGCTCCACCTCGGCGCGGGAGTTGTCGAGCAGGGGTGAGAGCCGACGCCGGATGCCCACGTTGGCGCGCATCCTCGAATCGGGCGCGTACCAGCCGAGCATCGCCTCGCGTTCCTCGTTCGTCACCATTTCGAGGGTCAGCTCGTCGTGGTTCCGGAGGAACGTTCCCCACTGGGCCCCCGCGGGGATGTCGGGGGTGTCCTTCATCGTCTGGATGATCGGGCCGGCCTTCTGGTCACGCAGCGCGTAGAACAGGCGGGGCATGATGGGGAAGTGGAAGGACATATGACATTCCGGTCCCTCCTCATCACCGAAGTATTCGACCACTTCGTCGGGCATCTGATTGGCTTCGGCGATGATCACGCGGCCGGGGTAGTTCTCGTCGACCATGGCGCGGAGGCTCTTGAGGAACTCGTGGGTCCTGGGCAGGTTCTCGCAGTTCGTTCCCTCCTCCTCGAAGAGGTACGGAATGGCGTCCGCGCGGAAGCCGTCGATCCCCTGGTCGAGCCAGAACTTCACGATGTCGAAGATCGCCTCGATCACCTTGGGGTTCTCGAAGTTGAGGTCAGGCTGGTGGCTGAAGAATCGGTGCCAGAAGAACTGCCGCCGCACGGGGTCGAAGGTCCAGTTGGATTCCTCGGTGTCGACGAAGATGATCCGGGCGTCCTCGTATTTCTCGTCGGTGTCGCTCCACACGTAGAAGTCGCCGTACGGGCCCTCGGGATCGCTCCGGGACTCCTGGAACCAGTGGTGCTGGTCGGAGGTGTGGTTGATGGGCAGGTCGATGATGACCCTCACGCCGCGCGCATGGGCCTCGGCGACGAGCCGCTTGAAATCGCTCAGCGATCCGAACTCATCGAGCACGTCGTAGTAGTCGGCGATGTCGTAGCCGCCGTCGCGCAGCGGGGACTTGAAGAACGGCGG
>NZ_KI914876.1:13490-22857 GCF_000520555.1 Arthrobacter sp. Br18 | reverse complement strand
CAGGCAGTCGACGCCGAGCCACTGCAGGTAGTCCATCCGCTCGATGAGTCCGGAGAAATCTCCGGAACCGTCACCGTTCGCGTCGGCGAAGCCTCGGACCAGAACCTCGTAGAAGACGGCCTTGCGGTACCAGTGCGGATCGTGGGCAAGCCCGGGTGCGTTCAGCTGGAAAGGGTTGGGCACTAGCGCTGCCTCCTGACAGAAAGGATGTGTGCTGGTTCCACATGGGCGTCCAGCCGGACATAGTTGTTCTCGCCCCAGGCGAAGCTCTGGCCGCTCACGAGGTCATCGACCCAGAACGTGCCGTCCTCGTTGCGGTCCGCGGCGTCGATCGAGAGTGCAGCCAGGTTCAGGGACACGGTGCTTTCCCTCGTGCTGTGCGGATCCACGTTCACGACGACGATGACCGTGTCCTTGCCCTCGGTTGTCTCCTTGTGCTTCGAGAACACGACGGTCGCCGCGTCACTGCTCGAGTGGATCGTGAGGTTCTCAAGATCACCGAGTGCCGGGTGCGAGCGCCGGATCGCGTTCAGCCGGGTGATGTACGGAGCGAGCGAGCGTCCCTCGGCTTCGGCGGCCGCATAGTCGCGGGGCCGGTACTGGAACTTCTCGTTGTCGATGGACTCCTCCGCGCCGGGGCGGGCCACGTGCTCGAACAGCTCGTACCCCGAGTACACGCCCCACAGCGGACTGGCCATGGACGCGAGCACCGCCCGCACCTTGAACCCGGCGGGGCCGCCGTACTGGAGGAACTCGGTGAGGATATCCGGGGTGTTGACGAAGAAGTTGGGTCGGAAGTAGGCGGGCGAGACGGAGCTGATCTCGGTGAAGTACTCCTCGATCTCCGTCTTGGTGTTGCGCCAGGTGAAGTAGGAGTAGGACTGCTGGAAACCCGCACGGCCCAGTGCGTGCATCATCGCCGGGCGCGTGAACGCCTCGGCCAGGAAGACGACGTCGGGGTGTTTCCTGTTCACCTTCGCGATCAGCCATTCCCAGAACTGCACCGGCTTGGTGTGCGGATTGTCCACGCGGAAGATTTTCACCCCGCGCTCCACCCACATCAGCACGATCCGCAGGATCTCCTTCGAGAGGCCCGACGGGTCGTTGTCGAAGTTGATGGGGTAGATGTCCTGGTACTTCTTCGGGGGATTCTCGGCGTACGCGATGGAGCCGTCCACCCGCGTGGTGAACCATTCGGGGTGCGAGGTGACCCACGGGTGGTCCGGCGACGCCTGGAGCGCGAAGTCGAGGGCAACCTCGAGCTTCAGCTCGGCCGCGCGCGCCACGAAGTCGTCGAAGTCGTCGAAGGTGCCGAGGTCAGGGTGGATGGCGTCGTGCCCGCCGGCCTCGGAACCGATGGCCCAGGGGGACCCGGGATCGGACGGTCCTGCTGTCAGCGTGTTGTTCGGTCCCTTCCGGTGGGTGCGTCCGATCGGGTGGATCGGCGGAAGGTAGACGACGTCGAACCCCATGTCGGCGACGGCGTCGAGGCGCTTCGCCGCTGTCCGGAAGTTGCCCGATGTCCATTCGGCGGTTTCCGGGTTGTAGCTGGCACCCTCGGAGCGCGGGAAGAATTCGTACCAGGCACCGCGCCCGGCAAGTTCACGCTCGACCAGGATGGGGTAGGCGGGGGACGCCGTGACCATGGCGCGGAGCGGCAGGCGCCGGATTGCCTCGAGTATCGGGGGCGTGGAGCCGGCTGCAAGCCGGTCCTCGACCCGGAGGGAGGTGTCCGCGAGCGCTGCTGCAGTGCGGCGGAACAGGGCAGTCTCCTTGGCGGTCCGGCCCTCGGCCGCCCTGGTGAAGAGGGCGGCACCCTCGGCGAGCATGAGCTCGACGTCCACGCCGGCTGCGATCTTGATGGAGGCGTCGTGCTCCCACGTCCCGTAGAGATCCGACCAACCCTCGATGGTGAAGGTGTGGAGCCCGCGTGCCGCCGGGCGCAGCCGGCCTTCCCACCGGTCCAGTCCCGCGCCGACCGCGCTCAGCCGGATGCGCTGGACCTCCCGGCCGCGGGGGTCGTACAGGACGGCGGAGACACCGAGCTGGTCGTGGCCCTCCCGGAACACTGTCGCTCCGACGGCGATGTCCGAGCCCGGAACGGCCTTGGAGGGGAATCTTCCGTCTTCGATCACGGGGGTTACTGCGGTAATCGGGATGCGGCCGAAGCGCAGCCCGTCCGGGTAGGGGGCATTGCGGGTCTGCTCGCTCGAAATCGTCACGCACACGACGTTAGCGAGTATTCAGCCGAATTGCTAAGGGGGCTTCCCGTAACATACGGATGAATCAGCGGTTTACGTGAGCGTGCGCGTTGGGTCTTCACCATCTCCCGCGGCAAGTGCGCTAGCGTAACTTCCGTGAAGGCCATCCGCAGATTTACCGTCCGTACCGTCCTCCCCGAGAGCATTGCCCCCCTGGGCAAGCTCGCGGGCAACCTGCGCTGGTCCTGGCACCTGCCGACCTCGCGCCTCTTCGAGGACATCGACCCCGCCGCCTGGGCCGCCAGCGGTCACGATCCGGTGTCATTGCTTGGCTCCGTGACCCGTGAACGGCTGCGCCAGCTGGCCGCCAACAAGCAGCTCGTCCAGCGGATCCAGGACCTCGGAGCCGACCTCGACAGCTACCTCAACGAGCCGCGCTGGTACCAGTCGCTCGGCGAGGACGCACCCCGCTCCATCGCCTACTTCTCCCCGGAGTACGGCATCAGCGCCGTCCTGCCGCAGTACTCCGGCGGCCTTGGCATCCTTGCCGGAGACCATCTGAAGTCGGCGTCAGACCTCGGCGTTCCGCTCATCGGCGTGGGCCTGCTGTACCAGGCCGGCTACTTCAAGCAGTCCCTGTCGCGTGACGCCTGGCAGCAGGAGACCTACCCCGTCCTCGACCCGGACGGCCTGCCCCTGACGCTGCTCCGCGAGGAGGACGGGAGCGCAGCGAAGGTCGTTCTTCCGCTCCCCAACGGCCGGCAGCTGTCCGCGCACATCTGGCGCGCCGACGTAGGACGCGTGCCGCTGCTTCTGCTCGATTCGAACGTCGCAGGCAACGATGAAGCCGCACGCAACGTCACCGACCGCCTGTACGGCGGCGGCGGAGACCAGCGCCTGCAGCAGGAACTGCTGCTGGGCATGGGCGGCGTCAAAGCGCTCCGGATCTTCGAGCGGCTGACGGGGGTCCCCGCTCCCGAGGTGTTCCACACCAACGAGGGACACGCGGGGTTCCTCGGCATCGAGCGGATCCGTGAGCTCATGGATCCGTCGAGCGAGTCCCCCATGAGCTGGGAGGAAGCCCTGACGGCCGGACGCGCGTCCACCGTCTTCACCACCCACACTCCGGTTCCCGCGGGAATCGACCGCTTCGACCGCTCCCAGATCGAGCATTTCTTCAACGCAGGCCTCGCGCATTCCGTCCCCACGGACAAGGTCCTGGCATTGGGCGCGGAGAACTACGTGGACGGGGATCCGGGCAAGTTCAACATGGCGGTCATGGGCCTCCGCCTGGCCCAGCGCGCCAACGGCGTCGCCAAGCTGCACGGCGAGGTGTCCCGCGGGATGTTCTCGGGTCTGTGGCCGGGATTCGACACGCGGGAGGTGCCGATCACCTCGGTGACGAACGGCGTCCATGTGCCCAGCTGGGTCGATCCTCTGATCGCCGACTTCGCACGCAAGAACTTCGGTGCCGAGTCGATCCTCGACCCGAAATGGTCACGCGTGTACGACGTCGCGGATCCCGAGATCTGGGCGCTGCGCCGCAGCCTCCGCTCGAACCTCGTGGCCGATGTCCGGCGCCGCCTGCGTGCGTCCTGGAAAGCCCGCGGTGCCGCCGACGCCGAGTTGGCGTGGACGGATTCGGTGCTCGATCCAGACGTGCTGACCATCGGCTTCGCGCGCCGTGTGCCCACCTACAAGCGCCTGACCCTCATGCTCCGCGACCCCGCGCGCCTGAAGGCCCTGCTGCTGCACCCCGAGCACCCGATCCAGCTCGTGATTGCCGGGAAGTCGCACCCTGCGGACGAGCAGGGCAAGCGGATGATCCAGGACCTGGTCCGTTTCACCGACGACCCCGCGGTGCGCCACCGCATCGTGTTCCTGCCGAACTACGACATCGCGATGGCCCGCACGCTGTTCCCGGGCTGCGACGTCTGGCTGAACAACCCGCTCCGTCCCCTGGAGGCCTGCGGAACCTCGGGCATGAAGTCCGCCATCAACGGCGGCCTGAACCTCTCGGTGCTCGACGGCTGGTGGGATGAGATGTACGACGGCGACAACGGGTGGGCCATTCCCACCGCAGACAATGGTGCGTCGGCGGATGATCGTGACGACATCGAGGCGGCGGCGCTCTACGATCTCCTCGAGACCCAGGTGAGCCCGAGGTTCTACGGCTCCGCTCCTGCCGTGGGAGCGGGTGCCGCGGGTCCTTCGGCGCCGTCGCAGGACCGGATCCCCCACCAGTGGATCGCCATGATCAAGCACACCATGGCAACCCTCGGCCCTGCGGTTTCGGCGGAGCGCATGCTGCAGGACTACGTGGGGCAGCTGTACCAGCCGGCGTGGCGGGCAGGGCGCGACGCCGTCGCCGACTCCTATGCACTGGCGAAGCGCACCGCCGCCTGGCGTTCGCGCATCCAGGGCGGCTGGTCTGCGGTCCAGGTGGAGCACGTCGATTCGGTCGGTGTCACGGAAGATCCCCAGATCGGCGATTCCCTGACCGTGAACGCCTACGTCGCGCTCGGCAATCTCGATCCCGACGATGTCGCCGTGGAGGTGGCCTTCGGACGCGCCACGGACAACGACGAGCTCGACAACGTGGCGCTGGAGGATCTGGGGGTCGCCGAGAACCTCGGAAGCGGCCGTTACCTGTTCACGGGTGGAATCACGATCGACCACTCAGGGTCCTTCGGGTACACCGTCCGTGTGCTTCCCCGGCACTCGACACTGGTGTCCAAGGCTGAGCTCGGGTTGGTCGTCAACGCCTGAGCCGGTGTTCGGAAAGAAACCGGCCGGCCCGGTCAGCAGCGGTACATGCTGACCGAGTTGGCTGCAACGGAGTCCGCCTCGCCCGAGAGCAGGCGGGCTCCGTTGCGTTCTCCCTCCGGATCGGCGGAATCGAAGGTGCGCTCGAACCAGCGCGGCTGGGCGCCGTCGATCCCCTGGTTCTGGAGGATCCAGGCAGCCGGAAGGTGGATGCGCTGGGCCTCGAGGGATCCGTTGATCACCACCAGCCCGTTCACCGTTCCGCCCTGTGATCCCAGCAGGAACTGGACGGTGCGCGTCCCGGGGTTATCCCACTCCCATGGCGTCATGGGCAGTCCGGAGGCACTGAACCACAGGAGGGTGGAGCTGCGGGCCGGGAAACCCGCCGGCAGCCCGGCGAGGAAGTCGCGCCGGAGCGTCAGCAGCGTCCGGGTCGTCTCGAGCATCCGCGTTGCCGTCGCATCCCGTGTCCAATGCACCCAGGCAAGCTCGTTGTCCTGGCAGTAGGCGTTGTTGTTGCCGCGCTGCGTGCGGCCGAACTCATCCCCTGCGGTGATCATCGGAACACCCAGGGAAATCAGCAGGGACGCCATCAGATTGCGCGCCGTCTGCTCCCGCGCGGCGATGATCCCCTCGTCCTCCGAGCGGCCCTCCGCTCCATGGTTGTAGGTGCGGTTGTCGCCGTGCCCGTCGCGGTTGCCCTCGCCGTTCGCCTCGTTGTGCTTGCGGTCGTACATGGTGAGGTCGGCCAGGGTGAAGCCGTCGTGCGCCGTGACGAAGTTGACGGACGCCAGGGGGCTCCGGCCCGTATGCGCGAAGCTGTCGGAGGAACCGGCAAGGCATCCGGCCAGCCGTCCGGGCGAGGACGCGCTACCTCCTGCCCTGAGCGACGCCTGGTCCCGCAGCCAGAAATCCTTGAGGGTGTCCCGGAAGCCGTCATTCCAGTCGGCCCAGCCGTGCGGGAAGTTCCCGGTCTGCCAGCCGCCGGGGCCGATGTCCCAGGGTTCGGCAATGAGCTTCACTCCACGCAGTGCCCGGGACGCCCCCGCCGCGACCAGGAAGGGGTGGCGCGGGGTGAAGGTGTTGGATTCGTCCCGGCAGAGCGTGACGGCGAGGTCGAACCGGAAGCCGTCGATCTGGAACTCCTCGACCCAGTAGCGGAGGGAATCGAGGGCGAATTCGACGACCTTGGGCTGCGAGAAATCGAGGGAGTTGCCGCAGCCCGTCGTGTCGACGTAGCGGCCGGCGTCGTCGTGCCGGTAGTAGTCCGAATCCCCCAGCCCACGCCAGCACAGCGCGGGGCGGTCCTTCGGTCCTTCCGCAGTGTGGTTGTACACCACGTCCAGGAGAACCTCCAGGCCGGCCTCGTGCAGCTGCTTCACCATGCCCTTGAACTCCGCCAGCACAGCCTCCGGGCCAGCGGCCTGGGCCTGCCGGGTGGCGTAGTCGGTGTGGGCCGCGAAGAAGCCGAGCGTGTTATAGCCCCAGTAGTTGCTGAGGCCGAGGGGTTCGAGGTGCGGCTCGTCGATGTGGAACTGGACGGGCAGCAACTCCACCGCGGTCACGCCGAGGTCCAGGAGGTACTCCACCATGGCAGGATGCGCGAGGCCCGCATAGGTTCCGCGCAGCTTCTCGGGTACGTCGGGGTGCAGTTGCGTCAGACCCTTGACGTGCGCTTCATACACCACCGTGTCCCGCCAGGGGGTCCGCGGGCGTTCGGAAGTACCCCAGTCGAAGGAGTGCTCCACGAACACTGAGGAGTGCGTGGCAGTGGCGGCATCGTTCACCGCGATTGCTCGCCCGTACGGGTCGAGCAGGAGCTGGGCTTCCCCGGGGTTCGCCGGAAGGGTTTCGCCCGTGGGCCAGAACGCGTAGGAGGCACCCGACGCGATGGGGCCGACCACTCCGTGGTGCACGCCGCCGTCGAGACCCATCAGCGTCTCGGATGTCCATCCGCCGGTGGGCGTCTGGTAGTGGACGTCCACCGACGCCAGCGAAGGGGCCCAGACAGCGGCGTTCGCATGGATCTCGTCGGCCCACCGCCCCCGCAGGCGGTGCAGGCCGAGGGGAAACTCACTCGACGGCGCCGTCGGGCCGTGCGCGCTCAGAGGATGCACCGTCCGTCCGCTCTAGGAAGAGCGCTGGCGGGACACCTCGTAGAGCGTGATTCCCACCGCCATCGACGCATTGAGGGACTCCATGGCGGAATCGATCGGAATGGAGACGATCTGGTCGCAGTTCTCCCGCACCAGGCGTGAGAGGCCCTTCCCCTCGGAGCCCACCACGATGCAGATCGGATCGCTGGACAGCGTCAGGTCCGGAAGCGAGACGTCGCCGTCGCCGTCGAGCCCGAGCACGAAGATGCCCTTCTGCTTGAAGCTCTTCAGGGCGGAGTTCAGGTTGCCGACGCGCGCCACGGGTACGCGGACGGCCGCGCCTGCGCTCGTCTTCCACGCCGACGCCGTCACCCCCACCGAGCGGCGTTCCGGCACGATCACGCCGTGCGCGCTGAAGGCGGACGCGGAGCGGATGATGGCGCCCAGATTCCGGGGATCGGTGATCCCGTCGAGGGCGAGGAAGAGCGGGGCGTTGGAGATGTGTCCGCGCTTGAACTTGTCCATGGTCTCGTCGGCGAGGTCCAGGGCGTCGGCGTACTCATAGGGCGGGATCTGGAGCATGAGGCCCTGGTGCACGGCACCCTCGGTCATCCGGTCGAGCTCCGGCTTCCCGGTTTCCATGACCGGGATGCCTCGCTCAGTTGCCATCTTGAGCGATTCCCGCACGCGGTCATCCATCTCCACGCGGATCGCGACGTGCAGCGCCTTGGCAGGGATGCCCGCGCGGAGGGCCTCGACCACCGAGTTGCGGCCGGTGACGATCTCCTCGGCCGCCTTGCCCTTGGTCCGCCCGGTGCCGGCGTTCTTTCCGCCACGCTTCGCCGCCGACCGGTCCGACAGCTCCTTGTTCTTGTACGCCTGGTGATAGGGGCGGTCCTCCGCCTTCGGCGTGGGTCCCTTCCCCTCGAGGGACTTGCGTCCATGGCCGCCGGTGCCGATGGTGGGGCCCTTTTTCAACTTGCGCACTGCGCCTGGACGTCCGTGACTGGCCATGGAAAAACACCTTTATATAGAAGAAGAATCTCCACCAGTTTACGCGGACGCCCGGCGGCTCTCATCACCCGCGTCCTTGAACCTGGTCAGGGCGCGGCCAGGCCCCATGTTGCTCCGGCCTCCGAGTCCTCCACCGTGACGCCGGCCGCGGCCAGGTCGTTCCGGATGGCGTCGGCACGTGCCCAGTCCCTGGCGGCACGGGCTTCGTCCCGTTGCGTGAGCTGGGAGCGGACCAGGGAATCCAATGCGGCAGACTCGGCGGATGTGCCTGAGCCGGGAGGCTGCTGCGCGTCGTCGAGCCCGAGGACTTCCGTCATCGCGAGGACCGACGCCAGGGCGGCGGCGACGGAGGCGTCCTTCCCCTCCGCCAGCGCGGTATTGCCCGCCCGGACGGTTCCGTGCAGCACTGCGAGCGCCTGCGGCACATTGAGGTCATCATCCATGGCCCTGCAGAACTGCTCAGGAAGCCCCGCAGCCGCGCCGCTTCCAGCACCCCCTGCCCTGGCGGAGGCCTTCGCGATGAATCCGTCGATGCGCCCCACGGCTGCCGTGGCCTCCTCGAGGGAGGAAGGGCTGTAGTCGAGCACCGAGCGGTAGTGGGCCTGGCCGAGGTAGTAGCGCACCACGCGGGGGCCGGCGACGGCGAGCATCTCCGCCGGACTGACGGTGTTGCCTACCGATTTCGACATCTTCTCGCCCTGGTAGGTCACCATGCCGTTGTGCATCCAGAACCGGGCGAACGGGTGGCCTGCCGCCTGCGACTGGGCCATCTCGTTCTCGTGGTGCGGGAACCGCAGGTCCAGCCCGCCACCATGGATATCGAATTCGGGTCCGAGGTACCTGGTGACCATCGCCGAGCACTCGAGGTGCCAGCCCGGCCGTCCGTGGCCCCAGGGACTGGACCAGGACGCCGACGGCGGGTCGGTGGCTTTCGAGCCTTTCCACAGCGCGAAGTCGCGTGGATCCCGCTTGCCGTGTGGACCGGCGTCGGGCGCGCCCTGCATGTCGTCGATGTTCTGGCGCGTGAGGGACCCGTAGGCGGGCCAGGACCGGACATCGAAGTAGACATCGCCGGAATCGTCCAGGGCCGGGTAGGCGTGCCCCCGCTCGATCAGCTGCCCGATCAGGGCGTGCATGTCGGGGATGTGCCCCGTTGCGCGTGGCTCGTAGGTGGGCCGCCGCACTCCGAGGGCGTCGTAGGCCTTCGTGAACTCGAGTTCGTAGCGGTAGGCCAGTGCCCACCATGGCTCGTCCGGCACGATCGCCGGGTCCGTTCCGGCGGGTTCCCTG
>NZ_KI914876.1:5405-13390 GCF_000520555.1 Arthrobacter sp. Br18 | reverse complement strand
GGTTCCCTGCCGGAACCCGACTCGAACGAGGCGAGCGATTTCGCCAGGATCTTGTCGTCGATGTCGGTGACGTTCCGCACCACTGTCACGCGGTGCCCCCGCACTTCGAGCCAGCGGGTGAGCTGGTCGAACGCGATCGCCGAACGGATGTGCCCGACGTGTGGCATGCCCTGCACGGTGGCGCCGCAGTAGTAGAGGCTCGCCCGGCCCGGAATCAGGGGGACGAATTCGCGTACCTCGGCTTGGGCGGTGTCGTAGAATCTCAGGCTCACCGCTCCAGATTACCCGGCGGCAGGTGCCCGCCCGCCCGGCAGGCCCGAACCGGAGGCGACATCAGCACCCGGGTTCGCTGCGGTATCAGTCCCGAGGTTCGATGCAGTACCGGCTCCGGGTCAGGTGCCCGGCCGCGGCCCCGACCGGACGACGACGGCGGTCGCCACGGCCGCGATTCCCTCACCGCGGCCGGTGAGGCCGAGGCCGTCGCTCGTGGTCGCGGAGATGCTCACCGGGGCCTGTGCGGCGTCGGACAGGGTCGCCTCTGCTTCGGCGCGGCGCGGCGCGAACGTGGGCCGGTTTCCGATGATCTGGACGGCGATGTTCCCGATGTCGAATCCTGCAGCGCGAACGATGGCGGCGGCCCGCTTCAGGAGCAGGGTGCCCGAGGCGTCGGCGAACTCGGGGCGGTCAGTGCCGAAGTGCGTTCCGAGGTCGCCTACTCCCGCCGCGGAGAACAGGGCGTCCGCGGCCGCATGTGCTGCGGCGTCGCCGTCGGAATGCCCGGACAGCCCCCGCTCCCCCTCCCAGAGGAGGCCGGCGAGCCACAGTGGCGCAGGGACGTCGACGGCGGCGTAGGCATGCACGTCGACGCCGATGCCGGTGCGGGGAAGGTGCTCGTGGTCGCTCAGGTACATGGTGCCTCCGTGTGTGTGGGGGGTGCTGGTCGGTGTGCTGGGCGGTGCGCAGGGTCTTGCACCGTAACCAGCACCTCGGCGAGTCTCAGGTCGAGCGGCGTGGTGATCTTGAAGGAGAACGGATCCCCGTCGACCACGAATACGGGGATGCCCTGCAGTTCGACGAGCATGGCGTCGTCGGTGATGGCAGGGTCCGCCGCATCGGCGCGGTCGTGGGCCCTGCGCAGCACGTCCGTCGTGAAGCCCTGCGGTGTCTGCACGACCCGAAGTTCCGCGCGGCCCGGCGTCCCTGCCACCCGGCCGTCGCGGACGATCTTCACCGTGTCGACCACCGGCAGTACCGGGATGACGGCGTCGGCGCCTTCAGCCAACCGGAAGGCCACGCGGGAGAAGACGGCGCCCGGGGTCAGCGCGCGTGCGGCGTCGTGCACCAGCACGCGGACGACGGCGTCGCTGAGTCCGTCGAGTCCGGCCCTCACCGATGCTGCCCGGCTCGGCCCGCCGTGCACCGCCGTCACGCGGACTCCCCTGAATCCACCGCCCGTCTCTCGCACCACGTCCGCGAGGACTTCGTCGTCGGCCGGGATGACCACCACGACCTCGTGCGCGATTCCCGAGGCGAGGAGGTTCGTCAGGGCGCGCTCCAGGAGGGTGATCCCCCCGCACGCGACGCGGGCCTTGGGGATGCCGAGGCCGAGCCGCTGTCCTGAGCCGGCTGCTACCAGGATCACCCCGGTCGGGGCTCCGGCTTCGATCCCGGCGGGAGCATTCTCTTCTCGACTGGGAGGCACGGGTTCACCCTACGGCAGGTTAAACGAAAAAGAGGGGCCCCTTTCGGGACCCCTCCAGAACGTTCAGGAAGCCAGGACCTTGTCGAGAACTACTGCAGCCTTCTCTTCATCGGTCTTCTCGGCCAGTGCAAGTTCGGAGATCAGGATCTGCCGCGCTTTCGCGAGCATCCTCTTCTCCCCTGCGGACAAGCCGCGGTCGTGGTCGCGTCGCCAGAGGTCACGCACAACCTCGGCCACCTTGATGACGTCCCCCGAGGCAAGCTTCTCCAGGTTCGCCTTGTAACGGCGCGACCAGTTGGTGGGCTCCTCGGTGAACTCGGCCCGGAGGACATCGAACACGTGCTCGAGGCCTTCCTTGCCCACTACGTCCCGAACCCCAACGAGGTCAACGTTCTCTGCTGGTACTTCTATTGTCAGGTCACCCTGTGCCACCTTGAGCTTGAGATACATCTTCTCTTCGCCCTTGATGACGCGCATCTTGATCTCTTCGATTTTCGCTGCACCGTGGTGAGGATAAACAACTGTTTCGCCGACCTCAAAAACCATGTGGACTTTCCCCTTTCCCGCAGATCAGTTTATCACGGCGGCGACACGCCCAGACCGCGTTTTCGCAGGTCAGCAAGGGCAAACCCGCCGATTTAGCCATCATTCTCCTCTTGACGAAAGCGGTATGACCTGATTCAGGCTCGTCCGGCCCAGGAATCCGCTCAACCAACCCCGGGCTTTGCCGATAGTCTGTTTCCAGGGTCCCGACCGGATCCGTCAACCGCTGCCGACAGAAGAACCCCAGGAGTTTGTGCCGTGAAGAGTGCACCGAAGAACCGAGTGCGGCAGGCTGTTGCCGCCGGCGCCCTACTGGCCGTCCTGGGGGTCACCGGCTGCACCGCCAACAACCTCCAGGCCACCACCATCCAGTACGCCGCGTCGGACGGCATCGTGAAGGATGTCGGATCCATCGAGCTGCGCAACATCCTCGTGATCTCATCCGAGGACGGCGAGCCCGGCAGGCTCCTCGGTACGGCCATCAACACGAGCGACTCTCCGGTGCAGCTCACCATCGAGGCGGAGAACGAGACGGCGGAGATCACCATCGATGCCGAGGAGAGCTGGGTCTTCGAGGACGAGGTGGACGACGACGGCACCCTCGCCGGCATCGCGGAGATTCCCGGCTCACTCCTCGACCTGACTTTTTCCTCCGAGGAGGAAACAGCGACCTTCAACGTTCCGGTTCTTGACGGAACCCTCGAGGAATACCGCGAGTACGTTCCGGGTGGATACACCCCGGAGCCCCGGGAGCCTGCGGCAACCGAGGAGGAGTCGGAGGAAGAGTCCTAGGAGACCTGATCCTTGCGGGACCGGCTCCTCAGGCCTCGTACTTGTACCCGAGGCCGCGCACGGTCACGAGGTAGCGCGGGTTCGACGGATCCGGTTCGATCTTCGCCCGCAGCCGCTTGACGTGCACGTCCAGCGTCTTGGTGTCGCCGACGTAGTCCGATCCCCACACCCGGTCGATCAGCTGGCCGCGGGTCAGGACACGCCCCGAGTTCCGCAGGAGCATTTCAAGGAGTTCGAACTCCTTGAGCGGCAGGGCAACCTGTACCCCACCGACGCTGACCACATGCCGCTCGATGTCCATCCGCACCGGTCCTGCCTGCACGGTGTTCGGAACAAGCTCTTCTGGCTCCCCCTGCCGCCGGAGTACCGCGCGGACGCGGGCCACGAGCTCCCTGGAGGAGTAGGGCTTCGTCACGTAGTCGTCAGCGCCGAGTTCGAGGCCCACCACCTTGTCGATCTCGGAATCCTTGGCGGTCAGCATGATGACGGGCACGCTGGATCGCTGCCGCAGTTGCCGGCATACCTCGGTGCCTGACAGTCCCGGAAGCTGCAAATCGAGCAGCACGAGGTCGGCTCCCGCCCGGTCGAATTCGGCGACGGCGTCCAGTCCGTCGTCCACCACCGCAACCTCGAAACCCTCCTTCCCCAGCAGATAGGACAGCGGGTCGCTGAAGGACTCCTCGTCCTCGACTATCAGAATGCGTGTCAAGCGCGAACTCCCTGTTCCTGGGCGGTGCTTCCGCCCTTTTTGGATGACTTGCCAGAAGCTTTGTCCGGCCGGCCGGCGGCAGGGGCGCCGTCGTCGGCGGCTTCCATCTCGGGCAGGCGCACGGTAAAGGTGCTGCCCTGGCCGGCCTGGGACCAGACGGTCACCTCGCCGCCGTGATTCGACACGACGTGCTTGACGATGCTGAGGCCCAGCCCGGTTCCGCCCGTCTGGCGTGACCGGGCCGCATCGATGCGGTAGAACCGTTCGAAGATCCGCTCCTGCTCCTCCGGAGTGATGCCTGCGCCCTGATCGGTGACGGAGACCTGCACCAGTCCGTCGCGCGAACGCAGGCCCACCCCCACCCGGGTGCCCTCGGGTGAGTACCGGATGGCGTTGTCGATGAGGTTGCGGAACGCCGTCATCAGCAGGTCCGGGTCGCCGTAGACGGGCAGGGCCACCGACCCGCCGACCACGATCTGGATCCGTTTGCTCTCCGCGGGCAGCTTGTTGCGGTCCACGGCCTCGGAGATCACCGTGTTGATGTTCACCGGCTTACCGCTTCGCACTACGTCGGCACCCTGCAGCCGGGACAGCTCGATGATGTCCTGGACCAGGGCGGACAGTCGCGCGGACTCCTTGTGCATGCGCTGGGCGAAGCGGCGCACGGCCACCTCGTCCTCCGCGGCCTCGTGGATGGTTTCGGCAAGTAGCGAGATCGCGCCCACCGGTGTCTTCAGCTCATGGGACACGTTGGCGACGAAATCGTTCCGGATCTCCTCGGTCCGCGTGATTTCCGTGCGGTCGTCGGCGAGGATCAGGATGTATTCGGAGCCGAGCGCTGCCACCCGTACCTGGACCACGATGGTGCCCCTGCCGAAAGGACCACGCGGCAGCTCGAGCTGCTCCTGCTCGATCACGCCGTCCCGCCGGACACGGGACGTCAGATCCAGGAGCTCGGCATGAACCACGGTGTGCCCGCGGACCAGTCCGAACGCGTACGCCGCCGGGCTGGCGCGGACCACGCCGTCGATGGCGTCCACGATCACGTAGGCCCGGCCGATGATCGAGAGCACCTCCGCGGCGCCGTCGGGCAGGGTCGGTTCGTCCTCGTAGAGGAGCTGGCGCCGCTGGATCTCGCTGGTTCGGTACGCGAGCATGCCGAAGATGCCGAGCGCTAGGCCGACGAGCCCGGCGACCAGGCTAAGGAGAACGGGATCCACACCCCCAGCTTAGGCGCTGGGGTTTCCGCCCGGCCCTGATCCGGTGGCAATGGGCAAGGGGTTCAACTAACGTTCACTAGAAGCTGTGCAATAGTTCATGAGCGCCTGACAGGCTCGTGGCCGGAACTGTGCAGACAGTTCAGCGGTTACTTCAACGGAAAGGACGCCCACGTGCGTAAGGTTTTTCAGGCGGAACTCCATCACATCGGCGAGGAACTGATCGAGATCTCGCAGCTGGTGTCGGAGGCCATCCAGAGAGCCGACAGCGCTTTCCGGGGTGCCGACACCGAACTGGCGCAGGAGGTGATTGCAGCGGATACCCGGATCGATTTCCTGCAGAACGCGCTCGATGAACGTGCGATCGACGTCCTGGCCCTGCAGGGACCCGTGGCGAGCGACCTCCGGATGATCGTCGGAGCCCTCCGGATGAGCGCCTCTCTCGAGCGCATGGGGGATTTGGCACGACACATCGCGCAGCTCGCACGACTCCGCTTCCCCGCCAATGTCATCCCGGAGCGGATACGCCCGACCTTCGACGAACTGGCCGACCTCGACATCCAGATCGCGACGAAGGTCACCGAACTCCTCGAGACCCGCAACCTGGAGCTCAGTAGCGAGATCAGCGCCGCGAACTCCCGTGTCAACGAACTTCATGCCAGCGTTTTCCGGGCCATCGCCGCGGAGGACTGGAACGAGACCGCGCCCACCACGGTGGACGTGACCCTCGCCAGCCGGTACTTCGAGCGTTTCGCCGACCATGGCGTGTCGGTCTCGAGCAAGGTGACGTACCTCGTGACCGGCGAATGGCACCCGAGCGCGCCGCTGAACTAGCGCTCACCTGTCCTACGACGACGGCGGCCCCGCGGGGCCGCCGTCGTCGTAGGATGCCCGCCTCCTGCTAGTGCTTGCCCTGGTTCGCGACCGCTTCGATGGACGCGGCAGCGGCTTCGGCGTCCAGGTACGTGCCACCTGCCTTGACCGGGACCAGGTCCTCGTCCAGTTCATAGACGAGCGGGATGCCGGTAGGGATGTTGAGGGCGGCGATGTCGGCGTCGCTGATACCGTCCAGATGCTTCACGAGAGCGCGCAGCGAGTTGCCGTGCGCGGCGATCAGAACTGTCCTGCCGCGCCGGATGTCCTCGGTGATGTCGGATTCCCAGTACGGCAGGAAACGCTCCAGCACGTCTTGGAGGCACTCGGTGCGGGGGAGGTTGTCGCCGAGGTCGGCGTAGCGCGGATCGTCAGCCTGCGAGTATTCGCTGGAATCGTCAAGGGGCGGAGGTGGGGTGTCGTAGGATCTGCGCCATTCCATGAACTGCGTTTCGCCGTACTCGGCCAGCGTCTGCGCCTTGTCCTTACCCTGCAACGCTCCGTAATGGCGCTCGTTCAGGCGCCAGCTGCGCTTGACGTCGATCCAGGTGCGGTCCGCAGCCTCGAGGGCCAGGTTCGCCGTGATGGTGGCCCGCTTCTGGCGTGAGGTGTAGACGATGTCAGGGAGGATTCCCGCCTCGACCAGGAGCTGGCCGCCGCGGGTGGCTTCTTCCCTGCCTTTTGCCGTCAGCTCCACGTCCACCCAGCCGGTGAAGAGGTTTTTCTCGTTCCATTCACTTTGCCCGTGGCGCAGCAGAATCAGTTTGTAGGAAGTCATGGCTCCCAGTCTGCCGTATCGGGGCTGTGGCGGCATCCGTGAACGCACTGTTGCCCGTACCCTTGAACGGTGCCGCAGGTCAGACGCAGTTCCAAGCCGGTCGGCAGTATCACGCGCGGAACCACGAATCCCAACCGGCTGCGGCGTGTGGACCGCTGGCTCGCCGGGCCGCAGGCCTGGCGGCTCCGGTCCGCGGTAGACCCCCTCGTGGTGGACCTGGGCTACGGCGCCGCTCCTGTCACCGCCGTCGAGCTCTTCGAACGCCTTGCCCGTGTGCGGCAGGACGTCGAGGTGATCGGCATCGAGATCGATCCTGCGCGGGTGCGGGCCGCGCTTCCGCTTGCGCGGGCAGGGCTGAGCTTTCGGCAGGGCGGCTTCGAGCTTCCGCTGAGCGGGCGTCGGCCGGTGTTCGTGCGGGCCTTCAATGTGCTGCGTCAGTACGGCGAGGACGAGTATTCCGCCTATTGGGAGCAGGTGCAGGGCGCGCTCGCTCCGGAGGGGCTGTTCATCGACGGCACGTGTGACGAGATCGGGCGGCGGTCGACGTGGGTCGCGCTGGACCGCCGCGGGCCGGTATCCCTGAGCATCTCGATGCGTTTCGGGGGCTTTGCGCTGCCGTCGGAGGTGGCCGAGCGCCTGCCCAAGGCCCTGATCCACCGGAATGTACCGGGTGAACGGGTGCACGCCTACCTGTCGGCGATGGACAGGGCGTGGTGTGAGACCGCACCGCTGTCACCGTTCGGGAACCGGCAGCGCTGGAGTACGATGTGCGCGGCCCTGAAGGACGCCGGGTGGCCGCTGCTCGACTCGCCGTCGCGCTGGAGGCTCGGCGAAGTGACGGTGGGCTGGGACGCGGTGCGGCCCGGCTCCGGCTGACCGGTACTACCAGGGGCCGTAAGGGCCCTGGTTGCCTCCGCGGCCGACCGTCTCGCTGACGGCGGGCTTGACGTCGGCAAGGTATACGCTCGCTGCGACCACGGCGACCAGCTGGAACAGATTGAAGCCGCCGCCTCCGCCCAGGCCGCTGAGCGCTGACAGGAGTCCCACCACGAGTGAGCCGCCGGTCAGCGCAAGCCAGAAGCCCTTGGTGCGTTTGAGCGCGCCTTCGAACGACGCCGGTTTGTGACGGACGCAGTCGGTGAACGCCCAGACCTCGATCGCCAGGGCCACGAAGCCCAGGATGAGATACAGATAACTCTGGATGGAAAGAACAATCAGCACGGAATCAGCTTAGCCGTCCGGCTGCCGTGAGGGCACCATCGAGGTCCCGCCACAGGTCCTCGACATTCTCGATGCCCACCGACAATCGCACCAGGTCCTCGGGAACCGTGATCGGCTCGGCCGGCTGGCGCCGTCGTCGTTCGATGAGCG
>NZ_KI914876.1:0-5305 GCF_000520555.1 Arthrobacter sp. Br18 | reverse complement strand
TCGTTCGATGAGCGACTCGACCCCGCCGAGGGAGGTAGCCGGGAGCCAGAGTCGCACGGCGTCCACCAGGGCGTCGGCGGAGGCCCGGCCTCCGGTGAGTTCGATGCTGACGATGCCCCCGAATCCGTTCAGCTGTTCCCTGGCGCGCTGGTGCCCGGGATCCTGCGGAAGCCCGGGATAGCGGACGCGCGCGACGGCGGGGTGCCCGGCGAGCCGCCCGGCGAGGACGGCGGCGTTGGCCTGGCTGCGTTCCATGCGCAGCGCGAGCGTCCGCAGCCCGCGGAGCGCGAGCCACACCTCGAAGGGGCCCGCAATGGCCCCACGGAGCGTGCGGTGGGCCAGCAGGGTGGCCCGGAGGGCGGCGTCCGACGTGACGAGCGCGCCGAGGATCACGTCGGAGTGCCCCGCGAGCCATTTGGTGACGGAGTGCAGCACTACGTCGACGCCGTCCTCGAGCGGCCGGCTGAGAATCGGTGTATTGAAGGTGTTGTCCGCGATGACGAGCGCGCCCGCCGCGTGGGCGGCCCGGGTGAGGACGGCCGTCTCGGCGACCTCGAGCATCGGATTGGTGGGGCTTTCGAGCCACAGCATGAGCTGGACTCCTTTCAACTCCTCGATCTCCGCAAGCACTGCTTTCGTATCTGCGATGTCGATTGTCCGCAGGGTGAAGCGGCCGAGGGCCGCCTCCGCCGTCGCAAGGCTCAGGGAGCCCGCGTAGGCGTGCTTCGGCATGAGCACGACGCCACCTGTCGGGACCAGCGACAGCGCGGCTGCCGCTGCCCCGAGGCCGGAGCTGAAGACCAGCGCGGGGTGGGCGGCTCCTTCGAGCCGGCCGAGCGCCTCCTCGAAGGGGTCCCAGGCGGGGTTCGCCATGCGCCCGTAGACCCGGTCGCCTGGTTCGGGAGCCCGGGTGCCGTGGAAGGTGGAGGAGAGGACGATCGGTGGGTTCACGGGCGCGTCGTGGTCCCGTGGCGGGCGGCCAGCGGCAACCACCAGGGTGTCCGGGGCGAGGGGGGTGTCCTCAGGAGAAGGGGTCATTGGATCAGGGTAGTTGGCGGGGGTGGGGGTCGGGGAATTGCGGCCGCGTTGTGTTTCATCCGAGCGTTCCGGTCACGGTTGCCTCGGTGAAGATTCGATCTCGAGCCGGTCAATGTCCGCATCGCCGATAGTGAGGCCGGTTCCCGAGGAGCGGCCAAGGGTTGCGCCAGCATAGCGGGCCGTTGTCGCGACGACTTGTTCGGGTGAGGAGGCAATTCAACCCTCAGCAGTCCCGGTATGGTCAAACGGTATCGTCCCGCTCGAAAGAAGGGAACGCAGGGGTGCCATTTGTACTGTCCCGTCTGATTCGGAGGCTCGGGCGTTCGCGTTTCTGGGTGTTGCCGGCGCTGATCATCATCGTGGTGTTCCTCACCAGTTGGCCCCTCATGGTGTGGGCTGAGCCGTCCAGCAACACCATCACTTCGGTGGGAAGTTACTGGTGGTGGTTTCTGGTCACCGCCGCCACCGTCGGATACGGCGACTTCTTCCCGACCACGGTCGGTGGTCGCCTGGTCGGGGTGTACGTCATTGTCGGCGGCATCGTCACGTTGACCACCCTGTTCACCAGGATCGCCATGGCGATCGAGAATTCGAAGGGACACCGCATGAAGGGCCAGCTGGATCTGGATCTATCGGACCACCTCGTGATCGTCGGCTATACGCCCGGTCGCACCGAGCGGCTGATTCACGAGATCTTCGCCGACGAAGCCCATGCGGTTGCCCTGTGCGCCTGGGAGGACGTTGCGGAGAATCCAATGCCCGAGCAGCCCGATCTCGGTTTCGTCCGCGGTGATCTTGCCGAGGAAAGCGTGCTGCGGCGTGCCGGGGTGCACCGTGCCGCGCGCGTCCTCATCGACGCCCGCGACGATAACGAAGCACTTGCCGTCACGGTGGCTGTCACCCATGTGAACCCCGATGCGCACACGGTCGTCACGCTGCGCGATATGAGCCGCGCCCTCAACTTCTCCTATGTCGATGCCGACGTCCGCTGTGTACAGTGGCACTCCCCTCGCCTTGCCACTGAAGAGCTGCAGGATCCCGGGATTGCTGTCGTTTACGCTGACCTCATGAGCCACGGCGGCCGGAACACGTACAGTACGCGGCTGACCGAGGCGCTCCCGCAGGTGAACTTTGGACAGGTCCAGGAAGCCATGGGACGGAGCTTCACCACCACGGTGCTCGCTGTTCAGCACAATGGGGTTGTCATCAACCCCGGCTGGGACACGCAACTGCCCGGAAGCGCTGTCCTGTACTACGTGGGGGAGCGCAGGCTTTCCCTGGAGGAGATCATCGGCGCCCTCGCACGGTAGGTGGTCTCCACCGGTCAACGCGCCACCCGTTGCGAGGTGGCCGTTTGTCCTTGCCGAGCTCATGGTCGGCACAGCGTGAGTTCCAGGGGACCGGGACCTAAGAGTTGAGCGATGATTGCACGATCATTCTTCCTTCGATGGTGGAGCGTCGGTCATTAGCTGGGTCAGGGGGCTGGTCTGAACAGTTCCTGGATCCGCCCTGCCCGCGGGCAGGGCGGCGTACTCGTTTTCAGAGCAGAGCAGTGAGTACGGGGAGGGTTGTCATGAGTCCCAGCGCGATGAAGGCCATCCCTGAGATGCGTTCGATCCATCGGGTGACTGAGGGCTTGTTGAGCCAGGTCCCTGCGGTGTGGGCTCCGAGGGCAACGATGACGAGGTAGCTGCCGATGACTGCTGCGACGGTTCCGCCGACGACGGCAATGACATACAGCGGGCTCGCGGCAGGAGGGGTGAACTGCGGTATGAGGGCGAGGAAGAACAGGCCCGTTTTCGGGTTCGTGAGGCAGCACAGCACTCCGGCGCCGAACGCTGACCCCCGGGTCGGCGTGCCGCTTCGTGGCTGCACATCGGCCGGCACTTTCACCGGCCCTTCGTTCTCCAGCGTGGCCTGGTCCGAGGCACCGGCGCCGATGAGCGCTGTGGCAGGGGCGGACGTTCGGGTACCTGGGCGGGCGCCCACACGGGCGTGGGTGGTGAGGGTGCGGTAGCCGAGGTAGAAGAGGTAGGCGCCGCCCAGGACGCGCAGCGTGTTGAATGCCACGGGTGAGTCCTGCAGGAAAGCAGCGACGCCGGCGGCAACCAGGGCTGCCCACACGAAGATCCCTGATGCTGTTCCCAGAGCTGCGAAGAGGCCCGCCTGTCGCCGGCGCAGGGCGTATTGCAGTGTCAGCAGCGTGTCCGGGCCCGGAGTGATAGCCAGGATGACAGCCACTCCCAGGAGGGCGAGGTAGTTCGATGCGTTCACTGAAATGGCCTTTCGATGCAGCGGCGTCACAGGACGACGGCACAGGACACCTGCAGCTCTTTCAGGCAGGGCGTCGTGTCGGGAGGAACAAGGAACACCTGACGCGGCGACTACGCCGACGTCCACGTATACCTCCAGCGTGACACCCCACCTTGTGTGGCACCAGCAGCTCTTTACGGACGATTGGCAGTCAACGCCGTACGATGGGTCGATGTTGGATCCGCATCGGCTCGTTATTCTGCGCGCGGTCGTCTCGGCGGGTTCTGTTCATGGAGCCGCGGCCGGGTTGCATCTTGCCCCCGCGACGGTCAGCCAGCACCTGCGGGTCCTGGCCAGGCAGACCGGACTGGTCCTGTTCGAAAAAAGCGGCCGAGGCATCGAGGCCACGCCTGCTGCGCTGCACCTGGCGGAGGAAAGCAGCCGGGCCCTTGCCGATCTGGAACGCCTCGAGCGCACCGTGGCCGACCTGCGGGTAGGGCGGACCGAACGGATCACGTTTTCCTGCTTCGCCTCGGTGGCCCAGGCCTGGCTGCCGCACGTCGTGGGCACCCTGCGGAAGACATCCCCGACGACCGTGGTCGAGATCAGCATCAACGAACTTCACCCCAGCGGAGGACGGCGGCAACCTGACATCGAGATACGCAACGAAGCCCTCGACGCCGACCCCGTTCACCACGACGGCTACCAACGCCACGTCCTCACCGAAGAAGAACTGCACCTGGTCCTACCGGCGGGTCATCCCCTGTGCTCCCAGGAAGTGGTGGACATGGTCCAGCTGCGGGACGAACCCTGGATCGATCACGACATCCACGACGGTCCGACCGGGCAGATCATTGCCCGCGCGTGCACGACAGCAGGTTTCACTCCGCGGTACGTCGCACGTCTGGATGACCACCATGCAGCCCTCAGCCTCGCCGCCGTCGGCCTCGGAGTCACGGTACTTCCATCCATCGCCCTCACCGGCCTGCCCACAGGTCTCAGCGTCCGCTCCCTCACCGGACCCACCGTCGGTCGCCGAATCGTCGCATTCACCCGCACCCACCGCACCCGCGCCCGCCTCATCCACACTGCGCTCACAGCACTGCGCGAGGTATCCGACCAGCCCACAGCACCACACACCCCAAGCCAGACCCCGAGCCACACTCCGTAGCACTGGAGTGCCTACGGTTTCGTTGACTCGTGGGGTTGATAGTTTCTCGGCGGCAAGTGCCATGTTGTTGAATGTCCCAAACTTGATTGGGGCTACCTTTTCCTCGCCGGTGGATGTTCGGTGATGTCCGTAACCCATCGCGTATCCGGTGCCTGGGCGGTGGTGATCGCGGTCATCGCATCGTCACCTGGCGTTGGTCCAGGTGGCTGCCGTCGTGGTGTTGCGGGACGCGAGCTGCACAAATGCTTTGGTGAGTTCCGGCGGGTGGACGACGTCGAGGTCGGTGTTGAAGCGATTGAGGGAGGCGGCAAGAGCTATCCATGATCAGGAACCAGCCTTGAGGCTGCACCGGTCTGGGCTCAGGTCCTCGACGATGCCATCTCCGGCGGGGAGGCGATACTGTCTGCGCGGAAGATGCGCAATCGTCGCACTCAGGATCCCAGGCGACGAGGTACCGGCGTGTGCGAGATGTAATGAGGTAATACGGTTCGGCCCGTCCATGCGCATGCAAGCCCCTTCACAAATCTCCTGCGAGGTCGATGTCCAAGCCACCGGAGAATCGGTTCCAGTAGTGCGGAACTTGTCAAGTCAAATGAGACATGCTCGGGGTAGTTAATGAGCCGATAGTTAGGCTCGTTGCGCCGGGTCGTTGATCGCCGCCTTTACCGGTAGCGGTGGTGCGGCAGGACGGCGGGCAAACCGTTCAGGATGCTTGCCATACGCCTGGTCCAGGGTGGCTTGGCGTTGTTCATGCACCGCTGCCGCAGTGCCGAGGTGCACGCTGGCCGGGGTATGGTGTCCGATCCCCGAATGGCGGTGTTCATGGTTGTAGTAGGTGATGAA
>NZ_KI914875.1:16063-30252 GCF_000520555.1 Arthrobacter sp. Br18 | reverse complement strand
CCGTCCGCCGGCCCGCGCGGGCCGCCGTCAGCGGGCATCGCGGGACTCCGTCAATGCGCGGAGCGTCGATTCACGAAGGCTGGCCGCATGTTCCTGCAGGCTCGTGACCGACCATTCGAACGAGCGCATCGCCTCGATCGCCTGGATCGCCGCACCGACCTCGGGGATGGTGGTGATCACCGGCAGCCCGAAGGACGTCGCCGCGGCCCGGATCTCGTAGCCGTCGCCCCGCGCCTGGCCGCCGGACGGGGTGTTGATGATCATGTCGATGCCGCCGGTGGTGATGAGGTCCACCACGGTGCCTTCGCCGTGCTCACCGGCTCCCTCGGCGACCTTGCGCACGGTGGTCGCCTGGATGCCGTTGCGGCGGAGGACGTCGGCGGTCCCTCCCGTCGAGACGATCTCGAAGCCGAGGTCCACCAGCCGTTTGACGGGCAGGATGATGGCGCGCTTGTCCCGGTTGGCGACCGAGACGAAGACCTTCCCTTCAACGGGCAGCGCTGCATTGGCGGCAGCCTGGCTCTTGGCGAAGGCAGTGTCGAAGTACCTGTCGATGCCCATCACCTCGCCGGTGGAGCGCATTTCCGGTCCCAGGAGGGAATCGACGACGGTGCCGTCGACGGTGCGGAACCGGCTGAACGGCAGCACTGCTTCCTTGACCGAGACGGGAGCGTCGAACGGGAGCGATCCGCCGTCGCCCTGCAGCGGCAGCAGGTGGTGCACGGAGCGGAGCTCCGCGATGCTCACGCCGGTCCCGATCAGGGCGGCTCCCTTGGCGAGCTGGACGCCGGTCGCCTTCGACACGAACGGTACCGTCCGTGAGGCACGCGGATTCGCCTCGAGGACGTAGAGGACATCGGAGGCGAGGGCGAACTGGATGTTGATGAGTCCGCGGACCCCCACTCCCTCGGCGATCGCCAGAGTCGCGGTCCGGACGCGCTGCAGGACGTCGGCGCCGAGTGTGATGGGCGGGAGCACGCAGGCGGAGTCACCCGAGTGGATGCCCGCCTCCTCGATGTGCTCCATGATCCCGCCGAGGTACATCTCGGTGCCGTCGTAGAGGGCGTCGACGTCGATCTCGATGGCGTCCTCGAGGAAGCGGTCGATCAGCACGGGGTGGGCCTCTGTGATCTCCGTGGCGTTGGCGATGTAGCGCGAGAGGTTCGCCTCGTCGTACACGATCTCCATGCCGCGTCCGCCGAGCACGTAGGACGGCCGGACCAGTACCGGGTACCCGATCTCGTCGGCGATCTTCTTGGAGTCCTCGAAGGACACCGCGGTGCCGTTCTTCGGCGCGATCAGCCCCGCGGCGTCGAGCACGCGGCTGAAGGCGCCCCGGTGCTCGGCGAGGTCGATGGCCTCGGGTGAGGTGCCGAGGATCGGGATGCCGGCGTCGGCCAGTTGCTGCGCGAGCTTGAGCGGGGTCTGTCCGCCGAGCTGCACGAACACGCCCAGGACGCCGCCCGTACGCTCCTCCGCGGCGATCACCTCGAGCACGTCCTCCAGGGTCAGCGGTTCGAAGTAGAGCCGGGTGGAGATGTCGTAGTCGGTGGACACCGTCTCCGGGTTGCAGTTGACCATGACGGTTTCGTAGCCGGCCTTGCGGAGGGCCATGGTCGCGTGGACGCACGAGTAGTCGAACTCGATCCCCTGGCCGATGCGGTTCGGTCCGGAGCCGAGGATGAGAATCGACGGCTTCTCGTGCTGCGCGACCTCGTCCTCCTCGTCGTAGGACGAGTAGTGGTAGGGCGTGTACGCGGCGAACTCGGCGGCACAGGTGTCGACGGTCTTGAAGACGGGCCGGATGCCGAGGGCGTGGCGCACTCCCCGCACCACCGCCTCGGGCATGCGCCGGATGGCGCCGATCTGCTCGTCGGAGAAGCCGTGGCGCTTGGCATGGCGGAGGACGTCCTCCGTCAGGGCACCGGCGCCGCGCACCTCCTCGGCAACCTCGTTGAGCAGCACCAGCTGGTCGAGGAACCACGGGTCGATTCCGGTGGCCTCGTAGAGCTGCTCGACGCTCGCCCCGCCGAGCAGTGCCTGCTGGACCTGGGCCAGGCGCTCGGTGGTGGGACGCTTCGCCGCCTCGATGAGGGCCGCGACGTCGTCCTCGGGAACGGGGTCGAACACCAGCTGCGAGCCCTTCTGCTCGAGTGAGCGCAGCGCCTTCTGCAGGGCCTCGGTGAAGTTCCGCCCCAGGGCCATGGCCTCCCCCACCGACTTCATGGTGGTGGTCAGCGTGGGGTCCGCGGCGGGGAACTTCTCGAACGCGAACCGCGGGACCTTGACCACCACGTAGTCCAGGGTCGGCTCGAAGGACGCCGGGGTCTTCCGGGTGATGTCGTTCGGGATCTCGTCGAGGGTGTACCCGAGCGAGAGTTTCGTGGCGATCTTCGCAATGGCGAACCCCGTCGCCTTCGAGGCCAGGGCCGAGGACCGGGAGACGCGCGGGTTCATTTCGATGACAACGACGCGGCCGGTGTCCGGCTCGATGGCGAACTGGATGTTGCAGCCTCCGGTGTCGACGCCGACCTCGCGGATGACCGCGATGGAGATGTCCCGCAGACGCTGGTACTCCCGATCGGTGAGGGTCAGCGCAGGAGCCACCGTGATGGAGTCGCCGGTGTGGACGCCCACCGGGTCGAAGTTCTCGATGGAGCAGACCACCACCACGTTGTCGTTCTTGTCCCGCATCATCTCGAGCTCGTACTCTTTCCAGCCGAGGATGCTTTCTTCGAGGAGCACCTCGGTGGTGGGACTGTACTGGAGGCCCTGGCCCACGATGCGGCGGAGGTCGCCCTCGGTGTAGGCGAGGCCCGACCCGAGCCCGCCCATGGTGAAGGACGGGCGGACAACCATGGGGTAGCCGAGATCCTCGGCCGCGACGAAGGCCTCGGCCAGCGTGTGGATGATCACGGAGCGAGCCGACTCGGCCCCGCAGCGCGCCACCACGCCCTTGAACTTCTCGCGGTCCTCGCCCAGCTCGATGGCGGCGATGTTCGCCCCGATGAGTTCCACTCCGAACTTCTCGAGTACGCCGTTCTTGTCCAGGGCAATGGCGGTGTTGAGTGCGGTCTGCCCTCCGAGGGTGGGGAGCAGCGCGTCGGGGCGCTCCTTCTCGATGATCTTGGCGACCACCTCGGGGGTGATCGGTTCCACGTAGGTGGCGTCGGCGAACTCCGGATCGGTCATGATCGTGGCCGGGTTGGAGTTGACGAGAATGACCCGCAGGCCTTCCTCCTTCAGCACGCGCAGTGCCTGCGTGCCCGAATAGTCGAACTCGGCGGCCTGGCCGATCACGATGGGGCCGGAGCCGATCACCAGGACACTTTTGAGGTCGGTTCTGCGGGGCATCAGTGATCTTCCTGGGCGGGGAGCTGGTGGGTGCTGGTGGTGGCGAGCGAGACCGTGCTGGCGTCGGTTCCGCCTGGAGAATTCTTCTCCGCCGCCATCAGGTCGATGAAGCGGTCGAAGAGGTACGCGGAGTCGTGGGGTCCGGCTGCCGCTTCAGGGTGGTACTGCACCGAGAAGGCCGGGATGTCCAGGCAGGCGAGTCCCTCCACGACGTCGTCGTTGAGGCAGACGTGGCTGACCTCCACACGGCCGAAACCGGCGTGCGGCGCATCGACGGGACCGTCCAGGGGTGCATCGACGGCGAACCCATGGTTGTGGGAGGTGATCTCGACCTTGCGCGTGCGACGGTCCATCACCGGCTGGTTGATGCCGCGGTGGCCGTAGCGGAGCTTGTAGGTTCCGAACCCGAGGGCCCGGCCCAGGATCTGGTTGCCGAAGCAGATGCCGAAGAAGGGGATGCGCTCGGCGAGCACCTGGCGCAGCAGCGCCACCTGCGTATCAGCGGTGGAGGGGTCGCCGGGACCGTTGGACAGAAAGACGCCGTCCGGCTCCACCGCCCGGATCTCGTCGAGGGTTGCCGCCGCGGGGAACACCACGGTGCGGACGCCGCGCTGTGCGAAGTGTCGAGGCGTTCTGGCCTTGATGCCGAGGTCGAGGGCAGCGACGGTGAACAGCGGCTCGCCCGTCCAGCCGTGGTCCGACGGCTCGACGGTGTACTGCTCGTCCACGCTGACTTCCTCGGCGAGCCGGGCACCCTCCATCGACTCCTGGGCGAGCACCTGGTTCCGCAGCTCGGACTCGGCGCCGGCGGCGGCAGGTCCGGAAAAGATCCCCGCCCGCATGGCGCCGCGCTCACGGAGGTGGCGGGTGATGGCGCGGGTATCCACCCCCTCGATCCCCACCACGCCCTGACTGCGCAGTTGATCGTCGAGGCTCTGCTCGGACCGCCAGTTGGAGGGGCGCCGTGCTGCGTCGCGGACGATGTAGCCCGCCACCCAGATGCGGCGCGATTCGGCGTCGTCGGCGTTGACGCCGGTGTTGCCGATGTGCGGCGCGGTCTGGACCACCAGCTGACGCGCGTAGGACGGATCCGTGATGGTCTCCTGGTAGCCGGTCATGCCGGTGGCGAAAACGGCCTCGCCGAAGGCCGTGCCCGTGGCGCCGTAGCTGCGCCCGCGAAAGCATCGGCCGTCCTCCAGCATCAGCACGGCTGCGGATGGGGTGGGTGGTGTCACTGGGAATCCCTGCCTTGAAAGTCTTGTGGTGGTGTTGTTCCGGGCGCCAGCGCCGCGGCGGCGGCCAGCAGCTGCGGCTTGTGTGCTGCATGGCGCGTGCGGAAGCCGGTGTCGACCCGCTTGTCCAGCAGCCGCCAGGTCAGCACGACGAGCCCGTCCTTCTCGACGAACTTGCCCGCCATGCCGCCCTCGAGCCGCACCGATTCGAGGTCGTCCCGGGGAATGAAGACGTCCGGTGCGCCGACGCGTGCGAGGAGAACTCCCTCCGGGTGCACGGTCGCCACGGCGTTGGAGCGGATCCCCATACCGTGGACGGCCACGCGGTCCAGCCAGTCGCCCGCCGTCGTCGTGACGACATACTGGCCCTCGGCCTCATACAGGACCGGTCCGAGGTCCGACGGTACTGCCGGCGGCGCACCGATCCCTGACTGGCGCTTGAGCCGGCTGCGCCAGCCGAGAGCCATCAGGACAACGACGAGGACGATGAGTCCTCCTGCCGCGGCAACGGTCCCTAGATATTCCACGCGGGCTCCTCGGGGTCGGTGGGAAGGGGGCTGTTCAGCGCACCGTTGAGCACCGTGGGATGGCCGCGGTAGAACGTGGTGGTGACCCGACCCGGCAGGACCGTGCCGGCGAAGGGGCTGTTGCGGCCCTTCGTGGCCATCTTGTCCGGCTCGACGGTCCACCGCGCCGCCGGATCGACGAGCACCACGTTGGCGGGTTCACCCTTGCCGAGCGGCCGTCCCTGGGACTTCAGGCGTCCGATGCGCGCTGGGCTGCCCGAGGTGGCACGGGCGAAGCCCTCCCAGTCCATCAGGCCCGTCTCGATCATGGCGTGCTGGACCACCGAGAGCGCGGTTTCAAGCCCCGTCATGCCCATCGCGGCCTGCGCCCACTCGCACTCCTTGTGTTCGCTCGGGTGCGGCGCATGGTCGGTCCCGATGACGTCGATGGTGCCATCGGCGAGCGCTTCGCGGAGCGCCTGGACATCGGTGGCGGTGCGCAGCGGCGGGTTCACCTTATAGACGGGGTTGTAGCTGCGCACGAGGTCCTCGGTCAGCAGGAGGTGGTGGGGGGTGACTTCCGCCGTGACGCGGATGCCGCGCGCCTTGGCCCAGCGGAGAATGTCGACGGAGCCCGCCGTCGACACGTGGCAGACGTGCAGCCGGGAGTCGACGTGCTGGGCCAGGAGGACATCGCGGGCGATGATGCTCTCCTCGGCGACGGCCGGCCAGCCGGTGAGTCCGAGGACGGCGGAGACCTCACCCTCGTTCATCTGCGCCCCCTCGGTGAGTCGGGGTTCCTGGGCGTGCTGGGCGATGACGCCGTCGAACGCCTTGACGTATTCGAGCGCGCGGCGCATCAGGACCGGGTCGGAGACGCAGACGCCGTCGTCGGAGAACACCCGCACGTTGGCGCGGGACTCCGCCATGGCGCCGAGTTCCGCCATGCGCTGGCCCGCGAGGCCGACGGTCACCGCGCCGACCGGGCGCACCTCGACCCAGCCCGATGCCCGGCCCAGGCTGTACACCTGTTCCACGACGCCGGCCGTGTCCGCGACGGGCGAACTGTTGGCCATCGCATGGATGGCGGTGAATCCGCCGAGCGCGGCGGCACGGGAGCCCGTCTCCACGGTTTCGGCGTCCTCGCGTCCGGGTTCGCGCAGGTGGGTGTGGAGGTCCACCATGCCGGGCAGGGCGATGAGCCCCTCGGCATCGATGCTGTGGGCGGAGGAACCTGCGTCCCGTGCCGCATCGGAGCCGACGGCGGCGATGATGCCGTCGACGATCAGGAGGTCCGCGGGTTCGCCGCCTCCAAGGGACGCGCCCCGGATCAGGTATCGGGTGCTGTTCGTGGTCATGCTTGCTCCTGCGTCATCCGGTTCGCGGTTCTGGGGAGGGCGCCGCCCGCGCCCCTGTTCTCTTCGTGGTGGCCTCTGCCCGACAGCAACAGGTACAGGGCGGCCATCCTGACGGAGACGCCGTTGCGGACCTGCGCGAGCACCGTGGAACGCGGCGAGTCGGCTGCGGCGGAGGAGATCTCGAGCCCGCGGTTCATGGGGCCGGGGTGCATGATGACGGTGTCGTCGAGGCCCATCACGTCGAGCAGTGCGAGCCGGGCGTCGTCGAACCCCCAGTTCCGCGAATATTCGCGGGTCGAGGGGAAGAACGCGGCGTTCATGCGTTCGGCCTGGAGCCTCAGCATCATGACGGCGTCGGGCCGGGTGGCCACGGCGTCGTCGAGGTTGTAGAGGACCTCACAGGGCCAGGACCCGACGCCCACCGGCAGCAGGGTGGGCGGGCCGACCAGCGTGATGTGGGCTCCGAGGGTGGTCAGGAGCCACACGTTGGAGCGCGCAACCCGCGAGTGCAGGATGTCTCCGACGATGAGGATGCGCATGCCGCCGAGGTCGGTGCCGGCGGACGGCGTTCCGGTGATTCTCGCCCAGTGGCGGCGCAGGGTGAAGGCGTCGAGGAGCGCCTGCGTGGGATGTTCGTGGGTGCCGTCGCCGGCGTTGACGACGGCGGCGTCGATCCACCCGGACGCCGCGAGCCGCGCGGGCGCCCCGGAGGCGGGGTGGCGGATCACCACGGCGTCGGCGCTCATGGCCTCGAGGGTCTGCGCGGTGTCCTTCAGCGATTCGCCCTTGGAAACGGACGAGCCCTTCGCAGCGAAGTTGATGACGTCGGCTGACAGGCGTTTGGCCGCGGCTTCGAAGGAGATTCGGGTGCGGGTGGAGTCCTCGAAGAACAGGTTCACTACGGTGCGGCCCCTCAGGGCGGGAAGTTTCTTGATCTCGCGCTCCCCCACCGCGGCCATCTCCTCGGCGACGTCGAGGAGCTGCAGGGTGTCGACGAGCGAGAGGTCTGACGTGGAGAGCAGGTGCTTCATGCGCCGCCCTCGATGACGACCTCATCGCCGGCCCCGCCCGGGCCCGCAGCACCGGCCGCGTCGACCTCCCGCAGGTGCACGCGCACCCGTTCGGACGACGACGTCGGAAGGTTCTTCCCCACATGATCCGCGCGGATGGGGAGCTCACGGTGGCCGCGGTCCACGAGGACGGCCAGGCGGACGATCCGGGGCCTGCCGAGATCCACCAGGGCGTCCAGTGCGGACCGGATGGTGCGGCCCGAATACAGGACGTCGTCCACGAGGACCACCACCTTGTCGTCGATGCCGGAGGCGGGCAGTTGGGTGGCCAGGGGTGACCTCGTGGGGTTCCGGCGGAGATCGTCGCGGTACATCGTGACGTCCAGCTGCCCGGTGATGGAGTCGGGATCCACCCCCGGATCGACGTCGGCAATCTTTCGCGCGAGGCGCTGCGCCAGTGGGAACCCGCGGCGGGGGATCCCCAGCAGCACCAGGTCCGACGTACCGCGGTTGGCTTCGAGAATTTCGTGGGCGATGCGGGTCAGGGCCCGGTCGATATCGGCTTCGGCGAGAACAACGCGCTGTTTGGCTCCGGAATACGGTGCAGGCACGGTCATAACACGCTTCCTCCTTCCCCGCCTCACAGGACGGAATTTAAAGGGTGGTTGCGTTGACAAAACTATCACAGGCGCATGTGCCCTTAGTGTTTGCTTATGGCCAGCAACGATCCGCACACCCCCCGGTCCGGCCGGTTCCAGCACTCCGAATCCGGCTGGTGGGAGTCCTCGACCACGCTGAATCCCCAGCTTGCTCCCCCCTGGAACCAGCCTGCGCCCTGCCCGCCCATCTGGGATCGGCCCCGGACCCGCGGGATGGGCGCACTCAACGTGATCCTCGCGGTCGGTGCCGCCCTGGTGACCGCACTGGTGCTGCTCTTCCTCTCCCTTTCCCTGGGTCCCTCCGCACTGGTGCTGTGCGGCATCCTCGCCTTGATCCCGCTGGCCATCTGCCTGCTCGGTATCCGCTGGATCGACCGGTGGGACCCGGAGCCGCGGGGCGCCCTGCTGTTCGCCTTCCTGTGGGGCGCCGGGATATCCGTGGTGGTCACGCTGCTGCTGGGAAACTACGTGATCGAACTGCTCGGCGCGGCACTCACCACCACTCCGGACGACGTCATCGGTCCAGTCCTGCAGGCCCCTATCCTCGAGGAGCTTGCCAAGGGTTTCGGCGTCCTGATCCTCGTGTACACACGGCGCAGCCACTTCGACGGCCCCGTGGACGGCATCGTTTACGCCGGGACCGTGGGCGCAGGCTTCGCCTTCACCGAGAACATCCTCTACTTCGGGACAGCTGTCATCGACACCGGGAGCGCCGGCGCACTGGTCAGCGTGTTCATTCTCCGCGGCCTGTTCTCGCCCTTCGCGCACGTGATGTTCACCGCGGCGCTCGGCTTCGTCCTCGGGCTGGCGGTCAGCCGGGGCGGCGGCAGCCGACGCGTCCTTCCTGCTTTCGTCCTCGGACTCATCCCCGCGATGGCCGGACACATGCTGTGGAACGGCGGAACCGTGGTGCTCTTCAGTGATTTCTTTTCCTTCTACTTCCTCGTGCAGGTTCCGCTCTTCGTCGCCGCTGTACTCTGCGTCCTCCTGCTGCGACGCTCCGAACGCCGGTTGACCGAGGCCCGGCTCGGTGACTACGCCCGAGCGGGCTGGTTCACGCCCCAAGAGGTGGCCATGCTCGCAACCCGTCCCGGACGTCGGCAGGCGCTCGCGTGGGCCCGGAGTGTCGGCGCGAAAGCCGACATGGCCGCTTTCATCCGCACGGCGTCGCGCATCGCCCACACCCGCCAGCGGATGCTCGGAGAGCGGCATTCCACCGGCGACGCGGCCGAGGAGCGCTTCCTGCTCGACGAGGCGACCCGCCGCCGCTCCCGCATCCTGCAGCTCGCTTCGACCCGCTAGCAGTCCGGCGGAAGTTGCGCACGTGGGGTGGGTGCCGGCGTCGTGCACCCACCGGTGCTTCACACGGTCCGGACCCGCCTGCCCGAGATCAGTGACGTACGGCAGTGGAACCGAAACGAAGGTGCCGGACACTTAGAGATACGGGGAACCTACGGCAGCCTGAGAGGGACGGTCCATTGTGGGCGCGGGTGCTCGATGGTGATGCAGCATCATTCGGCGCCGTCTACGTTCGGCACCGGGACAGAGTATTCACCCATGCGCAACGACTGGCCCGCACGTCCCACGACGCGGAGGACATCACCGCCATGGTCTTCCTCGAAGCGTGGCGATGCAGGGCCAAAGTGCGGCTGGTGAACGATTCGCTGATCGGCTGGCTGTTGGTCACCACGCACAATGTCGCGAGGAATAAACTTCGTGCAGCTCTCCGGTATGAACGACTTCTACGGAAGCTTCCCCAGCCGGGCACCGAACCGGACCACAGTGACTCAGTCGCGGAAGGCGTCGACCGGGACCGCAGGGCCGACCTCCTCCTGCGGGCTTACCGTTCCCTGCGACGCAGCGATCAGGAGATTATCGCCCTTTGCACGCTCGAGGACCTCAGCACCGCAGAGGTCAGCGAGCTCCTGGGCATCCCGCCCTGCACCGTGAAATCCCGACTCTCACGAGCGACGGCGAGATTGTCCGCGCTCGTGAGGGACCCGCCGGCAGGCCTGATCGCCCGACCGTTGACACCTGAAGAGGGAACATCGTGAACCCCAACGCCCGATCGGCGCCATTCGACGCACGGCGCAGTGCCGCGATCGAACAACTCCTCATCGATGCGGCCACCGACGGGACTCCGGAGAATAGGCACTTCCACAACACCAGAGGCACAACAGCGCTGCTGTCGGCCGTTGCTGGTGCACTGGTCGTCACCGGCGGTGCAATCACCCTGATGGAACAGCCGGTGTCGGACAAGTCCTCGATCGTCTGCTTTGCCCGGGCGGACTACGACGGCGGGCAGTATCCCGGCCCCGATGTGATTTCGGGAATACCCAGTACGGCTGAAAGGCCCGACAGCCGGGTCATGATCGATGATCCTGTGTCCGTGTGCCGTGATGTCTGGGCCCAGAACGGCGTCCGCCTCGGCTACCCGGAAGGATCTTCGCCTCCCGAGGACCACGACCCCACATTTTCCTCGCCCGTTCCTGCGCAGCTGACGGCCTGTGTACTGCCTGACGGCCGAGCGGCAGTGATCCCCGGAGATGAGACCGTGTGTGCAGAGCTCGGACTGGCCCTCAGAGTTGACTGAACCGGCGGGTGCCGTCGTGGCTGTCGGGCCGCCGGGACGTCGACGTGGGTCCCACCCGCGGAAGTTGCGCACCTATGGAGGTAGCGTCGTCGCGCACCCAGGAACTCGTCAGCGACCAGGCGACGGCGGAATCCACCCGCGCGACACCCGGACCGACGGCGCAGGGCATCGTTCGGCGGAGGTGGGACGAGGCCGGCCGACCGAACGGAGGCCTGCTGATATGGGCCACGGACCGATCCGTGGCCTGGATCAGGCGAGGAGCGTCGGTTTGAGCTGCTGCAGGCGGCCGAGGAGGCCGTTGATGAACACCGGCGACTCGTCGGTGGACAGCATCTTGGCGAGTTCCACCGCTTCGCTGACCGCGACGCCGTCGGGGATGTCGTCGTTGTACAGCAGCTCCCAGCTGCCGATGCGAAGGATCATGCGGTCCACCGCGGGCATCCGGTCCAGGGTCCAGCCCTGGGAGTAGGTGCTCAGGTATTCGTCGATCTGCTCGCTGTGGGCGAGGACGCCCTCGACGACGTCCACCGAGTAGTCGGCGATGATCATGTCGGTCTTCTCCCGGCGGGCGGAAATGACCTCAAGCGGCGTCACGGAGCGCTGCTCCGCTTCGAAGAGAATGTCCAGCGCCCGGCGTCGGGCCTTGCTGCGGGCGCTCACTCGTTGACGCGTCCCAGGTAATCGCCGGTACGGGTATCCACCTTGACCTTCGTTCCGGTACCGAGGAAGAGCGGTACTGCGATCTCGTAGCCGGTTTCGACCGTCGCGGGCTTGGTGCCGCCCGTGGAGCGGTCGCCCTGGAGTCCGGGCTCCGTGTAGGTGATCTCGAGAACCACCGACGGCGGCAACTCGACGTAGAGCGCTGAGCCCTCATGCATGGCGATCGTGACCATCAGGCTCTCGAGCATGAAGTTCTCGGCGGATCCGACGGTCTTGCCGGGTACGGTGATCTGGTCGTAGTCGCTCGTGTCCATGAACACGAAGTCTTCGCCGTCCTTGTACAGGTACTGGTAGTCGCGGCGGTCGACCGTCGCCGTCTCGATCTTCAGGCCGGCATTGAACGTCTTGTCCACCACTTTGCCCGAGAGGATGTTGCGCAGCTTGGTGCGCACGAAGGCGCCGCCCTTACCTGGCTTGACGTGCTGGAACTCGAGCACGTTCCAGAGGTTTCCTTCAAGCTTCAGCACAGTGCCGTTCTTGATGTCATTCGTGGTGGCCACGGGTTCACTTTCGTCGACGAACTGGAAGAACTTGTTACAACCGGCCACCCAGCCTCAAGGGGGCATGGGGCAGCGCCGGGAAAGTCCACCGGTAAGTCTACCCTGTTGCCGCTAGGCCGTTCCCGCTCCCCGGCGGGAGCGCGGACCGCTACGACGCGATTTCTTGGTACGCCGCGAACAGCAGCGATGTGTCGGGAACCTCGAGGATGCCTGGACGTGCGACGCCGTCGAGCACCACGAACCTCAGGAGGTCCCCCCGCGCCTTCTTGTCACGCCGCATGCCATCGAGCAGTGAAGCCCAGCGGTCGCGCCGGTACGTGACGGGAAGACCGAGGGATTCGAGGATGGTGCGGTGCCGGTCGGCTTCGGCATCGCTGAGCCGCCCCACCATGCGGGAGAGTTCCGCGGCGAAGACCAGGCCGACGGATACGGCGGCACCGTGCCGCCAGGAGTATCGCTCGGCAAGTTCGATGGCGTGGCCGAGGGTGTGACCGTAGTTGAGGAATTCACGACGGCCGGTGTCGCGGAGGTCCTCGGACACCGCTGCCGCCTTCACGGTGATCGAACGCTCCACGAGTTCACGGACCACCGGCGATCCTGCATCGGACACCGCGGCCGGGTTCTCCTCGATGAGGGAAAGGATCCGAGGGTCCGCGATGAATCCGCATTTCACCACTTCCGCCATCCCGGTGATCAATTCGTTCTTGGGCAGCGTCGCGAGGGCGTCGAGGTCGACGAGAACCCCGGCCGGCGGGTGGAACGCGCCTACCAGATTCTTGCCTTCGGCGGTGTTGATGCCGGTCTTGCCGCCCACCGCGGCATCCACCATACCGAGCAGGCTTGTCGGCAGGTGGACCACTTTCACCCCGCGCAGCCAGGTCGCAGCCACGAAGCCGCCGAGGTCGCTGACCGCTCCCCCGCCTACGGTCACGACGGCGTCGGACCGGGTGAAATCGTTCTGCCCCAGCACCTGCCAGCAGAAGGCGGCAACCTGGATGTGCTTGCCTTCCTCGGCGTCGGGGATCTCCGCGGTGACGGCGGTGAAGCCTGCGTCGGCGAGCTCGGCCCGCACAGTGTCGCCTGTGGCGCGCAGCGCGCGCGGGTGGACCACCAGGATTCGGCGGACACGCTCCCCGAGGAGGGCGGGCAGCCGCTCCAGCAATCCCCGGCCCACGATCACGTCGTAGTTCTGCTCAGGCGTGCTGCCGGTCACGGGGATGACGGTGGCATCAGTTTCCATGGCTGGGTGTCCTACTTTCATCAAGGGGCTGGGCTCCGGTGGGCTCGACCTCGGTCTGCTGGAGGGCGAGGCGTCGCACGACCTGCTCCAGCACGTCCTTCAGGCTTCGGCGGCGCGTATCGACCACGAGGTCGGCCACCTCCTCGTACAGGGTGCGGCGCTGCCGGTAGAGTTCCGCCCACCGCTCGGCGGGATTCCCCGTAAGGAGCGGGCGCCCGGTGTCGGGCAGGATGCGTGGCAGGACGGTCGCGAGGTCCGTGTCGAGGAAGATGACGTAGGCGTTGCCCAGAGCGGCTCGTGTGCCCGCGTCGAGCACTGCGCCTCCCCCCAGGGCCACGACGTCGCCTCCGCCGGATTCAAGGGTTTCGCGGACCACCAAAGCTTCGAGTCTGCGGAATCCGGCTTCGCCCTGGGATGCGAAAATTCCCGCAATGGGGCCGTGTCGCTCGACGATCCGGCGGTCGGTGTCGATGAATGCCACACCCCGGCGGGCGGCAAGCATCCGCCCCACCACCGTCTTGCCGGTCGCCATCGGGCCGACCAGCACGACAGGAACAGCGCGCGGCTGCGTCAACTGCCGGCCGAATCCAGGGAATCGGGAATGCCGGCGAGGTAGCCCTGCAGGTTCCGCAGCGTCTCACCGACCGAGTCGCCGCCGAACTTCTCGGTCACGGCCTCCGCCAGGACCAGGGCCGTCATCGCCTCTGCCACAACGCCGGCCGCCGGGACTGCACAGACATCGGACCGCTGGTGGTGCGCCCTGGCTGCGGCTCCGGTGCTGACGTCGATGGTCCGCAGCGCTCGCGGTACCGTGGCGATGGGCTTCATCGCGGCCCGGACCCGCAGCGCATCCCCGATGCTCATACCGCCCTCGATGCCCCCGGCGCGGTTGCTGGTCCGCACGATCCTGCCGGCGTCGTTGCGCACGATCTCGTCATGCGCGGCGGTGCCACGCCGGGCCGCCGTGGCGAAGCCGTCCCCGACCTCGACGCCCTTGATGGCCTGGATCCCCATCAG
>NZ_KI914875.1:14676-15963 GCF_000520555.1 Arthrobacter sp. Br18 | reverse complement strand
CCGCCGGTCCCAGTGGACGTAGCTTCCAAGGCCCGGCGGCAGCCCGTAAGCCACCACCTCGACCACCCCGCCCAAGGTTTCGCCCTCCTTGTGTGCTGCGTCCACCTCGGCGACCATGGCGTCGGAGGTGTCGCGGTGGAAGCACCTGAGGGGATCCGCGTCGAGGGCGATCACGTCGGCAGGAGTCGGAAGCCGCGCATCCTCGGGGACCGAGACGGTCGCGATCGACACGGTGTGGCTCACGAGGCGGATGCCGAGGGCTGCGAGGAACTGGGAGGCCACCGTTCCGAGGGCCACCCGGGTGGCAGTTTCCCGGGCGCTCGCCCGTTCGAGGACGGGCCTCGCCTCCTCGAAGCCGTACTTCTGCATGCCGGTGAAGTCGGCGTGCCCGGGCCGGGGGCGGGTGAGGGGCGCGTTCCGGGCAAGCGCGTCGAGTTCTTCGGGATCCACCGGGTCGGCGGCCATGATGCTCTCCCATTTGGGCCACTCGGTGTTGGCGACCTCGATCGCAACGGGCCCGCCCTGGGTGCGCCCGTGCCGGACCCCCCCGAGAATCCGCACCGCGTCCAGCTCGAACTTCATCCGGGCACCGCGCCCGTAACCGAGCCGCCGGCGCGCCAGCGCGGCCTGGATGTCGGAGGTCGTCACCGACACCCCGGCGGGAAGACCTTCAAGAATTCCGACCACGGCAGGGCCATGGGATTCTCCGGCAGTTAACCAACGCAGCATGGCTTCAATACTGCCACGCTGACGGTGCCTGTTCAGCGCCGGGGCACCCCTACTGCGTCACACATCACATTTATGACATCCCGCCCCGGCCCCGGTGCTTCCGGGCAGAACAGCCGGACCTGCTCGACGGCCTGGTACAGCAGCATCTCGAGCCCCGGCACCACCGCACCTCCCGCCCCGGCCCAGGCGGTCGCCAGCGCACTGGGCCAGGGATCGTAGGCGACGTCGAGGAGGATGCCGGACACCGGGCGCCGAAGGTACGGCGCAACCGGATCAGCGGCGTGCGGGGGGAGCGTGGAGACGACGACATCGGCCACCGCCAGCGCGTCCGGCGCTCCGCTCCAGGGGTGGACCTCGACGACAATGCCGAGACCGGCGCCGACGTCGACCAGTCCTCCCGCACGGCCGGGCGACCGGACGAAGACGTCCACCCGCGCTGCACCGAGAAGGTGCAGTCCGGCCACTGCGGCCGCGGCGGTGCCGCCGCCTCCGAGGATCACTGCGCGGGAGGGAACACCGGAACCGCCGTGGGACAGGGCACCCGCCACGCCGGCGGGG
>NZ_KI914875.1:8803-14576 GCF_000520555.1 Arthrobacter sp. Br18 | reverse complement strand
CCCGCCACGCCGGCGGGGTCGGTATTGTCGCCGGTGAGGTGGACCTGCCCGCCGCCCCGGTGGACGATGACGGTGTTGAGCACTCCGAGTACCCGGACCAGGGGCGTGTTGCTGTCGGTGAGGCTCGTCATCGCCGCCTTGTGGGGCATGGTCACTGACAACCCCCGCCATCCCTCCTGCTGCCGCACGCGGGCGACGAGGGATTCAAGCTCCCCGGGGAGGACGTCCTCCGCCGAATACGTGCAGTCCACCCCCAGGTGCCGGTAGGCGGCGCCGTGCAGGGCGGGGGACTTCGAATGGGCGATCGGGGTCACCTCCGGCACGCCGGCGCTGCCGGATCAGGAGCGGTCCCCGACCGGCGCCCTAGAGGCACCGGCCGGCGTTCTCGCCGCACCACGCCTGGTATTCGGCGACATACCGGGCGTGCTCGGCAAGGGTTTCGGAGAATTTGGTTTCCCCGGTGTCGAGGTTGACAGTGACCCAGTAGAAGAAGGGAACGTCCGCCGGTTCGGCTGCGGCATCGATCGCCTCCTCGCTCGGTGATCCGATGGGGCCGACGGGCAGTCCAGGGTTGGCGTACGTGTTGTACGGGTTGCTGGTGTCGGCTTTTTCCTCGGGGGTGAGGTCATAGCTCTTCCTGCCGAGGCCGTACGTCACTGTCGCGTCGGACTGGATCAGCCCGCTCGTCTCGACGTTGTCCGGTCCCAGCCGGTTCATGATCGCCCCGGCCACGGAGGCGTAGTCGCCCTCCCCTGCCTCGGCCTGGACGATGCTGGCGATCGTCAGGATCCGGTACTGCTCCGCCGGATCCGTGATGCCGTCCGCCTCCAGTTGCGTGAGGGTGTTGTCCACCATCTGCTGGATGATCTCGGTTGCGGTCAGGGAGACATCGAAGCGGTATTCACCCGGATGCAGATATCCCTCGAGGCTTCTCGCCTGATCGGCCAGGCCGAACTGGGCGGGCGCGGCGGCCAGTGCCTCGAATTCGGCGACCGGGATGCCCGTGGACTCGGACAGGACGGTGAAGACCTCTCCCTGGCGCAGGTCACGCGCAATCGCCGCGTAGTACACCTGGCTGGGGTCCTCGCCGAGAAGCGATTCTGCCGCACCGTCGGAGGACATCTGGCGGCGCATCTCGTACTCGCCCGGTTGGACCTCGCGCCCGTCGGAGATGGCGGCCAGGGCGGAGACGAACTCGCCGGAATCCGCAACGATGTCCTCGGCCTCGAGCCCCATCCCGATGGCGAGGGAACCTGCCCCTTCGGGCACCGTGAAGACCACCGTCTCGCCACCCGGCCCGGCGTAATCGGTGATGTCGTCGAGGCCCAGGAGGTCCCTCAGCATCATCGCGACGCCGAAGACAACTCCTGCGAAGACCAGGAAAACCACGACCAGGACCACGGTGCGGCGGCGCCTGCGCCGCTGCCTCGCCTTCGAGGACGGTCTCTGGGGCCGAGGGTTCCCTGTTGCCGGGGCTTCGAAGAACTGCTCCATGGGCTCGAGGTGTGCGGCGTCGTCGTACTCGCCCGCGTCGGAGGGCTGCTCGGGATTCTGGGGCACTGGAGGTGGGGCGGATCGATGGCTCACAGCTCCTGATCCCTCTCCTTGAACGTGTTAGCGGAAATTACTGACTCCTGGTCGAAGGTCAATGGACGGCCTGAATCGCCGCCCACCTGACGCACTGGAACAGGATCCCCGACATCCCGATCCAGCGAACGTTGCATGTCGATGGCATGCTGAAGAATTTCAACGGCAGCCACCTGATCTACTAGCTTACGATGACCGCGGCTGCCGATGCCAGCCGAACGCAGGGAGCGGTGCGCCGAGACCGTGCTGAGCCGCTCGTCGATCAGGCGGACCGGGATCACCAGACCGGCCCGCCGGAGTGCTTCCGCGAGGAGGTCGGCGTACTCCCTCGCCATGGCTGCGGACTCCGATTCCCTTCCGCTGAGATTCTTCGGCAGGCCGACGAACACCTCGACGATTCCGCGCTCGGCTGCCTCGCGCACCACCGCCCGGATGTCGGCATTCTTCCTGGCATCCCGCGCCAGGGTGCGGATGGGCATGGCCAGCAGACCGTCGCGGTCACTTCCGGCCAGTCCCACGCGCACCGTTCCGACGTCGACGCCGAGCTTCGGGCCGGCGGGATAGGCGGGACCGGGAGCCTGCACAGCAGCTGTCATCAACGGCCTCCTGCTCAGCGGGAGGCCACAGCGGCCCGGATGGCGTCGAGCGCCTGGGGCACCATGGCAGGATCAGCACCGCCGCCCTGTGCGACGTCGTCCTTGCCTCCCCCACCGCCGCCGAGCACTCCTGCGGCTTTCCGGACGAGGGCCCCGGCCTTGACCCCCTCGGCACGGGCAGCTTCGTTGGTGGCGACGAGCACGAGCGGCCGGTTGTTGGCGGTACCCGCAGCGGCGACCACGGCAGCAGCCGAGCCGAGCCTGCTCCGAAGGTCGAGCGCAAGGGTGCGCAGTTCGTCGGCGCCACCGACGGCGCCGGCGTCGTGGGCGATCAGCCGCACCCCGTCCACATCCACTGCGGAGCCGGCCAGCGACGCCGCTTCGGCCGTCAACTGGTCCTTGCGGAGCCTCTCGAGCTCCTTCTCGGCGGCTTTGAGCTTGCCGAGGGTCGCTGCAATCCGTTCGGGCAGTTGTGCGGAGGGCACCTTGAGCAGGTCCGACAACTGGCTGACGAGCGCACGCTCGGCTGCGAGGTGACGGAAGGCGTCCATGCCGACGAGAGCCTCGACCCGGCGGTTCCCTGAACCGACGGACTGCTCGCCCAGCAGGGTCAGACTGCCGATGAGCGACGTCGAGGCCACGTGTGTGCCGCCGCACAGCTCCCTGGACCAGTCGCCGTTCATCTCGACCACGCGGACGGTGTCCCCGTATGCCTCACCGAAGAGCGCGGTAGCACCCTGGGCCCTGGCATCGGCCAGCGACATGATCCTCGTCTCGACCCGGTGGTTGTTCCGGATCGCGAGGTTCGAAACCTCCTCGATCTCGGACCGCGCTGCCGCACTGATGCCCTCGCCCCACGCGAAGTCGAACCGCAGGTAGCCGGCCTTGTTGAAGGAGCCGCGCTGCAGTGCCTCCGGGCCGAGGATCTGGTGCAGGGCCGCATGCACGATGTGGGTGCCGGAATGCGCCTGCTCCCCTGCGTGCCTGCGCTGGCGGTCGACGGCGGCGGTGGCGGTCGCGCCGACCGCAACCTCCCCCTCCCGCACAACGGCGCGGTGGACAGAAAGTCCCTTCACCGGGCGCTGGACGTCGAGGACCTCGACGACGAAACCGTTCCCGGTGATCATGCCGACGTCGGCAGCCTGGCCGCCGGCTTCGGCATAGAACGGCGTCTGGTCGAGGATCAGTTCCACCTCGTCGCCCTGGAGTGCCACCGGCACCGACGTCCCGTTGCTCACCAGGCCCCGGACGGTGGCCTCGTCCGTCAGGTCGTCGTAGCCCGTGAAGATGGTGGAACCGGCACCGAGCAGTTCGGTGAAGACCGAGAGATCCGCATGTCCGGTCTTCTTGCCCCTTGCATCCGCCTGGGCACGCTGGCGCTGCTCGAGCATGAGGGAGCGGAAGCCCTCGGCGTCGACGGCGAGGCCGGCCTCCCCCGCCATCTCCAGGGTGAGGTCGATGGGGAAGCCGTAAGTATCGTGCAGGGCGAAGGCGTCCGTGCCGGACAGCGGGCGGCCTGCTGCCTTGGAGTCCCGAACGGCATCCTCGAGACGGGCGGTACCAGACGCGATGGTCCTCAGGAACGCCTTTTCCTCCGCGTAGGCGATGCGGCTGATCCTTGCGAAATCCTCCTCGACGATCGGGTACGCACCCTTCATGGCGTCGCGCGAGGCCGGAAGCAGGTCCGGGAGGCAGGCTTTCTCCACGCCGAGCAGGCGCATGGCGCGGACGGCGCGGCGGATGAGTCGGCGCAGCACGTACCCACGGCCCTCGTTCGACGGCGAGACGCCGTCCGCGATCAGCATGAGTGACGACCGGATGTGGTCGGCGACCACGCGCATCCGGACGTCGTCGGTGTGGTGCGGGTCGTCCGCCGATTCGGCGCTCGTGTACTCCCTGCCGCTCAGTTCCGCCGCGCGGTCGAGGACCGGCCGGACCTGATCGGTCTCGTACATGTTCTCGACGCCCTGCAGGATCATCGCGAGGCGCTCCAGCCCGAGGCCCGTATCGATGTTCTTCTTGGGAAGTTCACCGAGGATCTCGAAGTCGTCCTTGCCGGTTCCCTCACCGCGCTGGTACTGCATGAAGACGAGGTTCCAGATCTCCACGTATCGTGCATCGTCGGCCTCGGGCCCGCCGTCGACGCCGTAGGCGGGCCCACGGTCGTAGAAGATTTCCGAGCAGGGTCCAGCCGGACCGGGCTGCCCCGTGGACCAGTAGTTGTCGGCGCGGCCCATCCGCTGGATACGCTCGGCGGGCACACCCACCTGGTCCCGCCAGATTTCCAGCGCTTCGTCGTCGTCGAAGTAGACCGTGATCCAGAGCTTCTCCGCCGGCAGCCCGTAGCCGCCCTGGTCCACGCTGGTGGTCAGCAGTTCCCAGGCCATGCGGATCGCATCGCTCTTGAAATAGTCGCCGAAGGAGAAGTTGCCGCACATCTGGAAGAACGTGCCGTGCCGCGCCGTCTTGCCCACTTCCTCGATGTCTCCGGTGCGGATGCACTTCTGGACGCTGACCGCACGGTCGTAGGGGGCCTGCTCGCGCGCCGTCAGGTAGGGAATGAAGGGCACCATGCCGGCCACGGTGAACAGCAGCGACGGATCACTCGACACCAGCGACGCCGACGGCACCGCAGTATGCCCGTTCCCCTCGAAATAGCTCAGCCAGCGTTCTGCGATCTCATGGGACTTCATCGGGAATGATTCCTTCGTTTCAGGCGGAGAAAAAAGGGGGAGGACCGGTCATCCGGAACGCCGGACACACGGCGCATCGGCGCCGCGGGCGGTCACGCGCCGCTGGTCCGGTGACAGGGCCGGGCGGCGTGGGCCGGCTAGAGCGCCGCGCGGCGGCCGGCCGTCACTGTCGTCGTCGTGGGCTCGCTCCGCGGGGCGGGAACCTCGACGCCGAGTGCTGCCTTGAGATCCGCTTCCCGTTCCTGCATGCCCGAGCGCAGTGCCTCTGCGAACTCGGAGATGCTGTCACCCACCTGCCCCACCGCACGGTTCAGGCCCTGTGGGCCCAGGGTCGATTTCACCTTGGACACCTTGCGCACTGCGAGGACTCCGATGGCGACGCCTGCAGCCATCCAAAAGGCTCTTCTGATCATGGTGGATCTCCTGGTTCTGGGATGCTAGCGGCTGCGGCGGCGGCGTGCAGGCGCCTGGCGCCCTGCGAAGGCTGAGCGGACACCGTAGGAGAACGCAGCCACCTTGATGAGCGGTGCCCCGAGGGTTGCAGCCGCCAGGGAGGACAGTGCGGAGAGGTTGGCCGATGCGTCGGAAACATGCGACGTGATGCCGTCCACGGTCTTCAGCTGCTGGTGCGTCGTGCTGACCGTGCTGGTGACTTCCTCGATCAGTGGCGTGGTCTCTTCGGTGACGGTACGGATTGCCCCGCGCAGCTCGTCGAAGACCTTCCCGAGCTTCCAGATCGGAACAGCCAGCAACAGGACCAGGACAGCGAACACAACGGCCGCAATCAGGCCGGCAATATCTCCACCGGACATGGCAGTCTCCTTCTCAACGCGATTCATCTGCGGGGCCGCCGTGCGGCAGCGGGTTTCTCTTTACCTTACCTACCCAATAGCCCGC
>NZ_KI914875.1:6157-8703 GCF_000520555.1 Arthrobacter sp. Br18 | reverse complement strand
CCCAATAGCCCGCGGCGGTTGCCGCGGGCTATTGGGTAGGTCTCTTCAGTTATGCGCGGCGGACACTGCCGCCGTTCCAAGCTCGACTAGCGGGCGTAGTACTCCACCACGAGCTGCTCTTCGCAGGTGACAGGCACCTCGGAGCGCTTGGGGCGGCGCACCAGGCGGGCCTGGAGCTTGTCCAGCTGCACCTCGAGGTAGCCGGGAACTGCCGGAAGGACATCGCGGTGAGCGCCGGCTGCCGCTACCTGCAGCGGAACCATGGTTTCGCTGCGCGTGTGCACGTGGATGAGCTGGCCTTCGGCGACGCGGAACGACGGGCGGTCCACGCGGCCCCCGTCCACCATGATGTGGCGGTGAACCACGAGCTGGCGGGCCTGGGCGATCGTCCGTGCGAAGCCGGAACGCAGGACGAGGGCGTCGAGGCGCATTTCGAGGAGCTCGATGAGATTCTCACCGGTCAGGCCTGCGGTGCGGCGGGCTTCCTCGAAGACACGGGTCATCTGTGCCTCGCGGATGCCGTACTGGGCGCGAAGACGCTGCTTTTCGCGCAAGCGTACGGCGTAGTCGCTGTCCTGCTTGCGGCGTGCACGGCCGTGCTGGCCGGGCGCGTAGGGCCGACGCTCGAGGTACTTCTCGGCCTTCGGAGTCAGAGCAATGCCGAGGGCCCGCGAGATGCGGACCTTGCGGCGGGCACGTGTGTTGTTAGCCACGTCTACCTTTCACTAATTTCTGCGGCAAAGAACCTGCGCGGCCACAGGGGCCACACGGCACTTTTCGTATGTAGCTGGCCTCCATGAAGGGAGAGCCGGGAGTGGCCGCTTCCCGGTACTACAGTCCGCCGGCCTGCTGTCGTTCCGCGCGCAAACGCTCGGGACAACGCAGGGGATCGGCGACTTGCCAGTCAACCTGCAATGTTAGCAGTTTCCCGCCGGTGCGCTGAATTCCACGGGGGTAACAGGCTCCCCCGGTGCGGCGGCAAGGATGTTCACCGGTCCTCGGGTCACTTTCCGCGGATGATCCTCCGCAGGCGCCCCAGGCGGGTAGCAATGTCCCGTTCAGCGCCCCGATCGGTGGGTGTGTAGTAGTCACGGCCCACGAGATCGTCCGGTGCATACTGCTGGAACGCGATACCGTGCGGCTCGTCATGGGAGTAGACGTAGCCCTTTCCGTGGCCGAGCTGGCCCGCACCCGGGTAATGGGCGTCCCGAAGGTGAGCCGGTATGCCCTGCCCGCGGCCGGCACGCACGTCGGCGACAGCCGCGTTGATGCCGTTGTAGGCCGCATTGGACTTCGGGGCGGTCGCCACGTGGACCACTGCCTCGGCAAGGATGATCCGCGCCTCGGGCATGCCCACGAGCTGCACGGCCTGCGCAGCCGCAACCGTCGTCTGCAGCGCTGACGGATCGGCCATCCCGACGTCCTCGGAGGCGGAGATCATGAGTCGCCGCGCCACGAAGCGGGGGTCCTCGCCCGCCTCGAGCATGCGGGCGAGGTAGTGCAGCGCCGCATCGACGTCGGAGCCGCGCAGCGACTTGATGAACGCGCTCGCGACGTCGTAGTGCTGGTCGCCTGCCCGGTCGTAGCGCAGTGCTGCGACGTCGACGGCCTTTTCCGCGTGGTCGAGCTCCACGTCGACGCTGCCCGCCGGGTTGCCCTGGACGGAGTGGGCGACGCCCGCTGCGGCCTCCAGGGCTGTCAGTCCCCGCCGCGCGTCTCCCGCCGCGAGCCGTACCAGGTGGGCGAGCGCCTCCTCCGTGAGCCGCACCGATCCGGCAAGGCCGCGGTCGTCGTCGACGGCACGCTGGAGCAGCCCGGCGATGTCGGCCTCGGTCAGCGGTTTGAGCGTCTGAAGAAGGGACCTGGACAGCAGGGGGGACACCACCGAGAAGGAGGGATTCTCAGTGGTCGCCGCGATCAGGACCACCCAGCGGTTCTCCACCCCCGGCAGCAGGGCGTCCTGCTGGGCCTTGTTGAACCGGTGGATCTCGTCGAGGAAGAGGATGGTGGTGCGGCGGTGCAGGTCCCTGGCCGTGAGCGCCTCGTCCATGACCCGCCGGACGTCCTTCACCCCGGCGGTGATCGCGGAGAGCTCCACGAACTTCCGGCCCTGCCCCCGCGCAATGACGTGCGCAAGGGTGGTCTTGCCCGTTCCCGGCGGGCCCCACAGGATGACCGAGGAAGGGCCGGCAGGACCGCCGGAATCAGCATCCCCGGCAAGGGTCCGCAGCGGGGATCCCGGCCCCAGCAGATGCTGCTGGCCCACCACCTCATCAAGGGTACGGGGCCTCATCCGGACGGCGAGGGGACTCCGCGGGCGCTGTCCCAGCGGGGAACCGGGCCCCGACGCCGTTCCGACACCCGAGCCGAGGACGTCGTCGTCGGCGTCCTCATCGGTGCCCATGCTGAATAGATCATCCACACGGCCAAGGCTACTGTGTAGCACGGACAACGCAGCGGCCGGAGCCCATCCGGGCAGGGAGGCTCATTCATGACGGACACCAGGACAGTACTCGTCGCGGCCGGCCGCCTGCCGGGGTGGCTCG
>NZ_KI914875.1:0-6057 GCF_000520555.1 Arthrobacter sp. Br18 | reverse complement strand
ACTCGTCGCGGCCGGCCGCCTGCCGGGGTGGCTCGAACGTTTCGCAGCGCGAAACGGGGGATACACCTTCTCCACCGGCGCCGGCACGGGCCTGGTGACCGGCGCCAATGGATGCCGCGCGGAGATCGCGCCCCCGCTGCCCCTCCCGGCCGGAGCGCTGCCACCCGGCGAAGCGGAGGCCATGGACGCCATTCTCGCCACCGCGACCCGGCCCCGCACCACAGGGGTGGTCCTCATCCGCCGGGGCGGCTATTCCGTCGGCGTCGCCCGCGGCGGCACCCTGCTGGCATCGAAGACCGGTACGCGGTACGTGCAGTCCCGCACGGCGGCCGGGGGCTGGTCCCAGCAGCGCTTCGCAAGGCGGCGGGCAAACCAGGCGTCATCGCTGGTCCTCGAGGCGGCGGAACGGGCGGCCGCAATCTTCAGCGGACATCCCCTGGAGTGCATCCAGCGCGGCGGCGACCGCACCCTGGCATCGGAGCTGTTCGAGCAGGCCTCCCTGGTGAAATACGCGGCGCTGCCCCACCTGCCGTTCGCCACCGTCCCTGATCCTCGGCTCGTGATCCTCCAGAGGGTCGCGATGGACACGACGGCGGTGCGCATCACCATCACGGACCCGCCCGCCTGACGGCGGCCTCCTCAGGGACGGAACGCGGCCCGGCGCAGCCGGTCGATGGCCGCTGACGCATCCTCCGCCCCATACACCGAGGAACCCGCAACGAAGACTGTGGCACCCGCTTCGGCGGCACGGCCGATGGTCTCCTCCGTGATCCCGCCGTCCACCTGGATGGCCAGCGCCAGTGAGGCGCCGCGGATCACCGTCGCAGCGCGCCGGATCTTGGGCAGTGTCAGATCAAGGAATGCCTGCCCGCCGAAGCCCGGTTCAACGGTCATCACGAGCAGCAGGTCCAGCTCGCCCAGCATGTCGAGGTAGGGTTCCACCGGCGTGGCCGGCCGCAGGGCCATCCCTGCCCGGGAACCGCCGGCCCTCAACTCGCGTGCGAGTCGAACCGGTGCGGCCGAGGCCTCGGCGTGGAACGTCACCGACGCGGCGCCCAGCTCCGCGTAGGCGGGTGCCCACCGGTCGGCGTCCTCGATCATCAGGTGGACATCCAAAGGCAGCGGACTCACCTCCTGGATCCTTTTCACGACGGGGAGGCCCAGCGTCAGGTTCGGCACGAAATGGTTGTCCATGACGTCCACGTGAACTGCATCTGCCGATCGGATGCGCTCGAGTTCCGCCTGGAGATTCGCGAAGTCCGCGGAGAGGATGCTCGGGTTGATGCGGCAGGCTGCCATGGCTGTCCTTCGATAGGAGCGTGGTGTCCGGGAAGATTGTCAGAAACTGGTTCGCGGAGCTACAGCTGTGACGTCGACGGCTGTGCACTCAACGCCTGTGACGTCGACGGCTTGCGGATCAGTGCCAGGAACATGGCGTCGGTCCGGTGCACGTGGGGCCACAGCTGGGCCGTGGAGCCATGGCCGGCGTGGAGGGGACCGCCGATGCTCACTGCATCGAGTGCCGCTCCGGCGTCCAGCAGTTCCATGCCCGGGCGCTTCTTCAGGCAGTCCTCGATGACGGCGAGAGTTTCAGCGTGGTGCGGGGAGCAGGTGGCATACGCCACGACGCCGCCCGGCCGTACGGCGTCGAGCGCCGAGAACAGCAGCTCGCGCTGGAGCGGGGCCAGGTCCACGAGGTCGGAGGGTGCACGCCGCCACCTGGATTCCGGCCGCCGCCGCAGGGCACCAAGGCCCGTGCAGGGCGCGTCGACCAGCACGCGGTCGTAGGAGGCGGGCTCCTCGCGCCCGAGCTCGCGCCCGTCGCCCACCCGAACGGTCCAGGTGCCGGCGTCGACGGGTGTGAGTGCCTGGCGGACCAGCTGCGCCCGGTGCGGCACCGGCTCGTTGGCCACGAGGGTGTGGCCGGCCGGCAGGGCGAGGGCGGCGAGCAGGGCAGACTTCCCACCCGGGCCCGCACAGAGGTCAAGCCACCGCTCGGCCCGGCCGGCGGCGGTCGGCCCCGGATCGAGGACGACGGCGGCCAGTGCGCGTGCCACAAGCTGCGAGCCCTCATCCTGAACCCTCACCGTACCGTTCCGGATCCCGCTCAGCTGGCTGAGCTGGCCTCCCGCGAAGTAGGCGGATCCTTCGGCGAACACTCCCGGCTCGGCACCCTCCGCCTCGGCTTCCTGAAGGGATCCCAGCCCGGGCAGGGCGACGAGGTTGACCACCGGCGCGGCGTTGTCGGCCTTCAGAAGATCGTCGATCTCGGACGCGTTCCTGCCGTGGGCCACCAGCGACTGCCGGAGGGCACGCACGATCCACTCGGGGTGGCTGTGGGTCACGGCGGCGATTCCCGTCGCGTCGGTCAACCCTGCAACGAGGTCCTCGACCCACGCCGCAAGATCCTTGGCAGAGACCTTCCGCAGGACGGCGTTGACCAGGCCGCTGGGCCCGGCGCCCACGACGGCCCGCACCAGGCCCACGGTCTGGTCGAGCGCAGCATGGGCAGGAACCCTCATGGCGAGCAGCTGGTGCGCTCCGAGGCGCAGGGCATCCAGGATCGCGGGGTCGAGCTGATCAAGGGGCCTGTCGACGCAGCGGGCGAGGACGGCGTCGTAGGTTCCCTGCCCCCGGAGGGCACCGTAGGCCAGTTCGGTGGCGAAGCCGGCGTCACGCCGGTCGAGCCGGTGCTTCTTGATGCTTCCCGGCAGCACGAGGTTCGCATAGGCGTCCTCGGACGCGACGGCACGAAGCACTTCGAAGGCAACGAGCCGGGCCGGATCCGCACGCCGGTTCCGCTGCGACGGAGCGGTCCCGGAGAATTTCCGTTCGCCTCCCCGGTTGCGTTCCCTCCCCTGTTCGTTGCGCCTGCCGGCCCCGGCGCTGCCGCTGCCTGATCCGCCGCTGCCTGACCTGCCGCTGCCTGATCTGCCGCTGTCCGGTGTGCGGTCTCCTGGCGTGCTCATTCGAATACCAACTCTCCTTGTGCAATTGCACCCCTGGCCCAATCGGGCGCGTCCATTCTTTTCTTTCCGGCCGGCTGGACCCGCCCCAGCAGGACCGGCCCGGTACCCGTGCCCACGACCACGCGGCCGCCCCGCAGGAGAACCCGGCCGGGTGGAAGTCCCTGCGGGAACTCTCCCGGTTCCAGGACGTCCTCGGCCGACGGTGTCACCGGCTCCACCTTGATCCGTTGCCCTCCGACGGTTGTCCACGCCCCCGGCTCGGGGGTGACGGCGTTGACTCTCCGGCGGACGGCCACCGCGGGCTGGGTCCAGTCGATCCGCGCATCAGCAATGGTGATCTTGGGGGCCAGCGTGATGTCGCCCTGCTGCGGAAGCGCCTCGACCCTGCCGGCGCCGATCGCGGTCAACGTCTGGACCAGCAGCACCGCTCCACTGCTCGAGAGCCGCTCGAGCAGTTCGCCGCTGGTATCCGCCGGATCCAGGGTCTCCGTCATCGAGCCGAAGACGGGACCGGTGTCCAGCCCCTCCTCGAGGCGGAACGTCGACGCCCCGGCGACGTCGTCGCCGTTCAGGACGGCATGCTGAACGGGTGCGGCTCCCCGCCAGGCGGGAAGCAGGGAAAAGTGCAGGTTGATCCAGCCGTGCCGGGGGACTCCGAGGGCCCGTGCGGGCACCAGGCCGCCGTAGGCGACGACGGCCGCTGCATCAAGGGACAGCGCGTCGAGTTCGGCGATCACGGCGTCGTCGAACCGGTTGGCCTTGATCACCGCAAGCCCGAGCTCCTCGGCCCGGCAGGCAACCGGACTCGGCGTTCGAATCTTCTTCCGGCCCAGCGGAGCATCCACCCGTGTGAGCACGGCGGCAATGTCGAGACCGGCGTCGAAGAGCGCCTGGAGCGAGGGAACGGCAACGGGGGGCGTTCCGGCGAAAAGTACCCTCACGTGCCGGACTCCCGTCGGACGGAGGGGAGACGTGGCGCGGCTTCCGGCAATTCCGCCCTGCTGAAGCTCGTCCCGAGTGACTTTCCCCGTTGGAGGGCGGTCTTCCGGGAGACCGCGGTGAAGTCGGCGCTGCGGATGGCACGCATGGCAGCCCTTTTTTCTTCGCCTTCAAGCCGGTCGATGTAGAGCATGCCGCGAAGATGATCCGTCTCATGCTGCAGGCACCGCGCGAGCAGCCCCCTACCTTCGATCTCCACCGGAGCTCCGTGCCTGTCCTGCCCGCGCACCCGCGCCCATTGGGCGCGTGCCAGGAAGTTGCCGAGACCGGGCACCGACAGGCAGCCCTCGACGTCGCCGTTCTCCTGCTGCTCCGATCCCACCTCGAGCACGGGATTCACCACGTGCCCCTCATGGCCGTCGATGCGGTAGGTGAAGACTTGGAGCCCCCTGCCGACCTGCGGGGCGGCAAGGCCCGCGCCGTGCACATCGATCATCGTCTCTTCCATGTCGGCGATCAGCTTCGACAGGTCGGGGCCGAAGTCCGTGACCTTGGCGGCAGGGGTTCGAAGGACAGGATCTCCGATGATCCGGATACTCAGGACAGCCATCTGGTGATCCTTCTGGGTGGGTGGACGAGAGAATGACCTCCCTAGTCTAGGGCGGCGGCAACGGCAGGTACTGCGGGAACGGGTGGGGGCGGAGGGCCGATCGGAAGGAGCGCGCGGCCGGCCGCGTCCGCCGCGAGACCCGCTTCCCACGCCCTCCGCAGCGCGCAGAACCGCAGCCAGTGTTCCTTCAGGACCGCCGGGTTCGCGCGCATCGCGCGGACTTCGGTCTGGCCCACGGCCACCCCCAGGAGAAGCGGCTCCTTCCCGTACTTCCAGGCCTCCCACTCCCCTGCGTGCGGATCGACAAGGGACTCCTGGGCCTTCATGCCGGCCACCAACTGCATGACGACCTTGTCATCGAGTGCCTTGACGAAACCCTCACGGTCGGAGTTCTTCGTCTTGTAATCGATCAGGCAGATCCGCCCGCCGATGGTGGCGATCAGGTCGAGGGTTCCGGCATAGCCGAGCTCGGAGTTCCACACCGTTAGCTCGGGGGCGATCGGGCGGACGTCGTAGAGGTCCCACCACTCGTCGAACCGCTGCGCGAAGCCCTCCTCCCCGTGCTGCGTCAGCGCCCTGCGCGCGGCATCGAGTTCGTGCGGGCGGTCCAGTGCCCGAAGGGACACCTGCTCGCAGTAGTGGTGCACACGTGTCCCGCGCTCGGCCGCCTGGTCGCGGTACCGTTCCGCTGCCTTCGAGGCCTCCTGCACCGCCGCCCGGAGTTCGGCAGGCTTGCCGGCCGCACCTGCCAGGCGCGGGTCCTTCGACAAGGCAGTCGCCGCCATGTGGCCGCGGGTCCTTCGACAAGGCAGTCGCCGCCATGTGGCCGAACCAGCCGCCGAGGGAACGGTGGGCTGTTCCGTCGTCGACCGGGCATACATTCGACCATTCGCGGTCGGGTGGGCTAGGAGCGGCTCTGTCATGCACCCAAGTCTGTCACCCCGCCCTGACAGTTCCGCACAGCAGGTCCGCTGCGCCGGGCCTGCGCGGATTGGACGAACCCCCCGACGTCCTATAGAGTTTTCTCTCGTTGGAAAGCGAAGAAACCCGCCATAATGTGCTGTCCCAGGCGGTGGATTCTTCGATAATCCTTCTGCGGACGTAGCTCAGCTGGCTAGAGCACCACCTTGCCAAGGTGGATGTCGCGGGTTCGAATCCCGTCGTCCGCTCGCAAGTCACTGTATTGCCGGGTGTAATTTACAGCTATCCGGCGGTCCTTCGTTAGGGTCACGGTGGGGTGGCCGAGAGGCGAGGCAGCGGCCTGCAAAGCCGTCCACGCGGGTTCGAATCCCGTCCCCACCTCCAGTACAGTGAAAGCACCCAGAACAATGGGCGATTGGCGCAGCGGTAGCGCGCTTCCCTGACACGGAAGAGGTCACTGGTTCGATCCCAGTATCGCCCACGAAAGCGTCCCTTCGGGACGCTTTTTTTGCGGACGTAGCTCAGCTGGCTAGAGCACCACCTTGCCAAGGTGGATGTCGCGGGTTCGAATCCCGTCGTCCGCTCCATTCGTGGCCGTCACGTGATCAGTTTCAGCCC
>NZ_KI914874.1:24844-32485 GCF_000520555.1 Arthrobacter sp. Br18 | reverse complement strand
TCGTCCCACCATCGGCAGACTGTTCGGAACAGCCGGGTAGTCTCTGGTTGTCCTGCGCTCTCTACCAGGTCCTTGAGGATGGCTTTGGCAGCGTCGGCTTCTGCGAGGGACCCCACGCCCAGGAGTGCGCGCAAAGCTTCTTTCACTCGCCACGCCGTCTCGAGCTTCCCGGTAGGATCATCGACGGCGAACACGACGTCCAGGCGGTTCCTGGCCCGATCGGAGAGCTTTTCCGCGCCTTTGAGCAGCAGCCGGCGGTTGGCCCACACCGGGTCCGCAGCCCGGCCACGCCTGCCTCTGGTTTCGTGGGTGAGACGCTGGCGGACCTCGGTCACCATGGAGTTGGCGAGCATGCTCAGATGAAAGGCATCCACGGACACCGCGGTGCGTGGCAGCCACATCCGCAACGCCTTCCGGAACGCCGCCGACGGATCGATGGCCACCACCTGGACACCGAGGCGCCATGCTTAGCCTCGATCCACCGATGATTTTCGGGTTGTGCGCGGCGTTTTAAACACGAAATGCCCGTCGTCTGGGAGAAAATATGGCTTACCACAGTCAAATTTTCATACCAGATGAGGACATCTCGTAGATGCAAGTTTCCCATAGAACGTCCGCGGCGTCAGTGTCCTTCGACGAACCGAACCCAGCATCACCGGGGACAGCGTGTCCACGTTCCGACAGCTCGAGGACAGCAGTGTTCAACGCCCGTTGGACCAGCCACCACGACACTCCAAACGCTGTCGCCGCTTCCGTCGCCGAACGCCCGGACCTGATCACCGCGTCGACCAGGGCGGTACGCAGACGCGCGGTCGAGCGGGAGAACGCAGGGACCTGCGGCGTTGCCTCCGCGAAGGTCTTCCGCGGGCATTCGGACTCGTCGCAGAAGAACCGGCGCTTGCGCCAGAGCACCTCGACCGGACCCGCGACCAGTACGTCCCGGACCCGTTGGAAACGACGGGAGTGCCTGCGGTGGCTGATCGTTCCACAGCCCCGGCAGCCCGCCTCCAAGACCGATTCGACCCGGATCCTGCGCTGACCGAAAGCCAGGACGTCCACCCCGATGACTCGGTAATCGGGCAGGTTGAAAATGATGGTGGCAGCGTCAGAGCGCGCCCCAGTAGGCTCGATCAAAGCTCGTGGTTCCTGTCAGTGATGAATGCGTCAAGAACATCCATCCCAGCAGGGCCACGAGCCCTTCAGTTCCTACGACACGAAACCCGCTTTCACCACGAACCACGGAGAGCCAGTTATGGGGAAAACATCGTCTACACGGACTGGCGCCGCGACAACTACATCCATGCCATTCAGGAGGCCCTGCGCCAGCGCGGCGTGACTGCGCGGTGCATCGGGGTCGAGGACGACTCGCTGCCACTGGACAACCGGAACAGGATCCAGGCGGCCTTCGACGGTGCCGCCCTGCTCGATGTCGCGCAGGATGCCATGCGGCAGCGCATGGTCAAGTCCACTGAGGAGATCGAGGTCATCAAGCATGGTGCCCGCATCGGTGACCTCGGCGGTGAGGCGATCAAGGCCGCCATCCGTGAAGGGATCTCGGAGTACGAGGTTGCCCTGATAGGGACGGAGGCGATGGTGCACGAGATAGCACGGACGTTCCCCGACTCCGAAATCCGGGACACCTGGGTGTGGTTCCAGCCCGGCATCAATACCGACGGGGCGCATAACTGGGCGACGACGCGCAAGCTTCAGCGCGGCGACATCCTGTCGCTGAACTGCTTCCCGATGACCAGCGGCTACTACACGGCGCTGGAGCGCACCCTGTTCCTGGGGGAGCCGGACGAGCGCAGCCTTGAGCTGTGGGACGTGAACGTGGAGGTCCACCGTCGCGGCCTGGAGCTGATCAAACCCGGTGCTGTCTGCAAGGACATCGCGGCCGAGCTCAACGAGATCTATGTGGATCGCGGGCTGCTCGCGAACCGCACGTTCGGCTATGGACACTCATTCGGCGTGCTCAGCCACTACTACGGCCGCGAGGCCGGACTGGAGCTGCGCGAAGACATCGACACCGTTCTGGAACCAGGCATGGTGGTGTCCATGGAGCCGATGATCACCGTGCTGGACGGGCAGCCCGGCGCAGGAGGCTACCGCGAGCACGATATTCTCGTGGTCAACGGTTCCGGCGCGGAGAACATCACCAAGTTCGGTTTCGGGCCGGAACACAACATCATCCCCTGCTAGCAGCGGGACCCCTGGGGGATCATCCCCAGGGGCGGGGCGGCAAGCTCGTGTTTTCTGGGTCTTGCCGCCCTGTCATCGCCATATCGAGGAGTAGCACCATGTCCAGCCAGCCGAACGACACGCGCGCCGAGCCCAAAAACGCCTCGGTCATCGTCAACGTGGTGCAGGTGCTGCGCTGTTTCACGACGGAGGAACCTCTGCTCGGCGTCACGGAGATCGCGGCGCGCGTGGGGCTGCACAAGTCCAGCGTTTCGCGCATACTGGCGACCCTCGAGCAGGAACGGATTGTCGAACGCGACGAGTCGTCCCGCAAATTCCGCCTGGGCATGGGATTGATCGCCATCGCCGGTCCGCTGCTGGCCAACCTGGATGTGCGAAGGGTCGCGTTCCCCATGCTGAAGGAGCTGGCCGAGTGCACCGGCGAAACGGCCGCCCTCAACATCTGGGACGGCTCGGAGTCAGTGTCCGTCGAGCAGATACCCAGCAACAAGCAGGTCAAGCACACCTCACCCATGGGCAGCCGCTATGCAACGGCACTGAGCGCGACGGTTCAGGTCTTCCTGGCGTCCGAGGAGGAAGCGTCGGTGCGCAGGCTGCTGTCCGCAGGAACCGTGGACATCGGCGGATCCAGGGCCGGATCCATCGACGACTACGTTGCGCGGCTGCGGGGGGTTTCCGATCGCGGCTATGCCAACAACTTCGGCGAAACCTCGCCGGAGGAAGTCGGCGTTGCAGCTCCGGTCCTCGACCACCGCGGTGCTGTTGTGGCAGCCGTTCTGATTGCGGCGCCCTTCTACCGCGTCCCGGAAGAACGCCTCGCCGACCTGGGCATTGCCTGCAGAGACGCCGCCGCGGAGATCAGCCGACGGCTCGGAGCGCAGCCGAAGGACCCGACAGAGATCACCTCCGTCCGTCTCACGGGTGCCGCCGGATAGCGGAAGACCCCGGCGCGTAGGAGACGACTTCGGCGCGGAAGGATGCTAGAGCTTCCCGATCACATAGTCGATGCATCTGAGGAGGGCGGAGACGTCCTCCGGCTCGATCGCCACGAAGGTGGCGATGCGCAGCTGGTTCCTGCCCAGCTTCCGGTAGGGCTCGACGTCGACGACGCCGTTGGCCCGGAGCACCTCGGCGACTCTGGCGGCGTCGACGGAGTCCGCGAAGTCGATGGTCGCGATGACGTTCGACCGGTCTTCGGGGCGCTGCACGAAGGGCGTCGCGACCGGCGAGGCCTCGGCCCAGGAGTAGATACGGCCGGCCGAATCAGCAGTCCGTGCGGTGGCGAAGGCGAGCCCGCCGCTTTCGTTGAGCCACTTCACCTGCGCATTGAGGGTGACCAGCGTGGAGAGCGACGGTGTGTTGTACGTCTGGTTCAGGCGAGAGTTGTCGATGGCGGTCTGCAGGTTCAGGAAGTCCGGAATCCAGCGGTCCGATCCGTTGAGCGAAGCGGCCCGGTCGAGCGCGGCAGGGGAAAACAGGCCGAGCCACAGACCGCCGTCGGAGGCGAAGTTCTTCTGCGGGGCGAAGTAGTACACGTCCGCCTGACTCACGTCGACGTCGAGCCCTCCTGCGGCGGAGGTGGCGTCGATCAGGGTGAGCGCGCCGTCGTCCGCGCCGTCGATCCGCCGCACCGGAGCGGCGACGCCGGTGGAAGTTTCGTTCTGGGGCCAGGCGTAGACGTCCACGCCCTGCTCGGCCCGTGCGGTGGGCCGGGTGCCGGGCTCGGAGGTGAGGATGCTCGAGTCCTCGAGGAAGGGCGCCCTGTTGGTGGCGGAAGCAAATTTCGACCCGAACTCCCCGAAGGAGAGGTGCTGGGCGCGCGACGTCACGAGACCGAAGGCCGCCACGTCCCAGAATGCTGTGGAGCCGCCTACCCCGAGGACCACCTCGTAGCCCTCGGGGGCCTTGAAGAACGCGGACAGTCCTTCGCGAACCTCTCCCACGAGGTTCCGGACCGGTGCCTGGCGGTGGGACGTGCCGAGGAGCGATTCTCCCGCCTCGGCAAGGGCGGTGAGCTGCTCGGGGCGGACCTTGGAGGGCCCTGCGCCGAAGCGGCCGTCCAGGGGGAGCAGGTCGGCAGGGATGCGGATATCGGCGTTGTCGGTCATCGTTTCATTCTGCCCCAGCGATGCAGCACCGCCCCATTTGTGACCCGGCTACCGCCCCTTCGGAAGACGGGACAGGGAAACATGACGGGAAACCCGACAGGGGACAGGAACAGGGGGAGCGACGACGGCGGGAGGGTCGGAGCGGATTGAAGGGGGCGCTGACCCATGGGTTAACCTTGGGAGGGTCGCTGGCCTTTCGTCCCGCACCCCACAGCACCGCATCAAGGAGTTGAACCGCATGACGGATCTCATCGATACAACCGAGATGTATCTGCGGACCATCCTCGAACTGGAGGAAGAAAGCATTGTCGCCCTGCGGGCCCGGATCGCGGAGCGGCTCCGCCACTCCGGACCCACTGTCTCGCAGACCATCGGGCGGATGGAGCGTGACGGACTCGTGGTCGTCTCAGGGGACCGGCACCTCGAACTCACTGAACTCGGACGGCGCCGGGCCACAGGGGTCATGAGGAAGCACCGCCTCGCGGAACGACTGCTGAGCGACGTCATCGGCCTTGACTGGGCCTACGTCCACGACGAGGCATGCCGCTGGGAGCACGTCATGAGCGAACGCGTGGAGCGACGCCTGTACGAACTGCTCGGCCAGCCCACCCAGTCCCCGTACGGCAACCCCATTCCGGGCCTCGAGGCGCTGGGCGGGGTGTCGACGGATTTCCTCACCGACGGCGTCGTGACCCTCCTGGCGGCGATGGAGACGTACAGCGCTGATTCGAGGGTCACCCTCCTGCGCCTGGCGGAGCCCATCCAGGTGGATCCCGAACTGCTCACCCAGCTGGACGAGGGAGGGCTGCGCCCCGGCGCGACCCTGAGCCTCGAGTCCGTGGGAGGGTACGTCTCAGTCCGGGTGCCAGGAGTTGAGGGCGCCCTCGAGCTGCCACCCGAGGTCGCAGCGCATGTTTTCGTCTCCGTGGGAACGAACGCCTAGGAAGGCGCATACGATCTAACCGTGGGACGGCAACGGAGGCAGGTATCGCGCGCGGCGCGGCGCACAGCGCTATGCGCGCCGTCAGAGTCGACGCGAAGCGCCGCCACGCGCACGACGACACGGACGGCGGTCAGCGCCGCCGCAACCGCCTACGCCGTGAACGTAGCCCTCGGCGCGGCCGTCCTGATCGGGGCGGTCGATACCTCGCGTGTCCGGTGGATACATCACCTGCTCTATATCGGGACCTGTTTCATCACCGGGACGGCCATCCTCGCCGCTGCGGCCGACCCTCGCGGAAGACGTGCCGGGGCCGCGCTTGCTCCGACGATCCTTCCGCTGGCGGTCATTCCGTTCGCAGGTACGACCGGCCGCCGTCACCCGCTGGTGGCGCTGGCGGCCGCACCCTTCTACGTGGCCGCCCTGCTGCGGGTCCGGAGGTAGCGCGTGGAGTTCCTCGACGTGATCCGGCGGCGCAAGACGACGAACGGGCCGTTCCTGCCCACCCCCGTCACCGAGGAGCACCAGCGGCTCCTCATGGAGGTGGCGGGCCGCGCCCCCTCGCAGCTCAACAGCCAGCCGTGGAGGTTCGTGGTCATCGAGGACCGCGCAACCATCCAGAGCGTGGCGGCCATCAGCGGCGGCAGCATGACGGCAGCAATGTCCAACGGCACCTTCTTCGAGCGGTACAAGCCCTATTTCCGCTTCAGTACCGAGGAAATGGCGACCCGGCGGGACGGCATGCTCTTCGACCGGTTGCCGCCCCAGCTCCGGCCCTTCACCAAGCACGTGTTCACGCGCCGTGGGCAGGTGATGATGAACGCTCTCCGCGTGCCGCAGAAGCTGGGTGAGGAGAACCGGTGGCTCGTTGCCGGCTCACCGCTGCTGCTCGGCGTCCTGCTGGACCGCTCGGAATACCGGCCTGGCGAGCTGTCCTCCTTCTACTCCGTGTTCAGCATGGGAGCGGCGATGGAGAACATCTGGCTGACCACCGTTGAGCTGGGCATGGGCATCCAGTTCATCTCCTTTCCGATGGAGGTGCCCGGCAGGTGGGAACAGATCGCCGGTCTCCTGGCGGTACCCGACGATCTTGAGCTGATGGCCGTCTACCGCCTGGGGTACCTCCCCGAGGAGCAGCGCCGCCCGGCCATCGACTGGTCGAGCTCCGAGCGCAAGCTGCCCTCGCAGTATGTGTTCCGCGAAACCTGTGCAACGCCGCAGCAGGGCTGGGACGACGGCGGGAGCCAGCGTCCCGCTAATGGCTGAGGCCGGCGGTCAGGGCGGCGATTCGCCTGACAGCGGCGGGCGGCTTACCCTAGCATTGTCAATTCGGAGAACTTCTCCTGAGCGCGGGACGGCAACCGGTTCTCGGGACGTAGTCGCAAAGAGGCCCGTGCATGCGCACTCTCGTTCTGAATGCAGGATACGAACCGCTGGCTGTCGTCACCTTCCGCCGGGCGCTGGTGCTTGTGCTGACGGGCAAGGCCAGCGTGGTGGCCGAGGACGATGACCCGGTGGTGGGTCCGAATGAAGTGCTGGGACGGCCGTCCGTGATCCTGCTCCACCGGTACGTCAAGATTCCCTACCGGCATGACGTCACTGCCACTCGACGGGGCGTGCTTCGGCGGGACAACCACCTGTGCGCCTACTGCGGCAAGACGGCCACCACGATCGACCATGTGTATCCGCGTTCGCGCGGCGGGTCCGATACCTGGGAGAACCTCGTGGCGTGCTGCCTGCGCTGCAACAACGCGAAGGGCGACAAGACCCTTGCGAGCCTCGGCTGGAACCTGCGGACCGTGCCGCTGCCGCCCCACGGGCCCCTGTGGCAGCTGAGGGAGCTTGAAAAGCCCGCACCGCAGTGGAGTGAGTTCCTGACCGAGTGGGCGGCGTGAAGGTTCCTCGGGGCGGGTTCGACGCCGTCGTCCTGGCCGGGGGCCGCTCCTCACGGCTGGGCGGCACCCCGAAGGCGAACCTCATCATCGGGGACCGGACGCTCCTCGAGATCACCTGCCTCGCGGTCGCCGAGGCAGCCCGGATCGTCATCGTCGGGCCGGACTCGGTGGTTCCCGTGGCGCTGCCCGAACTACTCCAGGCACACTCGTCCACGGGAGGGCCGGAGCTGCGCGTGGTGCGCGAGGACCCTCCCTTCGCCGGTCCCGCCGCTGCGCTTGCCGCAGCCCTGACCTACCCCGGTGCGCTCGATCCGCCCGGAAACTCCACCGCATGGCTGGCCGTGCTGTCCTGCGATATGCCACGCGCCGGGGAGCTCGTGGAGCTCCTGCTTGCCGCTGCCGACCGGGATCCATCGGTGTCGATGGCTGCCGTGGAGGGAGGCAGGAGCCAGCCCCTCGCGGCGCTGTACCGGCGGGACGCGCTCGAGACGGCGGTGGC
>NZ_KI914874.1:15476-24744 GCF_000520555.1 Arthrobacter sp. Br18 | reverse complement strand
GCCGCCGCTTCCGCAGGCGGGGCCGCGAATCTGTCGATGAAGAAGCTCCTTGCTAGTGTGAAGACCAAAGAAGTCCCGGTTCCGCCGGGCACAACGCTGGACGTCGACACGTGGGAGGATGCACGAGCCCTGGGCGTCGACGTCGTCAAGTGAACCCCGGAGGGCACAATGGACGAGCGCGAAAAAGTATTGACCGAATGGTGCGCCAGGTTGCTGGAGGCCTATGAGCTGGAGGACTCGACGGTGGATATCGACGCCGTCCTGGCCCTCGCCGGAAAAGCAGCCCACGGCGTCGTGCGCCCGGCCGCGCCCCTCACCACCTTCATCGCCGGGTACGCGGCAGGCCTCGCCGTGGGAAGCGGGCAGGCGAGCGAGGACGTTGCCATGCGCTCCGCCATCGGGCTCGCGGACTCGCAGTGTCCGCCGCCCGGACAGGAGGCGACGGCGTGAGCGAACCGGGCGGGAACCGGAACCTCGACTGGGCAACCGCACGGCAGGCCGCCTACGAGGCGGGGCGTCCGCTGCCCTTCCAGACGGTGACCCTGGCCGACGCGCTCGGGCAGACGCTCGCCGAAGCGGTGTCTCCCCTGCAGCCCATCCCGCACTACGCTTCCTCCGCCATGGACGGCTGGGCGGTGAGTGGTCCGCCGCCGTGGACACTCGTCACCCCCGAGGTGCACGAGGACCACCCCTGGCGCCGGCCCACTCCGCACAGCGATTCGGGCCTGGTGGCGCTGGAGCCCGGACAGGCAACGTTCATCCTGACCGGGGGCGTGGTGCCGGGAAACACCGGCAGCATCCTGCGGACCGAGCACGGCCAGATCCGGGGAGACATCCTCGACCGGAACGCCGCAGCACGGCCGGACGAACCGGCCCCCGGGGAGCACATCCGCCCTGCCGGTGAGGAGGCGGAGAAGGACATCGTGGCTATCCCGGCCGGGGTGGTCCTCAATCCGGCGCAGATCGCGCTCGCGGCCGTGTGCGGCCACGATACCCTCGCGGTGCTGCGTGCCCCTCGCGTGTCGCTCCTGATGACCGGCGACGAAGTCATCGAAGGCGGGCTGCCCCACCCGGGCCAGGTCCGCGACACCTTCGGGCCCCAACTGCCGGCCTTCGTGGCGATGCTGGGCGGGCACGTCGATGTCGCCGGACGCGCCAAGGACGACCTCGACGACGTCGTTGCCGCCATCAGCGCGGAAGCCACCGACGATTTCTCGCTGGCGAGGGCCTCCGGAGACGTGCTCATCACCACTGGCGGCACGGGGGATTCCTCGGCGGACCACATACGCCGAGCGCTCACGGTGCTCGACGCCGAGATGATCATCGACGGCATCGCCATGCGGCCGGGCCATCCCACCCTGCTGGCGCGGCTGCCGGACGGCCGGTTCCTCGTGGGCCTGCCGGGAAATCCGCTGGCTGCAATGATGGCCATGCTGACCGTGGTGGGCCCGCTGCTGGCAGGCCTGCGCGGTGCTCCCCTGGAGGCGCCGGAGCAGGTGCTGTGCGGTGAGGACTTCGAGCCCCTCGAAGGGCGCAGCCGCCTGGTGCCGTTCCGCCACTTGGAGGGACGAGCAATGCCGAGCGGCCACCAGCGCTCGGGGATGCTGCGCGGTCTCGCCTCAGCGGACGGCGTACTGGTGGTACCGGCCGAGGGGTGCGCGGTCGACCAGGCGGTGCCCTCGATCCGGCTGCCCTGGGTGCGGTAGTGCGCTGGCCGGAAGCCAGGAGAAGCCGGACTCCCCGATAGCGGGGTGTCCGGGCTCTCCGTGTCACCGGTGCCTGTGGGTGGCGTTGGTCCTGGAGGTGCCGCTGGTCCTGGAGGTCCGTCCAGTGTGCAGTAGTTACCGCTGTTTCGGCGTTGGGTGGTTACTGCTGCGCAGTCGATGCGGGCTCTCGGTGAATGAAGGACGTCCCGAGAGCGGCGCAGCCGTCCTCACGCGTGGCTGCCGCGCCGGCGGGGCTCAGCGGGCGACCTCCTCCAGCGATGTCTCGACCGCTTCATCGGCCTCCGCCTGCACAGCCGCCGTTCCCACAGCTTTTTCCAACCGGAGGATCACCGACTTCGACGTCGGGGTACCGCTGATGTCCGCCGTGGAATCCAGTGGAACCAGCACGTTCGTCTCGGGATAGTAGGCCGCTGCGCAGCCGCGGGGCGTGGGATACGTCACGGCCCGGAAGTTCTCGGCCCGCCGTTCGACGCCGTCGGCCCACTCCGAGACGAGGTGCACGGGGTCGCCGTCAGCCAGCCCGGCATCGGCGAGGTCCTCCGCGTTGACGAGGACAACCCGTCTGCCGCCGTGGATGCCGCGGTAGCGGTCGTCCTTGCCGTAGATCGTGGTGTTGTACTGGTCGTGCGAGCGCAGGGTCTGCAGGAGCAGCCGGCCCTCGGGGACCTTCGGGTACTGCAGGTCGTTGGCCGTGAAGTTCGCCTTGCCGGTGGCCGTGGTGAACGTGCGGCTGTCCCGGGGACCGTTCGGCAGGACGAAGCCGCCGGGCTTGTCGATCTTCGCTTCGAAGTCGTCGAAACCCGGCACGACGGCGGAGATGTGCTCCCGGATCACGCGGTAGTCGGCCTGCGCCGAAATCCAGTCCAGCTGCGGCGCGTTTTCGGTGTAGGGGCTGTCCGTCCGGGCGAAGAGCCGGTCGGCGAGCTGGCAGACGATCTCGATCTCCGAGCGCATCTCGGTGCTTGCCGGCTTCAGCCGTCCGGTGGAGGCATGGACGGCGCTCATCGAGTCCTCGACGGTGACCCGCTGGTCTCCACCGGCCTGGGTGTCGCGGTCGGTACGGCCGAGTGCGGGAAGGATGACCGCGCGACGGCCCGTGATGAGGTGCGAGCGGTTGAGCTTGGTGGAGACCTGCACGGTGAGCCGCGTGTTGCGCAGCGCCGCGTCGGTGACGTTGGAATCGGGTGTCGCACGGACGAAGTTCCCGCCCATCGCCATGAAGACCTTCGCGCCGCCGTCGCGCATGGATCGGATCGCTGCCACGGTGTCGAACCCGTGACGGCGCGGCGAGGAGAACCGGAAACGCTGATCCAGTGCGTCGTGAAAGGCCGCCGGCATGCGCTCGAAAATGCCCATGGTGCGGTCGCCCTGCACATTGGAGTGGCCACGGACGGGACACACCCCGGCTCCCGGCTTGCCCACGTTGCCCTGCAGCAGCAGGACATTGACGACGTCGCGCAGCGTGGCCACGGAGTGTTTGTGCTGGGTGAGGCCCATCGCCCAGCACACGATGGTGCCGGGGGAGGCGATCATCCGGTCGCCCACCTTGGTGATCTCGGCCTTGCTGATGCCGCTGGCCTCGAGGATCTCGTCCCAGGACGTCCCGCGGAGGCTGTCGAGGTAGTCCTCGAGTCCCAGAGTGTGCTGTGCGATGAAGTCGTGGTCGAAGACGGTGCCTGTGGCCTCTTCCTGCTCGAGGAGGTGCTTGCCGAGTCCGCGGAACAGCGCCTGGTCGCCGCCGAGGCGGATCTGCAGGAAATCATCGGCCAGGGATGTGCCGCCGCCGAACCGGGTCCCCAGGAGGCCCAGAGGGTTCTGGGGATTCTCGAAGCGCAGCAGCCCGGCCTCGGGCAGCGGGTTGACGGCCACGATCGCGCCGCCGTTCTTCTTGGCCTTCTCGAGCGAGGTCAGCATGCGCGGGTGGTTCGTGCCCGGGTTCTGGCCGGCGACGATGATCAGCGGCGCGGTGTCGACATCGTGCAAGGACACCGTGCCCTTGCCGATGCCGAGGGTCTCCACCAGCGCCGAGCCGGAGGATTCGTGGCACATGTTGGAACAGTCGGGGAGGTTGTTGGTGCCGATGCCGCGGACCATCAGCTGGTACAGGAAAGCCGCCTCGTTGGAGGTCCTGCCCGAGGTGTAGAAGACGGCTTCATCCGGGCTGTCCAAAGCCGCCAGCTCGTCGACCACCACGGAGTACGCCTCATTCCAGCTTACCGGACGGTAGTGGGTGGCGCCGGCGTCGAGCAGCATCGGGTGGGTGAGGCGACCCTGCTGCCCCAGCCAGTACTCGTCGTGGGACATCAGGTCCGCGATGGAGTGCTCGGCGAAGAACTCCGGCGGAACCGTGCGGCGCGTGGCTTCCTCGGCGACTGCCTTGGCACCGTTCTCGCAGAATTCTGCGGTATGCCGCTTGTCGCCCTCGGGCCAGGCGCAGCCCATGCAGTCAAAGCCCTTGACCTGGTTGACCGCGAGGAGGGTCTGGGCGCTGCGGAGCGGGCCCATCTGGTCGATCGAGATCTTCAGCGAATTGAGAACCGCTGGAAGACCGACAGCCTTGGTCTTCGGCTTCCCCGTGGTGATCAGGGATTCGTCAATGTCGTTCTTCGGTGCCTTCGATGCCAAGGCCGTCACATCCTCGTGTTGGGAGCAGACTGTACGGTCAGTCAACTAACCTCATCTTAGGCCGATGGTGAGGAGTGCTGGATGAACAGGGTGACGCAACGCCGCCGCATAACGAAATTCCAGGTGGGCGGCACCACGGGCCATCGCGAGGATGTCCTCGCCGGCGAGGAGCCGCTGGAGATCCGGCTGGACGGCCGCGCGTTCACGGTCACCATGCGGACGCCCGGCGACGACTTCGACCTCGTGGCAGGATTCCTCGTCTCGGAGGGCGTGGTGTGGGAGCCGGGCCAGCTGCCGAGCCTGCGCTACTGCGCGGGAGTGGACGACAACGGCCAGCAGACCTTCAACGTGGTCGAGGCGCAGCTCCGCCCCGGCGTTCAACTGCCGGACACCGCCATGGAGCGCCACGTCTACACCTCGAGTTCCTGCGGGATCTGCGGAACCGCGTCCATCGACGCGGTCCGGAAGTCCTCGCGGTTCGAGCTCAGCGGCGATTCCGAACGGGTGGACCTGTCAGTCCTCGCCGGGCTGCCCGACCGCCTGCGGGAGAGCCAGAAGCTGTTCGACCGCACCGGCGGTGTCCACGCTGCCGGGCTGTTCACCCGCGACGGCGAACTGCTGTGCCTGCGGGAGGACGTGGGACGCCACAACGCCGTGGACAAGGTGGTGGGATGGGCGCTGCGGGAAGGGATGCTGCCGCTCACCGGCACCATCCTGCAGGTCTCGGGCCGCGCGTCCTTCGAGCTGGTGCAGAAGGCCCAGCTCGCGGGGATACCGGTGCTGGCCGCTGTCAGCGCGCCGTCGTCGCTCGCCGCCGACCTCGCCGACGATGCCGGACTCACCCTCGTGGGATTCAGCCGCGGCACAACCCTCAACTGCTACTCGCACCCGGAGCGCATTCGCGACTGACACGCTGGGCGCCTGACGGGCCTGACGCCTGACACGCCCGACGGCCCGAGTGCCAGACGCGCCTGAGTGCTAGAACGGGTGGAGGAGCCGCTGGACGAACCGCCGGGTCCGCTCGTGCACCGGGTTGCGGAGCACCTGATCGGGGTGGCCGTGCTCCACCACCACGCCGCCGTCCATGAACACCACCTCGTCAGCGACCTCCCGGGCGAAGGCGAGTTCGTGGGTGACGATCACCATGGTCCAGTCCTCGTCGGCGAGCTCCTTGATGACCGTGAGGACCTCGCCCACCAGCTCGGGGTCCAGGGCGGACGTCGGCTCATCGAACAGCAGGAGGTCCGGCTGCAGGGCCAGGGCCCGGACGATTCCCACCCGCTGCTGCTGGCCGCCGGAGAGCTCGAACGGATGCTGGTCCTTCTTCTCCGCAAGGCCCACGCGGCCCAGCAGCCGCTCGGCGTCGGCGATTGCTTCCCTCCTCGGCCGTTTCTGGACCTGTACGGGGCCTTCAATGACGTTCTCCAGCACGGTCCGGTGCGGAAAGAGGTTGTAGTTCTGGAAGACCATCGCGCTGCGGTCCCGGAGCGACAGGGCATCCCGCCGTGAGACGCCGGCCCCGAAGTCGACGGCGGGGCCGCCCCGGAAGGCGACAGTGCCGCCGTCGGGCACCTCCAGGCCGTTCAGGCACCGCAGTACCGTGGTCTTGCCCGAGCCGGACGGGCCGACGAGCGCCACCACCTGTCCCGAGCGGACCGACAGGTCGATGGACTTCAGGACCGAATTGCTGCCGAAGGACTTTTCGAGGCCCGTGACGGTCAGCAGGGCGGTTGGGTCCGGTTCAGCGGGCAACATAGCGGTCCAATCTTTTCTCGAGGACTGACTGGCCGCTGGAGAGGACGAGGCAGAACACCCAGTACACCAGCGCGGCCTCCAGGTACAGCGTCATGAACTGCTGCGAGAACGCTGCAATCTGCTGAGCCTCGCGGAACAGCTCCGTGACCAGGATCAGCGAGGCCAGGGACGTGTCCTTGACGAGGCTGATGAACGTGTTGGACAGCGGCGGAACCGAGACGCGTGCGGCCTGGGGAAGGATCACCCGGCGGAGGGTCACCGTGCGCGACATGCCGATCGTATGCCCCGCTTCCCACTGGCCCTTGGGCACCGAGAGGATCGCCGCCCGCAGGATCTCCGCCGCGTAGCCTGCCACGTTGAGGGAGAACGCGATGATCGCACTCGGCCACGGCGGAATCACCAGTCCGATCGAGGGCAGGCCATAGAAGATGACGAACAGCTGCACCAGGAGCGGCGTTCCCCGGATCACCGAGATGTAGCCCCGTGCGATCCCCGAGAGGACGCGCCGGCCACTGATCCGCAGAAGCGCGAGCACCAGGGCCAGCGCCAGCCCCAGCACGAAGGACGCGAGGGAGAGGGGGATGGTTCCCGTCAGGCCTCCGCGGACGATGGGCCAGAACGAATCCCTGAGCAGCTCCCAGTCCACGTGTTCATCCTTTCAGCGGTTCCAGCCGCAGCTGATGGCTGACGTTACTGGCTGACGTCGGTCCCGAAGTACTCCTCGGAGATCTCCGCGAGGGTTCCTTCGGCACGGAGCTCGCCGAGGGCCGTGTTGACGGCGTCGACGAGTTCGGTGCTGCCCTTCCGAAAGGCTACCGCGCTGAGGGACTGGTCCTCGGTCTCGGCGGCGACCTTGATCGAGGGATCGTTGCTGGTCTTCTGGTAGTCGAGGTAGGTCAGTTCGTCGTTGATAGTGGCATCGACGCGGCCCTGCTGGAGGAGGGCAACGGACTGTGCCCATCCTTCGACGGGTTCCACGTTCGCTCCGCTCTCCTGGGCGAGTTCATACCAGTTGCTGGTGAGGGACTGCGCGGTGGTTTTCCCCTCGAGGTCCTCGAAGGAGGAGATCCCGCCGTTGTCGGCGCTGGTCACGATCACGCCGTTGCTCACGGTGTAGGGCTCCGAGAAATCGTAGACTTCCTGCCGCTGATCGGTGATGGACACCTGGTTGGCGACGACGTCGAAACGGCCGGCCTCAAGCCCGGCGAAGATCGCGTCGAACTGGGTTTCCTGGAACTCCGCCTCCACCCCGAGCTTCTCCGCGACGGCGGTGATGACCTCGACGTCGTAGCCGGTCAGCTCGCCGGTGCCGTCCTCGTGGAAGCTGAAGGGCCGATACGTTCCCTCGGTGCCCACGGTCAGCACTCCGGCGTCCTGGATCTGCTGGAGGGTCGACGGGGCTGCTGATTCGCCGGACCCGGAATCGGCGGCTCCGCCGGATGGCGAGGGAGCGGACGAGGCGCATCCGGCGAGCGACAGGGTGAGTGCTGCGGTTGCGCCGAGGACGGACAAGCGTGACTTCATGGTTCGGTTCCTTAGGTATTCGCCGGGGTCAGGCCGCGCGGCCTCCCTAGGTGAACACCGGCGCACCCGCTAATTGTTCCGGGGCAGGACGGCGGGAATCCAGTACTTTCCGGCCTAAGCTGGGGGAAGCTTGAACTGGAGGAATGTGCATGAGCATGGAAGGCGCGGCCTGGAGCTCCCTGTACCGGATCTCCACCGCCAATAACAGCAGGAACAAATTCTCGAAGGAAACGTTGAAGCGGATCGTCGCCTTCGCCGTGCCCTACCGTGCGCAGCTGGCGATCTTCATGGTGCTCTCCGTGGCGGGGGCCTTCCTCGCCGTAGCGACTCCGGTGCTGGCCGGTCAGGTGGTGGACGTCATCGTCGCCAACGGCGAGACGGCGACGGTGGTGCGCCTCGCCGCCGTCATCGCCCTGGTTGCCGTTCTCGACGCCGCGGTGTCGATGATCACCCGGTGGTATTCGTCGAGGATCGGCGAGGGCGTGATCCTGGACCTCCGCACCGCCGTCTTCGACCATGTCCAGAAAATGCCGATCGCCTTCTTCACCCGCACCCGTACCGGAGCCCTCGTCAGCCGGCTCAACAACGACGTGATCGGCGCCCAGCAGGCCTTCAGCGGAACGCTGTCGGGGGTGGTCACCAACCTCGTGGCGCTGATCCTCACGCTGATCGTGATGCTCAGCACGTCGGTGCTGGTGACGGTCCTCGCCGTCATCATGCTGCCGATCTTCCTCATCCCGGCCCGCCGCATGGGCAGCCGGCTCGCAGCACTCCGCCGCGAGGCCGCGGACCACAACTCCGCCATGAGCACCCAGATGACGGAGCGGTTCTCGGCGCCCGGGGCCACGCTGGTCAAGCTGTTCGGGCGTCCGGACGAGGAATCCGTCGAGTTCCGGGTTCGCGCGGCACGCGTCCGCGACATCGGCGTACGGACGGCCATGCTGCAGTGGATCTTCTTCACCGCGCTCATGCTCGTCTCGGCCCTTGCGCTGGCACTCGTGTACGGCCTGGGTGGCGGCCTGGCGCTCGCGGGCCAGCTGGAGACGGGCGAGGTGGTCACGCTGGCCCTCCTGCTGACCCGCCTGTACGCGCCGCTGACCAGCCTGGCCAATGCGCGCGTGGAGATCATGAGTGCGCTCGTCAGCTTCGAGAGGGTATTCGAGGTCCTCGACCTGGTGCCGCTGATCCAGGAGAAGCCCGGCGCCGGCTCGGTGCCCGCAGGGCCGGTATCCGTGGAGTTCGACGACGTCCGGTTCGGCTACCCGTCCGCGGACAAGGTCTCGCTCGCCTCGCTCGAAGAAGTGGCGACGCTCGACACCCGCGGCGGCGAGGAGGTGCTGCACGGGATCTCCTTCCGGATCGAGCCGGGCCAGACGGTGGCCCTCGTCGGCACTTCAGGTGCCGGCAAATCCACGATCGCCCAGCTCCTGGCACGCCTGTACGACGTCGACAGCGGCGCGGTGCGCCTCGCCGGCGTCGACGTCCGGGATGTGACGTTCACGTCGATGCGCCACACCCTGGGGATGGTCACGCAGGACGGCCACCTGTTCCACGAGACCATCCTCTCCAACCTGCGCCTTGCGCGTCCCGAGGCCACCGAGGACGAGGTGTGGGACGCCGTCCGGCGTGCGCGGCTC
>NZ_KI914874.1:14418-15376 GCF_000520555.1 Arthrobacter sp. Br18 | reverse complement strand
GAGCCGCTGGTGAAGTCGCTGCCGGACCAGCTCGACACCATGGTGGGGGAGCGCGGCTACCGGTTGTCCGGCGGCGAGAGGCAGCGCATGACCATCGCGCGTCTTCTGCTGGCGCAGCCGCGCGTCGTGATCCTCGACGAGGCGACGGCGGCGCTGGATTCGACGTCGGAGGCTGCGGTCCAGGCCGCGCTGAGCGAGGCCCTCGAGGGGCGGACCGCCATGGTCATCGCCCATCGGCTGTCCACGATCCGCACGGCCGATGTGATCCTGGTGATCGAGGACGGCCGCATCGTGCAGCGCGGAACCCATGATGAGCTGCTCGCGATCGGTGGACGCTACGAGGAACTGCACCGTACCCAGTTCGCGGTGCAGAAGAACGTCGCGGTGGATGAGGAACCAGAGGCCCTCAGCCAGGTCTAGGCGTTCCCGGTCCGGCGTGCGGACGACACAGCCGGTAGGTGTCTGTGCCCCTGGCCGGAATCGAACCGACGACCTTCCCTTTAGGAGAGGGACGCTCTATCCTACTGAGCTACAGGGGCCTGCTGCCGCGACGGAATTTCTGCCCCGCGCCGAGCATGCCCAGCTTACCCGTTCGTCAGGCAGGGATGAAAAACCGGTCGGCGGCTGGGCAGTCCTGGTGATCGAGGACGGCCGCATCGTGCAGCGCGGAACCCATGATGAGCTGCTCGCGATCGGTGGACGCTACGAGGAACTGCACCGTACCCAGTTCGCGGTGCAGAAGAACGTCGCGGTGGATGAGGAACCAGAGGCCCTCAGCCAGGTCTAGGCGTTCCCGGTCCGGCGTGCGGACGACACAGCCGGTAGGTGTCTGTGCCCCTGGCCGGAATCGAACCGACGACCTTCCCTTTAGGAGAGGGACGCTCTATCCTACTGAGCTACAGGGGCCTGCTGCCGCGACGGAATTTCTGCCCCGCGCCGAGCATGCCCAGCTTACCCG
>NZ_KI914874.1:7714-14318 GCF_000520555.1 Arthrobacter sp. Br18 | reverse complement strand
GCAGGAGGGGTCACCCGCCACTCCTGCCCCAGAACCCTGTGCACTCGGCAGTGCATTATGGTTGGAACTTTGGCGGACACGCACAATGTGATTGCCAACACATGCAGAAACCGGTTCATATAAGGGATGGCAAATAACATGGCACTACCTATGGCGAGCGTCACCGATGACGTCGGATGGCTCGCGGCGATTGACAACGGCATCAATGCGGTCTTCGAACCCGTCACTGAAGTCTTCACCACGATCGTGTTCTTCCCCATCACGATCGGTGATCTGAGCTTCCCGTTCGTGGTGGCATGGCTCATCGCGGCGGGCGTGATTTTCACTATCTACTTCGGCTTCATCCAGTTTCGGGGACTGAAGGTCGCGTACGAAGTGGTGCGCGGCCACTACTCCTCGAAGGATGACCCGGGGGAGGTGCCCCACTTCCAGGCTTTGACGTCGGCGCTGTCGGGCACGGTCGGGCTGGGCAACATCGCCGGTGTCGGCGCGGCCATGGCGCTCGGCGGCCCCGGTGCAACCTTCTGGATGATCCTCGCCGGACTGCTGGGCATGGCCACGAAGTTCGCCGAATGCACGCTCGGCGTGAAGTACCGCGAGGTGCACGAGGACGGGTCCATCAGCGGCGGGCCCTTCAAGTACCTCCCCATCGCCTTCAGCAAATTCGGCTCCATCCCGGCAAAGATCCTGACCGGCATCTTCGCCGTCGCCATCCTCATCTTCGGTGTGGCCGGCGGCAACATGTTCCAGGCCAACCAGACCTTCGCGCAGGTCCAGAACGTGACGGGCGGGGCCGACGGATTTCTCGGAAGCGCCGGAGCAGCACTGATCTTCGGGCTTGTGCTCGCAGGTCTGGTCGCCGTCGTGATCCTCGGCGGCATCAAGTCCATCGGCGCCACCACCAGCAGGCTCGTGCCCGCCATGGGCATCGTCTACGTCGTGTCCTGCCTGCTCGTCATTCTGGTCAACCTCGGGCAGGTACCCGCAGCTATCGGATCGATCTTCGCGGGCGCGTTCAACCCTCAGGGGATTGCCGGCGGAATCCTCGGTGTCATGATCGTCGGCTTCACCCGTGCGGCGTTCTCCAACGAGGCCGGCCTCGGCTCCGCTGCGATCGCCCACTCGGCAGTGAAGACCCGCCGCCCGGTCAGCGAGGGCTTCGTCGCCCTCTTCGAGCCACTCGTCGACACGGTGCTCATCTGCACCATGACCGCCCTGGCGATCATCATTGCCGGCGCCCCGAGCCTCCAGGCCGGCATCGACCAGGTCCAGGCCGGGGAAGGCACGCCCGACGGCGTGATCCTCACCTCCGATGCCTTCGCGACCGTGTTCCCCTGGTTCCCCGTGGTTCTCGCCATCGCGGTGGCACTGTTCGCCTACTCCACCCTCATCACCTGGTCCTACTACGGACTGAAGTCATGGGAGTACCTGTTCGGCCGCGGCAAGACCTCGGAAATCATCTACAAGGTCATCTTCCTGTTCTTCACCGTGGCCGGTTGTGTGCTGACCTTCAGCCAGGTCATCAGCTTCGCCGATGCCGCCCTGTTCGTCTGTGGCTTCGTCAACCTGCTGGGGGTCTACCTGTTGCTCCCCGTCATCAAGAGGGAGATGAAGGAGTACCTCGCGGACCGCAAGAGCGGAAAGCTGGCCATCCTCGGCATCGAAGAGGATGAGGTGCGGACCGAAAAGGGCTAGCCCTCCTCCGGGAGCGCCCGGCGCTCCTGCTCCGGCATTCACCTGCTGCCCCCGGCACCGCCGGGGGCAGCACTTAGTGGGAAACCATGAGTGTCAGAGGCACGGCCTAGACTGGGAAGCACAATGGATATGCTTTTCGACCCCTACTTCGATCCCCGCCCTGCCCGGACTGCCGGCAACGCCGAAGCAGGGCGGGAGTCCGCTCCCGACCCCTCCGACCCGGCGCTGAGTTCCGCCCCCGCGGCGCGGGGTACGGATGAGCAGCGGGCCTCCGAGCTGCTCGAAGGGCTCAATCCGCAACAGGAGGAAGCAGTCCGCCATGACGGCTCGCCGTTGCTGATCGTGGCCGGCGCGGGCTCCGGCAAGACGCGCGTCCTCAGCCACCGGATCGCCTACCTCCTAGCCACCGGACGCGCGCACCCGGGCCAGATCCTGGCCATCACCTTCACCAACAAGGCCGCTGCCGAGATGCGCGAGCGGATCGAAGCCCTGGTGGGCGAGGTCGCCAAGCGGATGTGGATCTCCACGTTCCACTCCTCCTGCGTGCGCATCCTGCGCCGGGAAGCGGCATCGGTGGGACTGAACTCCAACTTCTCGATCTACGATTCCGCCGACACCCTGCGCCTGGTCACCCTGGTGGCCAAGGGCCTGGACCTCGACCCGAAGAAGTTCGCTCCCAAGGCCATCCAGCACAAAATTTCGGCGCTGAAGAACGAACTCATCGACGAGGAAACCTATGCGGGAACCGTCAGCCTCTCCGACCCCTTCGAGCAGGCGGTCTCCGAGGTCTACACGGGTTACGCGCAGCGCATGCGCCAGGCCAACGCCATGGACTTCGACGACCTGATCGCCCAGACGGTCTTCATGTTCCGCGCCTTCCCCGGGGTTGCCGACTACTATCGGCGGCGTTTCCGCCACGTCCTCGTGGACGAGTACCAGGACACCAACCACGCCCAGTACGCACTGGTGCGGGAGATCGTCGGCGTGCCCGGTGAGTCGACGGACGACCCCGCCGAACTGACGGTGGTGGGCGACTCGGACCAGTCCATCTACGCATTCCGCGGCGCGGACGTGCGCAACATCGTGGAGTTCGAGAACGACTATCCGAGTGCTCGGACCATTCTGCTGGAGCAGAACTACCGCTCCACGCAGACCATCCTGAGCGCCGCCAACGCCGTCATCTCGCGTAACCCCAACCGCCCTGAAAAGAAGCTGTGGACCGCAGAGGGCAACGGCGAGAAAATCGTCGGCTACGTCGGCGAGAACGAGCACGAGGAAGCCCGGTTCATCGCGGAGGAGATCGACCGGCTCCAGGACGAGGACAACCTCCGGCCCGGCGACGTCGCGGTGTTCTACCGCACCAATGCGCAATCCCGTTCGATCGAGGAAATCCTGATGCGCGTGGGCCTGCCCTACAAGGTGGTGGGCGGCACCCGTTTCTATGAGCGCAAGGAGATCAAGGACGCACTGGCGTACCTCCGCGTGCTGGTGAACTCCGACGACGTCGTGAACCTCCGCCGGATCCTCAACGAACCCAAGCGCGGCATCGGCGACCGCGCCGAATACGCGGTTGCAGCACTCGGGGAACGCGAGAGGGTCAGCTTCATGACGGCCCTCCGGCGCGCCGGTGAAGCGCCGGGCATGGCCACCCGATCCGTCAATGCGGTGGCGGGTTTCGTCAAGCTCATCGACGACCTTGCCGAGGTTGCCGCCGGTTCCGGTGCGTCCGCGGCCCTGGAGGCGGTCCTCGAGCAGACCGGGTATCTCGAACAGCTGCGCACCAGCAGCGATCCGCAGGACGAATCGAGGGTGGAGAACCTCGCTGAACTGGTCGCGGTCGTTCGGGAGTATGAACGCGACAATCCTGACGGCACGCTCGGTGAATTCCTCGAGCAGGTGTCGCTGGTCGCCGACGCAGACCAGATTCCCGACGCGCCCGAGGGCTCACCCGCCGAGGTGGAGCGGGCCGTGGCGGAGGCGCGCAGGCAGGGCGTGGTAACCCTCATGACGCTGCACACCGCGAAGGGACTCGAATTTCCCGTGGTGTTCCTGACGGGCATGGAGCAGGGCATCTTCCCGCACCAGCGGTCGGCGACAGATCCCAAGGAGCTCGCCGAGGAACGCCGGCTCGCCTACGTGGGTCTTACGCGTGCGCGGGAGCGGCTGTACCTGACGCGCTCCGAGGTCCGCAGCATGTGGGGCCAGAGCCAGTACAACCCGGCCAGCCAGTTCGTGGGAGAAGTCCCGGAGGAGCTGATCCAGTGGAAACGCGAGGGAGCGGCGAAGCCGGCCTGGACTACGAGCGGAAGTATCAGCGGGCCCCGGTTCAGCGGTTCCTACTGGGGAGCAGGCGGAGGTGGTGCGTCGTCGGCCCCGGCAAAGGCTATCGGCCGCGTGCAGCCGCAGAAGGAAGTGGTCTCGGTGGGCGTGGGTGACCGGGTCAACCACGCGAGCTTCGGCAACGGCACTGTGCTCGCTGTCGAAGGATCAGGAGACAAGACCGTGGCGAAGGTGAAGTTCGACGCCGGCGAGAAACGGCTCCTGCTGCGGTACGCACCGCTGACCAAGGATGGCTGAAAGCCCTAGCCCATGAGCAGGTTTTTCTACAACTCATAGAACTGTGTGCTTACTCACTAAAGGGCTAGTCTTGAAAAGGCCTCCCGCGCCAAGGGACTAAAGTTCCCTGTGTAAACCTACTTCGACGTAGAAGGACACTAATCCGTGGACCTGTTTGAATACCAGGCGCGCGATCTCTTTGAGGCACACGGAGTACCCGTGCTCGCCGGCATCGTGGCGCATACCCCTGAAGAAGCAAAAGCAGCAGCCGAGAAGATCGGCGGCGTTGTTGTCGTCAAGGCCCAGGTCAAGGTCGGTGGCCGCGGAAAGGCCGGCGGCGTCAAGGTTGCCAAAACTCCTGAGGAGGCTCACCGCTACGCCTCCGACATTTTGGGAATGGACATCAAGGGCCACACGGTCCACACGGTAATGATCGCCCAGGGCGCTGACATCGCCGAGGAGTACTACTTCTCGGTTCTGCTGGACCGCTCGAACCGCAACTACCTGGCCATGTGCTCGGTGGAGGGCGGCGTCGAAATCGAACTGCTCGCAGTCGAGCGACCCGAAGCCCTGGCACGTGTCGCGGTGGATCCCATCGTGGGAATCGACCAGGCCAAGGCCGACGAAATCGTCGCCACCGCAAAATTCGCCCCTGAACTCCGCGCCGACGTCGCCAGGACCATCCTCAAGCTGTGGGACGTCTTCGTGAAGGAAGACGCCACGCTCGTGGAGGTGAACCCACTGGTGAAGACCGGTGCCGGCGAAATCATCGCACTGGACGGCAAGGTCACCCTCGACGAGAACGCATACTTCCGGCAGGAAGGCCACGCCGTGCTCGAGGACCAGGACGCAGCGGATCCGCTGGAGGCCAAGGCCAAGGAGAACGACCTCAACTACGTCAAGCTCGACGGCGAAGTGGGCATCATCGGCAACGGCGCCGGCCTGGTCATGTCCACGCTCGACGTCGTCGCGTATGCGGGCGAGGCGCACGGCAATGTGAAGCCGGCCAACTTCCTGGATATCGGCGGCGGAGCCTCGGCCTCGGTCATGGCCGCGGGTCTGGACGTCATCCTGAACGACACGCAGGTCAAGAGCGTGTTCGTCAACGTCTTCGGAGGTATCACCTCCTGTGACGCAGTGGCCAACGGCATCGTGAAGGCACTGGAGATCCTGGGCGACAAGGAGAACAAGCCCCTCGTGGTCCGCCTGGACGGCAACAACGTCGAGGAAGGCCGCCGTATCCTGGCCGAGGCCAACCATCCGATGGTCACACTGGCCGACACCATGGACGAAGGCGCCGACAAGGCCGCCCAGTTGGCCTACGACGCCCGCTGACCGAGCCTGCTCTTCCCCGCGGCCGAGTCCGCTCAGGATCCAAAGGAATTAAGGAACAAGCATGTCTATTTTTCTCAACAAGGACTCTCGGGTCATCGTTCAGGGCATCACCGGCGGTGAGGGCACCAAGCACACCGCGCTGATGTTGGCCGCCGGAACCCAGGTCGTCGGCGGAGTGAACGCCCGTAAGGCCGGGACCACCGTCAGCCACGGCGACGTGACACTGCCGGTGTTCGGCACGGTTCGTGAAGCAGTGTCCGAAACCGGCGCGGACGTCTCGATCGTGTTCGTTCCGCCGGCCTTCACCAAAGACGCGGTGGTCGAGGCGATCGAGGCGGGAATCGGCCTCGTCGTCATCATCACCGAGGGCGTGCCCGTGCAGGACTCGGCCGAGTTCTGGGCGCTGGCACAGTCCAAGGTCGATGCGGACGGCAAGCAGGTCACCCGGATCATCGGACCGAACTGCCCCGGCATCATCACTCCCGGCGAGTCGCTCGTGGGCATCACGCCGGCGAACATCACCGGCAAGGGAGGCGTCGGCCTCGTGTCGAAGTCCGGAACTTTGACCTACCAGATGATGTTCGAGCTGCGCGACCTCGGCTTCTCCACCGCCATCGGCATCGGCGGGGACCCGATCGTCGGGACCACCCACATCGATGCACTCGAAGCATTCGAAGCCGATCCTGAAACCAAGGCGATCGTCATGATCGGTGAGATCGGAGGCGACGCCGAAGAGCGCGCGGCCGAATTCATCAAGGCCCATGTGACCAAGCCCGTGGTGGGCTACGTTGCAGGATTCACGGCGCCTGAAGGAAAGACGATGGGCCACGCCGGCGCCATCGTGTCCGGCTCCGCAGGCACCGCACAGGCCAAGAAGGAAGCCCTCGAGGCTGCAGGCGTGAAGGTCGGCAAGACGCCGTCCGAGACGGCAACCCTCCTGCGCGAGGTCTACGCCACGCTCTAGGTTCCCGGGCCTCGTCGTCCGATTCCGCCCCGGCTGCCCCTGGCAGCCGGGGCG
>NZ_KI914874.1:0-7614 GCF_000520555.1 Arthrobacter sp. Br18 | reverse complement strand
GGGGCGTTGTCGTGCTGGCGGGAAAGCTCGCGGGAGAGGATCACCCGCGCGGGGCGGTGAACGGGACCAGGATGTCGTCGACGATTTCCTCGATCAGTTCCCTGGTGATGGGGTCTCCGGTGATGAGGAACCGGTGCCACAGCAGTGCCTGCCCCAACTCCCGCGCGACGTCGACCGGCACATCCTCCCGGACTTCGCCCCGTGCGATTCCCCGGCGGAGCGTCTCCGCCATCGCCTGTTTCCGCCAGGCGATCACGCCGCCGCGAAAAGCCGCAGCAAGCTCCGGATCATGCGGCATCGCCCCCACGATCGCCGGCCCGATCGCTCCGGCGGGGCTGGCGAAGAAGTCCGCCCAGCCCTGCAGAATGGCCAGCATATCGCTTCGGTAGCTGCCGGTGTCGGTGGAGGGGATGGCCTTCATGGCCAGCGGGACAAGCGTGTCCCTCAGCAGTGCGGCCCGGCTGTCCCATCGCCGATAGAGCACCGGTTTACTCGTCCCGGCGCGGGATGCCACCGCCTCCATCGTGACCCCTGCGACACCGTGGTCGATGACGAGGTCCAGGACGGCGCTCCGGATTGCTTCATCGAGGACCTCGCCGCGACGACGGGTGGCTGGTGCGGTTTCAGGAGTCATGGTTACCACCATACAAGAAACGCTTGCGTTTCCTATTTGCCGCGCTTATTCGGAAATTAGATACGCTTCAGTATCTAACAGCATGGAATACGCCGAGTGCAGGTGGGAAGAGCGGGGTGTGCGATGGGTATCGTGGACGGGCTTCACGTGGTGATTGGTGCAGGTGGTGGAACCGGAACTGCGGTGGTTCGTGAGCTGCAGAGGTGCGGGCGCCGTGTCCGGGGAGTCAACCGGTCCGGTCGGGCGGACCTCCCGGACGGGGTGGAAGTAGTTGCGGGAGACGCGGCTGATCCGGAGCGAATGCGGCAGGTCTGCAGAGGGTCGGTTGTCGTCTACAACGCCGTCAATCCGCCGCTCGTGCGCTGGCGGCAGGATTTCCCCGCGGTCATCGACGGAATTCTCGCGGGAGCGGGAGCGGGAGCGGCAGGGGCACGTATGGTCTTCGTGGATGACACCTGGATGTACGGCAAGGTGGATGGACCAATGACCGAAGACCTTCCCGACCGGCCGGTCAGCAGCAAGGGGGTGCTCCGCGCCTGGCTGGCAGAGCGCGTACTTGCCGCCCACGCGAGGGGGGAGGTGGCAACGGTGATCGGCAGGGCCCCGGAACTCTACGGTCCGGCCGTCGAATCCCTGCTGGGCCGCACGCTTTTCGTTGCAGCGGTGCGGGGCAAGGCCGGCTTGTGGGCGGGGTCGATGACCGAACCACTGACGCCGATGTTCATCGATGACTTCGCCTACGGGCTGGTCGAGTTGGGCGAGAGGGCCGATGCCCTGGGACGGGCCTGGCACCTCCCCACTCCGCCGCCGACGACCGCCGGAGAATTCATCCACCAGGTCTCCGCCGGAGTGGTCGGCATTTCCGTGTCCGCAGCATCAGCCCCAGGGCGGTCCGCGCTGCCGGGGTGTTCTCCGCCGTCGCCCGTGAAGGTGCCGAGATGCTGTATCAGTTCGAGCAGCCGCACGTCATCGATTCCACGAGATACCGCGACGCCTTCGGGCCCGGACAGGTCACCTCCTACGAGGCGGGCATCCGGGCAACGCTCGACTGGTACAGTGCCCGGGAACCCGCCCGGGGTCTGATTCCTTCCGGACGGTAGGGATCCCATGGGCAGCGCAACACCTCCGCAGGCCAGTGCGGCCCACGTCACGCCCCGCGGCCGGAGCCGCATGACCGACAGCATCAGGCGTCATCCGGTTGCCGCGCTGCTCACGTGGTTCTTCACCGTGGGCCAGGCCATCGCTTTCCTTCCGGTGGTGGCGGGGGCGGGCGGAACACACCTCCCTCCGATGCCGTTCATCATCGCCAGCAACATGGTCGGCATGTTGCTGCCCACGCTGGCGATCACCCGGCTGGTCGAGGGCGACGCCGGCCTGAAGGCGCTGTGGGGGAGGATCATCGCGTTCCGGTGCGGAGCCGGTTGGTATGCCTTCGCTCTGCTCGTCGTACCGGCTGCGGCAGGAGTGCTGGGCCTCCTGCTCGGGGGCCCGCCGCGCGATCTCTCGCCTGGAACGCTGGTTGCGGCACTGGTCTCCGGCCTGCTGGTCCAGACGGTCGTCGGCCTTGCCGTCAGCAATCTGTGGGAGGAGGCGGCGTGGACAGGCTTCGTCCAGGCCCGGCTGCAGAACCGGCACGGCGCGCTGAAAGCCGCGCTTCTGACCGCCCCGCTGTTCGCCCTGCAGCATGTGTCCCTGGTTGCCGGAAACGCCGCCGCGGTGGTGATCCTCATCCTGGTCGCTGTCCTTGCCGTGCCCTTCCGGGCAGCCACCGGCTGGCTCTATCACCGGACCGGCAGCATCTTCCTGGTCGGGCTCTTCCATGCTGCGGGAAACGCGGTCGCCGTCGGCGGGGGTTTCGGGGACGGGATGCTTCCTCTCCTGTATCCGGGGATCGACATCGGGCCGATGCACCTGCTCGCTTCCGCCGCTGTCGGCGTCGTCGTTCTCATTCTCACCCGGGGAAGGCTCGGAGTCCCACGGACATCCCCACCCTTCCATCCCGGCGCGTAGGGTTGAATCCGGGGAAACGACCAGCACATCCATCTCGAGGAGAATACATGCGCGCCACAATCATTCATGGTCCGGGCGACATCCGGGTGGAGGAGCGGGACTACCCTTCCGTCATCCGCGCCACCGACGCGGTGGTGAAAGTGACCGCTTCCTGCGTCTGTGGATCCGACCTCTGGCCCTACCGGGGCGTGGGGAAGGCAGGGGCACCCAAGGCCATCGGCCACGAATTCGTCGGCGTCATCGAGGCAGTCGGCGACGACGTCACGAAGTTGGTCGTGGGCGACTTCGTCATCGCACCCTTCGTCGACAGCTGCGGGGCCTGCCCCCAGTGCGTCAACGGCGTGACGGTTGCCTGCGACCACCTGACGTCCTGGGGCAGCACCGACGAAAACGGCGATTACGTGGAAGGCGGCCAGGGTGAGGCAGTCCGTGTACCGCAGGCCGAGGGCACGCTGCGGAAGGTGGAGGGCGTTACCGAACCTGACGCGGAGCTGACCGCAAGCCTGCTCACCCTCTCGGACGTCATGTCCACCGGTCACCACGCCGCGGTCACCGCCCGCGTGGGTCCCGGACGCACCGTCGTCGTCGTGGGCGACGGCGCGGTGGGCCTCTGCGGGGTGCTCGCAGCAAAGCGGTTGGGCGCCACCCGGATCATTGCCATGTCACGGCACGAGGACCGGCAGGCACTGGCCCGGGAATTCGGTGCCACCGACATCGTCGCCGAGCGCGGCGACGACGGCGTCGCCAGGATCCGCGAGCTCCTCGGGGGAGTCCTGGCGGACTCCGTCCTCGAGTGCGTGGGGACCAAGGAGTCCATGGACCAGGCACTGCGCAGCACCCGGCCGGGCGGAAGCCTCGGATTCGTCGGAGTGCCGGCCGGCGGCCCGGAAATCCCCATCCGCTACCTGTTCGCGAACAACATCTCGGTGGGCGGAGGCATGGCCCCTGCCCACACCTACATCCCCGAACTGCTCGAGGACGTGCTTGCCGGGAGGATCCATCCCGGTAAGGTGTTCGACGTCGTGATGCCACTCGACGAAGCAGCCGAAGCCTACAGGGCGATGGATGAGCGACGCGCCATCAAGGTGCTGCTGAGGCCCTGACGCGCAGGGGCGGAGCAGCGCTTAGTGCCGCTCCGCCCCGCCGTCAAGGAGTGTGATATCGCGCTCAACTTCCGTTTTCTGATTGTGCGGGCGGCTCGCGGATGCAACAATAGTTCGGTGAGTCAACTAAAATTTCGATCGACGGCCGCTGCGACGAATGCGCCGGCACGGGAAGCCGGATTCGTGCTGGTCTTCGTTGCGCTCATGCTGTCGATGCTCCTCTCGGCGTTGAACCAGACCATTCTGGGAACGGCTCTGCCGACAATCGTCGGTGAGCTGAACGGCGCAAGCTCCATGCTCTGGGTCATCACGGCGTTCATCCTCGCCTCCACCATCACCATGCCCATCTACGGGAAGCTCGGTGACCTGGTGGGGCGCAAGCACCTCCTCATCAGCGCCATCCTGATCTTCCTCGCAGGCTCCGTGGTGGGCGCCCTCGCCCCCGACATGACCTGGCTGATCATCGCCCGGGTCATCCAGGGACTCGGCGGCGGCGGGCTCATGATCCTCTCGCAGGCCATCATCGCGGACATCGTGCCCGCCCGCGAACGCGGTAAGTACATGGGACTGATGGGAGGCGTCTTCGCGTTCGCCTCCGTGGTGGGGCCGCTGATCGGGGGCTGGCTCACCGAGGGGCCCGGCTGGCGCTGGGTGTTCTGGTTCAATCTACCGGTGGGAGCCCTCGCCCTCGCCGGAGCTGTCCTGTTCCTGCGGCCGAAGGCCGTGCGGGTCCGCCCCACACTGGACATCTGGGGAATGGTGTTCATCGCGCTGGCCACCACGGGTCTGGTGCTGGTCAGCAGTTGGGGTGGCAGCAGCTACGACTGGTTCAGCCCCGTGATCCTCGGCCTCATTGCCGCCACTCTCATCTCCGCAGTGGCCTTCGTCCTGGTGGAGCGGCGCACCGCCGAGCCGATCATCCCGATGGCGCTCTTTCGGGACCGCAACTTCAAACTCACCACCGTGGCAGGCCTGCTGACGTCGGTGGCCATGTTCGGTTCCATCGGCTACATGCCCACCTACCTGCAGATGGCGACCGGCGCTTCGGCCACCGAGGCCGGCATGCTGATGATTCCCATGATGGGAGCGCTGCTGGTCTCGTCGATCGTGTCGGGACAACTGGTGTCGCGGACGGGCCGGTACAAGTGGATGCCGATTGCAGGCTCGGTCATCATGGTGGTGGCCCTGGTGCTGATGGGCATGCTCGAGCCGTCCTCCGAGGTGTGGCACATCTGCCTGGACCTCGGGATCCTGGGGCTCGGCCTGGGCCTCAACATGCAGATCCTGGTGCTGATCGTCCAGAACTCCTTCCCGAACAGCCAGGTGGGTACTGCAACCGCCGCCAACAACTTTTTCCGGCAGATCGGCGCCACACTCGGGTCGGCGGTGGTGGGCAGCCTGTTCGCCTCACGCCTGACCGGCTTCCTGGATTCGAGGCTTCCCGCGGAAGCCGCCGCAGCCACAGGGGGTGGGGAATCGCTGACACCCGCGCTGGTGCAGGGACTCCCCGGGAAGCTGCAGGACGTGATCGTGACGTCCTACAGCGAAGCGCTCATCCCACTGTTCCTGTACATGGCACCGCTCGCCGCGATCGCCGCGGTACTGTGCCTCTTCGTCACCGAGAAACCACTGGCCACCACCCTGGAGCGTGACGTGGTGCCCGAGTCGATCGGCGAGGGCAACGGAGTACCGGCACCAGAGAAAGCGCCGCGGCCGCGAAGTAGCGCCCTGTCCGGAGCCCGGTCGGGCAGAATGGCGGGATGACTATCTCCCCTTCCGCCTATTTCATCTCACGCGAGCGCCTCATCGCAGCGCCCGCCGACCGGATTTTCGAAGTGCTTGCCACTCCCGCGCTGCACAGTGTCATCGATGGATCGGACACCGTGAAGGGCGAACAGCCCAACGGCCCGAAGCGGCTGGCACTCGGAGCGCGCTTCGGCATGGACATGAACATGGGCGCCAAGTACAAGATCCTCAATCGGGTGACGGAGTTCGAGGAGGGCCGCCGCATCGCGTGGCGGCACTTCTCGCACCATGTCTGGCGCTACACCCTCGAACCCCGTGGCGAGGCCACGCTCGTCACCGAACAGTGGGACGCCCGCACCGTCCCGTTCAAGCTGGTGCTGCGCCTCACCGGCTTCACCCGGCGGCACCCGGAGAACATCGAACGGACACTGGTGAAGCTTGAGGAATACGTCACCGGCTAGTCGGCGGTGATCGCACCGGACAACGACAACCGCGCCGGTCAGAACCAGCGCGGTCGTCGTTCTGTGCGGCGCCGGCCGGTTGGCGGTGCCTCACTCAACCGACAGAGGTGCCGAACATCAGGCCCAGCACATAGGTTGCGGCAGCGGCGCCGAGGCCGATCGCCATCTGCCGCAGCGCGAGCCGGAGCGGCGAGGCGCCGGACAGCAGCCCGACGACGGCGCCCGTGGCGAGCAGGGCAAGGGCAACCAGGGTGCACGCGGTGATCACGGCAGCAACGCCCGTCAGCCCGAAAAGGTACGGCAGGACGGGGATGATGGCCCCGGAGGCAAAGAAACTGAAGCTCGACGCCGCCGCGCCCAGTCCCGTTCCCACGGTTTCGTGGTCATCGGGGGTGGTGTCGTCGTCAGGGTGGAGCGAAAGGCTGGGATCGCAGTCGCAGCTGAGGAGTCCCATTCTCTCGGCCGCGCGGTGCTCGGCGGCCTGGGGAGTCATACCGCGCGCCCGGTAGACCAGCACGAGCTCGTTCGCCGCGATGTCGAGTTCCTTCGCCGCAGTCAGCGTGATCTGGGTGGGACGGGTTGCCGAAAGCAGCTCGCGCTGCGACTTGACCGACACGTACTCGCCGGCACCCATGGACAGGGCTCCGGCCAGCAGCCCGGCGAGGCCGCTGAACAGGATGAACGACGTCGAAACCCCCGTGGCACCGATGCCCATGATGAGAGCGAGGTTGCTGACCAGGCCGTCGTTGGCCCCGAAGACCGCAGCCCGGAAGTTGCCTGAAAGCCGATTCCTGCCGCGGGTGGCGAGTCCGCGGACGACTTCCTCGTGAATCTGTTCGTCCGCGGCCATGGCGCTGGTTGCGGAAGGGTCGGCGGCGTACGGCGAGCGACCCTCGGCACGCTGGGCGAGGGCCAGCACGAAAACCGAGCCGAAACGCCGCGCCAGGAGCCCGAGAATCCGGTTCCGGACGGAGGGCGCCGCGGGTTTGCCCGCCGCATCGCCCAGCAGTGCACGCCAGTGAGCCTCGTGGCGGCCCTCTGCCTCAGCGAGCTCGAGGAGGATCTCGCGTTCCTCGCCCTGCCGGCGCTGTGCAAGATAGCGATAGGTGGCAGCTTCCGCGCGTTCATCGGCAAGGTATTGCCGCCACTGTCTGACATCCTGTGGACTTGGATCGGCCTCGGGGGCGCTCACTCGGTACTCCTGATCGGCTGTTTCGCTACCCTTGATCCTATCGCGGGGAGGGTCTCGGCCTGCTCACCGAGATGGAGGGGTGTCTGACCACGGCTGGTCCGCCTGCTTCCTGACCACGGCCGGTCCGCCTCGTTTTTAGACATGGCTGGTCCGCCTGGTGCAGGATCGCGCTCGTTGCCGGTGCAGCACCGGGCAGCCACGCGGGACAGTACCAGCGGTACCGCATGATGCCGCTGATCGTGCAAACCGCAAGGAACCGACCCGGGCCGCGCGCGGGCTACCTCACGGCGTCCCGCGCGCGGTAGAGTCTATTCCGTCCAAACAGGAAGCAGGCTTATGGATTTCGCGCCGCCACGTCCGTGGGTTGCCCGGTATGGTCCCGGCGTCCCCGCGGAAATTGCCGTACCCGCAGGGTCCCTCCCTGATCTGCTTGAATCCTCCGTGCGGTCCTACGACCGGTCGATAGCG
>NZ_KI914873.1:31014-32943 GCF_000520555.1 Arthrobacter sp. Br18 | reverse complement strand
CTCCGCGACAGCGGCTGCTACCAATCCTTCCAAAACGGCGAGATCCTCTGGTCCCCCGCCACCAACGGCCACCCCACCATCACCGGACCCATCCGCACCACCTACCGCGCCCAGGGAGCCGAAAACGGCACCCTCGGCTACCCCACCACCACCCAAACCTGCACCACCAACCAATGCACCCAAACCTTCCGCAACGGAACCCTCACCTGGACCCCCACCACCGGAGTCCGCATGACACAGCGATAACAGCCGCAAAAACACCGGGAGTCGGCGGAAAGCAGGCTTCCGGTGCGGACACCGAGCGCTGACTATGGCTGAGATTCCGCAGTATGTATAATTCCGCGGAACAGCCCGTCCCGGCCCCTTCTCCTCGCGGAGCAGCAAACGTCGCTAGGAGACTGAGTGATCGATCAACTCCCGTCCGTCCGGGGTGGACGCTCGGCGGCAAGCGGCAAGAGTCCGCGGCGGGACATCCAGGCCTTGAGGGCAATCGCCGTGGTCCTGGTGGTTCTGAATCACCTGTGGCCCGAGATGCTGCCTGGTGGCTACGTCGGCGTGGACGTCTTCTTCGTCATTTCCGGTTACCTCATCACCAAACACCTGATGGGCGAGTTGGAGCGGACCGGCGGCATCGCACTCGGCAGGTTCTATGCCCGCCGCGCGAAACGGCTTCTGCCGGCTGCGCTGGTGGTCTCGGTTCTTTCCCTGGTCAGCGCCTGCGTCTTCCTGCCGTTTTCCCGCTGGGCGTCGATCGCCGCTGAAACCATTGCTGCAACGCTTTACGTCGAGAACTGGTGGCTGGCGGTCCAGTCCGTCGATTACTCGGCGCAGAACAATGCTGCGTCAACGGTTCAGCACTACTGGTCGCTCTCCGTCGAGGAACAGTTCTACCTCGTGTGGCCCGTCTTCCTCCTGGGCGTTTTCGTTGCGGCCCGGCGATTCTCCCGTGACCGGCGCCGGAACCTTATCCTGGGCCTCATCGTCGTTGGTGCCGCGTCGCTGGCTTTCTCGGTCTATTTCACCTACGCGAGCCGCAGCGAAGCGTATTTCGTGACCCCCGGACGTGTGTGGGAATTTGCTGCGGGCGCCCTTGTTGCGGCGGCCGCATCCTCCTTGCCCACCCGGTGGGGACGTTCGGCTCCGTTGGCCGGCCTGGCCCAATCGGCTGGGTTCACGATGATCGCGCTGGCTGCCCTCCGTTACAACGAGGGAACGTATTTCCCCGGGTACGCCGCGATCGTTCCAGTACTCGGGACGGTGCTCGTGATCTGTTTCGGCCCCCGGTTCCCTGTGTGGTCCCCCAACTACCCCCTGTCCACGCGGCCGGTCCAGTTCCTCGGCGATATCTCCTATTCCCTCTACCTCTGGCACTGGCCGCTGATCATCCTCCTGCCGAGCGTCATCAACCGCAATCTGACCGACGCCGACAGGATCTGGGTGGCGGCCGCGTCGCTCCTCCTCGCCGCCCTCACCAAAAAATACGTCGAGGACCCGGGGCGGACGAAACTCCTCGCATCGGGTTCGCCCCGAAGGACCTTCGGCTGGACCGCAACCGCCATGATCATCGTGTGCCTTATCGGCGGAACAGCGATTGCAGGCGGCGCCGCAACCCAGAAAACCGAGTTGGCCAAGCTCGACGCCGTCTCGGGCGGGGCCTGTTTCGGAGCGAAGAGCCTCGATCCGGGCCGAGAGTGTGCAGATCCCTTCGGTTCTCCCGAGGTGGAGAACGTCGGGGAGGATGAGGCCCCCTGGTTCGCCACCGGAGAGTGCTCGCTCCACGTGAACACCCTCCAGGTGCAGGACCAGAACCTGCTGAGCGCCTGCGATTTCTCGGAAAACGGGGACGTGTCGGAGACGGTGTGGCTGATCGGTGACTCCCACGCCGAGCAGTGGCAGGCCGGGATCTTCGAGTTGGCCCGCCAGCAGAAG
>NZ_KI914873.1:13544-30914 GCF_000520555.1 Arthrobacter sp. Br18 | reverse complement strand
CGAGCCTGCAGGGCGGATGCCCGCTGGTCGATGTGAGGCGGGTTGCTTTCATGGGGGTGCGGACGTCGGACCCCGGCTTTCAGGAGCGCTGCCTGGAATGGAGCGGCGCGGTCTCCGACCGGATCCTCTCCGAACGGCCGGACACCGTTTTCCTCGCAACCTTCGCAGCGGGCGAAACGATCGACGACGGCACTGGCCGGTCACAGGTGGAACAGTACGGGGAGGCCTTCCGCGACCGGGTGGGACCGTGGACGGCGAACGGTACGCAGGTCTTCATCATCCGGGATACACCCCTCACCCTGGATCGCTCCACCCCGGATTGCCTCGCATTGAACAGCAACAGGCCCCTGGCCTGTGCGACAGACAGGGCGGATGCCCTCCCCGCGGACCCCCTCGTAGCGGCCGCCCACGCCATGGATGATCCGGGAGTCAAGGTGATCGACCTCTCCGACCGGTTCTGCCCCGACGACAAGTGCTACGCCGCAATCGGAGGCCTCCACGTGTTCTTCGACACCGACCACGTGGCCCGAAGCTACGTCCGTTCCCTCGTCCCGCTGTTTTCGGAGAGATTCGAAGCAGCCAGGGCGGGCTAGTCCCCGACCTGATCCGCGGTCCGCGGATCGTTGCTCGCGGCCGCCTGCCCGGCGGTGGAGGTGCGGGGCCTGCGCCGGAGCCAGAAAAGGGCTGCGGTGCCGATGACCGAGAGTACGGCGATCAGCTCGACCGCTCCCCACAGGAGAGTCACCGGCGCAAGGCGGATCAGGACCACGAAGAGCACGTGGCCTGCTGCGCAGTAGAGGAAAGCCGAGGAAGGCCACGCATCCGACGGTGTGTACCGGCGGACCGCGAGCAGGTACGTTGCGCCGAGCACGGCGAACCCGGCACCATGCACTGCAGCCAGCAGGGTCAGGGTGGGCGCGGCTGCGGGAAGGATCGCAAGGGAAGTGGTCACCAGCAGGACCGCGGGCGTGGCGAACGCCATGAGCCGCGTCCGATGGACCACGTACAGGACATTGCCGGCGACGAGGAACAGCGCATAGCCCAGCGACACCGTGGGCAGTATCTGGGCGACATGGACCAGTGATCCGGGATCCGTCGTCAGCACATGGGCACCGATGTTGGCAGCAGAGGAGGCCAGCAGGCCGACGAGCAGCGCAGAGACCGCGGCTTCGCCGGCAACTGCCCGGATGCTCCCGTGCAACTCCCGGGAATCCGCCGACATGATGCGGGTCGACCATGAGTTGTTGAGCGCATTGAGGATGGTCAACGGACCGAGCGCGAAGATGAGCACCGCGCCGTACCGGCCGGCCTCGGACGCCCCCGAGAGCTGCGCCAGCAGGAGCACGGCACCCTGCGTGAGGAGCATCAGGGCGCCCGTATGCGGCAGCAGGGGGGCCGCGATCGTGAGCGACGCGCGGGTCATCCCGGATACCTTCCACGGCAGGCGCGGCCGCACCAGGAACAGGGCGACGACGACGGACAACACGACGGCGGCTCCGTAGGCAACGATGTACACCAGCGCTGTCTCGCCGACGACGAGTATCGCACCCAACCCCGCCAGATTTGCAACGACCGACGAGCACACGCTGAGCACCACGAAGGCCACCGGGCGGTCCTGGGCCCGCAGCACTGCCTGCGCACCCAGCACCGTGCCGAGTAATCCGATGATGAGCATCGCCAGCACAATCGTCCACGGCGTTCCGACCGCATCATTCCGACCAACGACGCCGGCGCCGACGGCGAGGGCACCACCGATTGCCAGGCACGCGATCGCCAGGAAACCGTACATCGCGCGTGCGCGGTTCCGGCCGTCGTCCTGGTCGAACCACAATTGGGTGATCGCGAGCGGCAGCCCCGCCGACAGCAGGACGACGACGACCTGGATCAGGACGATCGACGTCGCCACGAGGCCCCACTCGAACTCGCTGAGCAACCGGACGGCGAACGGCTGGATCAGGATCAGCCCAAGCCCCTGAAGAAGGGATCCGAACAGATACAGGAGGGCGGACCGCCGTCCCGCTATCCTCCGTTCGGGGGCATCGTGCCGGTCAGTCACGCTCTACGGTTTGACCGCATGGGTCGCAAGCTTCTGCAGCCCGCTCCACATCCGCTTGTCGATCACTTTCGGCGCCAGCGTCAGGGCATGGAGCCGTGACGAGGCATGAAGGCGGGCTGCCCGCGCCGCTTTCTGCCAGCCGAGCTGCTGGAAGTCACGAACGCACTCATCGAAGAAGGCCCGCTCCTCGGCAAAGCGCCGGCCATCGAGCGCCCGCACTGAGGAATCCGATTCGCGATGGCGCCGGTACCGAAAGCACACGGTGTTCAGGACCATCATCCTGCCGCCGTCCATGACGATGTCCATCGCCAGGGCGAGATCCTGCACGACGTCGTACTGCTCGCGGAAGCTGTGCTTCCGGATGGCGTCCGACCGCCACGCGACCGAGGGGAAGTAGAGCCAGTCACCGGTGATGAGGCTTTTGGCAACGGCTTCCCCGGCGAGGACAGCATCGCTGCTGTCTCCGACGGCGCGCCGTCGGAGGTAATCCTTGACCTTGTCGCCGAGCGGCCGGTACACCGATCCGTTCTCGTCGATGACCTCGACACCCGGCTGCACGATGCTCACTGCCGGGTCGGTGAATCCGCGGCAGACGGTCTCGAGATAGTTCGGAAGCATGATGTCATCAGCACCCATGATGACGACGTACTCGTGTTCGATCAGCGAGAGGCACTTGCGGTAGTTCCCGTTGGCGCCGAGATTCTGCTCGTTGCGGAAGTAGCGAACACGGCTGTCGTCAGCGGTGAGGCCCGCGAAGTAGGCGGGAAGCGACTCGTCCGGGTAGCGGTCGTCGACGATCGTCAGTCGAAAATCCCGGTCGGTCTGGGAGAGCACCGAATCGACGGCGGCTTTCATCATCGCCACATCACCGTAGTAGGGCAGCATTACATCAATCGTCACGTCATTCTTCCTTCGATGGGTGGCTCAGGTCTTGGGGGATCACGCGGGTGGCGCGGGGAGCTGCCACGGGGTCGTGCTGGAGTTGCTCGATCGCCGTGCGGAGGATGGAAACCTCTTCGGCGAGGATGCGCGTTTCATCCTCGAGGATCGTCAGCTCACGCGAGACGTGGAGGCTGACTCCGACAAGCAGGAGGATGGACAGGGCGAACAGCAGGTTGGACGGAACGATCACCCCGACGAGCGATGCCGCCCAGTCGAGGAGCCGCGGGAAGAATCCGAGGATGATCGTCAGGCCGCCGATGACGAGCCAAAGGATCGCGTATTTTTCCCGCAGCTTGCCGTTGCGCAGCATCAGCAGCACAACCACAACCATCAGGATCGACGAGATGAGGGAGAACGCAACGCTCATGCCTGGACACTTCCTTCTCCGGCGATGTCGCCGGACGACGGCACGAGGTGCTCGCGGGGCGATTTTCTTCGGGCAAGCGCGAAGCACAGCACCAGCCCGGACCTCGCGAGGTACAGCGTCGCTTTCCACGGGCTCTGGCTCGGAGTTCCTGCCTGCCGGGCTTTCATCTCCACCGGCACCTGGGTGACGGTGCAGCCTGACTTGATGGCAACCACCAGCGAATCGATCGTGTCTCCGAGATATTCAGTAGGGAAATGCTCAATGTACTGGTGGAGTGCGCGCTCATTGGCCGCACGGAAACCGGACGTGACATCCGTGAGCCGGGTTCCGGCGACCATGGAGATCACCTGCGCAAGAAAAGACATCGCCCAGCGCCGCGGGCCCTTCGCATCGTAGCTGCCCCTGCCCGCGAAGCGGGCACCGATAGAGATGTCCGCGTGGCTCAGTCCCGCGACGACCCGGTCGATGTCATGCGGGTCGTGCTGACCGTCCGAGTCCACCTGCACCACGGCGGAATAGCCGTTGCGGATGGCGTACTTGAAACCGGTCCGCATCGCACCGCCGACGCCGAGGTTGAACGGCAGTTTGAGGACCGTCGCCCCCGCCTGCCGCGCGATCCATGCCGTCTGGTCCTTGGAACCGTCGTCCACCACCAGAATGTCGTGGTGGGACGCAATCCTTCGAACCTCACGGATGGTATTTCCGATGGCCTCAGCTTCGTTCCACGCTGGCATGACGATGAGAACGCCCGAACGCGTTGAGTTGCCCATGATGTGCAATCATAGCAATACACCCCCGGCCTTCTTACTCTGGCGTGGGGTGACGTGGCCAAGTGACCGAAGGCGAGCTCAAGTTCGCAGGATGCTTCCGGCCCTGAGCGGACGCCCGGTTTCGACCGGGCGATGCGCCGGGTACGGCGGGCGTGCGACTGGAGGAGATTGAATTTATGAGCTGGTGGGAAACCATCCCTACCCTCGCGGCGACCCTACTGGTTTTCTTCGCTCCGGGTCTGATCATCCTCGCGGCGGCAGGTGTGCGCCGGCTCAACCTGATCGCATTGTCAGCGCCTGTGTCGACGTCGATCTCAGCGTGCCTGGCCATCGTCCTGCCGTACGCCGGTCTTCCGTTCACACCGGTGACCTACTTCGTCTTCAGCGTTCTCGCCGCGGCAGTAACGCTCCTTGTCCGGATCCTTCTCCTGCGCCGCCGTCCGGCGGGCGACGGTCCCGCTGCGCCGCGGGCCGCGCTCGGTGGCAACGGCCGCCTGCTCGACCAGGACTATCCGCGGTGGATTGCCGCGCTCGCCGTGCCCATTGCCCTGGTCTTTCCGGCGATCATCATCGCGAGGCGCTACATCTCGGCCTTCGGGTCACCTGAGAACTTCTCCCAGACGTTCGACAACGTCTACCACCTCAATGCGATCCGTCACATCGCGGAGACGCAGAATGGGTCGACGCTGACGCTCGGCAACCTCACGGACGCCTCGCAGGCTCTCTATCCCGCGGCCATGCACGATTCCATGGCGCTCGTCCTGATGCTGGGTGCCCCCTCGGTCATGGCAGTGGTCAACGTGGGAACGATCGTCACGGGCGCGGTCATCTGGCCCCTCTCGTGCATCTTCCTCATCAGCCGCATTATCGGCTACCGCCCAATCCCACTGCTGTGCGCGGGCGTCCTCTGCGCAGGTTTCAGCGGATTCCCCTACCTCATGGTCGCCTTCGGCGTGCTGTATCCCAACCATGCCGCGATCGCCCTGCTTCCGGTGGTGCTCGGATTGCTCATCGAAGCGTTGGGCATGTCCAGGGCTCGCCCGCTCTCGCCGTGGCCCGCCGCCGTCGCCCTGGCCGCCACGCTCCCCGGCCTGGGCCTGTCACACCCGAGCACGGCCGTCGCCCTGTTGGGATTCGGTGGCCCGGTTGTTGTCGCGCGGCTCGTCCGGTCGTGGCTGAGTGCCCGGGAAGGGTCCGGAAGCAGGCGGTCGGTGTACTTCTGGCTCGCCTTCACTGCAGCCTATGTCCTGGTGGTGGTGCTCGCCTGGATAGCGGTCAGGCCCAGCCTGGCCTTCGCCCCCTGGACCCCGTTCCAGTCCAACGCCAGGGCCATCGGCGAGATTCTCGGAAGCGCCCCCATGGGGGCGACGACCGCCTGGACCCTCCTCGTCCTGACGGTGATCGGCCTGTACGTGGTCGCCCGTCAGCTGCGGACGTACTGGTGGGTCGCGGCGATGTACGGCGTCGGCGGACTCCTGTACATGGTGGTGTCCAGCTGGAGCCTCGGCGCGTTCCGCACGTTCCTCACCGGCGTCTGGTACAACGACAGCTTCCGCCTCGCTGCGCTGCTTCCTGTGGTCACGCTGCCCCTCATCGTCCTCGGTGCGGAGTGGCTCGCCTGGCGTGCGCGGGCTCTGTACAAACTAGGCTCCCGGCCTGCTGATCCCACCGCGCGCCGGTGGCCCTCCGTGATCGGGCGCGCTGCCCGGCTCCTCCCGCAGGGCCTGCAGAATGTGGTGCCCCTCGCCCTGGTTCTCCTCTTGGGATTCGGAACCCAGGGCGGGACGCTCTCCGGCGTGCAGGACAGGATGCGCGAAGTATTCGCCACCACGGAGGGGTCGCCACTGCTGACGGCGGACGAGATAGCACTGCTGGAAACTGTGGACGACTATGTGCCGGAGGATGATGTCATCGTGGCCAATCCCCGCAACGGCGGTTCGCTGGTCTATGCGTTCTCCTCGAGGGAGACCATCGCGCCGCACATCTTCGGTGAGCGCACACCGATGGAACAGACGCTCCTCGATCACTGGGGAGAAGCTGCGTACAACACGGCGGTCTGCCCCGCCGTCGATGAACTCCGCGCCTATTGGGCGCTGGACTTCGGTGGTCAGGAAATCGTCCCGGGAGAGGAACCCTTCATCGGGTTACGCGATCTGGTCGACGAGACCGCCCCGGGCGTCGAACTCGTAGCCGAGGAGGGCCAGGCGAGACTCTTCCGGATGACCGCGTGCAGCTGAAGAACCGCCGGCTACTCATCCGCCGGGCCTGACGGGCCGCCAGCTAAGCTAGTCAGCTGCCGGCCGCAGCACAACCCTCGAGGGCCCGCACCCGGCTTTCCGGCGTGCCTACCCTGCTACGTGCCCGCGTAGTATGCGGCTCTCGCCAGCTCCGGAATGAAGTTCCTGCCGATCCAGCGGATCCCGAGGGGAGATCCGGTTTCCAGGGCCGCGGTGTATTCGTCCCGTGTGGCGTAGGCTACCGATCCCCGAGCCTCTGCCGGAACATCGGCAAGGAGCTCCAGCTCGTCGAGTTCCTCCCGCTGGGATCGCTCGATCGAGGCGATGACGATGTCGGAATCCAGTTCGGAGCCCCGGTTCCGGGGCCATTGAAAGGTAACCGGCCCCGTCCCGTCGTCGATCAGCAGCGCCGCGGCCTCCGCACTGCCGGCCAGCGCGCCAGGTACAAGCCCGAAATCCTCGAGGATGCGGACGGGGTTGGATTCTTCCCCATACAGCTCGAAATCCGCGCCAAGTGCTGGAGAAAGGCCCACGAAGAGGAACGTCGTGCCGGGAAGGTCGGGGTAATCGGACACCGACTCCGCCATGTACATCGTGGTTTCCTGTTCCAGGTCGACTCCCCCCTGCTGCTGCCCGAGCGCCTGCGCCACCATTTCGACCGACGTCCGCCAGTCCGTATTGAGTGCACCATCGCGGCCGGCGATCACCGGAGCGATCCTCGTCAGCTCGTCATACTGCGCCTGGGTGAGGTCGGAGTTGACTGCCAGAATCAGGTCCGGTTCGAGGTTTCCCACCTGCGGGATCGAGGGATCAACCTCGTCCGGGTACAGGACCGGCATCGGGGACGACAGCGTAGTGAGTTCGGCGACGAACCACGGCGTGGCATTGGATCCTGGCATCCCGACGGGAACAACGTTCAGCGAGAGGCAGATGTCGGCGCTTGACGCTCCGATCGTGGCGATCCGCTGGGGCGCCGCTCCGATCACCGTCTCACCGAACATGTGCCTGATGGTCACCGGGTATTCCGCCGACGGCGGTACGGCCTGCACCGCGTTCTCGTCCGGCGCACTGCACGCCGCGAGGACCACCGGAAGCCCGGCAAGCCCCAGCAGCACACTGCGCCGGCTCGGTCCGCCTGCCGTGTTGCTTCCGACATGGTGCTTCATGATCCAACCCTCAACTCGAACTTCGGCATGGTGTGCGTTTTTGTCCTTCCATAGGGCCGCCGGTTGGCGTCGGGGGTCGGCACTGCTACTCGTCAGCCCGCGAGCGACGGCGCAGCTCGGACACCACGTCGGCCACCGGACCGTCGGCAATCAGCTGTCCATGTTCGAGCAGGATCCCCCGCTCGCAGACGGTGGAAACCAGGTCGAGATCGTGGCTGACCACCAGGAGCGTCTTTCCGGCCGCTGCCAGTTCCTTGATTTTCGCGAGGCACTTCCGTTGGAACGGTTCATCACCGACCGCCAGGATCTCATCGACCAGGAAGATCTCCGGATCAGTGTGTACGGCGATGGAGAACGCCAACCGCAGGTACATCCCCGACGAGTAGAACTTCACCTCGGTGTCGATGAACTCCCCGATTTCCGCGAAGTCGACGATGGAGTCGAACATCTCGTCGATGGTGCTCTCGGACATGCCGAGAATGGCACCGTTCAGATAGACGTTGTCCCTGCCGCTGAGGTCGTGGTGGAATCCTGCTCCCACCTCGATCAGCCCGGCAATCCGGCCCTTTGTCAGCAATGATCCCTTGTCCGGCTGCAGGACGCCGGAGATGAGCTTGAGGAGCGTCGATTTTCCTGACCCATTCAGGCCCAGGAGTGCCACGGTCTCACCGCGTGCCACCGTGAAGGACACGTCCTGCAGGGCGTCGAACTTCTTGGAAAGGTCGCCTTTCCGTCCCTTGACGATCCAGATCAGCGCTTCCTTCAGGGAGCGGGTGTGGCGCAGCACGAACTCCTTCTGCACCGTGGTGCAGACGATCGCCGGATCATCGACCACCTCCATCACAGCTCCTGCGCGAAGTTGGCTGAAAGCCGGCGGAAGGTGATCTGCCCCAGGAACATGATCAGGACAGTGAGCGCAAGCGCGATCGGAGTCCACAGGGTCAACAGGTCGGGCGGCATGGGGGCGGCGGCGAGCTCGGCGGCGTCGAGGGTGGGGTACCAGAACACCCAGTGGAACAGTTCGACCGCGACGGTCATGGGGTTCAGTTGGTAGAGGAAGAACCATTCGCCGAGCACATCCTCGACCATGCTCCAGACGTACAGGACGGGAGAAGCCCAGGTGACGATCATCAGGATCATGTCGACGATGTTCTCCGAGTCGCGGAAATAGACATTGACCGCGCCGAACAACAGGCCGAGTCCGGTCGCGAGGACCGCCACCAGGAGGAAGGCGACCACCAGCGCTGCGATCTGCAGCACCGAAGGGGCCCAGCCGACGATCAGGCAGGCACCCATGAGGACGACGAGCTGTGGAAAGAAGTGCACCGCCGAGACCCACACCGCGGCAACGGGAAACAATTCCCGGGGCAGGTAGATCTTGCGGATCAGATCGCGGTTCTCGACGATCGAGCGGGTGGCGTTGCCGAGGGCCTCGGTGAAGAAATTGATGAGGACGATACCCGAGAACAGGTAGATGGCATAGTTCGGGGTGGATCCCTGGAGATTCAGGAAGATCCCCAGCGCTACGAAGTAGACGGCGAACTGCAGGAGCGGCTTGAGGTAGGACCACATCAGGCCGAGAACGGATCCCCGGTACCGGACGCGGATTTCCTTACGGACGAGCAGCTTGAGCAGGAAGCGGTCCCGGAGGACGTCACGGAGCCCGCGTCCCCTTCCCGGGGGCATCAGCGATCCGGCGGGTTCCGCACTGCTGGGAGTCAGTACTCCCAATTCACACCACCTCCGGCTCTTCACGGGACACGGAGGCGGCAGCAAAGGTCTCGGCCCACGCCTCGCGTCCTGTGAACCGGGGCAGCGCCTCATGGTACTCCGCGCTGAGCCGGTTCCAGTTGAAGAGCAGCGAGCGGTGCAGCGCCATGGTGCGGCCCAACATCCTGACGAACTGTTTTCTGTCCCTCCGGTACCAGGACGCTCCGGACCCATCCGATGCTGATACCAGCGCCGAGTCCAGCCCGGTCAGGCGCCACCACCGGGCATCCATCGCCGGTACCTCCGCCTCGGGATGGGCTTGTGCCGTCGGGCTGACCGCACGCAACTGTCGAAGCGCACCGAGAGCAGCGCGAACGAGTGACTCCACGACTACCACCGGCTCCTCCGCCGCCTTGCGGATGGACGGGGGCCGGACCTCGGGAAAGGCACTGCGGTCCGCTTTGATCCGGGCATCGCTGAAGGTGGACCTCGTCGCGCGGATCCAGGGAAGCCGTGTACCGATGGTCCGGTGCAGGTGGTCCGGCCCGGAGAGAACATCCTCCAGCGCCTTCAACCGCACTTCGACCGCCGAGTACTGCATGGAGAGGAGGTGCCGCACATCGATGGCAAAGCTCTCGAACGGCATCCTGCCGCCCTTCGGCTGGGCGGAATGCGTCAGCGTGGCCACCCACCGGTTGCGCTGGTGGTAATAGGCCTGCCAGTCGATCGTGTCGTCCTTCTCGGTCCACGGCATGTGCCAGACCGCGGCTCCCGGCAATGTCACCGTCCGGTAGCCGTGCAGCTGGGCGCGAAGCCCGTACTCGGCGTCATCCCACTTGATGAACACCGGGAGCGCCAGCCCTACCTCGCGGACGATGCTGGTGGGGATCATGCACATCCACCAGCCGTTGTAATCGACGTCCACCCGCCGGTGCATCCAGGGGGTGGTCCGGAGGTTGCTCGCGGCAAAATCATGGCCCTCCCTCGTATTGGCGGCCGGACCCCAGAAGAACCGCCTCTGATCGACTTCCTCTCCGTAGGTGTGGAGGACCGACCTCTCGTAGAGGTTGAACATGTGGCCGCCCACGATGGTGGGCCTGGTGGTGAAATCAGCAAAATTCACCGCCCGCAGGATGCCCTCTGTCTCGATGCTGACGTCGTCGTCGAGCAGGAGGACATAGGTGCTGTCCCCTGCTTCCAGCGTCTCGTGCATACCCCGGGCAAAGCCACCGGACCCACCGATGTTCGCCTGCTCGACCAGGAGGAACCTTTCGCCCAGCTGCGCCGCGGCCTGGGCATAACCCTCCTGGAGCCTCACCCTGTCGGTGCCCTGGTCGACGATGATCAGGCGGTCGAGCACCTCCATCACGCCGGCGTCGTCGGCGAGGGTGGAAATGTGGCGAAGCGCGTAGTCGGGCCGGTTGAAGGTCGTCACGGCCACCGACAGGGATCCCCGCTGGAGTTCCTTCGACTTCTCGACCGCCCATGACGCGCCGAGCAGGGTGACGTTCTCGACGTGCGCCACCAGATCGAACCAGTACCACCCGCCGTCGACGAAAGCCGTGACGGGAAGGTCGAAGGTTGCCTGGCCCTTGAGGACGTGGGCACTGTCCACACGGTTGGCGACACCGCGCGGGCTTGAGCGGTAGACGATCACGGTTGCTTCGGCGTCGACCTCGACGGTCAGCCGAACCGACCGGACCTCGGTGTGTTTGCGCCAGTAGCTCGCGGGAAACGCGTTGAAGTAGGTCCCCAGGGAGACCCGCCGGAACGCGGGGAGCCGCAGGCTCCAGCGGCCGACGATGAAGTCCGACCTCTGGTGCGTACTCTCGGGAAGGTGCTCCGGCGCTTTCGGTGCACCACGCCGGATAGCACGCTTCGTGTGCTCGACGACGCGCTTTGCTGCGTTGAAGTCGACGTAGAGCGGCAGCACATCGGTATCGCCGTCCAGGGGAAGGACCACGCGCTGCACCACCCGGTACGCGGGATCGGCCTTCCCCTCGCCGGTCAGGGTGTCGGTCGCGGCAGCACTCACGCGTCCACTCCCCCGCTTTCGAGGCTTTTTCCGCCGGTGAAGTGGGGGGTGATCTTGTTGTCGAACATTCCGAGCGCCGAGCCGATGGCCATGTGCATGTCCAGGTACTTGTAGGTTCCCAGCCGTCCGCCGAACAGTACCGATTTCTCGCCCTTGGCCAGGTCACGGTAGGCGAGCAGCTTAGCCCGGTCTTCGGCAGTATTGATCGGATAGTAGGGCTCATCGCCTTTCTCGGCGAAGCGGGAGAACTCGCGCATGATGACGGTGGCGTCCTTCGTGTACGCCCGTTCGGGGTGGAAGTGCCGGAACTCGTGGATCCGGGTGAATGCCGCGTCCTCGTCCGGGTAGTTCATGACGGAGCAGCCCTGGAAATCCTCGACCGGGAGCACCTCCTCCTCGAGGTCGATCGTCCGCCACGACAGGTCGCCTTCCGCGAAGTCGAAGTAGCGGTCCACGGGTCCGGTGTACACGACGGGCACCTGGCCGAGCGTCGTCGACCGCGAGTACTGATGGCCCTCGTCGAAGAAATCGGTGTTGAGCTGGACGGAGATGTTCGGGTGATCGGCCATCCGCTCGATCCATGCCGTGTACCCGTCGACGGGCAGTCCCTCGTATTTGTCGTTGAAGTACCGGTTGTCGTAGGTGTAGCGGACGGGGAGGCGGGAGATGATCTCGGCGGGCAGGTTCCTGGGGTCCGTCTGCCACTGCTTACCCGTGTAGTACTTGATGAACGCCTCGTACAGCGGCCGCCCGATCAGCTGGATGCCTTTGTCGTTCAGGTTCTGCGGATCGGTCCCGGCCAGCTCGCCGGCCTGCTCCTGGATCAGTGCCCGTGCTTCGTCGGGACCGTAGGCCGAGCGGAAGAACTGGTTGATAGTTCCCAGGTTGATGGGCATGGGATAGACCTCGCCCTTGTGGCGGGTATAGACCTTGTGCACGTAATTCGTGAACTTCGTGAAGTTCGAGACATAGTCCCAGACCCGCTCATTGGAGGTGTGGAAGAGGTGCGCCCCGTAGCGGTGCACCTCGATGCCGGTCTGCGCCTCATTCTCGCTGTAGGCGTTCCCGCCGATGTGGTGCCGGCGATCGAGTACTGCGACTTTAAGCCCCAGTTGGGTTGCAGCTCGTTCCGCGATGGTCAGTCCGAAAAAGCCCGAACCTACGACGACGAGGTCAACATTCACAAAGTCTCCTGGGTTGTTTTGGGCAGGCCTGAACAGCAACTGCCTGCCGATCAAGGTTACCCGATGGGCGTCACGGATCCCTGCATCCTCCGAACCCCGGCGATGCCCGCGCTACCACCCGGCGGCCGCAAGGAACTGGGTCCGGAAGGCCGGGACCATCGTTCGGACGTACCGCTCGGTCAGGTGGTTGTCGTCGAGATACACGCGGACGTTGCCGACGATCGCCGGGCACGTATCCGGCCGACAGACCAGATCCGTCAGATCGAGGAAGGCCATCGACGGCGCACCGGCCAGGAGTTCACCGAGGGGCGGGGAGTCGTTCAGCACCGACGTCCGTGGCGGCGAGCACGCGTCGGCGTCGGGTCCGTTGCGCTCGGTGCAGTGCAGCATGTCGATGCCGAACCGCGGATTGTCCCGGATGCCCACCACGCCGATCCCCTCGGCGAGGAGGGCCCGGGCTGCCTGCCCGAGCCCGGGCGTGGCCTGGTCCTGCGGGTCCGTGGCCGAGGCGTTCGTTGCCACCACGAAGACGAGATCGGGTGCGGCACCCAGCAGGTACTGCTCAGCCAGTTCATTGAACCTGTTGCACCGGTCGCCGCGGTCATCGGCTGTATAGACGCAGCCACCGAGCAGGAGGGCGGTGACCGCCCAGTTGTTCTCCTCGGCAAGGGGCGCGATCGCTCCGAGCCATTGCTGGGCGTGGGAGTCGCCCACCACGACGATGCTCCGGTCGGCGGACGTTTGCTGGGCCGTTCGGGAACAGTTGTCGGCAAGCGCGGGAGCCATGGCCTGTTCGTCGGCGTCGCACGATTCCGGCAGCCCGGCCCATTCCTTCTGCATGGCCCAGGCCGCCGGAAGCACGGCAGCACCCGGGTCCGCCTGATTCACGAAGCCCGGCAGGAGGACGGCCGCGCCGGGATTGTTGCGGCCTGCGTTCTCTTCAAGCCGTGCAACATGGAGGTCGAGCCCGGCCTGCGCACCGGCGGCTGGAGTTCCGACGAGGACAACGCAGGCGGCAATGACGGCAAACACCCGGCGTCGTCGTTTGTGCGCCCATTCCATCCTTCGCACGGGACGTTCGATCCAACGGGTGGTGCAGTACGCGAGCCCGAGCGAGAGCCCGACGATGCCCAGGCCGTCGACGAAACCGGCGGCAGGTGCGTCCCTCCAGACGAGGAGGAAGATCAGGAGGGGCCAGTGCCAGAGGTAGAGCGAGTACGACAGATCCCCCAGACGGACCAGCGGCGTCCAGGAGAGCAATCGATCGACGCCGATCGGACTTCCGGTCTGGCCGGCGACGATCACGAGGACGGCCGCCATCAGCGGCCACAGGGCAAGGTATCCCGGGAACCGGCCCTGGACATCGAGGAGGAAGCCTCCGCTCAGCATCGCCGACAGTCCGACCCAGCCGGCGGCCACGCGCACCCGCCGGGAGAAGTGCAGGAAGGGGAGCAGCAGAGCCAGCAGGGTCCCGAGGGCGAACTCCCACAGGCGCGTCCGTGTGGCGAAGTATGCGGAAGCCTGGCTCACGTATGTCTCGTAGATGGAGCAGCTGAGCGAGGCGAGGAACAGAATGCTGAACACGATCAGGACCACTCCCCGAAAGCTCAGCCGGAGAACCCTTGCGCAGAGAGCGCTGGCGGCGAAGAGCAGCGGCCACAGGAGAAAGACCTGGCCCTGGATGGAGAGCGACCAGAAGTGCTGGAGGGGGCTGGAAAGGCTGTCATCAACGGCGTAGTAATCCACTGAATCGGCGGCGAGGACCCGGTTCTGGACATAGAACAGGGACGCCCAGGTCTGCTCGAGAACCGCGTTCCAGCGGGACTGCGGCAGGAGGAACGCCGAACCGAGCAGCGTCGAAAGAAGCACGAGCGAGGCTGCGGGAAGCAGCCGCTTGAACAGGTGCAGCCAGTACCGTGTCAGGTCGAAGGGCCTGCCTGCTTCCTGCTTGGTGAGGAACGAGGTACTGATGAGGAAGGCGGAGATCAGGAGGAAGACATCGACGCCGCCGGATACCCGGTTGAACCAGACGTGGTAGACCACGACCATGAGCACTGCGAGCGCCCTGAGGCCCTGGACTTCCGGCCGGTACCCGTTGGTGAGCACGCTATCTATCCGGGCGGCTCTGCCTGCCCGAGCTGTTTGAGGAACTGCCATCCTCGGCCTTTGCTTGATTGTGTGCATCAATTCTAGCCGCCGGGTCGAACCTGTCGATGGAATTCTTCAGCGGGGGCGCACCCTGCACCCGAGCTGCCGTTATTCACAAACGGAGCCCCCTGCGCCACGGCAATCCGGGAGCGCCATACCCTGCAGGAACAGTCCCGTCAACGAAAGGCAGGCAGGTTGTGACGCTGCATTCGACGCTGCATTCGACGCTGCATCTGACGCTGGTCACCGCTCCGCCGGGCGAGCAATCGGTCCGTGAACTGGTTCTCGACACCGCTCTGCTGGACACCGGCACCAAGGTCAGCCGAAGCGTCCTGATGCTTGCCGGCACGTCTGTCCTCACTGTCCGCGGCCTCCCGCTGGATACACTGACCCCCGGGCTCTTTCCGCTGGTGAACGGTGCCGTGGTGGTGGCCGGGGCATCGGCGCCCGTCGGCGGGACTTCCGAGCCCTCCCTCGTCCTCGTCATCTCCACCGGTCCCGACGCGGGCCGGCTCATCCCCCTGGGACGCGGCAGGCATACCATCGGCCGGAGTTGCTGCAACATCCTGATCCGTGATCCCGGGTTGTCCCGGCACCACGCCACCCTGTCCGTCGGCAAGGAGCGGATCACCATTTCGGACCAGGACTCGGCCAACGGCACCCGGGTCGACGGCGTACGGATCACCGAGAGTGCGGTCACCACCGGGTCGACAATCGCGTGCGGATCCAGCACCTGCAGGATCGCGCTGCTGGGTCTTCCGACCGACAGCGCAGCCGCCGGCGGCCCGTCGGATGGCCGTCCTGCCCGGGCCGCTGGTTCCGGGGACCCCGATCCTGATATCCCCCTCGAGGTCGATGCCACTCCTCCGCCGGAGCGCTCGAGGATCCAGTTCATCACCGCCTTCCTTCCGCTGGTCCTCGGTGTGGTCCTGGCGCTCACCACGGGCATGTGGTTCTTCCTGGCCTTCAGCGCACTGTCGGCCGTCACCGGAGTCCTTCCGTTGATGGTGCACCGCCGGCGCTCCAAAGCCTTCGACGCCGCCGTCGGGCGGGCGGCGGTGCGAGATGGGGAACGACGACGGCGCGCAGTACCGGACGCCGGAACTGTCGCCGTTTCCGCAGCCACGGGAAAGCACCCGGCCGTCCCGCACCCGGCTTCACCCGCCCGGATACACCTGCGGCTGGGGCTTGCGGACCAGCGCGCGAACCTCGTGGTCCGCGGCAGCCCGCCGGGATGGGAACCACCCCTCCTGGCGCGGTTGCCCTGCCTGGTCGGGATAGAGCTTGACCGCTCGGAGGAGGCGGAGCTGCACTTCCGGGGTGAACCATCGGAGCTCGCCGGGCTGGCCCAGCTGCTGTTGCTGCAGATCAGTTTCGGGTACGCGGGAGCGGTTCAAGTGCTCTGTTGGGGCTCGCTCCCCGACCTGCCGTCCGCCGCACGGTTCCTCCCCGGCGTCGAAATTGTCACCCACCCCGGGAAACTGGAGCTCCTGCTCCAGGGCGGCTCGCGATATCTCGTGTTCGCCTTCGGGGCCCGGCCACTTCCGCGCACAACCGGCCGCCCGGCAGGCGTCCTTTACTTCCAGCCTTGCCCTGACACAGCAGCAGCCGTGGTGACCCTTCAGCATGGCGGGGCAGTCCTGACACGCGGATCGGCAGTTCTCCACTTCACGCCGGACCTCGTGAGGGTGCAGGCCTTTGCCAGAACGGCCCGCGCACTCGGTGGGACGGGCCTGGGCCCCGCACACCCCGCTCCGGACCACCTGCCCGCAACGGCGGCCCCGGCGGGCCGCGGTGATGGAATTCCCGCGTCCCCGACCGTGCTGGCCCGCTGGCGGGAAACGCGGAACTCGTTAGGCCTCGGCTGCTCCATCGGCATCGGCGCCGGGGGCGCCCTGTCGTTCGACCTCGTCCGTGACGGCCCCCACCTGCTGGTGGCAGGAACCACCGGATCCGGAAAATCCGAGTTCCTCCGCACGCTCCTGCTGGGCATCGCGGCCAACCATTCACCGGTGAGGGTCAACTTCCTGCTGGTTGATTTCAAGGGCGGCTCGGGACTCGGCAAGCTCGCACGGCTGCCTCACACCGTCGGGTTCCTCTCCGACCTTTCGACAGAGTCCGTCACCCGGTCCCTCGTCTCCCTCCGCGCCGAGCTGAGCCGGCGGGAAGCAATCCTGGCACAGCACGGCGTGCAGGACGTGTCCGAGCTTCCCCGGGGTGCAGGGTTCAGCACCCTGCCGCGCCTGATCGTGGTGATCGACGAGTTCCGCATGCTCGCTGATGACGTGCCCGGTGCGGTTGCGGGACTCATGAGGGTTGCTGCGCTCGGCAGATCCCTGGGGATGCATCTGGTGATGGCAACCCAACGCCCCCAGGGAGCGATCACCCCTGATATACGGGCCAACATCACCAGTGCTGTGGCATTCCGGGTTCAGACCGGCATGGATTCCCAGGACATCATCGGCTCCCCCGCGGCAGCGAAGATCCCGGTCACCCTCCCCGGGCGCGGCATCATCCGGGTGGGGTCCGGTGCCCCCAGCCTCTTCCAGGCCGCATCAGTGTCCCACTGGGGTACCCGCCCGCCCGTCTCCGGCCTTGAGGAGCTGAGCGCCCATCTTGCGGCGGACCAGACGGCCGGCCTGGATCCTGCCGGCGGACAGGTGGCATCGGCGGGATCCGTTGCCGAAGCCGACGATACGGTGGCGGCGGCGGTCACGGCCGTGGCCGCTGCAGGCGCCGCCGGCGGCTACCCGAG
>NZ_KI914873.1:0-13444 GCF_000520555.1 Arthrobacter sp. Br18 | reverse complement strand
GAGCCAGTGCCGGCTCGTCGGCGGCAACCCGGGAAACTCCACCTCGGTGTGCTCGATCTGCCTGAGCAGCAGTCGCAGCGGGAGCTGGTCTGGGCGCCGGATACCGATTCACACCTCGGGCTCGTCGGAAGCTCCCGGGCAGGAGGAACGGATTCCCTGGCACACGCCCTCACCGAGTGCCTGCAGGTACTTCCCGACACCCACCTGTATGTCCTCGACGGCGATTCCACCCTGGGTTTCGTCGCCGCGAGGCATCAGACGGGCGCCTATCTGGGTGGCCACGAGGTCAAGCGGGCCGCCCGCGTTCTGGATCGCCTCACCTCCCTCCTTTCCTCGAGGCTCGCCGACGGCAGCGGTCCGGACCGGGCCCGGATCCTCCTGGCTGTCTCCGCATGGGGCCGCTGGGCCAGTCTCTTCCGGAACAGCCGCTTCGCATGGGCGGAAGATTCCTTGCAGGATCTCGTTCGGGACGGAGAAGCAGCAGGCATCACTGTCGTTCTGACAGGGAACCGCGAACTCGTGTCCAGCCGGTTGTTCGGCCTTCTGCCGAATCGGATCTACTTCCCGGCCGGTGCCACCGCTGAATCGCTCTCGGCATGGCCGAAGCTCCCCGAGATGGAGCCGTTCCAGGGCAGGGGCTTCGTGCAGGGGCGGATCAATCCGGGCCGGGGTGCCATCGCCCAGCTCGTTACCGAACGCCTGCACCTGACGGGCTCCGGCCCGTCACCCGCGGCCCTGCCCTTCACGGTTGCAGCCCTTCCGGCGCTGGTCGACCTCCCGGTTCGCGGAAGGGAGAAAGTGCACGGTGGAGGACTGTCCGTGGACCTCGGCGTGTCGGGTGACAACCTCGACCGTTTTCCCCTGCGGCTGCCCGCCGGCAGCGCGTTCCTGGCACTGGGTGCCCGCGGGTCGGGCCGGACCAACCTGCTCGATGTCATCGAGCAGGGCATCCGGACCGGCTCCGACACAACGGTCCTGAGGCCCGCCACGAACGAGCCGGCCTCCTCCTGGCGCAGCGTGGGAAGCGGAAGCCCGGATCCGGCTGGTTGCGTGCTCCTCGTGGACGATGCCGACACCCTGCCCGCGGAGTGTCAGCAGGTGCTGGCTTCCTGGGTCGCACTGGGAGCAGCCGCAGTACTGGCGTCAGGTCCCGGCTCACCGCTGCTGACCCGCAATCCGCTGGCGCTGCAGGCCCGCGCCTCGGGAAGGGGCCTTTATCTCGCTCCCCGAAATCCATCGGACGGCGACTTCTTCGGCGTGCGGTTTGACCTTGATGGGCGTCCGGGACCAGGGCGGGCCTTCGCCGTGGAGCAGGGCAGCGCCGTGGAGCTTCAGGTCTTCAGGGTCCCGCCCCGGGTTCCGGCGCCGGATCCCCGGGCAATCCGGTCCACAGCGGAGGCCGGCTAGAGCGTTTTCGTGTCCCCGGTCTTCTGCACGGTGAACGCGACCACCGGAGTGGTGAACAGCAACAGCAGTGCGGTACCCGAAGGAACAAGCAGCAGGATGCCCGCCGGGACGGCTCCCGCCGACAGGAAGGACACGGAGAAGATGATCAGGAAGACCTGAAGTACCACCGACGGCGTCCTGGGCCACCGGTAGCCGCGCAGGAGTCCGCCGGCCGCGGCCAGAATGCCCGCGGCAAGCAGCATAAGGAAGACCATCATGAACACCGCTCCCCCAACCGACAGCGGGTCCGGTCCCAGGAGGGTGGCGAGGTAGCCGACCATCAGGGCCGCAACGGCCAACGCCTCAGCGAGGAGGATGACTGCAATGACCACCACCGCGACGGGACGTCGGACAGGCATCGGATCCTGGGGTATCGGCACTCTGGCACCCTACCGGAGATAGCCGACCGACGCCGCGTGCCCGGTCGGCATTTCAAGGCCTGTGACGTATCGCTCACCATTACTTGCAATTGGCGGCATGCAACCCCTTGTTTACCAGGGGGTAACGTGTCAGCCTTAATAGCAGATAAAAGCGGGGGCCAAATTCGGCCCCTTTACTATGAGACCCCTCGTGAATTTTTTCACAAGCGTGTACTTCTTCACAAGCAGCGGGTCAGAGGAGAATGTGATTAGCATGGATTGGCGTAGCCGCGCTGCGTGTCTGGACAAGGACCCGGAGTTGTTCTTCCCGGTCGGTAACACCGGACCGGCGCTTCTTCAGATCGAAGAGGCCAAGAGCGTTTGCCGTCGCTGTCAGGTGATGGATACCTGCCTCCAATGGGCGATCGAGTCCGGTCAGGATGCCGGCGTGTGGGGTGGCCTGAGCGAGGACGAGCGCCGCGCGTTGAAGCGCCGCGCCGCCCGGGCGCGCAGGGCATCCTGATAGTGCCGGGGGCGGCTCCTCGCAGCGCTTCCGCCCTCGGGCTGACGAATGCAGCCCCGTAGCAGCCCGACGGTAAAATAGCAGAAGGACCGCCTCCGGGCGGTCCCTCTGCGTTGAGGGGCGGGCTGCGAACGCTCACGCAGGGTGCCACCGCAGTCTGGGGCCGCCCTGGACGTCCCGCTCAGGAGCCCTGGTTATGGCTGAGGCCCACTTCGATACTCACCGAGGTGCCTCCCCCGAGCCGCGCGCTCCACGCGATGTTTCCCCCGAGTTCGCTGGTGACCAGGGTCCGCACTATCTGGAGCCCCAATCCCTCGGCGTGCCCGGCAGCCGGAAGCCCGACACCGTCGTCGGCGATCGTGACCTCAAGGATCTCCTCACCGTCATCGGCGGTCCGCCGGTTGGCCAGCAGCCAGACCGTACCGGCCCGCTCGGACAGCCCGTGCTCGACGGCGTTGGTGACCAGTTCATTGATGACGAGCGCAAGCGGCGTCGCGAAATCGCTGGGCAGTTCGCCGAAATCTCCCTTCCGCTCGGTACGCACCGTCTGGGACGGCGACGCAACCTCAGCCGAGAGGCGGAACTGACGCTCGATCAGCTCATCGAAATCGACGCTCTGCGCCAGACCCTGGGACAGTGTCTCGTGCACCAGGGCGATGGTCGACACCCGCCGCATCGCCTGTTCGAGGCCCAGTTTCCCCTCATCACTGACCATGCGGCGGGACTGCATCCGCAGCAGCGCGGCGACGGTCTGAAGGTTGTTCTTCACGCGATGGTGGATCTCACGGATGGTGGCGTCCTTGGAGACGAGCTCCATCTCGCGGCGTCGGAGTTCGGAAACATCCCGGCACAGGACAAGGGCCCCGAAGCGTTCCTTCTCGTCGCGCAGCGGAATGGCACGCAGGGACAGGCTTACTCCCTTCGATCCGATCTCCGTGCGCCACGGCATCCGTCCCGTGACGACCAGCGGCAGCGTTTCATCGACCATCCGCCCGTCCTTGAGCAGGGCCGTGGTGATCTCCGCCAGGGGCCGGCCCTCGAGCGTTTCGACATCGCCGAGGCGCCGGAATGCCGAGACTCCGTTGGGGCTGGCGTACTGCACGATCCCGTCGACATCCAGCCGGATCAGGCCGTCTCCTACCCGGGGCGCCCCGCGGCGGGAACCCGTCGGTGTCGCGAAGTCGGGCCACAGCCCCAACGTTCCCATACGCAGGAGATCGTAGGCGCACTGCCGGTACGTCAGTTCGAGCCGGGACGGCATGCGCGAGCTCGACAGGTCCATGTGCGTCGTGACCACCGCCAGGGTCCTGCCGTTCCTCACCATGGGAACTGCCTCGACCCGCATCGCCATCTCGGTGGTCCAGTTGGTCTCGCCGGATCGCTCGATCCGCTGCGTCGTCCAGGCATGGTCGACCAGCGGTTGAAGGTCGGCCCGGATGCGCTCCCCCACGAAGTCGCTGTGGAAGACCGTGTGCGACGTCGATGGCCGGGCGTGCGCCAGGGCCACGTAGCCACCCCCCTCGAGGGGGAACCACAGCGCGAGATCCGCGAACGCAAGGTCCGCAACCATCTGCCAGTCCCCGACCAGCAGGTGAAGCCACTCGGCATCGCCCGGCCCGAAACCCGCGTACTCCCGTATCGGGTCAGCAAACATTGCCATCTCTTTCCTCCGGGCTCAGCGCACGATGGAACGCAGCAGGCGGAGCGCAACCGACAGCGAGGAGATGTCGTCCCGCTCCAGGCGGTTCACCTCGGCGAACATATTGCTGGCACGCGTCAGCTGGTCAGCGTTCTGCGCTTCCCACTCCTTCAGCCGGAGGCCCGGATCCCCACCGCGCAGTCCGACGGAGGCCCGGAGCACCGCAACCGAGATGTCGGCAACGGTCGAGTACAAATCGTCGCGCAGTGCCGCCCGGGCGAGCGCCTGCCACCTGTCGCTGCGGGGCAGCCTGGTGATCCGCTCGAGGAGGTTGTCCACCTCGAACCGGTCGTAGACGGCGTAGTACACCCTGGCGATCTCCTCCACCGGTTCGTCCACACGCCTCGTGCTGATCGCGATGTCGAGCAGTGCGAATGATTCGAATTGCTCCGCCCAGTGCTGGCCGATCTCCCGGGGCAGCCCCCACTCCTCGGCGCGGGCGCTCCACTGTTCCACGCGCACCAGATCGCAGCCGCGGACGTAATGTGCGAGCCGTGACCGAAGCGGTGCGATGAGGGGCTTGAACGCCTCGATGTCCTGTTCCACGGTGGTGCCCTGCTCCACATGGTTGACGAACCAGCGCACGGCCCGGTCGAGGAGGCGGCGCAGGTCGAGGTGGACGGTGGACCAGCGGTCGGTCGGGAAGCCCGCCGGCAGTTCCGCCAGGGCGCGCACCGTGTCATCGAGGTCATAGATCTCACGGAGCGCCACGAAAGCCTTCGCAATGACGACCTCCGGCACCGAGGTCTCCTCCATGACGCGGAAGGCGAACGTGATGCCGCCGAGATTGATCATGTCGTTCGCCACCACCGTGGCGATGATTTCGCGCCGCAGCGGGTGCGTGTCCAGCACATCGTCGAACCGCTCCACGAGTTGCCGCGGGAAATATCGCCGCAGGGTCCCGGAGAACCACGGATCGTCGGCGACGTTGCTTCGGGTGAGGGCTTTCGTCAACTCGATCTTCGCGTAGGCCGCCAGCACCGACAGTTCGGGTGAGGTGAGGCCCTGCCCCGTCTCGAGTCGCGCCTGCAGTTCCGCCGTTGTCGGCAGGGCCTCCAGCGTGCGGTCGAGGTCGGCCTTCCGCTCGAGCCAGTCCATCAGCCTCTCGAAGCTGGGGCTCCATTCCACGACCCGCTGCCGGTCATTGAGCAGCAGGACATTCTGGTCCACGTTGTCCTGCAGCACGAGGTCCGCCACCTCATCGGTCATCGAAGCCAGGAATCCTGGCCGCTCGGACGCTGAAAGACGACCGATCTTCACCATGCGGTCGACGAAGATCTTGATGTTCACTTCGTGGTCCGAGCAATCCACGCCGGCGGAGTTGTCGATGGCGTCAGTGTTGAGGACAACCCCGGCCAGGGCTGCCTCGACCCTGCCCCGCTGGGTCATCCCGAGGTTTCCGCCTTCGCCCACCACCTTCACCCGCAGGTCACCGCCGTTGACGCGGATGGCATCGTTGGCGCGGTCACCGACTTCCGCATGGGTTTCCGATTCTGCCTTGACGTAGGTCCCGATCCCGCCGTTGTACAGCAGGTCCACGGGTGCGTGGAGGATGGCCCGCAGCAATTCGGGAGGGCTCATGCGTGCGGCCGATCCTTCGATTCCCAGGACCGCGCGCACCTCGTCGGAGACCGGCACCCACTTCGCCTGGCGGGGGTAGATTCCCCCGCCCTGGCTGATGAGTGAGGCGTGGTAATCCTCCCAGCTCGAGCGCGGGAGCCCGAAAAGTCGGCGTCTCTCGGCGAAGGATGCCGCAGTGTCCGGGTTCGGGTCCAGGAAGATGTGGCGGTGGTCGAAGGCCGCGACGAGCCGGATGTGTTCGGACAGCAGCATGCCGTTGCCGAACACATCACCGCTCATATCACCCACCCCCACGACGGTGAACGGTTGCGTCTGCGTATCGAGGTTGAACTCGCTGAAATGCCGCTTCACCGATTCCCAGGCGCCGCGGGCAGTGATCCCCATGGCCTTGTGGTCGTAGCCTACCGAACCGCCCGAAGCGAAGGCATCACCGAGCCAGAAGCCGTATTCGAGGGACAGTTCGTTCGCGATGTCGGAGAAGGAGGCCGTCCCCTTGTCTGCAGCGACGACGAGGTACGTGTCATCGCCGTCATGCCGGATGACCCTGTCCGGTGGAACCACGACTTCCTGTCCGTCGGTTGTCGCAAGATTGTCGGTAATGTCCAGGAGTCCGCGGATGAAGGTGCGGTAGCTGGACTGGCCCTCCGCCAGCCATGCCGCCCGATCGACGGACGGGTCCGGAAGCTGTTTCGCGAAGAAGCCGCCCTTGGCCCCGCTCGGAACGATGACGGCATTCTTGACGGTCTGCGCCTTGACGAGTCCGAGTACTTCGGTGCGGAAATCCTCGCGCCTGTCGGACCAGCGCAGACCGCCGCGCGCGATCTCACCGAAGCGCAGGTGCACACCCTCCACCTGCGGCGAATACACCCAGATCTCGAACTTCGGCCGGGGAAACGGCGCTCCCTCGACCATCGGCGTATCGAGTTTGAGGCTGACGTGCCTTTTGCCCTGGAAGAAGTTGGTGCGCAGTGTCGCCTCGATCAGGTTGGCGAAGGTGCGCAGCACGCGGTCCGCGTCAAGAGTGGGGACCTGTTCGAGCCCCGCGTCGAGCGCCGACCGCGCACGCCCGGCCTGCTCCTCGCGGCTGCCCTCGGCGGGGTCGAACCGTGCCTCGAACAGGGCCACGAGAGCACGGCTGACGACGTCGTTGCGCAGCAGCGTATCGGCGACGAAGCCGTACGAATTCGTGTTCCCCATCTGGCGCATGTATTTGGCATAGCTGCGCAGGATGAGGACCTGGCGCCAGCCGAGCTGCTCCCTGAGCACCAGGCGGTCGAACGCGTCCGACTCGCTGTTGCCGACGACGGCGGCGGCGAAGGCCTCCTTGAGGAGGGAAGCGGTCGCTTCGGGGTCGACGCCCTGCGGGTACTTCAGCCCCAGGTCGTAGAGGAAGTAGGCCTGGCCGTCGGCGCGCTGGATCTCGAAGGGGCGCTCGTCGAGCACTTCCAGACCCAGGTTGTGGAGGAACGGTAGAATCTGGCTCAGGCTCTTGGACTCGGGAAGGTAGAGCTTGAGCCGCGCATCCTCCTCACGCTGGTTCCCTCCCCCTGCCGGAACGTAGATATGCATCCCGGGAGCTCCGCCGGCGGACCGGTCGAGGGACTCGAAGCGCTCGATGTCCTCGAGGGCGTCTTCCACCTCGTAGTCGACACGGTAACTCGGCGGAAAAGCTTCGGCCCACAGGCCGGCCAGCCGCTCGGCCGACTCCCTCGGGAACCTGCCATGGGCAACCTCGGTGATCCCCTCGGGCCACGAGCGCGCGGCCCGGACCAGCCGCTCCTCCAGGGCAGCGGAATCTACCTCCGCTACTTCGTCGCCGCGTGTCAGACGGATCCGGAAGAACAGGCGCGCCAGCGCGGACTCGCTCATCCGCGCCTCGAAGTCGATCGAATCAGCATGGAAGGTGGTGCGCAACTCCTCCTCGAAGCGCAGGCGGACGCTCGTGGTGTACCGGTCACGGGGAAGGTAGACGAGGGCGGACATGAAGCGGCCGTAGACGTCGGGGCGCAGGAACAGGCGGGTGCGTCGACGCTCCTGGAGGCGGAGGATGCCCAGCGCCGTCGCCACGAGGTCCGAGACGTCGATCTGGAACAGTTCGTCGCGCGGGTAGGTTTCAAGGATGGTCAGGAGGTCCTTGCCGGAGTGTGAATCGGCGGGAAACCCGCACCGGGTCAGCACTTCCGACACCTTGTCCCGGACGATCGGCACATTGCGGACGGAGCCGGTGTAGGCGCTGGTGGCGAACAGCCCGATGAACCTGCGCTCTCCGGTGACGTTTCCCTGGTCGTCGAAGCTCTTGACGCCGATGTAGTCGAGGTACGCGGCGCGGTGCACGGTGGAGCGTGAGTTGGCCTTGGTGATGACGAGTGCCCGCTTCTCCCTTGCCTTCGCTCGCCCCGCCAGCGTGAGCTGCTGCGCCTGACCGCTGTCACCCCCGCGCCGCAGGAGGCCGAGACCGCTGGAGCCCCGCGCTCGAAGGGCATCGACCCCGTTCTCGACGACGAGGTCGTACTCCCGGTAGCCAAGGAACGTGAAGTTTCCGTCGTCCAGCCACGTGAGCAGCTCCCGGGCCTGCTGCAGGTCCGGGATGTCGGCCCCACCCTCCGTAGATCCGAGGGATGCCCCGATGCTCCGGACCTTGCTGCGCATCGCAGGCCAGTCCTCAACTGCGGCACGGACATCCTCGAGTACTCCGAGCAGGCCCTGCATGACGGCGGAACGCCCGGCATCATCGGCGACCTTCCCGATTTCCACCGATATCCAGGACTCGATGTGGGCGCTCTGGCTGCCCAGCGCAACATAGTCGGCGATATTCGGCAGGGCTGCGGTGTCACCGCTCGATACGCCCGCGACCGAGGGTACCCGCTGGAGGCTGGAGAGCGCATGGGTATCCCTGCTGCGCGTCGCGACGAACGTGGGGTGGACAACCAGCCGGATTGCGGCGTTCTGCCGTACCAGTTCCGCAGTGACCGAGTCGACGAGGAAGGGCATGTCATCAGTGACGATCAAAACCACGCTGGAGCCGGACTGGTCGAGGACGTCCACCACGGCCTGCCCCGGTGCGCGCTTCGTGGCGAGCTCGCGGTGTCTCGCCGCCCGGTCCCGAAGTGTCTGCCCACTGTAGGTTCCGGCGTCCTCCGCCGCGAGGTGTTCATAGTAATGCCCGACAAAATCCTCGGGAACTGTGTCTGAACTGGACTGGTCCGTGATGCTGGATCCAGACGACATGGAAAACGCCTCCAAAACGAATCGCAAGGCCGCTCCCTTGCGGCCTCTTACCTTGGAAGACTAACCGGCTTCCCAAAAAACGTCACTTCATTGTTCCGTGGTCCAGCCCGGCCGCGTCGGCGTTGTTCAACCGGCACATCTGCCAGTCCGGCGATGGCTGCACGCAGGGGTGAGGACGGCGTCGTTTCCAGCAGTGCCGAACCGCCCAACAGCGCCTTGTCCGCAGCGGCGAAGTCGGCGGGGAGGAAAGCCGTTATCGGGTGGGACGAACCGAACCGGTCCCAGGCCTCGCGCAACTGGCGTTCAGGGGACCGCCCGATCGAGCCGGCCCGGACCTTGTTGAAGACCACCTTCGGAACCGCGGTGGGGATCGCTTCACGCAACTCTGCGAGCGCCCGGACCAGCCTCGGCACCCCGAGCGCGTCCGCCGCGCCGACCGCAAGGACGGTGTCAGCGAGTTCGAGGCACCGCAGGGCCGCTGCGTTCCTTCGAGGTGCAGCGGTGTCGAAGGTCAGCTCCTCGTCGGTCTCCAGGCAGAACCCGCAGTCGATGACCGTCACCGCAGCGCTCGTGCGGGCGTTGTCCAGTACCCTGGCCAGCGCCGCAGGCCTGAGTTCGGGCCAGCGGTCCGGCCGGGTGATCCCTGTCAGCACCCCGAGCCGGCCTCCCTGGATGACCACGCTCGTCATGACCCTGGCAAGCTCCTTCGTCCCGAATCCGCCCTGGTCGGCGAGTCTGCAGGCCTGCGCCAGTCCTGCGGACTCATCGAAAAGCCCGAGTGAGGCAGCGACACTTGCGCCGTAGGTATCCGCGTCGATGAGCAACACCGTGCTTCCGGCGGCAGCGAGTTCCGCCGCCATATTGACGGCGACCGTAGTCCGGCCCGGGGAACCTGCCGGCCCCCATACTGCAATAATTTTTCCTTCACCCGGCAGTTCGTGTCCGGCGCTCTCCGGGGTGCGCACGGACTGCAGTGCGGCTCCGAGGTCTGAGTAACCCGCAGCGCGTTCCCGTTCCGGTGGTCGGGCAACGAAATCCTCGACCACCGAAGCCACGACGGCGGCAAGCGCCTCCGAGGTCGAGGACACCGGCGCCTGGCGCACCCCCAATTGGTCAAGGTGGGGCTGGGGCGTACCGTCGGTGAGCGCCACGACTGCCACGCCCGCTGCGCGGAGCCGCTCGAGCATGGTCAGGGTCAGTTCGCCGGCTCGGGGAGCGAAAATGGCGGCTCGCGCCAGTCCGCTCTGGCAGGCCGCCATCAGTTCCGACAGCTCTTCGCACCGCCGTACCACCGTCACCGGACCGCGCAGCCTCTCCAGGCCCGCGACGTGGTCGCCCGCGTCGGCCCCGACAGTGATGACGGGGATGTTCACGGATCGCCCCCCGGATTGAGGACTACTGCGATTGCGGCCTCGTTCGACAGCGCGTTCAGAAGATCCGGCATTGCCCGGTCGTCAACGAGAACGTGGACCAGCGTGGAGGAGTTGGCGCCGAGCGCCGATTCATTCACGGTGATTTCCGATACCTCGGCCGCCTCCAGGAGGAGCACCGGCTTGTCGAAGGCGGTCCCCTGGCCCCGAAGTGATACCCAGACATCCACTCTCGCTCCAGCGGCCGTGCCCGTGGGAAGCGGGTCGGCAACACTGAGTCCAACCGGCTTGCGGTCCAGCTCATCGGCAGTGCCCACTGTGCCCGTGGGGACGAGTTCACCCTTTTTGATCAGACGGGTGGCGATGGGCCTCTCCGGCAGCCCATCCGCGGCGAGCACATACCACTCTTCAAGGTCACCAAGACGCACGGGAACCACATCGAAATCGTCGGGCACCAGGGGTGATCCCACAGCGATGTCACTCTTGGCGGCAAGGACCTCCGTGGTCCTGTCCACGCTTCCGATCAGGGCAACGATCCCCGCGGTGGATGCGAGGACCAGGAGAAGGCCCACGAGGAGACGCGGGTCACGCCAGGAAGGCTTCTTCAGCCGTTCCGCGTCGCCCGTCCTGCTGCTGCTGCTACGTACACTGCTCGTCGACACAGCGCTCACCTGTTCCCTCCGCCGCGTACAAAGCTAGCCCATGGAGGTCGGATACACCCCAAGTGTGGATAACTTTGTCGAACGTCGGTCAGCAGTGACATCATGAGGTCGACGTTTCATCCGGTAATGAAAGGCGGCTGTCGTGGCTGAGAAACGGTTCCCCACGCTTGCGGACGTGGGCGGGAGTTTGACCATGAGTTCATCCCGGACCCCCGCGCTGGTGCGGGGCTGATGGCTGAGAAGAGGTTCCTGACCCTGGCTGATGTCGGTGAGGTCCTGAACATTTCCTCGTCCCAGACCTATGCCCTGGTTCGCTCTGGTGAATTGCCGGCCATTCAGGTCGGTGGCAGGGGTCAATGGCGGGTGGAGGCCCATAAACTCGAAGAGTACATCTCCGGCGCCTACGAGCGCACGGCGGCCTCGATCGAGAAATCAGGACACCAGGTGGGCGACGGAAGCCGCTCGTAACCCGGTCGCCGACGAGGTATCACTGTTCCTCGGGACTCATCCCAGGTCAGCAGTCGACCAGGGCGAGCCCGTGGCGCAGAATTGCGGGGGCCTTCCATCACGTCGGCATGCGGTCGGGCCGGCGAGCTTCTTCGGGAACGGCATGGCGCTTTCCGGCGGGGCGACGCTCCCATTCGTCGTCGGGCAGTCCCACCAGATATCACGCCAGGTACGCCATACCCAAAGTGGTCAGGCCCCACGCGAGCAGATCAGGCTCCGGACTTGCCAGCAGCACAGCCGTCAGGTGCAGAGGTTGGGACACGGTCAGCAGAAGGGCCACCAACCGAGGCATCAGTCGCTCGTGGTAGGCGGCTACGCCCAGAAGCACCACACCGGCAATGTGGCCCAGGATGAAGATGGACAAGAGAATGTCCACAGACGGGAGAGCCAGGACGGCCGCGTTCAGCCTCGTCACCATCGCAGGATCCATCCCGAGGTCCGTGCCGGCCATCGCGACTGCGTCGGTCGCCAGCAGCGCCGTCATTCCCAGATAGCCGGGAATGAGGAATGCCGCCGTCCAGACGCTGAGTATCGGCGCATAGAGCCGGACGAGCCGGACGGCCGCGAATGCACCCGGCAGCAGGGTCAGGATCGCCACCACGCCGAAGGCAAGTACGAGGCGCTGGGAATCCGGGTTGGCGGCGACAGATTCGCCGATCGGGTGTGGCGGGATGACGAAGCGTAGAACTGCCACTGCAGCCGGGCCGATCGGCATCAGCAGTGCTGCTGCCCAGCGGTCCAGGGCGCGAACATCGGAGGGACGACGTGTGTCGCCACGTGTCCCCCTACGCAGGGGGGCCCTTACATTCAGCAGCATCAGAACCGCGACGAGTACGGCGAGCACAATACCCACGGCAGCTGCTACGACGAATCCCGCAGGGATGCCCGGGATGAAGAAGGCCGGAAGCCCTGTCATCGCGGACAATAGCCGGAGCACGATCATCACGTACCGCGCCCAGGGTGCACCCCGCCACGCGAACGGCGCGGCCGCGATGGTGCCGACTCCTGCCACGATCAAAAAGATGCCGACGGCGGCCGGCACGACCTGCGTCGGATCCACCTGCATTCCGCCGAAGACGATATCGACAAGGCCCAGGAACGCCGCGAGGACTATCCCGGTCCGCACCGTCTCAGGGGTCGGGGAGGTCGGACGCCTGGGCACCCCATCAGCCGCGGACAGAGGACCTGTGCGTGTTCTGGTTGCGGACGACCATCCCGTGGTACGCAGCGGTCTCGCATCCCTGCTCCAGTCGATACCCGGGATGACCGTAGTGGGACAGGCAGGCACAGGGCGGGAAGCCGTTCGCGAGGCAGCCCTTGCCCGTCCCGATGTCGTGGTGATGGACCTGCGCATGCCACAGCTGGACGGCGTGCAGGCCACCCGCGAGATCCTGCGCCAGCATCCTGCCGCGGCCGTCCTGGTGTTGACCATGTTCGATGAGGACGGGCTCATCGCCGAGGCGCTCGATGCGGGCGCCCGCGGCTACCTCCTCAAGGGCGCCGAGCAGGAGGAGATAGAGCGGGCTATCCGTGCAGTCGCTGCCGGCGAAGTGATCCTCAGCGCCGAGATTGCTGACAAAGTCCTGGGCAGCTTGTCGAAGTCAGCCCCGGCTCAACTCCTGCCGACGCTGACCAGCCGGGAACGCGAGGTCCTGCACCTCATGGCAACGGGTGCCGGTAACTCAGCCATCGCCTCGCAGCTGTCGATTGCACCCAAGACGGTGGGCAACCACATTTCATCGGTCTTCGCCAAGATCGGAGTGTCCACCCGTTCAGAGGCAGTCGTCCTCGCCCGGGGGGTGGGGCTGGGACCCCCCCCGTTACCTTTTTAGTAGCCCCTGGATGAGCAAGGATGGGGTTGCTGGCCTGTCGGTCGCGGCATGATTTATTCCCCCTGTCATAGATGATCCGGGGGGTGCTGTCACCGGGATTCGATAGGCGCCAGGGATATCGCTAATAGGGGCCGGATAAGGGCGGGAACCCGCCGTCGAGATCGGCCGTAACGTGGATGCCGAGCCTTGGAGCCGTGGGACATGCCAGCACCGTCGTATCCGTTGGCATGACGAGGA
>NZ_AZSA01000194.1 GCF_000520555.1 Arthrobacter sp. Br18 | reverse complement strand
CCGGTGAGGACGAAGAGGCTGATGGATGCTGCGGTGTCCAGTCCGAGCCCGAAGAGGAACCCGATCGGATACATTTTCGCGGGCCGGTCGACGAGCCGGGACAAGGGCTGGAGCAACCGGTGGAGGACACCGCGGTGATCGAGGTGGTGCTGGAGGTCGGCTTCATTGAGGGGACTGGTGTGCAGGGTGCGGCGGATCCGGTGGAGGTTCAGCAGCGATGGCAGGTTCAGGGCTCCGGCAGCAAGGAGGAACAGACCCGAGATGGTTGCTCCCCAGATTCCTGCGGCGGAGCGTAGGCCGGAGTTTTCATCGGACACAGCGCCGGCTATGGTCTCCAGCCCCATCGCGAGCAGCAGCACGGAGATGATGACGACGCTGGAGTGACCCAACGCGAACCAGAACCCTGTGGAGGCCGTTGGCCGGCCCTCGGCGAGCAGTCTTCGTGTTGCGTTGTCGATCGCGGCGATATGGTCCGGATCGAAGGCATGCCGGATACCCAGCGCGTAGGCACTGATCGCGAGGGCCAGAAGCGCCGCGGTGTTGCCGCCGAGCTCATCCTGTGCGGGCAGGACCAGTACCAGCAGCGCACCCCAGCCCAGAAGATGCAGCCCGGTAACCGCAGCCCCGACGGTGAGCAGGCCCCGGTGTTCAGCGGGTCGCAGTTGGTCCGGCCCGGTGGTTCCCACGGTGTCTCCCACGGTGGTTCCTTTCACGGTCGCTGTCTTCGGTGAGGGTTGTGGGGTGGGCAGGGTGTGTCCTGTCCACCCCACATCTTCTGGTGAAGAGGTGTGCCTGAAGCGGGTCAGGATTCCAGTGGGACGCCTGCTTCTTCGGCGTTGCCGAACATCGCGTCGATGTGGACGACGTCCTTGCCGGCGCGTTGCAGCAGGCTCGCGCCGACCCCGGAGCGGTAGCCCGAGCCGCAGTGGATCCAGAGCTTGCCTGCAGGGACCTCGTCGATGCGGGTGAGCAGTTCGTGCAGGGGGATGTTGACGGCTCCCGGGATGTGGGAGGAAGTGTATTCATCGGTGCGCCGGACATCCAGGATGGTCTCGTTGCCGGGACGCTGGGTGAGCATCGCTTCCCATCCGAGACGCGGATAAGAAACGACGGCGGTGTCGGGGGCGAGCTTCTGTGGGTCTGTTCCCAGGGCGGCGTCGGGGGAATCGATGCCGATGCGGGAGAGATCGCGGATGGCGTTCTCGACGTCGTCGTGTTCTCCGACGAGGGTGAGTTTCCTGTCCCAGGGCAGGACCCAGCCCAGGAAAGTGGTGAAACTGGAACCGTCGCCGTATTCGAAGCTCACTGATCCCTGCAGGTGGTTGCTGGCGTAGGCGACCCTGTTGCGCAGATCCACCACCCATTCGCCGTCCTCAAGCCGGCGCGAGAGTTCGGTGGGTTCCAACGAGTTCGGGACGGACAGCTCGGCGGGGCCGGGGCCTTGGGTGTTGGCTGGTCCCATGTGGGCGTAGTACGAGGGGTACGCGGTGAGGTTCGCGATGAGTTCGCGCACGAAGTGCTCTTCATCCGGGTCGGTGAGTGCGTGGTTGGTGGAGAGCTGCTCACCGACCGTGGATTCCCCTGCGCCGGTGGCCGGGCCCGAGGAGCAGAACGATCCGAAGCCGTGGGTGGGATACAGGGCCGCCTCATCGGCGGCTACCTCGACCAGGCGGCGGACCGAGGCGTACTGGTCGTGGGTGAGTGCAACGGTGTCATCGGCGTCGACCAGATCGGTGCGTCCCACGGACCCGTAGAGAAGGCTACCGCCGGAGAAGACCGCCTGCTCACCGGTTTCGGAGGTGGCGATGTAGGACAGGTGGGTGTGGGTGTGGCCGGGGGTCGCCACCGCCTTCAGCAGGAAACCTCCGATCTGGATCGTTTCGCCGTCGCTGATCGGGGTGCGCTCATAGGTCACCGGGTCGGCGGCGTTCACGAGATACACCGCGCCGAGCTGGTTGGCGAAGGCCAGGCCGCCGGTGACGTAGTCGTTGTGGATGTGGGTTTCGGCGATGTGCGTGATCCGCACCCCAGCTTTGGTCGCGGTCTTCTCCACCCGGTCCGTGTCCCGTTGCGGGTCGATGACCAGTGCCACCTCGCCATCGTGGATCAGGTAGCTGCGGTCCCCGAGCTGGGGGGTCTCGATGATGATGACGTCCATGGTTTTCTCCTTGAGTGTTCAACGATCAGGTGCAGGGTTTGAGATTGAAGTCCCGGGCGGGTTTTCAGGTGGTGGGCAGTCCGGCGCGCTGCCAGGCGATCATGCCGCCTGTCATGGTGGACGCGGTGAATCCGGCCTGGTTCAGTGCCTCCGCGGCGGTGGAGCTGCGGTTACCGCTGCGGCAGACCGCGACCACAGGGACAGCAGGGTCCAGTTCGTTCAACCGCGCATGCAGGTCGCCCATGGGAATGTGCAGGGCTTCCGGGATCATGCCCTCGGCCACCTCGGATTCTTCACGGACGTCGAGGATCTGGTCGGCGCCGCGACGGGCGTCGGTGTCTGCAACGGTGATTTCAGACATCAGGTTCTCCTTAAAAATGGTTTTGTTTGGACAGGTGTCAGGAGGTGAGCAGATCGGGGATTGTGGTGATCAGGACCCAGGCTGCGACGACGAAGACAAGTACCGCGAACGCGGTGCGTACGTGCTGGTCCTTGAGCCTGTCGGCGAATCGTCCGGCCACCAGGGATCCGAGGATGGCTGGGATGGCGAAGGACAGCACGATCGGCCAGTCGATGGTGAACCCGCCCAGGTGGGCACTGAATCCTGCCGCGGAGTTGATGACGATGATGACCAGGGAAGTGCCGACGGCCTGCTTCATGCGGAGCCCTAGGAGCAGGGTCAGGGCAGGAGTGATGAGGAATCCACCACCGACGCCAAGGAGCCCGGTCAGGAAACCGACAGCCAGCCCGACACCGACAGCCTTCGGGGCACACGCACGCCACACCGTGTTCCCTGTGGTGCAGGACCCGCCGGTTTCGCTGGTGGTGCCCAGCATGCGGATACCGGCGATCACCATGATGACGGCGAAGGCGAGCATCAGCACCTCAGGATCCAGGAACCGCCCGGCAGCCGCACCGGCCCACGTCGCGGGAATACCTGCTGCGCCGATGATCAACGCGACCGGCCAGCGGATGCTTCCCCGCAACCGGGGGATGAGCGCCGCCAGTGAGGATACGCCGACCACCAGCAACGAGGTGGGGATCGCCTCGGTGGTGCTCAGCCCCACCCCGTAGACCAGGGCGGGAACGGCAATAATCGATCCGCCGCCCCCGACCACACCCAGCACGATCCCGACGACGAGCCCCAGGATCAGTGCCGGAATCACGACGCCCGAGATTTTTCGGCGGAAGCGTTCCTGGTCGGTAATTGCAGGATGGCCGCTTCGCGGGTGGGTTCCTGGGCGGCTTTGTTCCAGGGCAGAACCGAGAGTGCCTTGCCCATTGCACAGGTATTACTCGCCGCGGAGAACGTCAGACCGGTGCCGATAGCGCCGGCCAGCAGGCGGAACCTGGGGGAAACGAACCTGCCCCCGGCCAGTCCGAGTACGACGGCGGAGCCTGCAACGAGGCGGACCTGACGCTCAAGATCCCAGCGCACCTGCCCGCGCACGACATCGCCGCCGACGGCGGCGAAACCGGGTACCCCGCCAGTGAGGACATAGGCCGTGCCGATGCCGGCTCCCGCCAGGCGCTGACGGGCCTGTTCGGAACGCACGCCGGACTGGCAGACCAGCACGACGCGGCTACCCAGACGCGCGGCGAGTTCATCGGTGTGCTCCGAAAGCAGCGGCAGCGGCACGTTGTAGGAACCACGAATATGCAGAGTCTCGAACTCCGCAGCGGAGCGCACATCGAGAACGGTCAGGTCCTCGTGCTGGGTGATCCAGGACCGCAGTTCCTGCGGCTCAAGGAACGTCGCGGCAGGTACAGACAGAAGGGGGGACGTCATGGGTGTCCTTTCAAGACAGACGCGGGAAATCCAACGACGAGAAACAACTCTTCCATATACCCCCAGGGGTACGCAAACACACCCCTGGGGGTATACTGGAACGAACGTTTATCTATTGGGAGATCTCGCATGAAACTCGATTCGACAGAACTGACCCCCGTGATCAACCGGCTCAAGCGCGCGCAGGGGCAGCTGACCGCCGTGACCCGCATGCTCGAGGAAGGACGCGACTGCAAGGACATCGTCACTCAACTCGCCGCCGTCTCCAAGGCACTGGACCGGGCAGGATTCGCCATCATCGCCACAGGACTCGAGCAATGCATCGCCCGCGAAGACACCACCATGGACAAGAAAGAGCTCGAGAAGCTCTTCCTCTCCCTGGCCTGAGCAGCAAAGCCTGAAAGCCAGCAGCAACAACCATCTGAAGGAGTGCACGCATGTCATACACCCATAAAGTTGTCCTACCACTTGGATACGACGAGGCCGTGGAGCAGACCCGTACCGCCCTCTCCGTCCAGGGCTTCGGAATCCTCTCCGAAATCGACGTGCGGGCCACGTTTGAAAAGAAACTCGGCGCAGAGGCCGCCCAGGAGTTGGGCGACTACCTCATCCTCGGAGCCTGCAATCCACAACTGGCCAGCCGGGCCCTCGCCGCAGAACCTGGACTGGGCGCACTACTGCCATGCAACGTCGTCGTGCGTCGAGGCAACGATGCCCACGAAACCACAGTCGAGGCCATCGACCCGCAAACCATGGTCCAGCTCACGGATACCCAGGCAGTGCGGGAAGTCGCCGACGACGCAGACACCCGCCTCCAGGCAGCATTGGCAAGCCTCACCACACCCTGACTCCCGCCCTTCAAGGAAATGACCGCCACGGAGGACGCCGGCAACGTGGTCCCGACACTGAGGGGGCGGCCGCGACCTTCAAGAAGCGCCGAGCTTTGTCAGCCACGTAGCGCTGTCAGAACAACGTCAAATACCCCTGCGATCCACACCAGCAATTCCGCGAGTTTCAACTGTTCGCATGGAGTGCTGAAGCGCGTCCCGGTGGAGGACCGGCTTGCGGACGCGCGTCTCCGGCTCAGCCAAGGAGCTTCACCGCAACAAAGGCCAACTGCCCCACCCCAATAGTGGTGCTGATCCACGTGATCGCCTTTTTCGCCCTGGCCTGGATCATCACCACCGCAGCACGCACGGCCAAACCCGCAGCCGGTCTCGTCCGGACCTCCGTAGAAGAGCAGCGGTGAAGCCCCTGCCGGCTGCCCCTGTTGACAGGCCTGGAGGCCACTGATCGAGACTGGCCGGAGAACATACGGCAAGAGACACGTGCCTACTAGAGATCTGACCACGTACGACAAAAGATGAGGAACACGACCATGATGAACGGCAACGATATGGGCGGTATGGGATTGATGTGGATCTTCGGGTTGCTGATGCTCGTGGGGGTGATCGTGCTGATAGTCGTGCTGGTGAAGGCCTTCTCCGGCAGATCCCAGAACACGGCCGGCCCCGACAACAGCCGTGGCCCGGGCACTGGTCCTGGCCGTGGGCGGGAAATACTCGAAGAACGCTACGCCCGCGGGGAGCTGAGCACCGAGGAATACCGGGAGCGGCTGAGCACCCTGGAGGAAGACAGCCATTGAGCCCACTGACCCGCCGCCAGCTGCTGGCACTGGGTGCGGCAGGGGCCGGTGCCACCATCGTCGGCGGGGCAGGGCTGTGGTGGACCACCAGCAGCAGTCGTGGATACATGGGAGGGCAGGACTTGATCGAACCCCAAGTGCTGTCCAGCCGAGACCGCGTACTGGCACTGGACCTGGAAGCCGCACCGACACGGATCCAAGTCGGAGGGCGTGAGGCCTCCGTGCAGACTTTCAACGGGTCCCTGCCGGGCCCGACGCTGCGCGTAGCACCCGGGGACACGATCCGGGTGGCAATGACCAACCGGCTCGAGGCCCCGACGAACCTGCACGTGCACGGTCTGCACGTCTGCCCCGAGGGCAACGGCGACAACCCGTTCCTGAGCATCGCCCCGGGAGAGTCCTTCGACTACGAGTTCGTTCTACCCGAAGACCACCTACCGGGAACCTACTGGTACCACCCCCACCGCCACGGCCACGTCGCCGACCAGGTCGCCGCCGGTCTCTACGGGGCGATCATCGTCGAGGATACCGAGCCGGTTCCGGTGGCCCGGGAGCGGGTCTTGGTGGTCTCCGATCTGTCCCTGGATGCTTCCGGGAACCTGGCCGAGATCGACCGGATGCAACAGATGATGGGCAGGGAAGGCGAGGTCGTGCTCGTCAACGGCCAGGTCCGCCCGCGACTCACCGCCGCACCCGAGGAACGCGAACGGTGGCGAATCGTCAACGCCTGCCCCTCCCGGTATCTGCGGTTGCAGCTGGAGGGCCAACAGGTCCGGTTGCTCAGCCGCGACCTCGGACGCCTGCCAGTCCCCGAGGAGATCACCGAAGTACTCCTCGCTCCCGGCAATCGTGTGGAGTTGCTCATCGAGACCACCGAGGGCTCCGCAGTGCTGGTTGCCGCCCCGGTAGGCCGCGGCGGCATGGACTCGATGATGGGCGGGGGCATGATGGGTGACAATAACCCCGGCAACGACGACGCGACCGAGCTGTTCACCCTCGAGGTGACAGGCGATGCGGCCCAAACCCCACAACCAGTCCCCGCCGGCCCCGCGCTGCGTGACCTGCGCGGAGAACCGGTCGCCGGACGCAAGACCCTGGACTTCGCCATGGGCATGGCCGGCAGCATGGGCGGTGACGGTGCCACGATGGGTGGTATGGGCAGCGGGGAGAACAGCGTGATGGCGTTCACCATCAACGGCCAGGAATTCGATCCAGAACGAACCGACGCCCCGGTCACGGCCGGCACCGTGGAGGAATGGACCCTGACCAACTCCAGCCCCATGGATCACCCCGTACACCTGCACGTGTGGCCCATGCAGATCATCGACGACGGTGACCGCGACGTCTCCGAACCGAGGTGGCAGGACGTCGTCAACGTCCCTGCCCGCGGACAGGTGAAAGTCCTCATCGCCTTCGAAGACTTCCCCGGACGCACCGTCTACCACTGCCACATCCTCGACCACGAAGACCAAGGCATGATGGGCACCGTCGAAGCCCGCCGAGGCTAGGCCACCGGAGGGCGATGCCGCTGCCCGGACCTCAGCGCCCGACAGCTGCGCCCAGCGGGACATCGGACCTCAAGCAACGATCCCGTCCCCACGAGGGACGCATCAGGAGGATCGCACCAGCTGCGCTGCCCTGTCGGCCATTACCAGCGTTGGGTGTGCTGGGGATCGAGCCGCCAAAAAATGGCCGATTGAAGTCCACCCCGAAGACGGACCGTAGAGACGTCCCGGCAACCCGCATGCCGCCGACGGCCAGCAGGAATCCGGCATCAACGAGTATTGCATTCTGCGTGACCATGGACTTGATGCCCCAGTCCGAGGGACGTCTGGGGCGACTCGTGCACACCGTTCGCGGGGCAGGGCGTAAACGAGCCGGGACGGATCACCGCGAAGGAATCAGCGGATGTGGAAGCCCGCCTGGGTCACGGGTACCGTCTCTGCCCTGCCACCCCCACAGTTAGCAGCTCCGGGACCGATCTGGGGGAGCGAGAAGTTCTGCGCACCTTCTGTGTCGAGGGTGAAGGCCACCATCTTGCCGTCCAGGACAACACCGGCGGCCGTCTCGCCCTTGGTGATGGTTCCGCTGACTTCTGTCCGGCCGTCATTGAACTCCAGGCACGTCAACCGGGCCGTGAAGTGGGATAAACCTGACGGGCTGTTGTGTGTGAAGGACAGGCGTCCGGCGGCCACACCGTCGCTGCCGAGTTTGCCTTCCACCGACAACCTCCGCTGGTCCTCCGGCAGGGAGCTCACGGCTGCCCCATTGATGCGATGAACCTCGCTGGCGCTGGTGCTGGAGTTGGTGCGGGGGGTTCCGTTCGCGTCCGCGAAAGCCGGACTCGGAGCGAGCAACGCCAAAACGGCGATGCTCATTGGGGCGAGCAACGTTCGTAGCCGCACGATAGTCTCCTGACGAGGATGGATGACAAATATCCACCCAGCCTACCCACGCGACAGATCGAGATTCTGTAATCCAGGACACTGACGCCGACCCACCCACACCACTGTCAGCGCTAAGCCTGAATCCACCGGTCGGCTGTCGCTGGTGGATTCAGGCTGAGGCGGGCGGTGGCTCCAGTGTCGGGCGTAGGACAGAGGAGTGATCATGAATCTTTCCACGGGTGGCCGGGTCGGTCTGGCCGGTGCCGTAGTGGTCGGTGTTGCGTTCGGCATGGCTCGATATGCCTACGGTTTGACGTTGCCTGACATTCGGCAGGACCTCGGGCTCTCCGAACTTGTGCTCGGCCTGGTTGCCAGCGCAACGTTCGCGGGTTATTTGACCGGGCTGCTGCTCGCTGGTCCACTCGCCACCCGCCATGGGTTCCGCGCTCCGACAACGGTAGGAGGCGTCTGCGGTGCCCTGGGAGCGCTGATCGTGACGTTCGCCCAGTCCTCCTGGCTCCTCGCCGTCGGCGTCATCCTGGCCGGTAGCGCGGGCGGTTGGGTCTGGGCGCCCTACTCGGACATCGCTACCCGTTTGGTGCCCTTACGGCAGCAGCCAAGGACATTGGCGATCATTACCACCGGCACCAGCGGTGGCTTGGTACTCCTCGGGGGCCTGGCCGTGCTCGCCATGCTGGGATCGTGGCGGTTGGTCTGGGCCGGCATCGCGGTGGCCGCGGTGGCCGCCGGAGCCCTGAACCTCCGCCTGGTACCGAAAACCAAGCTGGAGCCGCGGCCGGACGGCCCGCGCGATATCTCGTCACTGGTCAGGGTGCTGGGAGTTCCGGCCGCCTACTCCGTCGTCTACTTCGCCGTCGTCGTCATCTACTTCACCTATGCCGCGGATGTTCTGGACGGCGGCACCCTCCCTACGGTGGCCGTCCCGGCACTCTACGCGGCCATCGGGCTCACCGGCATGGTGGGTATAGGGGCCGGTGCTATGGCCCGACGAGTAGGTACATCACGGATTGCAGCACTGTGCCTCGTGACAGTCGGCGCAGCACTGGCGATCCTCGGGCTGGCCAGCCATTCCCTGACCGCGACGGCGATCTCCGCAGCAATCTTCGGCATGGCATACATGACAGGATCAGCAGTCCTCGCAGTCTGGACCGCCGAACTGCTACCCAAACGAGCAGGAGCGGCATTCACGAGCTGCCTCGTCGTAGGAGCCCTCAGCTCAGTCGCAGCACCAGCCCTCGCCGGCGCGATCATTCCGGGGCTGGGGTTGGGAACACTACTTGTCCTCACCGCCATCGTGTCACTGCTCAGCGGGGCAGCGCTGATGCTGCACAAACCATCCACAGCGGACTTCAACAGAAGCAGACGGTGAGAGCGAAAGCCCTCCTCGTCTACGCCCCACGTGCGACAACAATCCACTGGATCGCCCCAGAGCCACCCTGCCTCGCCGACCCGAACAGTGACTGGCTCAATTTGATCCTTGCGCAAGCTGATCGCCGAAGCTTTCGAATCGCACGCCGAGACGTGTTCATGCTGAACGTCTCCCGAGAACTCGTCCCCTGAGTCTGGCAAGATGGCAATCGTACTACTTGTCCTGTGGACGACCGTCCATAGAACACTCGGCAGCGAAGGCACTCAGAACGGCGCGTCGTGTTTCATGGCCCGTGTCCGAGAGCTATGTGCTGTCACGCACCTTGGCGGTACAGTTTGCTCCATGGCAGCTGTCGGTTATGCGCGCGTTTCGACTCGGGAGCAGAATCTCGACGGTCAGACCGATGCGCTCGAGGCCGCCGGGTGCGAGAAGGTCTTCATCGAACACGCTTCAGGTGTTCTCGCGAAGCGGCCGGCCCTTGATGACGCTCTGGAGTATCTGCGTGCCGGGGACACCTTGGTGGTGACGAAGCTCGACCGGTTGGGCCGTTCGGTTCGGAATCTGAAGGAAGTCGTCGACGGACTCGAGAAGCAGGGCATCGGGCTGAAGGCACTCTCTCAGGGCATCGATACGACGACCCCTGGTGGGCGGTTGTTCTTTCACATGCTCGCGGCGATCGCAGAGTTCGAGCACGATCTGATCGTTGAGCGCACAAAGACGGGCTAGCCGCAGCGAGGGCCCGTGGCCGCAAGGGTGGGGGCCGGTTCAAGATGACGCCGACAAAAGCCCGACAGGCTCGGGCGATGTATGACGAGAAAACCTACACGGTGCAGCAGATCGCCGAAACGTTCGGGGTGTCGCGAGGCACGATCTACCGGCACCTCGGCGAAGACGCCAGAGTCTAGGCGTGGCGAGGGGTCGTGGTGCAGCGCAGCGTCCAGGACAAGCTCGCACTGCTGCGCCAGCACGATGATGGTGTTCCATGGACTCGTATAGCCGCTGAATCAGGGGTTCCCCTGCGGACACTGGGCCGTTGGGCCGCGAAACACCGTGCTGATTCAGTGTCCGAAGGTCTCCACCGGCCCTGTCGGGCTGACCGCGGCACACGACACATCCCGTCGGAGCTCATCGAAGCGATCGAGGCACTGGCGCTACAGAAACCCGAACCCACAATCGCGTTAATTCACCGGCGCGTCAGCGAAATCGCCCGCGACCGGGAAATCCCGGCACCGAGCTATTCCAGTGTGCGCACCATCGTCTCCGCAATCGACCCAGGTTTGCGAACCCTCGCCCAGCACGGCGACGCCGCTTACCGGGACCGCTTCGAGTTGGTGTTCCGCCGGACCGCGACCGGCCCGAACGAGCAGTGGCAGGCAGACCATACCCTGCTCGATGTCATGATCCTCGGCAAGACGGGTGACCCGGTGCGGCCATGGTTGACCGTGGTACTCGATGACTACTCCCGTGCCGTTGCCGGGTACACCGTGTTTATCGGAGCACCCACCGCCGAGCAGACCGCCCTGGCCTTGCACCAGGCCGTGAACCGCAAGACGAATCCCGCCTGGCCCGTGTCCGGTCTGCCCGATGTGCTCTACAGCGACCATGGCTCCGACTTCACCTCAGCCCGCCTCGAGCAGGTCTGCCTGGATACTCACACCCGGCTCATTCATTCAAGGGTCGGGGTGCCCCAAGGCCGCGGGAAGATCGAACGGTTCTACGGCACCATCACTACCGAACTCCTGCCCCACCTGCCCCACCTGCCTGGGTATATTCCGCATGGAACGAATGGGAAGCCTGTCTCGCCGCCGGCGTTGAGCCTTGAACAGCTCGACGGGATCCTCGAACGATTCATCGTCGAGGACTACAACCAGCGACCACACTCGCAAACAGGAGAGACACCAGCCCACCGGTGGGCAGCTTCCGGGTTCATTCCGCGCAGCCCGGCCCGACCCGAAGACCTCGACCTGCTTTTGCTCAACGCGACCGCTACCCGGAAAGTGCAACGCGACGGCGTCCAATTCGCCTCCACCCGATACATCTCACCCGTCCTCGCCGCGTACGTCGGCGAGCAGGTCACCGTCCGGTTCAACCCACGCGACGTCGGCGAGATCCGCGTCTACTACAACAATGAGTACCTTTGCCGAGCGATCGCCCCGGAACTCGCCGCGACCGCCGTCTCACTCGAAGAACTCCAAGCCGCCCGATCCAAACGCCGACGCAACCTCAAAGACCAGCTACGACAACGCCGCAGCCTCGCAGACGCCCTCCCGGCAGACACCCGGTATACGCCGGTCGAACCACTCAGCCCGGACAGCGCGGAACAAAGCATCACACCGATCACCGCCGATGAAACCACTGAACAGACCGCCCTACGACACGGATTGCGCCTTTATGCCACCGACTAGCCCCAAGCACAGCGTCCTCGGCGCAGCAGACGACGGACGCAGATTCCTCACCTACACCCTCGGGGAGATCAACGACAGACCTTCAGCAATCCCGGAGCGACCCCCTCTCCAGACCACCCGTGAACATCGCCGCTTCACCGAGTTCGCCGACGCGGTCCGCGTCCACCGCTACATCGGGCTCTGCTGGGGACCACCAAGCGTCGGCAAAACCCTCTCAGCCCGCCACTACGCCGCCGCCGACGACTGGGACCAATGGCGGGGAGACTTCGCCGACGACCTCGGTCCCGTACCGGAACGGGTACTCCAAGGCCGCACCGCGTTCTTCACCCCCACAGTCGCAGCAACCATCCGACAAATCGACCAAGGCCTGCCGCAGGCATGCCAACAGATCTCCTACGCCGCGGACTACGCCGAGCACGGCAATATCGACCCCTTCGTCCACACCGAATCCCGCTCCAGCGGCCACACCGAACTCCTCATCATCGACGAAGCCGACCGCCTCAAAGCCCCCGGCCTCGAGCAGGTCCGCGACTACTTCGACCGCCACCACATGGGCGTCATCCTCATCGGCATGCCCGGCATCGAGAAAAGACTCGCCCGCTACCCCCAGCTCTACAGCCGCATAGGCTTCGCCCACGAATACCGACCCCTGACACCCGATGAACTCACCGCCGTCCTCACCAACAGACTCCCCACCACCAAGAACACGGCAGATGACGGAATCGCCCACGCCACCGCCATAGCAACCATCGTCCGCATCACCGGCGGCAACTTCCGCCTCGTCGACCGGCTCCTCACCCAAATCACCCGAATCCAAGCCCTCAACAAACTCGAGACCCTCACACCCGAACTCGTCGACGCAGCCCGAGAAGCACTCCTCATCGGCCACTAACCGCTGTGAAAACCGTGCCACTTACCTCTGCGATTCACACCGCAGCAGGCCGAATAGGGGAAAATCTTCGTCTCGTAGGAGGATCCCTCAGTGGGACGCGCCAAGCGCTGTAGCGACTACGGACCCCGCCAACTACCCTCCAAAAAGCCCGCCATCTTGATGAACACTCGCACCAGAGAACTACGACGCCCAGTGCGATTCCCAGCAGTGCGCAGACGAGGATCAGCTCGAAGATCCTGAACATGAAGAAGAGGGCCTGCAGCCAGGAATACCCGGCCATCATGGCCAGCTCGACAAAAATCCAGATCACCCTTCCGAAGCCGGCCACGGCCGCCGCCAACAGGGCGGGCTCTCCTCACGATCATCAAAAGGGCACTGGCCGGCTGTGTGCCGCCGACCACCAGAATCAGGATGAAGCCGGGAATTAGCGGTTTCCCCGGTGAGCCCGTACCAGGGTCGAAAGGCTCGCGGTGATCGGTTGGCAGTGCGTGATGGGGTGCGCGTTGCCGCTGGGTTCTCAGCCGAGGTGCTGTTGGAGGCAGGGGACCAAAGCCTCTGATCGGGGCTCCGGTGCTGTGCTTATGTGGGCAACACCGAGTTTAGGTTGGCACCACCGATTATTGCGGAACCTCCGGTCCGCCAGGGATCACAAGAGCGGGACCCGTGCTGAAAGGAGCCCGAGACCGTGCTGACCCACGTGAACGTGAATAGGGGTGCCTGGGCCGTCACCGGTCTGCTGGCCCTCGTCGCCGCGGCCGCCGGTCTGTGGGACCCGGCGATCTACGACCGGATAGTTTCCCCTGGAATCATCCGCGGAGCCTATTCCCAGGATCTTATCTCCGCCGCGGCGGCCCTGTGTCTGCTGTATCTGGCCCTCACCGGACGGTCCGGGACGCCCAGGCGGCAGATTATTGTCCTGGGCCTCCTGGGATACCTGTTCTATGCCTACGGCATCTACGTCATCGAGCGCACCTACAACGGCCTCTACCTGCTGTATATGGCGGTGTTCGCCCTGTCCTTCTGGGCCCTGGTGTATGCAGGAGCTACCCTGCGCAGGAACCTGCAGCAGCCGGCGCTGCCGAGGGGGATTCGTGTCGTCTCGGCCTCGGGTGCACTGCTTCAGCCGATGGTCTTCTACCCCCTGTGGATCGGAATGCTCCTGCCGCTGATGCGCACCGGGGAACAGATCGATTCCTTGCACTCGATCTTCATCCTGGACCTGTGCTTCATCATGCCGGCCTTCCTGATCCTGTCCGTCCTGACCTACCGGCAGCACGCCACCGGACTGATCCTGCTGCCTGCGCTCCATGTCCTGGGGTTCACTCTCATCTTTTCCCTCGCAGCCGGTGAAGTGGTGAAACCGCTGTTCGACCTGCCATTGAACCACGCGTCCTTCTGGCCCGCGCTGGCCCTCTCCGCGTTCTTCCTGGTTCTCGGCGTCCTGCACCTGCGCAAACTACAGATGACTCCGGAGGCGTTCGGCGACGGACAGAGCGGTCAGAACGACGCGGAGCCGGTCCACGTAGAGCCCGGAGGGTGAGCCAGCCGTTCAGCCGGTCAGCGGCCTCGCGCTCCCGGCCGCGGTTTCCGGCGGCAGGCCCGGTCCTGGCAGTGGCTGGTCGACCGGGCCCTGGTCGAGCCGGAACGGCGGATACTCATCGCGCATCAGTGCCACATAGGCAATCACCCGGTAGATCCAGCGGTTCAGGCCGAGAATCAGGTTGAACAAGGTTCTCCGGTAGGTCCGGGTGAACAGCAGGATCACGGCGGCAACGAGGACCAGAATGGTCAGTAACGATACTCCCGCGGATTGCCGGGATTCCCATTCCCGGGCCGCGGTTGCTCCCCAGCGCGGGTCCCAGGACCAGGAATTGCCGGTCAGGGCCGCCACGATCAGCAGGTGCGGGAGAGCCAGCGGCCAGGACTTGACCAGCACCAGACCCCGCGAAAGCCGCTGCGGATACTCGACGTCGAAATCAGCCGGATAGTCGGTCCGCGCCAGGGTGAACGGCGGGTACCGATCTGTGCCCAGAGCGGTGTAGGCGTAGAAGGAACCCGCCAGCTCCACCGCAGCACCCCGACGTTGAAGTCGAAGAGCGCACGGGGGTACCGGCCGGTGAACAGGATCGCGAACCCGGCCACGATGGTGGTCATCAGTAGGGCGAACCCGAGGAAGAACAGCACAATCACGTGCGGAATGGCCAGGAACCACTTCACCAGCCACATCCAGGACGACAGGGAAGGGTCCACGTGGCCGGACAGTCGAGCCGGATAGGACCGATATTCGTCCCCGGACGGCGGAACGATGGCGGGGGCGCCGGCAGAGCCCGGGGGCCGGGTGTCGGCCGAGGAAGATACCGGAGGCCCGGAGGGGGTCGGTCCGTCATGCCGGACCGCGTGCTGCTCGCCGTAGGGGGCCGGCGGACCGTGGCGGCCCAGTGCTGCGGCTCCGGCGACGATCAGGGCCACGCCGGCGGCCACCAGGATCACCCCGCCGGCCAGCAGCCACCAGGCGATCGGTCCGAGCAGGTTCGTCCGAGCCCCGGCTTGCAGGTCGACGCCGGTCAGAACGGCGCCGTCGGTTGCCATGACCACAACCGCCCAGCTGCCGGGGCGGATATCCCACATGAGCTCCTGGGTCCCCGGACCGGCGGCCGAGGCTTCCCAGAAGGCCTGCGTTGTAGGGGGTGCGGGGGAGGAGGAGCCGGACACGGTGCGGTACTCGGGCCGGAACGGGGCAAACTGAACCTGTGTCAATTCTGTCTGTTCAACGCCGGCCAGATAGTCCGCCACCTCCGCCTGGTCAGCAATGCCGATGAAAATCTCCTGCCCGGCCTCGGCGGATGCCGCGCGTAGCAGGATGCTGCCGACGTCGCCGGTCGAGAAGACGGCGGGCAGCCCGTCATCGACAATGAGATCCAGCCCCGGACTGGTGAGGGCATAGGAATCCGCCTGGTACCGCTCCAGCGGAGCGGTGAAGTAGCTGCCGTCCCGCTGCTGGAATTGTGCCCAGCCGAGAACCGCGGAGCCGGCGAGCATTCCCAGCCCGGTCAGCGCCATCAAGGTGCCCAGCACCAGCAGAATAACTCGACCTGCTTTCATGGTGGCCTTCCTTACGTGCGTGGAGCATTCCTGCCGGTAGGCCGGTGGGCTGCATGGACCGACAGGCCGGTGGGCTGCATGGCCCGACTCACCCCTGCTGCAGGTGCAGAGAGAGTCCGGAGGGAGGCTGACCTGGTGAAACCTGCAATGTGTAGGAGCGTGGAGGTGGAAACGACACTGCGCTAGGGTCGAACGTCAATTTCGCACTCCGTAGTGGAAGGCCGGTGAGGAGCCGTCCGAGTAACAGCAGAATAACGAGGCGGTGGCTACATTGAAGCTTCACCCCCTATTCCCCAGAGGTAGAGTGCCATGATCGAACCTGATTCCTCCGGAAGCCGGTCCACCAGGCAGGAACCGGAAACCACCGGACGCTTCATCGTCGTCTTTGCTGAGTCCGAGCCGGACCCGCCCGCGTTCCTGAGGTCGGCGGCTGGTCTGTCCAACGTGGCGAGTTCCCGTGATTTCGGCCGGGGACCGGTTGACCCCGAGCAGGCCCGGGGCGCGGACGCCACCGTCTTCGCGGCGCTCGGCGTCGCCGTCGTGACGGCCGACCCGCAGCAGGCGGGGGCGCTGCGCTCCGCGTCGAATCAGGCCAACGTGGTGTCCGTCTCGCCCGAACTGATTCACCATGTCCTCTCCGACGCGACCGGCGGCGACGGTTCGGCGTCGTTCCAGGACACGCCGCAGTTCACCTGGGGCCTCCAGGCGGCCGGGGCGGCTGCCTCGCCGTGGACCGGCGACGGGATCAGGGTGGCGGTCCTCGATACCGGGTTCGATTCCTCGCACCCCGACTTCGCGGGCCGTCAGGTCACCGTTGAATCCTTCATCGCCGGCGAGACGGCACAGGACGGGCATGGCCACGGAACCCACTGCATCGGTAGTTCCTGTGGTCCGCGGACACCGTCCACCGGCCCCGGGTACGGGGTTGCCTGTGAGGCGGAGATCTTCGCGGGGAAGGTGCTCAGCGACTCCGGGTCGGGAAGCGACGGCGGGATCATCGCCGGGATCGAGTGGGCGATGATGAATGGTTGTGCGGTCATCTCCATGTCCCTCGGGGCCGACGTCCAGCAGGTCCATCCGCCGTACACCGCGATCGGCCGGCGGGTGCTCGACCAGGGATCGTTGATCATCGCCGCCGCCGGAAACAATGCCGACCGACGCCAGAACAACTTCGGCTTTGTCGGCGCGCCTGCCAACAGCCCGTTCATCCTGGCAGTGGGGGCGCTGGACCAGCAGCTGGACCTCGCGTATTTCTCGGCGCGGACCCTGCCGGTCCGCGGTGGGCAGGCCGACATCGCGGGTCCCGGCTATCAGGTGTACTCCTCCTGGCTGATGCCCGACCGCTACAACACGATCAGCGGCACCAGCATGGCGACACCCCATGCTGCCGGTGTTGCTGCCCTGTGGGCGCAGGCCACCGGGTACCGGGGGAGGGAACTCTGGTCCGTCCTGATGCAGGAAAGCCATCGTCTACTGGCGCCGTCGGTGGACGTGGGGTCCGGGCTCGTCATGGCACCGCAGGAATAGGACGGCATGAAGCTCACCGTGACAGTGAAGGAGACGCACCGCTCCACCATCAACGACGTCGCGGAGCAGCTGCGATCCTGCGGGATGGACGTTGATCGGGTGATGAGCGTCCTGGGGATGATCACGGGTTCGGCGCCGCAGGCCTCCCGCTCCGCGCTCGAGGCGGTCGACGGGGTTGCCGCGGTGGACGAGGAGTTGCCTTTCCGGCTTCCTCCGCCAGAGAGCGGCATCCAGTGACCGTGACGTTCAGCGGGGCTGTCACGCGGCGGTGTTGGTGTCGCTCCCGGTCTTGCCGCCGATGTCGTCGAGGACGGTCTGCGCCTGGCGGTCCACCAGCCCGGTGAAGAGCTGCTGCGCGGCTCCGAAGGTGATGGCCCACGCGACGATCTGGGCAGGGTTGTCGAGGTCGCTCAGACCGGGCACGAATCCGCCCCGCATCAGCTGCAGGCCCAGCACGGCCGTCAGCGCCCCGGCCGGTAGTTTCAGGATCGCGAGGGCCAACGGCAGTCCATACGGCGTGGAGGTGCCCCGGACATGCCTCAAGGACGCAGCTCCGGAAACTGCTGCCGCGATGAGGCCGAAAGACTCGATGAACAGCAGATCCCAGGGTCGGGGGCGGTCCCCGGTGGGGCAGGCTCGTCCTTCGGTCGGCTCGAAACACAATTGCATTTCACCGGGCCGGATCCAACCGGCGACGGCGAGGGCAACAGCCAGAACGGTCAGCACCAGGGCGCTCATGATCAGGACATTCCGGAAACTGCGCACCCGCGAGAATTCCTCACGGGCTTCGACGCACGCCGCCCGGAAAGCCGAAACCACAGTCAGCCGGGAGGCGTTGTCGAGCGGGGTCGTCAGCGCTGCCTTTGCAGCCTTCTCGACGGCCACCCGCTGCGGATCGGTCCGCGGCAGGTGCAGGCGCACGTGGGCGTGGATGTTCGGTAGCTGCGACTGGACGAAGCCGACCGGTGCCCTCAGCAGGAGCGCCACCCGCGCGGCGTCCAGGTGGCTCAGGACGCGCTCCACCACGGCGCCGTTGTACGAGGTCTGGATGGCAGGAGACTTAAGGGAGGCGACACTGATGGCTTCGTTGAGATGCCAGGCGATGGCGTTCTCCAGCACGGCCTTGCCCGCGTCCGCTCCGGGATCGGTTCCGGACGGCGGGTCGGTCAGCGCGAGCCATGCCGAGACAGTCCGCAGCTGGGCCGCGCTGGTGAGCGCCTGTTCCCGCCAGGTCCGGTTGGTCGGCACACCCAGGGGAAGCTGGTCCGGTGGCTCAGGGAATGCCACCTGGGGCCTTCAGGGCGGAAGATGTAGCTGCCTGGGACTCGACCGTCCATCCGTGACGGGTCAGGGCATCCATCACGGGGCTGGTGGTTTCCGGTGCGAGCTGTTCCTCGGGGAGGGGGCCGGCGGAGGCGGGAACCTGCACATCATTGGGCTGCGGGGCGGCCATCCTCGTCACGGGGGCCGTCCCGGCATGCTCGACGTCGGCGACACGGGACGGAGCCGATGCATTCCCGGCGGGTTCGCGGGCAGCTCCCGGTCCAGCATCAAGCAGCGGGGAGTGCGCTTGGAAGCGGGTACGTTCAGTTGCCTCGTCGAGCCGGAGAATCCGGACCATGACGGATGTCATCGTCGCTGTGTCATTGTCGAACCCGCCGTGGGTGGTGGCGCTGGAGCTGCTCGCCGGCGGTCCCTGGCTAGGAGAAAACACCAGGTCGGCGGAAGGAGCTTCCAACACCCTGGACAGGGTGGAACCGTCACACGGGCTGTCCACGAACCGCTCCATTCCGAAAAGCGGCACCTCCCCCCCTCCCCGTCCTTCCGCCCCGTGCTCCAGGGCGTGGGAGACCAGATAGAGCAGCGACTTCTGGTAGATGTTGAACTTTCCGGTCCCGACGACGTCGTCCAGTTCCTGCGCGCCACGGAGACTGAAGGACGCGAACTTCTTCACGTGGCCCGATTTGAGGTGCGGCAGGACCAACTGCTGAAAGTCGTCGATCCGGATCGCCGGCGCAAGCCAGGTCATTGAGGTCACGGGAACACGCTCCTCTTTCAGGCGTGACAGGAGATGCGCCGTGAAGATGGATCCGGCGCTGTGCCCCACGACGTGGACTTCGAGGGCGCCCCCGCCAAGCGATTCCGCATAACGCCCCAGCCGCCGTGCCAGCAGGGACGCGCCGGGGAGACCCGCCCAGCCGTCAGTACCCGCTCCGCTCCGCGGCCATTCGACTGCAGGTGGAAGTGGTGCCGAGGCAGCCGCCGCGTTCTCCTTCATTTCGGCCCACATCCACCGGATGTTCTGCCTGGCGAATCTCTCGACGAACCGGTCGGCCTGCTCGACCAGATCGAACCCGAGACCGCCGAAGGGGAGTTTGCCGCGGATCATGTCTCCGAAGGAATTGAGCATGGTTTCCACGGGGCCGCTCTGCCAGGCGAAACTGATCGGGTACACCTGGTTGTTCAGCCACCAGTTCAGTTGTGCCTGGGCCGTGGACAGACCGGACCTTTCGTCGACCAGACCTCCGTGGGCATAGAGAACCACACGGTGCACCGCTTCATCCGGACCGGCGGAGGTTCCCTGCCAGAAATGGTGATACTCCTCCATTCGCTGGAACATGCGTTCAAGCTGCGCAGGGCTGCTGGTGAAGCGACCGGTGGTACACAGCCTTCCCTCGTTGCCCAGATTCACCACGTGACGGGAGAGTCGGACCAGGTCCGGGCCGGGCCCTTCGGCGAGCACTCCCGCCGTCGTATCGACCACCTTTGCACGGTTCCGCGTGCGGACAATGGCGGGCACACCCGGCCGCGCAACCCAGGCGTCGTAGGCGGAGGAGAGCCAGTCGTCGTAGGGAAGCGTTGCAAAACCCCCGGATCCCCAATCTGTGCCCCAGCTGTTCTGCACCAGGAACCCGACACTGTTGTACCCGACGATCGTGAAGGCATGTCCACCGAGCTGACCCGCGCCCGGCGGCCGCTCGATGACATGCATGTTCGTGCCGTCGGATCTCACGACCCGGGTCGGTTCGATCCAGCCCGTATGCACGAGCGCGGAGGCCACGATCACGTTCAATTCGTTGATCGCGGACTGCATATCGTCGAGACGGTGGGCATTGACGCGGTAGAAGGCACCCAGCGGGTGCAGGAAGGCTTTCTCTGCGAGGGCGGAATCACCGTCGAGATCGGGATCCTCCGTGAGGGCAGGCCAGTCCTCGGTGGGCAGGACTCCGTGGTAGAACCACCCTTTGAGGGCTCCGCGGAGTGACGACCCTTCATCCTCCTCTCCCTCGAACTCGTCATAGCGGCGGGCCATCCGGTAGAGCATGTAGGGGCTCACCCTCACCGGGGCGCCCGCCGAGGAGAGCACGGCGTTGATCATCGCCGCCATTGCGTGGCCCGTGCAGGAGTTGCCCTCCTGCGTTTGGACCAGAGTGTCCACGGGTCGGCGGTCCAGAACCGCGGGCAGCAGTGCAAGCCGGGGACGGTACTCGAGGTCCCTGGAGTCGAAGACGTCCGGCATGACGTTCACCTGGAAGCTGGCCACCCCGAGCTCGATCACCCCCGGCGGCAGTGTCTTCGGCATGGCGACCCCTCCCGTTCGTCCGGGCGGTGTCCGATTCGTCGCACGCCCGGTTAGGGCAGGAATATCATGCCACGCGTTACTGCCGCGTTACTGGCCGCCCCAAGGTGGAAGCTAATCGAAGGACGGACGCAGGCCCACACCGAGACCAGCGCCGAGGGGAGGGGTCGGTGACTGTTCCTGGGGAACCTGGAGCAGGGGCCGGATGAGATCCGTGATGCCGGCAGACGGGCGAACGCCGCATTCGTGCCCGAGAACCGCGAGATAGCTTCGGTAACTGCGGATGGCGGAACCATTGTTCCCGGCCGCCAGGTGGATGCGGAGCAGCATCCGTTGCGCGCTCTCGCGCAGGGGATCCAGTTCGGAAGCTGTCGTGGCGGCTTCGAGCGCGGCATCGAGCTGACCGGTGGCCAGGAAGCGCCCGGCCAGGTTTTCCAGCGTCGCTATGCGTAGACGATTCAACCTCTCCTGGTCCGGCCAGAGCCACTCCTCGTGCCAACCGGGCAGCAGATTCGCCCCCCGCAGCTGGTCCGCCAAGCCGGTCGGAATAGTTGCACCTCGATTGACGAGATCCATCCGCCCGGTCAGCTCAGCAACGTCGATGGAAACCGTTTGCGCGAGCGACAGGGGGTCACTGGCCGGTTCAAGGAGTCCCGGAAGCTGGTGCGCGATGTTCCACAGGCAGGCGCGCAGGCTCCCGGATGCCTGGACCTCGGTGCAGTCCGGCCACAGCAGACCGGCAATAGAGCTGCGCCGCCGTCCGCCCTTCAGGGCAAGGGCGGCAATGAGCCTCTGCTGCCGAAAAGCCACGATGGCCTGCTGGTGCTCCCGTTCAAGACCCCAGCATCCCAGCAACTTCAGGCTCCAATGGACCGCAATGCTCGATGACATCACCCGTCCCCACTTCCTGCTCGATCGGGGAGAGGCGTCCCCTATCCGCTGAAACGGTTGACCGCTGTCAGAGTCAGCATCCTCAGTGTTCAGGAAGTTGTCAATGGTGCGTGGACACCCGGCTCACCGCTCGAACTCGCGGCGGTGCCGCCGCATCGGCTCGCCATGCTCACGTCGCCCGCACGTTCGAGGAAGAGCGTGCAGCGTGCAGACGTCTGCTCCTCACGCATGTCCGTGCATGCGGGCCGGCTCCGCTATCCGCGTTCGGGCAGGGACAGCCAGTCAGCGTCAGGCCGGGTCGTGGAGAAAATGCTCCAGACGTCCTTCGGAGGCGCGGCGTCGATTCACGGGCGGGTCGGACAGCGTGGCCCGGGTCCGGTATCGGCCCATGCACCTGCCCCAAGCCACGTCGGAGTCCCGTATCCGCGGGAGCGTCAGTCCACCTGTGCCGTCAGGCCGGCAGCCTCGATCGCCGTCGACGCTGCGGTCTCGTCGTTGTCGGAGCTGTCGCCGCTGATGCCGACGGCACCCTTGATGACGCCGTCCTGATCGCGTACCAGGACGCCACCGGGCACCGGGATGAGCCGGCCACCCAGGGTGGCGGTCGCTGCTGCGATGAAGTAGGCCTGCTGCTCGGCGCGCTCCATGATGGCACGCGAACCCATTCCGAGGGCCAACGCCCCGTACGCCTTGCCGTGTGCAATCTCGAAGCGGTTATTCGAGGCGCCGTCCTGGCGCGCGGCCGCGATGACGTGGCCACCTGCGTCGAGTACGACGACGGTCAGTGGTTTGAAGCCGTGCTGCCGGCCCGCCGCAAGGGCGTCGACGAGAATGGATTGGGCGGATTCCAGGGTCAGGTTCATGATGCATTCCTCGTCAGATTGTCGGTGTGCTTATGCAGGGCACGGCGCCGGTGCAGGATCGGCTCGGTGTACCCGGATGGCTGTGCGGCGCCGTCGAGCACGAGTTCCCGGGCCGCGAGGAATGCCTCGGTGGTGAACGCCGGGGACATCGGGGTGTAGTCAGGGTCCGAGGCGTTCTGCTCGTCGACGATCGCAGCCATCCGCCGCAGTGACGCCTCCACCTCTTCCTCGGTCACGACGCCGTGCAGGAGCCAGTTCGAGACGTGCTGGGAACTGATGCGGCAGGTGGCGCGGTCCTCCATCAGTGCTGTGCCGTGGATGTCGGGGACCTTGGAGCACCCGACGCCGTCGTTCACCCAGCGGACGATGTATCCCAGCGTGCTCTGGATGTTGTTGTCCAGCTCATTGTGCCGGTCAGCGGCGGGCCAGTCGGCGGGGTTCCCGACGGGGATGGTGAGCAGCTGCCGTAGGGTCGAGCGGCGCTTCCCGGCGAGTTCGGCCTGCCGGGCGTCCACGTCGATCTGGTGGTAGTGGATGGCGTGCAGGGTCGCGGCGGTGGGTGAGGGGACCCAGGCGCAGTCGGCGCCCGCGAGCGGGTGCGCGACCTTCTGGGCGAGCATGTCAGCCATATCGTCCGGTGCAGCCCACATGCCCTTTCCGATCTGGGCCCGACCGCTGAATCCGCACTCCAGCCCGATATCGACATTGGCGTCCTCGTAGGCCTTGATCCAGCTGGAGTTCCGCATGTCGGCTTTGCGGACCATGGGGCCCGCAAGCATCGAGGTGTGGATCTCGTCGCCGGTGCGGTCCAGGAAGCCGGTGTTGATGAACGCCACGCGGTCCCGTGCCTCCCAGATGCATGCCTTCAGGTTGGCGGACGTGCGGCGCTCCTCGTCCATGATGCCGATCTTCAGGGTGAGCGGTTCGAGGCCCAACACGGCCTCGGCGCCGGCAAGCAGGGCACAGGCCACGGCGACCTCACCCGGTCCGTGCATCTTCGGCTTGACGATGTACACCGACCCGGCCCGTGAGTTGTGACCGGAGTGCGGGCCGCGCAGGTCGTGCACGGAACCGAGCCCTGTGAAGAGAGCGTCGAGGATCTCCTCGGGCACCGGAGCGCTGGCAGGGTCGAGTACGGCGTCGCTGGTCATCAGGTGGCCTACTTGGCGGATGAGCAGCAGGGAACGGCCGGGCAGGGTCAGCTCCGAGCCGTCGGTTGATGTGTACACGCGGTCGGGGTTGAGCCGCCGGGTGTAGGTCCCGGTCCCCTTGGCCACCTCGGCGGTCAGGGTGCCCTGCATCAACTGGAGCCAGTTGCGGTAGCCGGCCACCTTGTCCCCGGCGTCGACCGCGGACACCGAGTCCTCGAGGTCCATGATTGTCGTGGTCGCGGATTCCAGCACGATGTCCTTCACACCGGCCGGATCGCCCGAGCCGATCGTGTGGGTGCGGTCGATCTGGATCTCGATGTGCAGGCCGTGGTGTACGAGCAGCACGGACTCGGGCTCGTCCGCGGCTCCCCGGTAGCCCGCGAGCTGCCCCGGCTCAGCCAGTCCCAGTGGACCGCCCGGCGTCTCGGCGACAAGGACGCCGTCAGCGATCCGGTAGGCGGTGACATCCGAGTGGGATCCACCCGCCAGGCTGGTGTGCTCATCGAGGAACTGCCGCCCGCGGGCGACGACGGCGGCACCGCGCACCGGGTTGTAACTCCCCGCGTGCCCACGCCCCTCCGCGTCGTCGACGACGTCGGTACCGTACAGCGCATCGTACAGCGAGCCCCAACGGGCGTTGGCCGCGTTGGCTGCAAAGCGTGCATTCAACAACGGGACCACCAACTGGGGACCGGAGACGGTCGCGATCTCAGGGTCGACCTGATCGGTCGTGATGGTGAAATCCCCGGGCTCCTCGACCAGGTAGCCGATCGAGCGGAGGAAGTCCTCGTAGGCATCCGAATCCACGGGCATCGCGTCGCGCCCACGGTGGTATTCGTCGATCTGCTGCTGCATCCGCTCGCGGATGCCCAGCAGTTCCTGCACCCGCGGCGAAAACTCCGCGATGAGGGCCGCGGCGTTCGCCCAGAAGGCCTCCGCCTCGATCCCTGTCCCCGGCAGCGCTTCGTCCCGGACGAAGGCGTAGAGCTCTTCGGCGACGCTGAGACCGTTGGTCTCCAAGTGATTCGGCATACTGCCCGCCTTCTAATTCTCGTACGGTGGAAGAAATCTACCAATCTATAAAAACCTAGCCAGCACTGATCCACCTGTCAATGCTGAACGCCCGACGCAACCAGCCACGATCGCGTGTCTGACCGGCAGCTACTCGAACCGGGCCGGGTCGCCCATCCCGCGCCGCACGATCTCCGCGGTGCCGCTGGAGAAGTCGATCACCGTCGTGGGCTCGGCGCCGCAGTCCCCGGAATCGATCACCGCGTCCACCTGGTAGTCGAGTTCCTCCTTGATCTCCCAGCCCTCGGTGAGCGGGGTCTCCTGGTCCGGAAGCAGCAGGGTGCTCGACAGCAGCGGCTCGCCGAGTTCCGCGAGCAGCGCCTGGACCGTCCTGTGGTCAGGGATCCGCACGCCCACCGTCTTCTTCTTCGGGTGCATCAGCCGGCGCGGCACCTCCTTCGTGGCGGGCAGGATGAAGGTGTAGCTGCCGGGGGTCACTGCCTTGATGCTCCGGAAGACGTCGTTGCCGATCTGCACGAACTGCCCCAGCTGCGCGAAGTCACTGCAGACGAGCGTGAAGTGGTGCTTGTTGTCCAGCCGGCGGATCGCGCGGATGCGCTCAAGGGCGTCCTTGTTGCCCAGCTGCGCCCCGAGCGCGTAACAGGAGTCCGTCGGGTAGGCGATCAGGCCGCCCGACCTGACGATCTCGGCAATCTGGGCGATCGCGCGGGGCTGGGGATCCTCGGGATGCACATCAAAGTATCTGGCCATGCCACGAGCTTATGGTCCGGGCCGGAACCGCGCACTGGATCGTGGCCCATTGCACGCCGCTCCGGCCCGGTTCCGTGCGGCTGAACCGCCCGGATGCGCGGGAGTGCCCGCGGAGTACATTGTTCCCATGGCCAGCGAAGCAGTTCTCCTCACCGTCGACGGGCCCGGAGGCCCGCGGGACATGCGCATCTCGAGCCCGTCGCGCGTCCTCTGGCCGCAGCTGGGTCTGACGAAACTCGATCTTGCAAAGTATCTGGTGGCCGTCAGCCCTGCGTTCCTTGCCGCGAACGGCGACCGCCCGGTATCGCTGCAACGGTTCTCGGGCGGTATCGACGGGGAGCAGTTCTTCTCGAAGAATCCACCCAAGGGCACTCCGGACTTCGTCCGGTCGGTCCCGGTGACCTACCCGAGCGGCCGCTCACACCCGCAGTTGGTCCTCGACGAACCGGCTGGCGTGGTGTGGGCGGTGCAGATGAATACCGTCGTGTTCCACCCCTGGGCATCCCGCGCCGGCAATCCCGACAACCCGGACCAGCTGCGCATTGACCTCGATCCGCAGCCCGGCACCGGGTTCCCCGAAACAGTCCCCGTTGCACTGGAGCTCCGATCGGTCCTCGCGGAGGCCGGCCTGACCGCGTTCATCAAGACGTCCGGCAACCGGGGGCTGCACGTGTTCGCGCCCATCGAGCCGACGCACGAGTTCCTCGACGTCCGCCACGCCGTCATCGCCGCGGCCCGTGAACTGGAACGCCGGATGCCCGATGCTGTGACGACGGCATGGTGGAAGGAGGAGCGCGGCGAGAAGATGTTCGTCGACTACAACCAGGCGAACCGTGACCGCACCATGGCCGGCGCCTACAGTCCCCGCCCGCTGGCCCACGCCCCGGTCTCCTGCCCCCTCGAATGGGACGAACTCGCGACGGCCGACCCGGCCAGGTACACAATGGCGACGGTGCCCGGCAGGCTGAACGACAGGGGCGACCCCTGGGAACACCTGAACGACGCGCCGGGAACGATCGATACGTTGCTCGCGTGGTGGAACCGTGACCTCGAAGTAGGCCTCGGCGAACTCGCCTTCCCGCCCGACTACCCCAAGATGCCCGGCGAGCCGCCCCGCGTACAGCCCAGCCGGGCGCGGAAACCGCAGTAGCACGACGACGTCGGAGACGTGCGTTCGGCGGGCGCAACCGTCAGGGAAGCGCCCGCAACCGGCTGTTCACCGGCGGTGGGTAGACTGGCCGAATGTTCAGTGAAGAGCCCTCCCGCTCCGCGGTGGTTATTGAAGACGACGACGACGTTCGCGACCTTCTGCACACCGTGCTCACCGGCGCCGGGTTCAAGGTCCACACCGCCCCAGCGGGCCTCGCGGGAGTGCAGATGGTGCGGCGTCTGCTGCCCGACGTCGTCACCCTCGATGTCGGACTCCCGGACATCGACGGCTTCGAGGTTGCCCGCCGGATCCGGGGATTCTCCTCCACCCTCATCGTCATGCTCACGGCACGGTCCGATCCCGCCGACGAGGCCCGTGGTGTCGCAGCAGGCGCCGACGGCTATCTGCGCAAACCGTTCCGGCCGTCCGAGCTTAGGAACCACATCGAGGAGGGGCTCAGCCGACGGCTTGGGCCCGGCCTCAACGCCTGAGCCGGGTGCCGGAGTGCCGGGCGCCGGAGGAAAGGCTGCCGGAAGCCGACCGTCGCTGCCTGTCGATCGCGCTAGTCGTCGGTTGGACCGCGCTAGTCGTCGGTCGATCGCGCTAGTCGTCGGTTGATCGCGCTAGTCGTCTTCGCCGTCTTCACCGTCCTCGTTTTCCTCCCCCCGGGAGTCATCTCCCTGATCGGTGTCGATGCCGTTGTTGTCGTCGAACTGACCGTCGTCCTCGTTCTGCTGCTCCTCCTGCTGCATGTCATCTGCCGGAGGTTGCTCCTGTTCGGAGTTGTCGCAGCCGGTAAGGAACAGGGCGGTGGCGGCGAGGAGGGCGGCGGACTGCCGGAGCAGTTTCTTTGACATGTTCTTTCCCTTCGGAGGTCCGATCGCGTGACCTCCACGGTATCGGGCCGGCAGAAAGACCGGCAAGGACAAGATTGCAGGGCTCGGTCTCTTGCCTCCGCAGCGATGAGGGGATCGACTGCTAGTTGCCGGTGTCCCGGATGAGGTTGGTGATGCGCGCGGTGGAGAGCCGGCGGCCGTCGTCGTCGGTCATGACGACCTCGTGCGTGGTCAGGGTGCGTCCCAGATGAAGCGCGGTGGCTGTGCCGGTGACGGTGCCCGACGCGATGCTGCGGTGATGGGTGGCGCTGATTTCGATTCCCAGGGCCTGGCGCCCCGGGCCGGCGTGAAGGCCGGCGGCGAAGGATCCGAGCGTCTCGGCCAGCACCAGGTGTGCACCGCCGTGCAGGATCCCCGCAACCTGTTCGTTGCCCTCGACCGGCATGGTTGCGACCATGCGCCCGGCGCTCATCTCGAGGAAGGTGATGCCCATCTTCACGTTCAGGCGTCCGACGCCGTACCCGCCGAGCCACTCGTGCATCTCGGGGGGAACACCCGCGGCCGTCAGTTCCGTTACATGGTCGTTGCCTGCTTCACCGGACGAGGCCGGCGGAATGAATTTGTCCATCATGGGAACTAGGCTGGCACCTGTGAGTGAAACTACCAAACCAGCTGCAACCCTGACCGCCGCGCGTCCTTCGACCGGGCAGCGGAACCGACTCCTGGTGGTGGACGGACACTCCATGGCCTTCCGCGCGTTCTATGCGCTTCCTCCCGAGAATTTCTCCACCGACACCGGTCAGCACACCAACGCCGTCTATGGCTTCACGGCGATGCTGATCAACCTGATCAAGGACCAGAAGCCCACGCACGTGGCGGTCGCCTTCGACCTCGATACTCCTACCTTCCGCTCTGAGGAGTACACGGAGTACAAGGGCGGCCGGTCCAAGACTCCGGAGGAGTTCCACGGCCAGATCGACCTCATCATCAAGGTCATGGAAGCCATGCGGATTCCCACCATCTCCATGGACGGGTACGAGGCCGACGACATCCTCGCCACGCTCGCCTGCAATGCAGCTGCCGAGGACTGGGACGTCCAGGTCGTCAGCGGCGACCGCGACGCCTTCCAGCTGGTCAATGACCGCGTGACCGTGCTGTACCCCAAGCAGGGCGTCACCAACATCCCGCAGATGGATGCGAAGGCCATCGAGGAGAAGTACTTCGTACCTCCGCACCAGTATTCCGATCTGGCAGCACTGGTGGGGGAGAGCGCCGACAACCTTCCGGGCGTGCCCGGCGTCGGCCCGAAGACGGCCGCGAAATGGATCAGGCTCTATGGCGGCCTCGAGGGGATCATCGAGAATATCGACTCGATCGGCGGCAAAGTGGGGGACGCCCTGCGGGAGCACCTCGACTCGGTCAAGCGGAACCGGCGCCTGAACCGGCTGCTGACGGACCTCGTGCTGCCCGTCGATCTCGATGCCATGGTGTCCCAGCACCCCGACCGCACGGCCGTCGAGGACCTCTTCGACTCGCTGCAGTTCAACACGCTGCGCAAACGCCTGTTCGAGCTGTTCGGTGAGGAGGAGACCGAGGACACCGGGGACGAGATGAGCCCGCCGCCGCATGTAATGCTGCAGGATGAGGGGGAGCTGACCGCCTGGCTGAAGGCCACGAACCAGGCGCTCACCTCAGTGCACCTGGCGATGGAATCGACGTCGGGCGGGTCCGACGTTGCCGGCGTGGCACTGGTGACCTCCAGCGGCGCCGCCTATGTTCCACTCGAGCCGCTCGACGCCGGCGCGGAGCAGGTGCTGGGCGCCTGGCTCGCTGACAGGGATGCGCCGAAGGTGGTCCACGACTTCAAGACCGTGTACAAGCAGCTCGCCGCCCGGGGACTGGTCCTCGCGGGGGAAGTCGACGACACCGCCATCTCCGCCTACCTCATCCAGCCGGACCGCCGCAGCTACGACCTCGCCGACCTCAGCCAGTACCACCTGCGCCTGTCCATCACCGCCTCGGCGAACGACTCCTCAGGGCAGCAGGCACTTGACCTCGGCGGGAAGGATGTTGCGTCTCCCGCCGTCGTCGCCGCGTTCGCTGCCCTGCAGCTCAGCGAGCACTTCGCCGGGCAGCTCGTGGAGAAGGGAGCCAATCAGCTCCTCGGCGGCCTCGAGCTGCCGTTGGCCGAGGTCCTGGCGGGAATGGAGCTGACCGGGGTCGCAGTCTCGGTGGAGCGCCTGGACCGGTTGCTGGACGACTTCTCGAAGACCATCAGCGCGGCGGGCTCGGAAGCCTTCCGGATCATCGGCAAGGAAATCAACCTCGGCTCACCGAAGCAGCTCCAGGCGGTGCTGTTCGATGAGCTGGAGCTTCCGAGGACGAAGAAGATCAAGACCGGGTACTCCACCGATGCCGATGCCCTCACCGACCTGATCGTCAGGACCGGGCACCCGTTCCTCGAGCAGCTCCTGGCCTACCGGGATGCCACGAAGCTGCGCCAGACCGTGGAGGGGCTGCGCAAAGCAGTGGGTGACGACGGCCGGATCCACACGACGTACCTGCAGACTGTCGCAGCAACGGGCCGGCTGTCCTCGACGAACCCGAACCTCCAGAACATTCCGGTGCGCTCGGAGGAGGGCCGGCGTATCCGCGAGGTTTTCGTGGTGGGCAAGAGCAGTTCCGGGACACCGTACGAGAGTCTGATGACCGCCGACTATTCACAGATCGAAATGCGGATCATGGCGCACCTCTCCGGGGATGAGGGCCTCATCGCGGCCTTCCAGGAGGGGGAGGACCTCCACCGCTTCGTGGGCTCCCACATCTTCGGCGTCGCGCCGGCGGAAGTCACCAACGCCATGCGGTCGAAGGTCAAGGCCATGTCCTACGGCCTGGTGTACGGCCTGAGCTCCTTCGGCCTTTCGAAGCAGCTCGCGATCTCGGTGGACGAGGCGCGTACCCTGATGCGCGACTACTTCGAGCGCTTCGGCGCCGTCCGTGACTACCTCCGGGGCATCGTCGAGCAGGCACGCAAGGACGGCTTCACCTCGACCATCGAAGGACGCCGCCGGTATCTTCCTGACCTCTCGAGTGACAACCGGCAGCTGCGGGAAATGGCCGAGCGGGCTGCACTCAACGCGCCGATCCAGGGCTCGGCAGCCGACATCATCAAGAAGGCCATGCTCGGCGTGGATGCGGCACTGAGCAGGGATGGGCTTTCCTCGCGGATGCTCCTGCAGGTCCATGACGAGCTCGTGCTCGAGGTAGCGGCGGGTGAGCGCGAGGTTGTGGAGGCGCTGGTCCGACGGGAGATGGCCGGGGCAGCGGAGCTGACCGTGCCGCTCGACGTCTCGGTAGGGACCGGACTGAGCTGGCACGAAGCCGCCCACTGATCGGTCGTGCCGCCGCGTCAAAACTACCTGTGCTTACCCTGTCGCGAACCGGAGCAGCCTTCGCAGCGGGTCACGGGAGCGTCGATGGGAACGCCATCATTCCGGCCTGAACACACTGGACGGCTATCTGCACCCTGGTGGTGACGCCGAGATGTTTCTTGATTCTGCTGATGCGGGCTTTCACGGTGGCTTCGCTGAGGTGCAGGGGCCCGGCGATCTCTGTGTTGGTGAGCCCGTCGGTGACGCCGCGAATGATGTGCAGGTCGCGGTTGGTGAAGGACTTGAATCGGGATGCCAGAACGCCGTCGGCCGGTTCTTGGCGGCTTTGGCGTGGCAGCACGAACGGTTGGACTGATCCTCCGCGATGAATGATCCGCAGGGCCGGTGCCAGATCCTCCAACACCGCTCCGCGGAGGAAGTAGCCGTGCACTCCCGACCGGTGGGCGGCGTCCAGGGTTGCAGGGGAGTGATGATTGGCCAGAACTACAAACTTCAGGTTCTTGTTGACGGCGGAGAGGCCATCAATCGTTTCGGTCAGGCCAACGTCGGTAATCGAAGCATCGACAAGAACAATGTCGGGTTGCTCATTTCTCACCTCGTGAAACGCCTGCCGACCCGTGGCGCTTTCACCGGAGACCCGAATAAGGCCTGAAGCGCTCAACAATTCACGGAGCGCCCTACTGGTCAGATAATCGTGACCCGCCAAATGAGCGCAAACCCTTTCACATTCCCCCATGCCACCCCATTAGAACCAACAACCGGGCATCGCGCTACCCTTCCCGGTCAAGGAAATACTCCTCGAAGGTAGTCCGACCACTCTGAAGTCTGGCCGATGCGTCCAAGTATTTAGCCGATCGGAGGGTTCCCAGAATGATCAGTGCACTGTGGAATTGCAGAAGGCACTCCGGGGATCTTTCGAAAGCTGCCTTCACCCTCGCGACATCCGCGAGGGTCTACTCGTCTCAGTCTGGGGAATTTTGATGACCACTCGTACTCGTATGCTCGCTGCCGGCTCCACGGCGGCTCTCGCCGCCGGCGGCCTCTTCTTCACCGCTGCTCCTGCCTCGGCAGCCCCGGACTCGACGGAATGCAATGCAGCGCAGGCGGCCTTCCTGGCGGCGCTGGGCGATGCCGGCGCCAACACTGCTGTGATCGCGGAGCTCGAGGTGGCCCTCGACGCCGTCGTCGAGGCCCAGGGTGCCCTGGACGCTCTGGTCGGTGCAGGATCGGAAGATCAGCGTGAGGCACAGGCCGCCGTGGATGCCGCTCTTGTGGTTCTTGCGGATGCCGCCCTCGACGTCACGAACACGCAGGCCGACCTGGATGCAGCGCTCCAGGCGATCATCGACACCGAGACCGACGTCGACGACGCTGAAGCAGCGCTGCTGGTCGTGGCGGACCTTCTCATCGATGCCAATCTTGACGTCACCAATACTCGGGCCGCCCTGGACGCGACGGCTGGGCTGGCTCTCGACGCGCAGGCTGAGGTCGAGGCCGCCGACACCGCGCTGACTGCAGCACTCGGTGTTCAGGTCGGCCTGCGTGCCGATGCCCAGACCGCCTTCAACGCAGCCCTGGCAATCCAGACGACGGCCAATGCCAATCTCGTGGCCGCCGAGCTCGCACTGGTAGCGGCACTGGCGACTGTCGATCCAGCCGATGACGCGACGGCCAGGACTGCCGTTACTGTTGCTGCGGCGGCGCAGGTCACCGCTACGGATAATGCTGAGGACGCAGGAGTTGCCCTGGACCTCCTCCTCGCCACCGATACCGCCGCGGTCGTCCAGGCCCGTGCGGGCCTGGCGACAGCCCGCACTGAGCAGGCCGAGACGATACGAGTGATCGCCGGGCTTCAGGCAGATGTCGATGCGGCACTGGCAGCCCAGGTCACCGCCCGGGCGGACGTGACTGCTGCGCAGGCGGCCCTGAACGCTGCGATTGCGGCGCAGGTCGCAGCCGACGCCGTCGTCGTCGCCGACCTCGAGGCGGCAGTGGATGCTGCTCTCGACGCCCGGTTGGATGCTCAGCTGGACGTAGACGCGGCACGTGAGGCCCTGGCAGCTACGGGCGACCTCGACCTTGACGCTGTTGCTGATGCCACGGCCGATCTGGAGGCAGCCCTGGCGGTCGTAGCCACCCTTCAGATCGACCTGGAAGCAACCGCGGTCGATGTCGACGAGCTTCAGGGCCTGTTCGACGCATCGATCGATGCCTGCGGCGTCGACGGTACCGGCGGAACTGTCTTCATCGACGTTGACATCGATATCGACATCAGCATCGATGACATCTACATCGACATCACCAACGGTGAAGGCACCGGCGGGACAACCCCCGGCGGCACCGGCGGAACGACTCCCGGAAGCACCGGCGGCGGCACCGGCAGAGTACCGGTTGGTGCCGGAGTCTCGACCACCACTCCCGGAAGTGCCGGCGGGCAGACGTCGAACCGCGGAATGAACATCCAGTCCGCCGGCGAAACCGAAGGCACCTCCGGGCAGGCACTGGGCCTGGCAGGGCTCCTGACAGCCGGCCTGGGCATCACCGCGGCCGCCTTCGGTATCCGCCGGAAGGCACAGCGCAGCAGCTAGCCCGATAAGCCCGCCCCTGAACATCGGCGGGAAAGCACGACACCTGACGGGGGCGCCGATTCC
>NZ_KI914872.1:28929-34341 GCF_000520555.1 Arthrobacter sp. Br18 | reverse complement strand
CCTGCCTGATCGACGACCCTGCCTACCTGACATCCTCCTGGTCGAGGTGGCTCAGGGGAGAGCCGCCTCGGTTCGCGGGGTCGTCGCTGGCATCGACGTCATTCTCTTCCATCATTCCGAAGTCGACGTCGGCCGCAGCCTCCCCGAGCATCGGCTCGTCCGGCGGAATCTGCTCCTCGCCCTGCTCATAGCGGGCCTCGGCCGTCTCCTCCCGGAGGGTCTGGTCGCTGAAGTAGCCCTCCTCGCCGGTCAGGTCAGCCGCTGGTTCGTCCTGCAGCAGCGGATCCTCCTGCCACCGGTCAGGATTGTTCTCGGCAGCCTCCGCATAATCGTCAGGATTCCCTTCGAGCACCGGGTCGAATGCCTCGGGAGCCAGGGAGGCGCTCGCCACCTCGGGATCTTCGTCGACAATCGTCAGTTCCTCGTCGGGCAGGTTCTGCTCGGTCATGGTCACGCCTCTCGTCGGTGCACGTCAGTGCACATGGTCCCCGTCATTGCTAAGCCTACTGATCATTCGCCGCACGGGACCACCGGTCAGACGTGGTCCCTCCAGCTGTGCTGTGGATCGAATCCCAGCACGCGCCGGGCCTTGTCGATCGAGAGTAGCGTTTCATGCTGCCCCACCTCCCGGGTCAGTTCGACGCCGGGAAACACCTCCGCCGCGAGTTCGGCGCTCGAGCGGCTCATCACGGTGTCGGCGGCCGCGATGAGGAACCTGTCGAACCCCGGTCCCGCTGTCTCCAGTGCGCGCAGCACTGCCTGGGCGCCGTCACGCCCGTCGATGTAACCCCAGAGGTTCCACTTGCGCAGGCTGGCATCGGCGTCGAACGACGGGAACGCGGCGTAGTCCTCCGGATCCATCACGTTGGAGAAGCGCAGTGCCGTGATGCTCAGCTCCGGATCCCAGCGCGTCAGCTCGATGGCCAGCTTTTCCTCAAGATGCTTGACCAGCGAGTAGGTGCTCTCCGGCCGCGCGGCATACTCCTCGTCCACCGGGATGTAGGGAGGGTCGGTATCGAAGGGGAGGCCCTGGACGGTCTCGCTCGAGGCGTACACCACCCTCTTGATACCGGCCCGCCGGCAGGCCTGGAAGACGTTGTAGGTGGACAGCATGTTGTTGGAGAAGGTGGCGACGTCGGCGGAGATCCCCGGCGCCGGGATGGCAGCGAGGTGCACCACGGCGTCGAAGCCGTCGTGGCGGTCATCGACCCCCATCAGGGCATCGATCACCTGGCCGTAGTCCCGCAGGTCGATCCGCAGGAACTCCGGGCTCCGCTCGCCGTTCTGGTCCAGATCCAGGACGGAGTGCCCGGCGTCCCGCAACCCGCGGGCGACGGTGCGACCCAGTTTCCCGGTGGCCCCGGTGACCGCGATCCGCAGCGCGGGCACTAGGCGGGCCGCGAAGCAGGAGACGTGGTCTTCGAGGCATCCGACTCGGCCAGGGAACCGATGGCATCGTCGATGGCCGTCATCACATCAGCATCGAGGACGATCCCGGCAGCCACGGCATTCGACTTGACCTGTTCCGGCCGCGACGCGCCGATGATCGCCGAGGCGACGTTCCTGTTCTGCAGGGTCCAGGCGATGGCCAGCTGCGCCATCGTCAGGCCGACACCGTCGGCGATGGGCTGCAGCTTCTGCACCCCGGTCAGGACGTCGTCGTCCATCCACCGCTTGATCATGTCGCGGCCGCCCTTGTCGTCGGAGGCTCGGGTGCCCTGTTCCGGCTGCTGCCCGGGCTGGTATTTGCCCGTCAGCACGCCCTGGGCCACCGGCGACCACACAATCTGCGACAGGCCGAGTTCCTCGGACACCGGTACCACCTCGCCCTCGATGACGCGCCACAGCATGGAGTACTGCGGCTGGTTCGAGATGAGCTGGAACCCGAGTTGCCGGGCGAGAGCCGCACCGTCGCGGATCTGCTGCGCCGTCCATTCGCTCACGCCGATGTAGAGTGCCTTGCCCTGGCGGACCACGTCGGCGAAGGCCTGCATGGTCTCTTCGAGCGGCGTCTCGTGGTCGTAGCGGTGGGCCTGGTAGAGGTCCACGTAACCGGTCTGCAGCCGCTCGAGCGAGCCGTCGATCGACTCCAGGATGTGCTTGCGGGACAGGCCGGCGTCGTTGTGTCCCTTCGGGCCGGTTGCCCCCCACACCTTGGTGAAGATCTCCAGGGACTGGCGGCGCTCGCCCTTCAGGGCTTCGCCGAGGACCGTCTCGGCCGCGGTATTCGCATACACGTCGGCGGTGTCGAAGGTACTGATACCGACGTCGAGTGCCGCACGCACACACTGCGTGGCGACGTCGTTCTCCACCTGTGAACCGTGGGTCAGCCAGTTGCCGTAGGTGATTTCCGAGATTTTGAGTCCGCTGTTTCCAAGATATCTAAAGTCCATGACTCCGATGCTAGCCATGCCCGGTGCACCATGCACAGGTTGCGGACCTCCCCGCACTCCTGTAGTCGCCCGGGCGCGGAGCGCCGATGAGAGCCGCTGGACCCACAGCCGGTAGACTCGACCGCGTAATTCCCGGTGGTCCTGGCGGACCGCCCCGCGTTCCGAACAGCACTCACTGATAGAGGAAAATTGGTCAACTTCACCGCGCGCTTCGCCACGGACGCGGAGCGCGAGAACTGGGACGTCCATGCGACCGCGAATCCGGGCGGCGGAAACGTACTGCAGTCAGCGTCATTTGCGGAAGTGAAGTCGCATCACGGGTGGAAGCCGCTGTTCCTGGTGCTCGAGTCCCAGAACTTTTCGAGCTACAACCTCGTGCTGGAAAAGGCCTACCCCGTCCTGGGTCGGCTCTGGTACCTCATCAAGGGGCCGGCCGTGGAGACGTCCGGTCAGGTTCCCGCGGCGGTCGGCGCCATCCGGGAGTTCATTCTTCGCTCGAAGCTTCCGGTCTTCGCGGTGAAGATCGAGCCGGATATCGAGGACACCGCTGAAGCCCGTGCCATCTTCCGCGAGGCAGGACTCCAGAAGACCTTCGACCTGCAGCCCAACGACCACACCGCCATCCTCGACACCACCCCGGAACCGAACCAGTTGCTCCGCAATCTCCATTCGCGCGGCCGGAACGCCGTGCGGCGGGCGATCCGTGAAGGCGTCGAAGTGCACCGGGTGGAGCCGACGCCGGAGAATTTCCGCACCATGTACGGCCTGATGTCCCATATCGAGGACCGGTCGAGCGCACGGCTGCGCTCCTTCGAGTACTACAGCAGGTTCTGGGGCAACTTCGCGCAGGCGGGCCAGGGCCGGTTGTACTTCGTCTACGAGGACGGCGAAGCCTCGGTGGGTGCCTTCGTGCTCAACTACGGCACCAAGGGGACCTACAAGGACGGCGGGTCGAAGCCGCAGCGCTCGCAGTACGGTGACTCCCACCTGCTGCAGTGGACCGCGATCAACGACCTCAAGGCAGAACACGGCATCGTGGAGTACGACTTCTGCGGGACACCGCCCAGCGACAGTCTCAAGGACCCGTCCCACCCCCACCACGGCCTCGGGTTGTTCAAGACGAGCTTCACCCGGACCGTGACTGATTTCATCGGGTGCTACGACGCCGTCATCCATCCCCTGAGGTACCGGATATGGACTGCTGCCGGGGAGCGCGTGGCACGTCAGATCTACTGGCGGCGGCGCCATCAGCCGTTCTACTAAGCGTCAGCCCCCAGGGGGAGAACCGCGCACGAGGGGTTTATCGATGAAAGACGGCACCGGGCCTGGAAACGGTCATTCGCCCACTACCAATCCTTCTCCTGTGGCGGAGTCACTGCCGGTGATCCAGCGGCCCTTCGACCCGTCCGACGCCGAGAAGGAAAAGCTCATCGCCACCCCGCGGTCGGAAGTGCAGCCGAAAGTGCAGCCTGCAACGCGGCCGCAGCGGCCTCCGAAGGTGCAGCAGAAAACGGTGCCGAAGGGGAAGCAGCGGCAACCCGGCTCCCGGCCCACCGACGCGCTGCCGACCACGCCGCGGACCGTTCGGCCGGACCGGTCCAACGCCGCCGCGCGCAACGTGCTGAGGCGGCTTGTCCAGGGGGAGGCGCCGCCCACCCAGGCGATGAGCATCGTGGAGCGGCTCGCCGGGAGCCCCTACGCGAATCCGATGGTCCAGGTGGCCGGACCGGATGCGAGCGTCCGCAAGACCCTGGACTTCGCCCTGAGCCTCGCCGAGACGATGTTCCGGTACGGAGCCGGAGCCCTCGAGGTCGAAACGAGCATCATCGCGGTGACAGCCGCCTTCGGCGTGGATCACGTGGAAGTGGACATCACCAACCAGTCGGTGGTCCTCAACTACTCGGCCAAGGACCAGACACCCACGACCGTGCTGCGTGTGGTGCGCTCCTGGACCAACAACTACGCGGGCCTCACCGCGATCCACCGGCTGGTATCGGATATCGCCGACGGCGGGGTGTCACGCCCCGAAGCCAGCCAGCGGCTCGAGTACATCACTCAGCGTCCCAAGCCCTTCCCGCGGTGGATGGTCACTGCGGCGTTCGGAATCTTCGCGGCCGCGATCGTGGGCTTCATCGGGGGCGGTCCGCTCGGCTCCCTGGTGGGACTGGCAAGCTGCATCCTGGTGGATCTGCTGTCCCGCCAGCTCGGAAAGTGGCGTGTGCCGGAATTCTTCGCGGTGGCGACATCGGCTGCAATGGTCACCCTGACGGCCATGCTCTTCTGGTGGCTCGAGTTGCCGATCGCGCCGTCGTTGGTGGTGGTGGGCGGAATCCTGCTCCTCCTTCCCACGGGACGCCTGGTCTCGGCAACCCAGGATGCCATCAACGGCTTCCCCGTCACGGCCGCGGGCCGCTACCTTTCGGCTGTCCTGGTGTTCGGGGGCGTGGTTTCGGGTATCGCCGTCGCCCTGGTTCTCGGAGCCATGATCGGCATTCCCGCACTCGATCTTCTGCAATCCCCGGTGTCGCTCTATCCCTGGCCGGTGGTCGCGGTCCTCGTGTTCATCGCTGTCGCCATGATCTGCATCTCCGAGCAGACCGACATCAAGCTCGTGGTCCCGACATCCCTGGTCGGCGTTGCCGGGTTCCTGTTGTGGATCTCGGTGGTCAACGCGGGAGTGGGGTACCGCCTCGCTCCGGCACTCGCCGCGGTGCTGATCGGAGGGCTTTCGCGGGTTGTCGCCCTGCGGATGGGAGCGCCGCAGCTGGTGGTGGCAGTGCCCGCCGTCATGTTCCTCTACCCGGGGCTGACCATCTTCCGCTCGATGTATTCGCTGACGCTCGATCCGGCGATGGTGAACGACGGCGCGATCGGCCTCTTCAACGCGCTCACCGTCATCCTGGCCATTGCGGGCGGCGTGGTGCTCGGCGACAACCTCGCACGTCCGTTCACCAAGGGGCTCAGCAGCAATGAGCGCGAGCGGAGCCGTCGGCGCTGACCTCCGGAAGCGGCGGGCAGC
>NZ_KI914872.1:27220-28829 GCF_000520555.1 Arthrobacter sp. Br18 | reverse complement strand
AGCTGCCGAGCCAGTCCACCGGTTCGGCGCCCTGGTGCCGCAGCAGTTCGTTCACCCTGCTGAAGGGCCGGGATCCGAAGAACCCGCGTGACGCCGACAGCGGGCTGGGGTGTGCGGATTCAACCGTTGGGGTGGTCCCGAGCAGCGGCTTCATCTTCGCCGCATCACGGCCCCACAGGACGGCCACCAGCGGTCCTCCCCGGGCGGCCAGGGCTGCCAGGGCGGCATCGGTCACGGCTTCCCACCCCAGCTTCCGATGTGAGGCGGACTCGCCGGCCCGCACGGTCAGCACCCGGTTCAGCAGCATCACGCCCTGCTCCGACCACTGCGAGAGGTCGCCGGTGGCAGGCGCGGCGACGCCGAGGTCGGATGAGAGCTCCCGATAGATGTTCGCGAGACTTTTCGGAAGGGGCCGGGTGCCGGGATCGACGGCGAATGCCAGACCTACCGAGTGACCCACCGTGGGGTAGGGATCCTGGCCCACGATGACCACCTTCACATCCCGGAGTGGATAGCGGAAGGCACGCAGGATGTTCGGGGGCTCGGGAAGAATCCGGTGCCCCGCCCGAACCTCCCGGGCAAGGATTTCGGCGACGCGGTGCAGCGCCGGTTCGACGGGACGCAGTGCCGCAGCCCAGTCCGGGGCCATCATGTCGCCAATGGAGACGGGAGCTGCGAAGGCGAACGGGGTACCGTCGCTGTCGGGGTCGTGCCGAGGGTCATCGGATGCGCCGGCGGCGCTGTTCACCCCGCTGTTCCGCCCGGCGCTGTTCCGCCTGCTGCCGGGAGCCGGTCCTGCGGGAAGGGGAAGCTGGAACAGAGCGCCGTCGTCGGGATCCATGGTCCCATTCTTGCCGACCGGAACGAGGCCGCGCGTCCGGGAATCCGCCGAATGACACTGATGGAATTCGCAACTACCATGGATAGGTGGTCCCGCATCCGGCACGGACCTGCCGGAGGAAATAGTCTGGATCGAGGGCGGTGGGTCGGATGGGTGAAGCACGGGGCGCTGCGGATGGCTCGCCCTCGCACACGGATGCTCTTGTTCTCGAGGACCGCGACCGCCGCATGCTCGCACTCGAACGCGAGTGGTGGAAGTACCCGGGCGCGAAGGAGCAGGTGATCCGGGAGCTCTTTCAGATGTCGGCCACCCACTACTACCAAATACTCAATGCACTGATCGACACGGAGGCGGCACTCGCCCACGATCCGATGCTGGTCAAAAGGTTGCGTAGACTGCGTTCAACCCGGCAGCGGGCCCGCTCGGCGCGCCGGCTCGGCGTCGACATCTGACCAACAGCCAAGGACCGCACCCGCATATGACGAAATATCCCCTGGACGAATTCGACAGGGTCCCTGAAGGCGTCGATCGGCAGGGAGTCCACCGCGAGCGGCTGGTGCCCGGGCGTTCCGGCGGGACCGCGCTGAAGATCCTGGTGGGAGTGCTTGCGCTGCTCGTGGCGCTCGCCGCCTATCTCCTGCTTCCCCGGCTCGGGCTCGAGGCCGGACCCGGGGGTGAGGCCCGCGCGGGCACTGCTGCTGCTGGCGCACCGGCGGCGGACGGCTCCGCATCGCCGGCCCCGGCGCTGAATCCTGCCGATGCGGCGGC
>NZ_KI914872.1:15169-27120 GCF_000520555.1 Arthrobacter sp. Br18 | reverse complement strand
GCGGCGGCCGACGGCCCTGGCTCGCCGTCCGGGCAGGGGCAGGAGGACGCGATACCTTCCGCGGTCGACAGGACCCAGGCCGTCAGCGTACTCAACGCCACCGGGACAGCAGGGCTCGCCACTACCGTTGTGGGCCGTGCGGCGTCCGAGGGATGGACCGGTGCGATCGCCGGCAACTGGGCCGGGCCGCCGGTCGACGCGTCAGTTGTCTATTACAGCAGTGCCGACCAGAGGACGGCCGCCCAGGAGATTGCGGCCGTCCTCGGCATCGAAGAGGTGGTGACCAGCCCCGACGTCGCGCCACTGATCACCGCTGTCCTCGGACCTGCTTTCGAGTAACGGTCGGTGCCGCGTCCGGCGCGCACCGCAGGAGTCGATCGGTGGACGCCGAACCGCTGCACCCGGCGGAGGATCTCGAATGAGGCGACGTCTCCGACTACGTGCAGGTCACGGCCGAATCGACCCGGCCTCACGGGAAAGGTCAACAGCCGGGGCGCGGCGTCCTCCTACTCCTTGAGGGGAATGCCGCGCGCGTCCCTGCTGAAGGTCTGTGCTCCGACGAGGATCATGATCCCCTCGATGAACCCCCAGAGTGCCCCGAAACCGAAAGTCACGAAGGTGACGATGATCTGTACCACGCCGATGGTCGTATAGCCCAGGTAGAAGCGGTGGATGCCGAGCGATCCGAGGAGGATGCCGAGCAGTCCCGCCACCAGCCGGGACCTCTGCTCGGGGTAGCCCTGGCCGTAGGGGCCCGGCCGCTGGTAGGGACTCTGCTGGTAGGGACTCTGCTGGTAGGGACTCTGCTGGTAGGGACCCTGCTGGTAGGGACCCTGCTCGTAGGGGCCCGGCTGCGAATAGGGACTCTGCTCGTAGCGAGCCGGCTGGTTGGGACCCTGCTCGTAGGGGCCCGGCTGCGGATAGGGACTCTGCGCGTAGGGACTCTGCTGCGGGTACGGATCGGGTTGCTTCGGGGCCGCCCCGTACGGCCCGGGCTGATACGGGGCCGAGGGGTAGGACCCGGCGCCGGCCCCCGGCTGTGCCCCGGGTTCGGGTTGGCTGGTGCCGCCCGGCTCCGACAGGGGATCCGGCTGGTGCTCTGGGTTCGTTGACACTGCTCTCCTCTTGATCGTCCAGTCCAACCCCCAACCTATGCCTTGCCGGGGCCCTCCGCTATCGGGTAAGCCCCTGTCTTTTGCCGCTGCGCCTCAGGGGTGGCCCGGGGCTGTGCGCCGGGCTGTCCGGCTTGCACTCGGGATGTGGGAGTGCTAATTATTGAGTTAGCACTCGGACCGGTTGACTGCTAAGCAGCGGGTATCGAGTGAAGCACGCAGACCTCTGTGGTGAGGGTGAGTGCCGGAACGTAAAGAGATCGTTTCGGCCGAGTCCGTCCGTCGCGGGCATCGCAGATCGGTAGGCATTCGTATGCTGACATGCACAACTGTCCCCGAAAGGACCTAAGCCGTTATGGCCAAGATCATTTCTTTTGATGAAGAGGCCCGTCGCGGCCTCGAGCGTGGATTGAACATCCTCGCTGACGCCGTCAAGGTGACGCTGGGCCCACGCGGCCGCAACGTTGTCCTTGAGAAAAAGTGGGGCGCCCCCACGATCACCAACGATGGTGTCTCCATCGCGAAGGAGATCGAACTCGATGATCCGTTCGAGAAGATCGGCGCGGAGCTCGTCAAGGAAGTTGCGAAGAAGACAGACGACGTAGCCGGCGACGGCACCACGACCGCCACCGTCCTCGCACAGGCCCTCGTCAAGGAAGGCCTCCGCAACGTCGCCGCCGGCGCCGATCCCCTGAGCCTCAAGCGCGGTATCGAGAAGGCAGTTGCTGCCGTCACCGAGGAACTCCTCGCCTCCGCCAAGGAAATCGAGACCAAGGAAGAAATCGCGGCCACGGCTTCCATTTCTGCCGGCGACACGCAGATCGGTGACCTCATTGCCGAAGCGCTCGACAAGGTGGGCAAGGAAGGCGTCATCACCGTCGAGGAGTCGAACACGTTCGGCCTCGAGCTCGAACTGACCGAAGGCATGCGGTTCGACAAGGGCTACATCTCCGGTTACTTCGTCACCGACGCAGAACGCCAGGAAACGGTCCTCGAGGATCCCTACATCCTGATCGTCAACTCGAAGATCTCGAACGTCAAGGACCTTGTTGCAGTCCTCGAGAAGATCATGCAGTCCGGCAAGCCGCTGCTGATCATCGCTGAAGACGTCGAGGGCGAGGCCCTGGCCACGCTCGTCGTCAACAAGATCCGCGGTACCTTCAAGTCCGTTGCCGTCAAGGCTCCCGGCTTCGGCGACCGCCGCAAGGCCCAGCTGGCCGACATCGCCATCCTCACCGGTGGCCAGGTCATCGCCGAGGAAGTCGGCCTCAAGCTCGAGAACGCCACGCTCGACCTGCTCGGCACCGCCCGCAAGGTCGTTGTCACCAAGGACGAGACCACGATCGTCGAGGGTGCCGGCGACGCCGATGCCATCGCCGGCCGTGTGGCCCAGATTCGTGCGGAGATCGACAACTCCGACTCCGACTACGACCGCGAGAAGCTGCAGGAGCGCCTGGCCAAGCTGGCCGGCGGCGTTGCAGTCATCAAGGCCGGAGCAGCAACCGAGGTTGAGCTCAAGGAGCGCAAGCACCGCATCGAGGACGCAGTGCGCAACGCCAAGGCAGCGGTCGAAGAGGGCATCGTTGCCGGCGGCGGCGTGGCACTGATCCAGGCCGGCGCGAAAGCGTTCGCCAGGCTCGAGCTGACGGGCGACGAAGCGACCGGAGCGAATATCGTCCGGGTCGCGATCGACGCGCCCCTGAAGCAGATCGCCTTCAACGCCGGCCTTGAGCCGGGCGTCGTGGTGGACAAGGTCCGTGGACTGCCCGCAGGCCACGGCCTGAACGCAGCAACCGGAGTCTACGAGGACCTGCTGGCGGCAGGCGTCAACGACCCCGTCAAGGTGACGCGCTCTGCCCTGCAGAACGCCGCCTCGATTGCAGGTCTGTTCCTGACCACCGAAGCAGTTGTCGCGGACAAGCCTGAGAAGGCTGCTGCCGGCGGCGGCGGCGGGGACGACATGGGCGGCATGGGCGGAATGGGCGGCTTCTAGCCCGACTGTTCATCACTGATCCAAAGGAAGCGGCACCCCGGCGGGGTGCCGCTTCTTTTCGCGTGGGTGCTCACCGCGTGAACAACCTCGCGTTGCTCAGTTCCGCCTCTGCATACTGTGCTGTGGCGATGGAGAGGGCTTCATTGATGCCCATCAGCGATTCCTCCACCTGCGCCTGGGTTCCGTACCACTGGGTGATGAGCTGCTGGAAGTTCGCGGAGGCCTGGCCGCCCCAAAGTACCTCGAGTTCCCGCAGACCCGCCTGCATACTGTTGACTTCCGCCTGCAGGCGGAAGATTGTGCCCTGCACCGAGCTGCTCCTGGCCGCCAGGGTGTCGGTATCTACGGTGAAGAAGGTCATGGGTTCGCTCCTGGTTCGAGATGGAAGGTCGACTCTTCCGACGCTAGGCTGCGGATCCTCCCGATGAGTGACTCAGTAGCGGTGTGTGGACAAAACGGCACTCATGCGTCGGCAGTGGAGGAGTCCGTCGCCGTCGCCGGTGTGTTCCCGGCGTGCGGGAACCGGACCGACAGGGTGGCGCCCCCGCCGGGGGTCTCCTCCAGGCGCACCGTCCCATCGTGCTGGGCGACGAGCGCCGCGACGATGGCCAGGCCGAGGCCGGTGCCGCCGGTCTCCCGGTGCCGGGACGAGTCCGCGCGGTAGAAGCGCTCGAAGACGCGGGCGGCGTCCTCCTCGGAGATGCCCGGCCCATGGTCCCTCACTTCGAGCACCGAGCTGCTGTGCCCGGACAGCACCGGCGCCACGCCCACCGCTATCTCGATCGGCGTGCCGTCCGGGGTGTACCTCAGGGCATTGGTGATCAGGTTGGCGACGACCTGCCGGATCCGGGACTCGTCCCCGATGGTCGGCGCGGGTTGGGGTTTGCCGCCGTCGAGCCCTGTCACAGTGATCCGCCGGTCGGGCGCGATGGCGCGGGCGTCGAGGGCGGCGTCGTTGCCGAGCACCATGAGGTCGACCGGCTTGGCATCGAGCGGCCGCTGCTCGTCGATCCGTGCAAGGGTGAGCAGGTCCTCGACGAGCTGGCCCATGCGGATGGCTTCACTCTCGATACGCCCCATCGCGGCCGCGATGTCCTCGTCCTTGGCCAGCGCGCCATGACGGTAGAGCTCGGAGAAGCCGCGGATCGTCACCAGCGGGGTCCGGAGCTCGTGGGACGCGTCGGCGACGAAGCGGCGCATCTTGCGTTCCGACGCGGTCCGGGCGGCGAAGGCATTCTCGATATGGGCAAGCATCGCGTTGAGCGACCGGGAGAGCCTGCCGATTTCGGTGGTCGGCCGTTCCACCTTCACGCGACGGGACAGGTCCCCGGCCGCGATGGCCGCCGCCGTCCGTTCAACCCTCGCCAGCGGTTGGAACTGGCGGGTGACGGCCGCGAACGCGATGAGGGAGGCCACCGCGGTGGTCAGAAGCCCCGAGGTGAAGATGATTTCCGCGGCCTCCTGCACCGAATCGTTCACCGTCGAGAGGGGGGATGCGACGGCAAGGTAGCCTTCCTGGTTCCGGAACGGCACCACCTTCACCCGCCACCCCTCGCTCGTCGAATGGGTGCCCGCCGCCTCGAAGCCACGCCGGTCCAGCTCCCGGATGCGTTCGTCCGACAGGCCCTCGAGCTTCGGCGCGTCGGAGTCGTCGGGTAACTGGGTCTGCCGGAGCACCGTGCCGTCAGGGTCGAGGATCGCGCCGTAGAACTGCAGGAAGGGTGCGTCCCCGGGGAGGGTCGAGGCGTAGAACGATTGTGCCACCGCCTCTGCGTTGGAGGCGAGGTCCGTATCCATGCGCTCGATGAGTCCGTCCCGCAGCAGTGAGACGGTGGCGAGACCGGTGATGCCCACGGTGATGACCATGAGCAGGGTCATGATCGCCACCAGCTGGGAGCGCAGCGAGGCCGAGTTCCACCGCCGCATCACCGTGCCGCTGACCTACCGCTTGTCGGGGGTTCGCAGAAGGTACCCCACGCCGCGCTTGGTCTGGATCAGGGCGACGGCGTCGGGGTTCCGGTCGATTTTGCGCCGCAGGTAGGAGATGTAGGACTCGACGATCGACGCATCCCCATTGAAGTCGTACTCCCAGACGTGATCGAGGATCTGGGCTTTCGAGAGCACCCGGTTGGGGTTCATCATCAGGTAGCGAAGCAGTTTGAATTCGGTGGGGGAGAGGTCGATTGTCTCGTCGGCCCGTCGTACTTCGTGGGCATCGTCGTCGAGTTCGAGGTCGGCCACGCGGATCACGGCGTCGTCGTCGTCCATCGGCTGGGTGCGGCGCAGTACGGCGCGGATCCGGGCGACCACCTCGTCGAGGCTGAACGGCTTGGTCACGTAGTCGTCGCCCCCGACGGTCAGTCCGGTGACCTTGTCGTGGGTATCGTCGCGTGCGGTGAGGAAGACGACGGGGAAATGGCGCCCGGCCGCCCGCAGCCGCCGCGTGACGGTGAAGCCGTCCATGTCCGGCAGCATCACGTCGAGGACCGCTAGGTCAGGGTTGTGGGTTTCCGCTGCGGCGAGCGCTTCGCGGCCGTTCGCGGCGGCGACGACGTCGAACCCGGCGAAGCGCAGGGACGTCGAGAGCAGTTCGCGGATGTTCGGTTCGTCGTCGACGACCAGCAGCTTGGCTTCAGGGCCTGTTTTCTTCACGGTTGCCATTGTTCCCGCGTTGTCTGGGAATTGGCTGGACGTTTACTGGAAGACTTGTTCCCGCGACGGCAGCTCACCCGCTGAGCCCCGCGGCATCGAGGATCCGGTAGGCGTAGCCCTGCTCGGCGAGGAAACGCTGCCGTTTCGCGGCGAACTCCTGGTCGAGCGTGTCACGCGCCACGACGGTGTAGAAGCGGGCGGCGCGTCCGTCGGCCTTCGGGCGCAGCAGCCGACCGAGACGCTGTGCTTCCTCCTGGCGGGAGCCGAAGGAACCGGAGACCTGGATGGCTACCGAGGCCTCGGGCAGGTCGATCGAGAAGTTGGCCACCTTCGACACCACGAGGGTGGTCAGTTCGCCCCGGCGGAAGGCCTCGAAGAGCCGCTGGCGCTCCCTGACAGGGGTCTCACCCTTGATGACGGGCGCGTCGAGGCGGGCGCCGAGATCGTCGAGCTGGTCGATGTACTGGCCGATCACCAGGAGTTGTTCACCGGAGTGCGAGGCGACGAGCTTCTCCACCACAGCCGACTTGGTGTCGGACGTGGCGCACAGGCGGTACTTGTCGCCGTCATCGGCCATGGCGTAGGCGACGCGCTCGTCGCGGGGGAGGTCGACGCGGACCTCGACGCAGTCCGCAGGCGCGATATACCCCTGCGCCTCGATGTCCTTCCATGGCGCGTCATAGCGCTTCGGGCCGATGAGAGAGAAGACCTCTCCCTCCCTGCCGTCCTCGCGGACCAGGGTGGCGGTGAGTCCCAGCCGGCGCCGCGCCTGCAGGTCGGCGGTCATCTTGAAGATCGGGGCGGGCAGCAGGTGAACCTCGTCGTACACGATCAGGCCCCAGTCGTTGGCGTCGAGCAGCTCGAGGTGCGGGTACAGGCCGCCGCGGCGCATCGTCAGGACCTGGTAGGTGGCGATCGTGACCGGACGGACCTCCTTCCTGGCCCCGGAGTATTCGCCGATCTCATCCTCGGTGAGGGAGGTCCGCTTCAGCAGTTCGTCCTTCCACTGGCGTGCGGAGAGGGTGTTGGTGACGAGGATGAGGGTGGTGGTCTTGCTGGTCGCCATGGCGGCGGCCCCGACGATCGTTTTTCCGGCACCGCAGGGAAGGACCACGACGCCGGATCCTCCGGACCAGAAGTTCTCCATGGCGAGCCTCTGGTAGGGCCGCAGCGTCCAGCCGTCCTCCTTCAGGTCGATGGGGTGCGGCGTCCCGTCCACGTAGCCCGCGAAATCCTCGGCCGGCCAGCCCAGTTTCAGCAGGAGCTGCTTGAGCGCGCCGCGCTGCGAGGAGTGGACCACCACCGTTTCACCGTCGATCCGGGGGCCGAGGAGGGGCTGGATCTTCTTGGCGTGAAGCACTTCCTCGAGCACGGGGTAGTCGGTGGTGCGAAGCACCAGCCCGTGCTGCGCATCCTTTTCAAGGCGCAGCCTTCCGTACCTGGACATCGTGTCCTCGATGTCGATGAGGAGGGCGTGCGGAACCGGGAACCTCGAGTACTTGAGCAGGGTGTCGAGGACCTGTTCGGCGTCGAGCCCGGCGGCGCGCGCGTTCCACAGACCGAGCGGAGTGAGGCGGTAGCTGTGGACATGTTCCGGTGCGCGCTCCAGCTCGGCGAAGGCGGCTATCGCATGCCGGGCCTCCGTGGCGAGCTCGTGGTCGACCTCGAGCAGGATGGTCTTGTCGCTCTGCACAATCAATGGACCGTCAGTCATCGGCCGGTGTTCCCTCCACTATTTCCACATCCATGACCCGGTGCACCGAGACAACTTTCTCCACCTGCTGCTGCGGATCGAATACCCGCACACGGCCTTCGGAGACTGACAGTGGAACAAGGATCTGTCGGACGGAATTCCCCGAGCTGTCGGCGGTGCCCAGGCGCACCGGCACCTTTCGGCGGATGGCGGTCCTCAGGGTCTCCAGCCCGAGGAGCATCTCGCTTTCCCGTCCCTGCCCGCGGGAACGGTCCACGGGCTGTGTCCCCCGGGAGCGCAGTGCGGCCAGCTGTGTGTCGATATCCTCGTCGCTAAGCGAGAAGGGGTTGAGCCGCGCACGGGAGGCAGCGGGCGACAACGACGGCGGACCGGCCGGTGCGTCGCTGCCGGAATGCGTCGCGTCCCCGGGGCTGCTCTGCCGGCCCCGGCCACGGTGCGGCTCGTCGGCGCGTGCCTCGGGCGCCGGTGCGTAGCCGAGACCACGCAGGAGCGAGGTCAGCTCCGCCGGACTCGCAGGGGAGGCGATGACGGTCGGGGCCAGCCGGACGAGCCCGAGGGCCGCCGCACGCGGGTCGGCGAGCAGTGCGGCCACGACGGCGTCGTCCTCCGTCCGCAGGTAGCTGGCGGCCCGCCCTACCCGGAGGCTGCCGTACCTGCCCGCGGTGTCCTCGACGAGGTAGGTGAGCGCCTGCGGGACGTCAGTGGCAGAATGCTCGGTGAGGAATGCAGTGATCGACGCGGCGTCGTGGCCGGCGTCCAGCGCCCGCCGGATGGAATCCTCGGAGAACCGGTAGGTGGTCGCGGGTCCCCGGCCCTCGGGGGTCGAGAGCACCAGCAGTTCGCGTGCCACGGCGGGTTCAAGGTACCCGGGAGCGATGGCGGTGAGGTCGGCCTGCAGGACGACGCGGCTGACAGGTGCGGGAAGGGCGGCCTCGACGGCGGCGGCGGCATCGTCGGTACGGCCCTGCTCCACCAGGAAGCCGATGGACGTCAGCGCGCCGCTTCCGAACAGTCCCAGCGCGGCGGCCTCCGTCAGCATCCCGGGAACGAGGCGCTCGAACCGCCGCCGGAGCCGAGGCTGGTGCCAGGACAACCACTCGATCAGGTCCTGCCCGGCGAAGCCCGCGACCGGCAGGGACGCCGCGGCATCCGGTGCTTCGCCGGCGGGCCTTCCCACGAGTTCCACCGCAGCAGTCAGCATCCGGCGGCGCACCACGGGAGCGTCCGGGCGCACCCCTTCCGCCGCCAGCGCGTTGATGGCACTGCCGTCCGCGGATTTCGAGCCGGCCAGTGAGGGTGCGCGATCCAGTGTGAGCCAACCGCGCACGAGGATGAGCCACTGCTCATGCCTGCTGCGGGAGCCCCAGGCTGCCTCCGACGGCTTCCACCGGGAATCATCGACATCGAGGACCAGCAGGCCGGAAGCGGCGGCCACCTCAAGCAGCCATGGCGTGTCCCCCACCCCGCACTGCAGCACGTCCGTCAGCCGGCGGAGCTCCCGGACCCCGACGCCGCCCGAGCGGAGGGTGGCCACAGGGGTTGCCGCGGCAGCAGCGAGCAGCGCCGACACCATGCGCAGGAATTCGGCGACCGCACTGAGAGCGGCGTTGTCCCGCACTGCCCCGCGCACCTCAAGCGGCGTTCCGGCCGGCGGCGTGGCATCGAGTGCGGGGAACACCCGATGCCCGCGCACGGCCCGCCCCACCGCGCGCGGCAGCTCGACGTGCTTCGCGTCCAGCGGGGCGAGGAGTGCCCGGCGCAGCAGCCAGGGGACAGGGGAGGAGGCGTCTCCGCTCCTGCCCTCAGGGGTTGCGCCCACGGGCGAAGCGGCAAGCCGGTCCAGGACGGCACGGGTACCCTCGGGTGCTTCCGCCAGCATCACGACCCAGGACTGCGGCGAATCGATGGCTCTTTCGAGTGCCTCCGCAGCGGAAGCGGGAGTATGGACCGGCTGTTCTCCGGCTGCCTGTTCCCCGATCACTTTCACTGCTTCGACGAGCCGCGGCCCGTACGTAGGGATGCTCCGGGCCAGGGACTTCAGCGGGCGGCCGAGGCTCGCAGGATAGGGGCCCGCCGCGTCCCCGAGCGAACCCACGGGGACATACGTCCCGGTATCGCCGCTGCCGCGGTACAGCAGGGCGAGGCCGCAGAGCTGCTCGGCGAGGCGGTGCAGGGTGTCGGCGTCAGCCTCCCCGAAGGCGTCCTTCAACCCGGCCAGCCCGACGCCGGCTTCAGGAGCGGAAGAATCCCCGGAGACCAGAACCGCCTCCAGCACCTGCTGCTGCGGCACGGTGACGTTCTCGAGCGCCCGCTGCAGGCTGCCGCGCGTCGAGGCCCGCGCAGCAAGGGCCGAAAAATCCGGCACGGGAGGGAGGATCAGGTCAGGGCGCGCCGAGAGAAGCTCGCGCAGCTCGGAGTCGGTGCGCGAAGCCAGCTGATCGGCCAGGGCGCGGATGGCGGACATTGGCTCAAGATTACCCGGTGCCGTGTCGGGTCAACTGCGCCGTCGGGCCAGTACCCCGGCGAACACCACGACGGCCATGAGCAGGAAGCCCAGCGGAAGGCAGGTATAGGCGAGGAGTACCCAGCCCGACCAGATGGGAGCCTGAAACCAGGCAGCGGCGAGGATGACGATCAGCGCAACCAGACCTGCTCCCGCACAGGTCACAGCAAGAACCATCAGCACCAGCCGAACGTACAGGCCGTTCGCAGCAGTGGGCGGAACTGCACCCCGCGGGGAGCCTTCTGGTCCGGGCGCGGCGGTTCCGCGGGTTTCATGGGGGTTCATAGCTCTTCCAGCCTACAAGAACGACGGCGAGGGCCGGCACCGAAAAGGGGATAATCTAGGTGCTACAAACTTCTCCGGCGGGCTGCGGCACACCGGTGGCACCCGTGCCACCGGTTGTGGAATCGGCCGGAACTCCACGGGCAGCGCGCGTACGGCGCCGCCGCAAGTTAGGAAAAGGTAACTGACGTGCCCATTGGCAAGGTGAAATGGTTCGACACCGATAAGGGATTCGGTTTCCTGGCGACCCACGACGGCAAGGAGGTCTTCCTCCACGCCTCAGCACTGCCCGCGGGAGTGACGGAGGTGAAACCGGGGACCAAACTGGAGTTCGGCGTGGCCGATGGCCGCAGGGGCCCCCAGGCGCTTTCCGCCCGGATCCTCGAGGCCCAGCCCTCTATCGTCAAGGCCACGCGCAAGAACGCGGATGACATGGCCGTCATCACCGAGGACCTGATCAAGCTCCTTGACGATGTCTCCAACGGCCTTCGGAAGGGTCGCTATCCCGAGAAGTCCCATGCCACCAAGGTGGCTGCCGTCCTGCGCGCAGTCGCCGACGACCTGGACGCCTGAGGCGCCGATGATGACCAGCGGCCAGTCCCAGTCCGACGACGACGCCTTCCCCGACGCGGGCGTCGTTCCTGCCCCCGTTGCGAAGCGCCGCGCAGCGAAGCGGCCGGCAAAGGCCGATGCGCTGCTTGAAGCCGCAGTCGACTTCGCGCGAGCAGGCGTGCTGCAGGTTGCCTCCAACGAACAGGTGGGCCGGCACGTCACCTCCTATCCTGATGGCGAGCGGTTGCTCACCCACCGGTTCGAAGCGTTTGTGCCCGGATACGGGGAGTGGGAGTGGTTCGCCACCCTCGCACGCGTTCCGCGCGGCAAGGAACCCTCGATCTGTGAGGTGGGACTATTGCCTTCCGACAGGGCGCTGATCGCCCCGGAGTGGCTGCCCTGGTCGCAGCGGGTGAGGCCGGAGGATTCGCAGGACGCCGAGGTACCTCCTGCTGCCGTCGAGAAGCCGATGGTGGTGGAGGACGGCGTGGTGGTGGAAGGTTCGCAGCAGGAGCCGGCGGAGGACGCCGAGAGTGCTGACGCTGCCGGCGACGAGCCCGCGGAGGCACAGGGAACCGGGGCGGACAGCTAGGTGGGGCGGGACGGGGCAGGGGAGGAAGCAGCGGGCGAATGAGCACCTTCCGGTCCTTCGGTATCCGCAACTACCGCCTCTGGTTCATCGGGGCGATGGTGTCGAACATCGGGACCTGGATGCAGCGCACTGCGCAGGACTGGCTGGTCTACGACATCCTGACCGAGCAGAACGCCTCTGCCCTCGGGATCGTGATGGCGCTCCAGCTCGGTCCGCAGCTCCTCATCGCACCCTGGGCCGGCCTGGTGGCCGACATCGTGGACCGCCGGAAGCTCCTTATTGTCACCCAGCTCCTGATGGCTGCCCTGGGGGTGGGGCTCGGGCTGATGGTGCTTGCCGACGCCGCAGAACTGTGGCACGTCTACGCGTTCGCGCTCGCGCTCGGCGTCGTCTCCGCCTTCGACGCCCCCGCACGCCAGGCCTTCGTGTCGGAGCTGGTCCGCGACGACTACCTCCCCAATGCGGTGGCCCTCAACAGTGCATCCTTCAACGGCGCCCGGCTGGTGGGACCCGCCGCGGCCGGCCTGCTGACCGCCGGGGTCGGGCCCGGG
>NZ_KI914872.1:0-15069 GCF_000520555.1 Arthrobacter sp. Br18 | reverse complement strand
GGGTGTTCCTGATCAACGCAGTCACCTTCGGTGCGATGGTCTACGTGCTCCTGGCCATCCGGTCCTCCGAGCTCCGCGCCCAGCCGAAAGCTCCGCCCGGCAGGGGCCGCATCCGGGCAGGGTTCCGGTATGTCCTGAACCGGCCGGATTTGATAGTGGTCATGCTGGCCATCTTCATCGTCGGCACTTTCGGCTTGAATTTCGCCGTGTACATCGCCGCCATGGCACGTACCGAGTTCGGCCAGGGCGCCGGAGTGTTCGGGATTCTCTCCTCGGTGATGGCCGTGGGCTCGGTGGCGGGGGCGCTGCTCTCGGCGCGCCGCGCGAGGCCACGGCTCCGCTTCATTTTCGGAGCGTCGGCGGCCTTCGGCCTCGCCTGCGCAGCCGCCGCCGTTGCGCCGACGCTGTGGATCTTCGGGCTCACCCTGGTTCCGGTAGGGCTGTTCGCCCTGACCCTGATGACAAGCGCCAACGCCTACGTCCAGACGACCACGGAGCCGGGAATGCGCGGGCGGGTCATGGCGCTGTACTTCGCCATTTTCCTCGGCGGAACGCCGTTGGGAGCGCCCGTGGTGGGCTGGGTCCCGCCGCGGCCGGCCTGCTGACCGCCGGGGTCGGGCCCGGGTGGGTGTTCCTGATCAACGCAGTCACCTTCGGTGCGATGGTCTACGTGCTCCTGGCCATCCGGTCCTCCGAGCTCCGCGCCCAGCCGAAAGCTCCGCCCGGCAGGGGCCGCATCCGGGCAGGGTTCCGGTATGTCCTGAACCGGCCGGATTTGATAGTGGTCATGCTGGCCATCTTCATCGTCGGCACTTTCGGCTTGAATTTCGCCGTGTACATCGCCGCCATGGCACGTACCGAGTTCGGCCAGGGCGCCGGAGTGTTCGGGATTCTCTCCTCGGTGATGGCCGTGGGCTCGGTGGCGGGGGCGCTGCTCTCGGCGCGCCGCGCGAGGCCACGGCTCCGCTTCATTTTCGGAGCGTCGGCGGCCTTCGGCCTCGCCTGCGCAGCCGCCGCCGTTGCGCCGACGCTGTGGATCTTCGGGCTCACCCTGGTTCCGGTAGGGCTGTTCGCCCTGACCCTGATGACAAGCGCCAACGCCTACGTCCAGACGACCACGGAGCCGGGAATGCGCGGGCGGGTCATGGCGCTGTACTTCGCCATTTTCCTCGGCGGAACGCCGTTGGGAGCGCCCGTGGTGGGCTGGGTCTCGGATGCCTTCGGCCCCCGCTGGAGCCTGGGAGTAGCTGCCGCGGCGGGGCTGATCGCGGCCGCCGTCGGCATCTTCTGGGCCTGGCGTTACCACGACGTGCGGCTGCGCTACGACCGCTCGGTGCCCCGGCGCCTGCGCATCGGTGGCGCTGTAGGCGACGGGTACTGACCAGCGTCTAGTTGTGCCTGGTCCGGCTGAGTTCGGGAACGAGGTCTGAGATCAGCGATTCCACGACCTGGCTGAACAGGAGTCTGCCCTTCTCCGCATCGGAGCCCGTCGGCGCGGAGAGGCACCCGCTCTCGGGAGTGCGGGACGGAACTACGGGAAGCCGGTCGAACCTGGGCAGCTCCGCCGGCTGGTGGTCGACGGCCCGCTCGAGGTCGACGAGCTTCGGCTTCAGATGAAGCATGAGCGAGGTCTCGAGTACTCCACCATGCTCGATCGCCCAACCTGGAAAACCGTCGGGATAGACGGCAGCCAGTGTTTCCTCTGCTACGTAGTCCCAGTAGGACAACAGCAGGACGCACCGATCGTCGCCAGCGCTGATGCCGAGTTCTGCGAGCGCAATGTCGATACCCTCGTAGAGGAACTGGTAGTTCTCATAGTGCCCGTTGAGGAAGACGATTCGTCGGACGCCCTGGTTGAACAGGGAAACTGTCAGGTTCCGTGTCAAACCGATCAGCGTGGCCGCATCCAGGCTCGTCGTGCCGGGAAGATGGTTGCCTCCGCCTGATTTCTGCTGCGATTTATAGCCGTAAGCGACAGGTTGGGCAACCAGGGCGCCGATGGCTTCCGCGACCCCGGTGGAGATCAGCGTGGACAGGATGGCATCGGTACCCATCGGCAGGTGCGGGCCGTGCTGTTCCAGTGCGCCGACCGGAACCACGATGGTGCCGGAACCGGTTTCCAGCCAGCTTCTGAAAGTATGGGCATCGGTTTCGGACATGTGCACACTGGACGCACTGGGTGCGGTGGGGAACTCGTTTGCCTTCATGGCGTGCCTCCCGGCATTGGTTCTGGGGCCGGCGCGGACTTCTACCGCGCCGGCCGGTGCATGCTGTTCTACGCGTCGCGGTGGGCCACCGGGAGTTCGTCCCCGTCCAACAGGTCGTCCTCCACACGGTGGTTCGGATCGTTGACTTCCCTCTCGAGCCGCTTGACATCCTTGTCCCGCTGCTTCAATCGCCGGATGAGATTGGCGATCATCAGGAGAATCACGAAGGAAAAGGGGAACGCGCCGATGATCGTGCCGGTTTGTACTGTATCGACCACCGCAGTTCCACCGATGGTCAGCAGGATCAGGGCCACCGAGGCGATACTGACTACCAGGACCACCCTGAACCAGGGACCTGATTTCTTCGGTGCCGAGACGAACTCCGCAAGTGCGTAGGTCCCGGAGTCCAGGCTTGTGACGTAGTAGGTCGCCACGAGGATGGTGGCGATCACCAGCAGCGCTCCTCCGACGAACGGGATCATCGTGAGCATGGAGAACAGGCCGCTGGACGTATCGGCGGCGACATCCGTGGAGATCGAGCGGTTGGATGCGTCGTCGTAGAAGATGGCCGCGGAGCCGATCACCCCGACCCAGATCATGACGATCAGGGACGGAATGACCGTCACGCCGATGACGAATTCGCGGATCGTCCGCCCGCGGGAAATCCGTGCGATGAATCCGGCGACGAACGGGGAGAAGGCAATGACCCAGCACCAGATGAAGACGGTCCACCAGCCGTTCCAGCTGTCCTGCCAGCTGGCCAGCGGTGTGGAGGATGTGGGTGCGTCAGTCCAGAAGGTCATGGGAACGAAGTTGTAGAAGAATGAGCCAAAGGTCTGTGAGACGTTCGAAATGATGAAGATAGTCGGACCGAAAATAAACACCGCCACCACCAGGATGATGCTCAGGATCGAATTGGCCTCACTGACCCGCTTCATGCCCTTGTTGACGCCGAGGAAGGCGGAGACCGCCGTCAGGCCGCCGAGCGCGACGATGACACCGATCCAGACGCCGATGCTGGGCGCCACGCCGGTGAATGAGGACACCCCGGAGGTGAACTGCAGGGCCGCGAACCCGAAGGACGTTGCGAGCCCCAGGACTGTTGCGATGATTGCAAGCAGTTCGACGATCACGCCGGAGCCGCGCTGGATCCGTTTGGGCAGTATGTCGACAGTCGCTTCCCGGAAAGTGAGTGTCTTGCCGAGGTTGTGGTGTGAGTAGGCCAGACAGACGGCAACGACGCAGTACATGGCCCATGCGGTCAGGCCCCAGTGGAAGTAGGTCCACACGATGCCGCCCTCTGCAGGGTTCCCGTTGGCGGGGACCACCGGGCTCTCATCGCGCAACATGATCGGTTCCGCAACCGACCAGAAAATAAGACCGATCCCCTGGCCGCAGGCGAAGAGCATGGAGTACCACGCGAACTTACTGTGCTCGGGCTTGGCCTTGGGGCCGCCCAGTCGGACCTTGCCGACGCTGCTGGAGGCCAGCCAGCAGCATACGGTGAGGGCAATGACGGAATAGAGGACAAACAGCCAGGTGAACCCCGAGGTCACGAAAGTGCGCAGTTCTCCGATGACCCCAGCGGCGCCTTCCGGGTCCAGGGTCACCGCGATGATGAGGGCGACGATCAGGACCGGGGGGAGGATCTTGATGATCGCGCGGTCGAGGGGCGGTGTGACCTGCCCGCGGAACCGGGGCAGCTCGACCCTCCTTGAGGCCCGCCGCTTTCCGGTTGCGGCCTCTGCCTCGTCAGAGGTAGCGGTGCCGCCCGCAGGAGCGGAAGGCGTGGAATCACTCTCGGGTTTCTCTTGCTCGTAGATCGACATGCCAGCGTCCCTTTCGATGGGCGACCGCGATCGGCCGGCTGTGAGTGGTCTTTTAGGTGGGGAAGGCGATGCCGTGGACGCTCTTGTTGCAACCTTCACAACACCGTTGCAGTGAAGCTTACAGTGATGACGCTCACAGTCAAGGGTGGTACTGGTGCCCGGCTAGCGCAGGATGATCGTCCGGTTCTCGTGGAGGAAGACCCGTCCCTGGCAGTGCCATTTGACTGCGTTGGACAACGCCTTGCATTCGGTGTCACGACCGGCCGCTACCAGATCCTCGGGGGAGAAGGTGTGGTCGACCTCAACTGTCTGCTGCGAGATGATCGGGCCCTCGTCCAGCTCGCTGTTCACGTAGTGGGCGGTGGCGCCCACCGTCTTGACTCCCCGGGCATAGGCCTGGTGGTAAGGCTTCGCCCCCTTGAAGCTGGGCAGGAACGAGTGGTGGATGTTGATCGTGCGGCCGGTGAGTCTGCGGCTGAGCGTGTCACTCAGAACCTGCATGTAGCGGGCCAGGACCACGAGCTCTACGTCGAGGTCGTCGATGAGTCGAAGTAGCTCAGCCTCGGCCGCAGGCTTGGTTTCCGGGGTTACCGGTATGTGGAAGAACGGGATGTCGTGCCATTCCACCAGGCCCTGGTGATCGAGGTGGTTCGAGACCACCGCGACGATGTCGATCGGGAGCTCACCCATGCGGGACCGGTAGAGGAGGTCGCTGAGGCAGTGGCCGAATTTCGACACCATGATCAGGACCCGGTGTTTCGTTCCAAGGCGCTCCAGACGCCAGTCGAGACCGAAATCCTCGGCGACGGGCGTGAAGGCGGTCCGCATCTCCTCGGTGAGGTTCGCGGAGTCCGGGCCGGCGACATCCACGCGCAGAAAGAAGTGTCCCGTCTGGCGATCGCCGAACTGTTTGAGTTCGAGGATGTTCCGCCCCTGCTGCAGCAGGAATCCCGAGACGGCATGGACGATCCCCGGGCGTTCCGGGCAGTGCAGAGTGAGGACATGTTCGACGTCGGCGTTCGGTTCCATACTCGTTCAGCACTCCGTCACATTGACGGCGAGTCCGCCGCGTGAGGTTTCCTTGTACTTCGTTTTCATATCCGCCCCCGTCTGCCGCATGGTTTCGATGGCCGCGTCCAGCGACACCTTGTGTTCCCCATTACCCTGCAGGCACAACCGCGCGGCATTGATGGCCTTCACGCTGGCGATGGCGTTGCGCTCGATGCACGGAATCTGCACCAGGCCGCCGATGGGGTCGCAGGTGAGCCCGAGGTTGTGTTCGATGCCCACTTCGGCCGCGTTCTCGACCTGCTCCGGTGTGCCGCCGAGCACGGCGCACAACCCTGCAGCGGCCATCGAGCAGGCGGAACCTACCTCGCCCTGGCACCCGACCTCAGCACCGGAGATGGACGCATTCTCCTTGAAGAGGATCCCGATCGCCGCCGCGGTGAGCAGAAAGGTGACAATCCCGTCGTCGTCCGCGTCGTCGATGAACCGGGAGTAGAAGTGCAGCACTGCCGGGATGATGCCCGCCGCACCGTTGGTGGGAGCAGTGACGATGCGCCCGCCGGAGGCGTTCTCCTCATTCACTGCCAATGCGTACAGGTTTACCCATTCCATGGCCCACAGTGGATCACGTAGCGGTGCGCCTCCGGAACGCGCCACCTTCTCCTGCTCGCGCAACTTACGCCGCAGCTCCGGGGCCCGACGGCGAACCTTGAGCCCTCCGGGAAGCACGTCCTCGGTGCGGGTACAGCCGTTTTCGACGCATTCACCCATGACTTTCCAGATGTGCAGGAGGGCGGCGCGGGTCTCTTCGGCTGGACGCCAGGATTCCTCATTGGCCATCATCAGCTCGGCGATGGACAGTCCCGAGACCCGGCATGCCGCCAGCAGTTCGGCACCGGAACCGAAGGGATGGGGCAACAGGGTGCTGTCGGGAACCAGCTTGTCGTCCTCGGCTGTGATTTCGTCCACCACGAAGCCTCCGCCAACTGAATAGTAGGTGCGCTGGCGTACCGGCTGCCCGTCATGTCCCAGGGCGGAGAAGGTCATGCCGTTGGGGTGGGCGGGCAGGGATTTGCGCCGGTGCAGAACCACATCGCTTTCCTCGTTGAACCCGATCCCGTGCAGCCCCGCCAGCGGAAGCCGTCCGGCGCGGATACAGCTGGCCACCAGCTCCCCGGCGATGTCGGTGTCCACGGTCTCCGGGTCGTGGCCGGCAAGCCCCAGGATCACTGCCTTATCCGACCCGTGACCGATCCCGGTGGCACCCAGGGACCCGAAGAGCTCGGCTTGGACCCGGCCGACCCCTTCCAGGAGACCGTCCGCTGCGAGCCCGGCGGTGAACCGCCGGGCTGCCCGCATGGGTCCCACCGTGTGGGACGAGGACGGACCGATGCCGACGGAGAACAGGTCCAGGACGCTCAACGCCATCAGGGAACCTCGGGCACTGAGTATTCCAACATGGCATCCAGCAGCCATTGCACCACATAGTCGGTGAACGACGCCCGCGGCAGGATGCGGAAAGTGTGCTCGTCCGTCTTCCACAGCAGCACCGGGACAGGCCCCAGTTCCGTCGACACGGCAGTACCCGGGGCGAAGGAGCGCGGATGCAGATCGTAGTGGCATCCCTTCTCAAGCACCGAGCGGGCCGATGGGCCGGAGAGTTCCAGGGTGGTGCGGTTTGCCGAGAGGTCCACGACGGCACCTGCCAACGCTTCCTCACCTGCGCCCAGCGCAGCCAGAAGTGCTCCTGCGTCCACGCTTTCCGGGACGCCGACCAGCAGGAACTCGTCCGGACCCTGCCACAGCACGGCACGCTCGGTGCCGCCGGTGACCTCACCGACACGGGCGGGCAGGGCGAGCCCGATAGCCGCCTCCAAAGCGGACGCTGCAGCGGAACCGGGCCTGGCCCGAAGACCCAGCTGGGTCAGGAACGCGATTTCACGCAGCGCAACGCCACGCTCGCCGGCCACCGAACCGGCTGACATCGAAGCGGCCAGGTGCCCGGCGGGACTACGGCGCAGTGCCGCGGCCTCCTGGCGAACGTCAGGGAATTCAAGGATCTGTTCAGCCGTCACGACGGCTCCCTTCGGGGTCGTAGAGCACGGGGGAAGTAATTTCGACGTCGATGAGCTGGCCGTCCAACGGTGCCTGGAGGATTTCGCCTACCCGGTTGCGTCCGTTGGACACCAGTGCCAACCCGAAGGTTCGGCCCAGCGCCGGGCTGCGGTAGCTGGAGGTCACATGACCCTGCATGGGGACCGGACCGGCCTGCGGGGTGATCGGTGTTCCGGCGGTGACCAACTGGGCGCCTTCGGGCAGCAGGGTGGTCCTGTCCACCGGGAGGACGCCCACCAGGTGCTTGCGGTCCTCGCGTGCGGTATCCAGCCGCGCGTGGGAGCGTTTGCCGATGAAGTCCTTGACCTTGGAAACCACCCATTCCATGCCGGCGTCCTGCGGGGTCACGGTGCCGTCGGTGTCCTGGCCAACGATGATGAAGCCCTTTTCAGCGCGCAGGACGTGCATGGTTTCCGTGCCGTACGGGGTGATGTTGAAGTCGGCACCGGCTTCGGCGACGTCCTCCCACACTCTCAACCCGTACCAGGCAGCGGTGTTGATCTCGAAGGCCAGCTCGCCGGAGAAGGAGATGCGGCAGACCCGAGCCGGAATTCCGTTGCCGAGCGTCGTTTCGCGGAACGCCATGAACGGGAAGGCATCGTTGGAGACATCGACTCCCGGGGCGAGCTTGGCGATGACCTCGCGTGACTTCGGACCGACCACGGCAACCGTCGTGTACTGCTCGGTGACCGAATTGCACACCACGTCGAGTTCCGGCCACTCGGTCTGCAGCCATTCCTCCAGCCAGTCCAGCACCTTGGCGGCGCCGCCGGTGGTGGTGGTCAGAAAGTAGCGGTCCTCGTCCAGCCGGAGAGTGACGCCGTCGTCGAAGATCATTCCGTCCGGCGTGCACATCAGTCCGTAGCGGCCCATGCCGGGCTTGAGCTTCTTGAACGCGTTCGTGTAGATCCGGTTGAGGAACTCCCCGGCATCGCTCCCGCGGATCTCGATCTTGCCCACTGTGGTGGCGTCCATGAAACCCACGGATTCGCGGACGGCGGCGCATTCACGCTGCACGGCTGTGTCCATGTCCTCGCCTTCCTGCGGGAAGTACCAGGGCCGCTTCCACTGTCCGACATCTTCGAACTTGGCACCATTCGCCTCGTGCCACGAGTGGATCGACGTTAGGCGCGCCGGGTCGAGCATCTGGCCACGCTGGCGTCCGGCCAGCGCGGCGAAGGAAACCGGCGTGTAGGGGGCGCGGAATGTAGTGGTGCCGATGTCGCCGAGCTCGTCGACGCCGAGCAGGGCGGCGATGACGCCGATCGCGGCGACACCGCTGGTCTTGCCCTGGTCATTGGCGGTGCTGATCGAGGTGTAGCGCTTGATGTGCTCCACCGAACGTAGACCGGCACCGGTGGAACGTACGACGTCGGCCACACTCTGGTCGCGCTGCAGGTCCACGAAATGCGTTGTCCAGTTCCCCGGCTCGCCGTCCGCGGCGCGGATGAGCCACAGCGGGCGGGGCGCCGAGGTGGGCGTCACCTGCGCCTGGGGCTTGTCCAGTGCCGCCTTTTCTCCACGGTGTTCGACGGCGGTCCTGCCCGCTGCATCGCCCTCGGTGAGGCAGGCGGCCAAGTCCAGTGAACCGTTGAGTGCACCGGCAGTGTGCACGTTCTTCACCGGGGTGCCGGGAACGAAAGCGGCCAGGTCCTTGTCCCAGAGCACCTTGCCCTGGCGCTGGCTGTACAGGTGCACCACGGGGCTCCAGCCACCCGAGACGGCGAGCAGGTCGGCTGCGAGCGTTTCGCTGCTCCCGGTTGCCTCGCCGTCGTCGTCCAATCCCGCAATGGTGACTGAACGAACGCGGCCGGAGTCGTCTGCTCCGGTGTCGACGACGGCCGCAGCGAAGATGCCGCGCACCCCGGTTTCCCCGAGCACGCCCGAGGCGGTTTCCGAGGCACTTTCGCGCGAATCCACGACGGCGGCGACAACGATGCCTGCTGCGTGCAGGTCGGTGACCGTGGCGTAGGCGGAATCGTTGGTGGTGGCAAGAACCACCTGCGAACCGGCGGCAACGCCGTAACGGTTCAGGTAGCTGCGGACGGCGGAGGCCAACAGAATGCCGGGGCGGTCGTTATTGGCGAAGACCAGGGGGCGTTCGTGCGCGCCGGTTGCCAGGACGACCTGCTTGGCCCGGATATGCCAGATCCGTTCGCGTGAGACGCCGTAACCGGGCTGGGTTGCCAGGTGGTCGGTACGCTTCTGTGCGGCGATGATGTAGTTCGCGTCGTACGCGCCGAAAGCAGTGGTGCGCGCCAGGTAGGTGAATTCCTCGGCCTCCTCAAGCTCCTGCGCCGTGCTTGCGGCCCACCGGGCCGCGGGAACGCCGTCGATTTTTTCTGCGCCTGAGGAGAGCAGCGAACCACCGGCGGCAGGCTGCTCGTCGATGAGGATGGTGCGCGCACCGGTCGCCACGGCCTGGCGGGCAGCGGCGAGCCCGGCGGGGCCGGCGCCGACGATCAGGACATCAGCGTGCACGTACTTGCGGTCGTAGTAGGCATCGTCACGGCGGGGATCCAGTACGCCCAGGCCGCTGAGGTACGTGGCCTGCATGCCTTCGGCGACCTCGACGACGGTCGCGGGAAGCATCGACTCATCGACCTGCCCGGGAAAGCGTGAGGCGACGCTGATCAATGCGTTGGGCTCTTCGACGCCCGCCGCGAAGATCCCGCGGGGGCGGTCTCGGTACATCGATGCGCCGCAGGCAATCCTGCCGGCGGCCAGCGCTGCCGACGCGACTGTGTCGCCGGGGTGGGCGCTCAGTTCCTGCCCGTCGAGGGTGAATTTGATCGTGGTGGACCTGTCGATGCCGTGGCCCTGGACCAGACCGGCGTCAAGGCGTCCTGCCTGCTGTGCTGCGGGCTGTGCGGGGCTCACTTCGTTCCTCCTTCGGGTGTGCTCTCCTGTGCATGGACGAGCTCCGGCGACGCAGTGTCCGGGCGGGGCTCGTCCAGCTGGTAGATAGCGTGGATGTCGTACGTTGACGTATCGCGCAGCGCGTTGAACCAGCGCCGACAACCTGCCGCGTGGTTCCAGCGTTCGGCGAACAGTCCCTTCGCGTTTCCCCGGTAGAAGAGGTAGCGCGACCATTCGCTGTCCGTCAGTGCAGAGGGGTCCTTGGGGTAGGCGATGTGTGCCTGCCCCCCGTAGGAGTATTCGGTTTCATCGCGTGGCCCGCAGTTGGGGCATTCAATGAGCAACATGGGGTGTCCTTCGAGGATGGGTGCTAGTGGGCGACGGCAGCGGCGCCGTGTTCGTCAATCAGTTTTCCGGATTCGAATCGGTCCAGTGCGAACGGGGCGTTCAGCGTATGCGCTTCACCGGTGGCGATGGTATGGGCGAAGGTGTAGCCGGCGCCGGGGGTCCCCTTGAATCCGCCGGTGCCCCAGCCGCAGTTCACGAACAGGCCCTCGATCGGTGTGGGGGAGACGATGGGGGAGGCGTCCATGGTCACGTCCACGATCCCGCCCCAGGTGCGCAGCAGGTGCGCCCGGGAGAAGATCGGGAACAGCTCCACGGCGGCGGACATCTGTTCCTCGATGACGTGGAAGGCTCCGCGCTGTCCATAGCCGGTGTAGGCATCGACGCCGGCGCCCATCACCAGTTCGCCCTTGTGCGCCTGGGAGACGTAGACGTGGACGTGGTTGGACATCACCACGGTGGGATGCACCGGTTCGAAGAGTTCCGAGACCAGTGCCTGCAACGGATGTGACTGGATCGGCAGGTCGAATCCGGCGAGCTCGGCCAGGACCGACGAGTGTCCGGCGGCGCAGAGGCCCACCTTGTCGGTTCGAATCCTGCCGCGGTTCGTTTCCACTCCCACCACGCGGTCGCCGTCCTTGATGAAACCGGTGACTTCGCAGTTCTGGATGATGTCGACGCCCATGCTGTCGCACTGCCGGGCGAAGGCCCAGGCAACGTGGTCATGCTTGGCGATGCCGGCACGTGCCTGGTAGGTGGCACCCATGACCGGGTAGCGGATGTCGTCGCCGATGTTGATGATCGGGCACAGTTCCTTCACCTGGCTGGGGTCGAGCCATTCCGCGTCAACGCCGTTGAGCACATTGGCGTTGACCCGGCGCTTGCTCTCGCGCACGTCCTGCAGGGTGTGCGCCAGGTTCATCACTCCGCGCTGGGAGAAGAGGAAGTCGTAGTCGAGCTCCTCGGGAAGCTGCTCCCACAGCTTCAGCGAATGCTCGTACATCGCGGCGCTCTCGTCCCACAGATAGTTGGAGCGGATGATGGTGGTGTTGCGGGCCATATTGCCGCCGGCCAGCCAGCCACGCTCCAGGATGGCGATGTTCGTCATGCCGTGGTTCTTGGCCAGATAGTAGGCGGTGGCGAGTCCGTGTCCGCCGCCGCCGACGATCACTGCATCGTAGGAGGGCTTGGGATCCGGGTTGTGCCAGAGGAAATCCGGGTGTTCAGGGAGAACGTCGGCCATGATCAGGCTCCAATCGGGGCGAGGTCGGGGTATAGGGGGTGGGCTGCGGCCAGGGCCGTGACCCTGTCTTTCAGCAAGTCCAGAACGACGGCGTCGGCACCGCCGGGGGTGGTTCCGGCGATCAGTGCCTGCGCGATGACTTCTGCAACCTCCATGAAGGCTTCTTCGGAGAAGCCGCGGGTCGCCAGCGCGGGAGTCCCGATCCGCAGCCCCGAGGTCACCATCGGCGGCCGGGGGTCGAAGGGGACCGCGTTGCGGTTCACCGTGATGTCGATCCGTGCCAATAGGTCCTCGCCCTGCTGCCCATCCAGCTCTGAATTCCGCAGATCGACCAAGACCAGATGCACATCCGTGCCTCCGGTCAGCACACTGATTCCCCGCGAGGCCACATCCTCGCGGGTGAGCCGATCGGCCAGGATCCGGGCGCCGGCCAGTGTGCGTTCCTGGCGTTGCGTGAATTCGGGTGTGGCCGCGATCTTGAACGCGACCGCCTTGCCCGCGATCACATGTTCCAGGGGCCCGCCCTGCTGACCCGGGAACACTGCGGAGTTGATTTTCTTCGCGATGTCCGGCTCGTTGGTCAGGATGATGCCGCCGCGCGGACCGGCCAGCGTCTTGTGCGTGGTGGAGGTGGTGACGTGGGCGTAGTGCACGGGGGAGGGGTGGAGCCCGGCGGCAACGAGGCCGGCAAAATGAGCCATGTCGACCATCAGGTACGCCCCGACCTCATCGGCGATCTGCCGGAACCGGGCGAAGTCCAGTTGCCGCGGGTAGGCGGACCAGCCGGCAATGATCAGCGCGGGCCGATGCTCCCGCGCCAGTGTTTCGACCTGGTCCATGTCCACCAGGTAGTCCCGTTCGGTGACGCCGTAGGGAACCACGTTGTAGAGCCTGCCCGAGAAGTTGATTTTCATGCCGTGGGTGAGGTGACCGCCATGCGCGAGGTTCAGGCCCAGGATGGTGTCACCGGGCTTGATCAGCGCATGCATTGCCGAGGCGTTCGCCTGGGCACCGGAGTGCGGCTGGACGTTGGCGAAGCCTGCCCCGAAGAGGGATTTCACGCGGTCAATGGCCAACTGCTCGATGATATCCACATGCTCGCAGCCACCGTAGTAGCGGCGCCCGGGGTAACCCTCGGCGTACTTGTTGGTCAGCACTGAACCCTGCGCCTGCATTACGGCCTGCGCCGTGTGGTTCTCCGAGGCGATCATTTCCAGGCCGTTCTGCTGACGCCGCAGTTCTGCGTCGATCTGCTCCGCGACCTCCGGATCCAGGGTCGAAATGTCCTCCGTCAACGACGGTGCTGCCAGGGTGGAGATGTCCGGAGCCATGCTGCCCTCACTGTTTGAAGTAGAAGTTATAGCCGATTGATATATCAACCACTCTAAGAACGGTATGATGGAACTCACAGTGTGTCAATGCAACAGTGTTGCTCAGTTCCGCCCAGCGGTCGAAACGGGCGGACCAAACCTAGGGAGCACGGAATGACCAGTACTTCGACGGCGCCACGTCAGGTGGATGAACCCGCCTCCCTGGCCGAGCGGGCCTATCGGGACATTCGGGACCGCTTGATCATGCTGGATATCCGCCCGGGCGCCCCGATCGACGACCGGCAGTTGTCGCAGGATCTTGGGGTCGGTCGAACGCCGGTTCGTGAGGCACTGAAGCGGCTGGAAACAGACCACCTCGTCATCTCCTATCCTCGGCGGGGAACCTTCGCCACGATCGTGGACATCACCGAACTCGCCGACGTCTCCGAGTTGCGGCGGGTGCTCGAGCCCCTGGCGGCGTCGAAGGCGGCGATGGTGGCAACCGACGAGGTCCGCAGCCAATTGGATCTGCTGGCGCGGGACATCGGGAGCAGGGCAGGGCGGTTGGAGGACAAGCGGGGACTGATGGAGTACGACCTGGACGTCCACCGCCTCATCTATCGGGCCGCGGGCAACCCGCACCTCGAGGACACCCTGATTCGACTGGATAACCTGGCCACTCGCATCTGGTGCCTGGTATTGGACAAGGTTCCCTCCGTGTCAGGGCACATCGACGAACATGTTGACCTGCTGGTCGCGATCGCCGGCGGAGACGCGGATCGGGCAGCAGCGCTGGCCCTGGAGCACATCACCAGTTTCGAGCGGACCATCAGGGCCGTCCTCTAGGACGCACAATTCCAAGGGCCACGTCGTCGACTCCCACTTCGGGAGCCGGGGGCGTGGCCTTTCCTGTGGACAGGAGCCTCGGTGCTTGACAGTGACGTGGGCCACTCGTAGTCTGATGCAACGTCGTTGCACTCAATGCAACATACTCTCCTGGTGGTTACTTATGACTCAGAGCTCCAAACCCTCGGCCGGCAGTTCTGAAGCCGAGGGTTACGCAAAGGCCGCCCGTACCTCGGGCCCGCCTCAAGACCTCGGTCCCACACTTAGCGGCAGGGGCCGGCCTGACCCGGCTGGAGTGGGCAAGAAAACCCGCAACAGGGTGGTCGCCGCGAGCTTCATCGGCAATTTCGTCGAGTGGTTCGACTATGCGGTCTATGGCTATCTGGCGGTAACGATCACAGCTGTCTTTTTTCCGGAGTCGGATCCCCAAACGGGACTCATGCTCACCTTCGCCCTTTTCGCCATCTCATTCCTGGTACGCCCCCTGGGCGGTTTCATCTGGGGGCACCTGGGTGACAGGATCGGCCGCCGCACGGCGTTGTCCTGGTCGATTCTGATCATGTCGGGGGCCACCTTCTGCATCGCGCTGATCCCCTCCTCCGAAACCATCGGCATCTGGGCGCCTGTCCTGCTGCTGATCATCCGTGTCGTCCAGGGCTTTTCCGCCTCAGGCGAATACGCGGGCGCATCGGCATTTCTCGTCGAGTACGCGCCAGCCAATCGCCGTGGCCTTTATGCCGCTGTCGTCCCGGCAAGCACCGCGACCGGACTGCTCCTGGGATCCCTCCTCGCCGCGCTCCTGACCGGCCTTCTCAGTACCGACCAAATGCAGGAGTGGGGATGGCGGCTACCGTTCCTCCTGGCCGCCCCCATGGGCCTGATCGGCCGTTATATCCGTACCCGGCTCGAGGATTCGCCGGCGTTCCGTGAACTGGCAGAGGAGGACGACGTCATCAAGGCGCCGGTCAAGTCCATGTTCCGTGACCATTGGCGCCAGCTGCTCCAGGCCGTCGGGGCAGTGCTGCTCAACGCCGTCGGATTCTACGTGATCCTCAGCTACATGCCCACGTACCTCTCCCAGGAACTCGGCCTCGATGAGACAGCCTCCTATGTCGCCACAACGGTTGCACTGGTGACCTACATCGGCTTCATCTTCCTCACCGGCATGCTGTCCGACCGTTACGGGCGAAAGAGGGTACTCATAAGCGCCTCGGTGCTGTTCATCCTGCTCACGGTGCCGGCTTTCATGCTGCTCAATACCGGGAACTTCCTGGTGATCATCCTGGTCCAGATCCTCCTCGGCGCCA
>NZ_KI914871.1:3266-35022 GCF_000520555.1 Arthrobacter sp. Br18 | reverse complement strand
TGGACGACGGCGCTCCGGCGTCGAACGCACCCGCCGGAGCGAGCGAGTCCATCGTCGTGAACAATACCGACAGCGTCAACGAGATCACGGGTGCAGCGGTGACGGCGTCTCCCAGCGTGGTGGAGATCGCCGTGAGCGGCGGCGGCTCGGGCGGGTCAGGATCAGGCATCATCCTCGATGACGACGGGCACATCCTGACGAACACCCACGTCGTCACGCTCGGTGGGCAGGTTGCCGATCCGAGCATCGAGGTGCAGTTGAACGACGGGCGGGTCTTTCCCGCCGAGATCGTGGGAACCGACCCGCTCTCCGACCTGGCGGTCATCAAGACTGATGCCCCTGACCTGACTCCTGCCACGCTCGGCAACTCGGATGAGTTGAATGTCGGGGACACCGCCATCGCCATCGGCGCTCCACTCGGACTCAGTGGAACCGTGACCGACGGCATCGTCTCCACTCTCAACCGCACCATCAGCGTCGCGTCGTCAGCGGTACCCGAAGACCAGTCGGACACGCCGCAGGGCGAGGAAGGCGACGGGTTCAACTTCCTCCCACCCGAGGGCTCGCCTGAGCAGCAGCCAAAGTCGCAGGGCTCGATCTTCCTGAACGTGATCCAGACGGATGCGGCGATCAACCAGGGCAACTCCGGTGGAGCGCTGGTCGACTCGCAGGGCCGGATCATCGGCGTCAACGTCGCAATCGCCTCGGCCGGCTCGGGGGAGAGCTCGGGAAACATCGGGGTCGGCTTCTCGATACCCATCAACTACGCCGAACGGGTCGCCGGGGAGATCATCGAGAACGGCGCCGCAACCCACGGCTTCCTGGGCGTCAGTGTCCAACCGGCTCCGGCAGGGGAGGCAGGCCAGAGTTCAACCTTCTCGGTTGGTGCGCAGGTGGCTTCGGTGGAGGCCGGATCTCCGGCAGCGGAGGCCGGGTTGCGCGAGGGTGACGTCATCACGAAGCTCGGCGACTACGTCATCAGTGATCCCAAGGAACTGACCGCCGCGGTGCGGATGCAGACGGTCGGCCAGGAGGTCCCGGTCGAACTGACGCGGGACGGCGATCCCACCACAGTCGATGTGACCCTTGGCGAAGTGCCGGCGCCCTGATCCCGCAACGGGGATCCCGGTGAACCGCCGGTATGGTTAGCTTGGTTCCGGGAAGATCCCCACTTACGGAAGGTCACCAATGGACGAGGCCCCAGCGACGGGACTGAACATTGCGGTGCTGGTCAAGCACGTACCGGACGCGCAGTTCGACCGGCACATCGGCGGTGAGCACAACACCACCCAGCGCAGCGAGAGCATCCTCTCCGAGCTGGACGAATATGCGCTTGAGGCAGCCCTTCAGCTCGTCGAAGGGCTGGGCGGAGACAGCGCTGGACACCGGATCACCGCGGTGACCATGGGGCCACCGGCGGCGGTGAGTGCGGTGAAGAAAGCCCTTCAGATCGGTGCGCACCAGGGCGTCCACCTGACGGACGACGCCCTGCTCGGTTCCGACGCCTCGGCCACCTCGCTCGCCCTGTCGGCCCTGCTGACCCACCTCGGCGGCTTCGACCTGGTACTCACCGGAATGGCGTCAACCGACGGCGAAACCTCCCTCGTCCCCGCGCAGCTCGCCGAGCGGCTGCAGCTTCCGCAGGTCACGTTCGCCGCGTCCCTCGAGGTAGCAGGCGGGCCCGGCGGGTGGACGCTGACCGCGCGCCGCGACGGTGACACCTATTCCGAGACGCTCGAGTCATCCCTCCCGGCGATCGTGTCGGTGACCGACCAGATCAATGAGCCCCGGTATCCCAACTTCAAGGGGATCATGGCGGCGAAGAAGAAGCCGCTCGACACCCTCGCATTGGGAGACATCGGCGTTTCCGCCGACCAGGTCGGGCTCGCAGGGTCCTGGACCCTGGTTCAGGATGCCCAGCCGAGGCCGCCGCGGTCGCAGGGAACCGTGATTACTGACGAGGGGGACGCCGGCATCCGCCTCGTCGATTTCCTTGCCGGCCACAAGCTGCTCTGACCTGATCCACTTCGAATCCTGACGCAAGGAGTCCGCGCATGGCTGCGGTACTGGTCTTTCTGGACAATCCGGGGGCAACCCTGAACAAGAGCGAGCGGGAGCTACTCTCGCTCGCGGCGAGCCTCGGCGAGGTCAGTGCCGCGCTGGCGTCGGAGGCGGGGACTCCCTACCTCGACGGGGTGGGTTCCTACGGGGTGAAAGCCTGCTATGTTCCTGAAGATCCGGACCTCGGCACCTACCTCGTGGCAGGAAAAGCGGCGTTCCTTGCCGAAGCCGTCCGTCTGCTCGGGGCGCAGGTGGTGCTGCTGGGAAACTCCTACGAGGAAAAGGAGATCGCCGCCCGCGCCGGCGTCCGCCTGGCTGCCGGGGTGATCACCGACGTCGTGGCCCTCGATCCGGACGGCACCGCCACGAAATCCGACTTCGCGGGCTCCTATACCGTGAAGTGCAGGGTCACCACCGACACCGCCGTGCTCACGGTCAAACCGAACAGTTTCGAGGCTGCCGAGGTGGGCCCCGCTGCCGGCCCGCGCACCATCTCCGTGGGAACGGCGCTGCCCGCTGCTGCTGCACGCATCACGGGCCGGGTCGACAAACCGGCAAGCGGCAGGCCGGAACTGACCGAGGCGCGGGTGATCGTGGCCGGCGGCCGGGGAGTCGAAGGAAACTTCGCCCCGCTCGAGGAGCTCGCGGACGCGCTCGGCGGCGCCGTCGGAGCCTCCCGCGCCGCCACCGACGCCGGCTGGATCGAGCATTCGGCGCAGATCGGCCAGACGGGGAAGACAGTTTCACCGCAGCTCTACATCTCCGCCGGCATCTCGGGGGCGGTACAGCAGAAAGCCGGCATGCAGACGGCGAAGGTGATCGTCGCGGTGAACAAGGACGCCGATTCACCGGTCTTCGACATCGCCGACTTCGGGATCGTCGGCGACCTGTTCACAGTGCTCCCGCAGGCAACCGAGGAAATCCGGAAGCGCCGGGTCTGAGGAGCGATGGCGTTCCCCGGTGACCCCGCTCCCATCCGCCGCGTCCTGTGTTTCGCCGCCCACCCGGACGACATCGACTTCGGCGCTGCCGGCACCATCGCCTCCTGGACCGATGCCGGGATCACCGTCTGCTACTGCATCCTGACCGACGGCGACGCCGGAGGGTTCTCGGAGCAGCAGCGGCCGGGAATCATCGAGACGCGCCGCGAGGAGCAGCGATCCGCGGCCCGGTTCGTCGGGGTGAAGGACATCTCGTTCCTCGGATACCGGGACGGCTTCCTCGAACCGACTCCCGATGTGGTGCGCAGTGTCGTTCAGCAGATCCGGTCCGTGCGGCCCGACGTCGTGATCTCCATGCACCCCGAGCGGAACTGGGACCGCATCCAGAAAAGCCACCCCGACCACCTGGCCTGCGGCGAGGCAGTGACTCGGGCCGTGTACCCGGCGTCCGAGAATCCCTACGCCTTCCCCGAGCTGGCGGCCGCCGGCCTCTCCGACTACAGGGTTCCGTGGGTGTGGTTCTTCGGAGGACCGGGGCACCTGGAGAACCATTTCGTCGATATCACGGGATTCGAGGACCGGAAGCTCGCCGCGATCCGGGTCCACGCGAGCCAGCATCCTGACATCGGCCGGATGGACGCCACCGTACGCCGCATGCTCTCCGCCAATGCGCGGCGCGCAGGACTGCCCGAGGGGCGCAGTGCGGAAGCGTTCCACAGGGTGGGGATCAACACCGAGGACACCATTGCGGGCTTCTGACGGGAAAGGCTTCCGAGGAGCCTGGACCCTTCCGAGGTGCCTAGACCTGGAACGGGATCTCGGCGACCACGGGCAGCGTCGGCGTGGTGGATCCACCCGCGGGTTCCACGGTGATGGCAAAACCGGTGACCCGGTCGATGTCCCTGACCGCGGTGACCTTTGACCCGGCCACGTCCTCGGCCGTCATCGTTCCGACGGAAATGGGAGCCGACCCGTCCGTGGGCAACCGCCACATCTGGTACACCGATCCTTCGGGAGGAGCCGGTACACCGGTCAGTGTCAGCACTGCGGCGTTCTCCTCGCGGGACACCGCCAGATCGGCTCGCCCACCCGGCTCGAGCACAATTTCGTCAGTGCGGAGGTCCGACGCCTGAAGAACTTCCTCCTCCAAAGAGGGCTGCAGGCTCTGACCAATGGTGACTGCTCCGACGGCCACGACGACGGCGGCGGCACCCGCTGCCAGCCACTGGGGAAACGAGCCCCGACGCCGCTGTGCTTTCGCCTCACGCCGCCGGCTCAGGTCATCGGTGGCGCCCCCTGAGGTGTCCGGGACCCGGATGGAATTTCCCGCCGGGCGGGAGGACTGCCCCGACCTGGAAGGCCGGGAAGGACTTCCGGTCTCCTGGGTGTCCGGCAACTGGAGCAGGATCTTGTCGAACAGGCCGGCGGGAGGCTCCGCCTCGTCCGTCGCATAGGCACTGGCGATCGTCTCGCGGGCCGTGCGGAGTCGCTCCTCGAAGGTTGCGCCCAATGCGGGATCGGCCGCGAGGAATCGGTCGATGGTGGCACGCTCGTCGTCCCCGAGAGCGTCGAGGGCATAGAGTTCAGCCCACTCCACTACATGGCCGCGGCCCAGATCGCTCTCGAGGTCCTCGGCGAATTGTCTGTTCATGTTGTGTTCCTGCATCTCAGTTCACCCCCAAACATGCTTTGAGTCGAAGTAGTCCGTCGCGGATTCGTGATTTGATGGTCGGCACGGCAACCCCGAGCCTCTCCGCGACCTCGCGGTAGGTCAACCCGCCGTAGTAGGCAAGCTTGACCGATTCCTGCTGTGTTTCGGTGAGGGTGTCGAGACACTTCACTACCGTTTCGGCTTCGAGGCGCTGTGTAACGGTGTCGACGACGTCGTCGTGGTCCAGTACCTGGGTTGCGGCACCGTACCGGGCCTCCCTGTCGGTGGAGCTCTGCTCCGACCGCACCCTGTCCACCGCCCTCCGGTGTGCCAGGGTCATGAGCCAGGCCATCGGGCTCCCGGCCGCCGGGTTGAAACGGTCAGCGTTGTTCCATACCTGGAGGTAGACCTCCTGTGTTGCATCCTCGCTGAGTTCGGGATCGATCAGGACCCGACGGGCCAGCCCGTAGACCCGCCGTGACGTCTGCGCGTAGAAGGAGGCGAAGGCGTCGGTGTCCTGGTGCGCGATCCGCAGCAGGAGATCCGTCAGGGTGGGGCCGGCGCCGGAGTCAGCCCGTGGCTCGCGCGCCTCGGCGTCCAGAGGGGTTACCCGGCTAGTTCGTGGCGTGTCCATAGGATCCAAGCATAAAGCTCGCCGGCTCCGTATCCGAACATGGCTGGACTCCGGGCGGCGCACTGGGGATAGGGAACCTGACAATTCCTTCACCCGCTTCACCGCTTTCATCGACCCGCATGGACACCGTGTGGTCACGGTCAACACCGTTGTGTCAGTGATCATTCGGAGCACAGCACCGGTCGGATGGGAACGCACACCACCCGATGTGCCTACCGTCGCGCCACGGCGATGAGGGAATCGGCCCTGAGGACGAATCCGGCACCGAGATCCCGCAGGAAACGTGTACGGACGCGGTCGATGGCCGCCGGATCGCTCGGAAGAATACCGCGGTAGCCGCTTCCGAGCACCAGTGACCAGGCCGCGTCAGCATCGAGCGGCACGGCAAGCGCGAGTTTCTCCACAGTGATCCGGGTGAAACTCCGGCGGCCGAGCCACGCTCGCAAGCGTTCCTCACCGGTCAGCTCCCGCCGGTTGGAGATGAACGACCCCGGACGAACCGGCGTGGAGTTCGGCGCTTCCGCTTCACACGCCTCCAGCAGCAGCGTTTCGAAGGGTTGGAGCGCTTCCTGGTCCCAGGTGCTCAGGGCAAGACGGCCGTCCGGGTGCAGCAGTGATGAGATCTGCAGGGTTGCTGCCGACATGTCGGGTGCATGGAAGAGGCCGTAGCAGCAGAGGACGGCGTCGTAGGGCAGGTTCCCGGAAAACTCCATCAGATCCTGCGCGCTGAATCCGATGTTCTCCAGACCCATCGCTTCAGCCTTGCTGCGCGCAAAATCCAGCATCGGGCCGGAGGAATCCACGGCGTCGACCCTGCCGGCCGGGCCGGCGAGCTGGGCGGCGGGAATCGTTGCGCTCCCGGTCCCCGCATACACGTCGAGCACCCGCTCTCCCAGGAGGACGTCGGCAGCAGCGACCACTGCGTTGCCCACCGTGTTCCACAGCGCCGGTGCCAGCCGGTCGAAATCCTCAGCACCGCCGTCGGGCGCAAGAGGTGCAAAGCGTGCTGTCATCGTTGCTCTCCTTGGTGCTTGCTCAGGACTGCCCCATTGAACCCGTGCTGCCGCCAGGCTTCATAGAGTGCGATCGAGGCGGTGTTGGCGAGATTGAGCGACCGGCGGGATTCGAGCATGGGCACCCTCACCCGTGCGCTCACGTGGGGGTCGTTCTTGACGTCCTCATCCAACCCCATGGATTCCGGTCCGAACAGCAGGATATCCGAGGCACGGTACTGGATATCGGTGTAGGTCACCTCGCCGTCGGAGGTGAAGGCGAAAACGCGCTCCGGCTCGAGGCTCTCCCACGCTGCAGCAAGGGATGGATGCACGGTGAGGACGGTGAGATCGTGGTAGTCCAGTCCGGCCCTGCGCAGCTTGGAATCGTCCAGGCTGAAACCGAGGGGTTCGACCAGGTGCAGCCGGGCTCCCGCCACCGCGGCGAGGCGGATGGTGTTGCCGGTGTTCCCGGGGATTTCGGGGGAGTGGAAGACGATGCGGAGCACTGCTCCATCCTAGCTTCTGGCGGCCCTGGTTCCCTGCGGCCCTGATTCCGGGCGGCACTAGTTCCCTGCGGCGCTGAGCAGTCTCGCGAGGACAGGGAGCTGAACCACGTTCGGTTGCGGCCCGGCGGTGAGGAAGGACCGGATGGTGCGGACCATGGTTCCCGCGTTCACCACCTGGACAACAGAGGGCGCCGATTTGTCGAACGACGGCGGACTGTCGATCACGGGGTCGAACGGGTTGTCCCTCGCCCCGTGGACGACGATCCAGCCGCTGACGTTGCATTCGGGGAAAAGGTCCTGCATCTCACGGACGGTGTTCAGCATGCCGAGATCCTGGACGGTCCTGCCCTGGTGTCGCAGGGTCCGGCCGTCCCAGTCGAAATTCCCCGGCGTGGCAGCAAAGGAGTCGAGCACGGCGATCCGGTAGCCGCCGAGGACCGCATGGCCGGCGGTGGTCTCGGTCCTGTTCGGGAACTTCAGCCCGTTCACCAGGCGGGCTGCGGGATACGTCGGCAGCAGGGCTTGCTCCAGAATCACCGACGTCCGCGATTCGCCCTCGACCCGTGCCCGCGCAGCACCGGCCATCCTGCCGAAGATCCCGGGTTGACGGGGCGCCCCGTGCAGTTGCCGCCCGGCAAGGATGAGCGGCACTCCTGGTGGCTCTGCAGGCGAGAACGGTGGGAGGTACTCCGGAGGTGCTGCCGCTGCCTCGGCGTTGCCGCCGGCCGACGTGCCGGGGGTGCGGGGTGCTTCAGCGCGGGGCGGCGCGTTTCCGGGCCGTGGCCATGCGGCCGCCGTCCGGGCGGGGCTCCGTGTCCCGTTGCCCGCATCATATCTCTGCCGGCGGGCAGGATTGCCCAGTGTCTCGTAGGCAACCGCGACCGAGTGGAAAAGTTCGTCGCTTCCGCCGAGGTCGGGATGGGAGGCACGCGCCGCACGGCGGTAGGCGTCCTTGATCTGTTTGTCCGTTGCACCGGGAGCCACACCCAGAAGATCGTAGAACGACGCGCCCGAGGCGTCCGGCATGGTGCTCCCTTTCCGATGGTGCGACAGCGTCTGGTTCCAGCTTGTCCGGCGCTAGGCTTGCGCCTTCACATATCGAATGTACAGGGCTGAATCCTCCGTCAGGAGCGAGGCAAGGGAAAGGGCCACCGGGCCGGCCGGGGCCTGACCCACGGAGATACGGGGCCCTTCGCCGCCGGCAAGGACTGGGCTGATGGAGAGGCACAGGTCGTCCACGGCGTCCGACGCCGTCATGGCACCCAGTACTGCGGGGCCGCCCTCGCAGAGGACGTTGGGGAGCGAGCGACCTGCGAGAACCTCCAGTAGGGCTGGAGTCTCAACGGATTCGGCGCCGCACACCACGACGTCGGCGACGCGGGACAGGGCATCCCGCTGCGCGCTGGGGGCCGAGGCGCCCGTGAAGATCAACGGGCGCACCGGCGACCGTGCAAACAGCCCGCTGGAGGGGTCGAGGTTCAGTGAGCCGGAGATGATGCCCACCGCCGGGTGCGGCGCGAGACCGCGCGCGGTTCGCCATGCCTGGCCTTCATCATCGACCAGCGAGCCCCCGTATCCTTCGGCGCGGATGGTGCCTGCACCGACCAGGATGATGTCGGCGAGTCGGCGCAACAGGCCGAAGATGCGTTTGTCGCCGTCGTTCCCGAGACCGGCCGAGAGGCCGTTGCTCGTTGCTGCACCGTCCGCCGCGGCCACGAAGTTGAACCGCAGGTACGGGGCTTTCGTGTCGGAAGAACCTCCAGCGGACGACCCCTGAGCGGGGTAGGCGTAGAGGCGCAGCAGGTCGGCATCGGTCAGGGCGCCGGATCCGCCGGGCAGGAGCGAGGTGATCATGGGGCTGCCGGTTCGTTGATGCTGCCCATGTTGTGGCGCAGGTAGGCGGGCTGCCTCCAGCCGAACACCGCTTCGGTGAGGTTGATCGCGGCGCGCGATGCCGCGACATCGTGCATCCGCACCACCCGTGCGCCGCCGAGGATGCAGATCACCGCGGCCGCAAGCGATCCTTCGGTCCGCTCGCGCTTGGGCCGGTTCAGGGTCTCGCCGATGAAGTCCTTGTTCGACACCGCCGCGAGCGTGGGAAATCCCAGCGAGGCGATCTCGGAGAACCGCCGGGTGATTTCCAGCGAGTGGAGGGTGTTCTTGTTCAGATCGTGCCCGGGATCGAGGAGGATGCGGTCCTCGCTGATCCCCAGGGCAACGGCCTCGTCCACCTTCCGCAGGAGGAACTCCGTGACGTCGCGGGCGACGTCGTCGTACGTCGGCCGCGGGTACACAGTGCGGGGCTCGGCGAGACTGTGCGTGATGACGAGATGGGCGCCGGCTGCGGCCACCACCGCGGCCAGCCCCGGGTTCCGAAGCCCGGTGGTGTCGTTGATGACGTTCGCACCGGCGGCGAGGGCGGCGTCGGCGACCGCCGGGAGGAAGGTGTCGGCGGAGATGATGACGTCGGAGACCTTGCGCACCGCCGCGATGACCGGGACTATCCGCGCGGCCTCCTCCCGTGCCGAAACCGGAGAACCGGGTGCGAAGGGCGCGCCGCCGATGTCGATCCAGTCCGCGCCCTCGGCGACCGCCGTCAGGGACGCCTCGATCGCTGCGTCCAGGGCGAACGTGGCGCCGGCGTCGTAGAACGAGTCGGGAGTGCGGTTGATCACCGCCATCAGCGCCACCTGCCGGTCGAAGTCCAGCACCCTGGCGCCGAAGGAGTGGACCGGATGCCGCAGATCCGGGACGAACATGCCTGTCGGGGTCCGCACAGCAGGGGTCTGCATGCCCCGGGGCTCGATGCTCCGGGTCGGCCTCGCCGGGAGCTGAGGTACTGCTTGCCTGTCCACAGGCTAGTTCTACCAGAGGAAGCAGGGAAGGGCTGCCGGTTCCCCGACTCGGCGCATCCGCCGCACCGGTAGAATTGCAGGATGCCCGCGTACCTTGACCACGCGGCGACTACGCCGATCTCGCCGCCCGCGCTCGCCGCCCTCACACTCGAACTTTCCCGCAGCGGCAATCCCTCGTCCCTGCACGGCTCAGGACGCCGTGCCCGGCGGATCGTGGAGGACGCCCGGGAGACTCTCGCCCGTGCCGCCGGCGCCCACGCCTCGGAGGTGATCTTCACCTCGGGAGGAACCGAAGCCGATAACCTCGCGGTGAAGGGCCTGTTCTGGGCGCAGCGTGACGAGGATCGGCGGCGCACGCGCATCCTGTGCTCCCCGATCGAACACCCCGCCGTCCAGGACACCGTCGAATGGCTGGAGCGCCACGAGGGTGCGCGGGTGACATGGCTGCCGGTGGACGGGCACGGCGTGGTGTCGGTGGAGGCGCTGCGCGCCGAGCTCGCAGCCGATTCCGGGTCGATAGCCCTGGTGAGCGTGATGTGGGCCAACAACGAGGTGGGTACAGTCCAGGGAATCACGGACATCACTTCCGCGGCAGCGGCGTACGGCGTCCCGGTCCACTCCGACGCCGTCCAGGCATTCGGTTCCCTTCCTGTGTCCTTCGCGGACTCGGGACTGGCCACCATGGCCGTCAGCGCCCACAAGATCGGCGGGCCGGTGGGGGTAGGTGCCCTGTTCGTCGGTCGGTCCGTCAAGCTGACTCCAGTGCAGCACGGCGGCGGCCAGGAGCGCGATGTCAGGTCGGGAACCCTCGACCGTGCCGGCATCGCTGCGTTCGCGGCGGCGGCGGACGACGTCGTCGCGCACCTGCCGGCAGAGGCCGCACGCATCGAGGCGCTCCGGAACCGCCTCATCCAGGGCGTGCTGCGGGAGGTCCCCGACGCCGTGCTGCGCGGCGTACCCCACCCTGCCCCCGCCGGCGCGAGGCTCCCGGGGAACGCCCATTTCACGTTCCCGGGGTGTGAGGGCGACTCGCTGCTGTTCCTGCTCGACCTTGCGGGCATCGAGTCCTCCACGGGGTCGGCCTGCACTGCAGGCGTGCCCCGCCCATCCCATGTTCTCCTGGCCATGGGCCTTCCCGAGGACCAAGCGAGGGGCGCACAGCGGTTCAGCCTCGGGCATACATCGACCCCCGAGGACGTTGACGCAGTGGTGGCGGCGCTCCCGGCAGCCTACGAGCGCGCCCGGGCGGCGGGTATGGCCGCCTCCGCATCATCCATTCGAACGGCAGGAACAGGTTTTTCATGAAGGTACTGGCAGCCATGAGCGGCGGGGTCGATTCGGCGGTCGCTGCGGCGCGCGCGGTGGACGCCGGGCACGACGTCGTCGGGGTCCACCTGGCGTTGTCCCGCATGCCCGGAACGCTGCGCACCGGGAGCCGGGGGTGCTGCACGATCGAGGACTCCCGCGACGCCTGGCGCGCCTGTGACATCCTCGGGATTCCCTACTACGTCTGGGACTTCTCCGAGCGCTTCAAGGCTGACGTGGTGGACGACTTCGTTGCGGAATACGCTGCGGGGCGCACGCCGAACCCCTGCATGAGGTGCAACGAGCGCATCAAATTCGCGGCCCTGCTCGAGAAAGCGATCGCCCTCGGATTCGACGCCGTCTGCACCGGGCACTACGCAAAGGTGGTCGATGATGCGGAAGGCAACCCCGAGCTGCATCGGGCGGCGGACTGGGCGAAGGACCAGTCCTACGTCCTCGGCGTCCTGACCCACGAGCAGCTGAAGCACTCGATGTTCCCGCTCGCGGAAACGCCGTCGAAAGCCGAGGTGCGGGCCGAAGCCGAGCGGCGCGGACTGTCGGTGGCCAACAAGCCGGACAGCCACGACATCTGCTTCATCCCCGACGGTGACACCCGCGGCTGGCTTGAGGAGCGCATCGACATGAGCGAGGGCAGCATTCTCGACGTCGACGGCGCGACCATCGGCAGTCATCCGGGAGCGAATGCCTTCACCGTCGGGCAGCGCAGGGGCCTGAAGCTCGGCACGCCCGCCGCCGACGGCAAGCCGCGCTTCGTCCTGGAGATCCGGCCGAAGGACAATACGGTGGTGGTGGGCCCTGAGCACCTGCTCGCGATTGACGAGATGCGGGGCATCAAGGTGTCGTGGGCCGGCGTGCCGCTTCCGGAGGTCGGGACCGGCACCGAATTCGACTGCATGGCACAGGTCCGGGCGCACGGAGATCCGGTCGACGCGCGGGCCCATGTCGGCCGCTCGCCGGACGGAACGCAGGAGCTGGTCGTCCAGCTGACCGAACCGATGCGCGGCGTTGCGCCCGGGCAGACCGTGGTGCTGTATCAGGGGTCGCGTGTCCTCGGCCAGGCCACCATCGACATGGCCAGGTCAGCCCTCCGGCCCGAGCCCGCCATGCCCGGACACTGAGGCCGGGCGGGACCCGCAGTTGGCTGGCGCCGGTTTCCATCTGCTTGACTGGGTGCATGTCTGATACCAACAGCGGCTTCGATCCGACGGCGAGCTCCCTGTCCGGGGATGTGGCGCCGGAGGTTCTGGCCGAACTCTTCTCGGTTCGCAGCAGCATCGACAACATCGATGCAACACTGGTGTATCTCCTCGCCGAGCGCTTCAAAGCCACACAGCGCGTCGGCCACCTCAAGGCGGAACACCGCCTGCCCGCGGGAGACCCTGACCGGGAGGCATCCCAGATCGCCCGGCTCCGCGCGCTCGCTGCGGAAGCCCACCTCGATCCGGCCTTCGCGGAGAAGTTCCTGAACTTCATCATCTCCGAGGTCATCCGGCACCATCAGGCCATCTCCGAGACCCGCAACGCGCGGGTTGCCGCGAATCCGGAATTCTCGATAAACGGCCCCGGCGGAGGCCCTGATAACGGCCCCGCTACCAACAGCGGCCTCGAAAACGATTCCGAAAACGGCCTCACCGACGACCCCGATATCAACAGTGGTTCCGAAAACGGATCCGGCAGCGGCCTCGCCGACGTCCCCGACGGTGTCCCCGACAGTGTCCCCGGAGCTCCCAGCGGTATCCCCCGGGACAGCGACAGCACCGCCGGCCGTCCCGGAGGGCATCGTGGAAGCTGAACCTTCGACCTCCGAAGTAACGGCAACCGCGCTCGGTGAATGGCCGGGGTCCGATCCCTTCGAGGCAGAGCGGGTCATCCGGGGCGAGCTCGGCAACCCCCACCTACCCTTTCTGGCGGCACTGCCCGACCGCGGACCGGGCAGCGACGCCCTGGGGCGGACACTGGCCATGCTGGTCGAGCTGCCGTTCGACCTCCAGCCGCACGGGTGGCGCCTGGTGGCGCACCCCGGCAAGGACCAGCGCAGGGCGGAGTCCGCGCTGTCCTCCGACATCAACGCCCTCGGGGATATCGCCGGAGCCGAGGAGGCACCGGCCGGCCGGATCAAGATCCACCTCCGGGGGCCACTGTCACTGGCCGCGAACGTACACCTGCACGCCGGCGAGCGCGCGCTGCTCGATTCCGGTGCCCGGCGGGAGATCTACGAGTCGCTGGCCGTGGGAGCCGCACGGCTGGTACAGCGCGTCGCGGCCGTCTCGCGGGGTGCCGCCGTCGTCGTGCAACTGGACGAGCCCGACGCCGACGCCATCCTCGCCGGCCGGATTCCCACGGCGAGCGGGTACCGGACGCTGCGGGCACTCGACCGGCGTGAGGCGACCGATGCCTGGGGCCTTGTCCACGAGGCGCTCAGATCGGCCGGTACCGTGCAGACGGTCCTTGCGCTTCCGCCCGACGACGTCGTCCTTGACGCTGCACTGTCCAGCCCGGCGGAAGCCCTCTGCCTGGGCGTTCCGGGCATCAGCGGCAGGCAGTGGGAGCGGTTGGCGGAGGCCGTGGAGGCGGGCAGGGAGCTCTGGACCTCAGTGTTGCCTGCGGCCGAGCCCCTCCCGCAGGTGAGTGCCCTTGTGAACTGCATCCTGGATCCGTGGCGGCGTATCGGGCTGCCGCTTTCGGCGCTCGGCGCCCTGACCCTCGTGCCCGACGGCAGCCTGGCCCGGTTGAGTCCGGCGACGGCCCGGCTCGCCCTGACCCGGCTCACCCAGGCGGCGGACGCCCTGAACCAGGTGCGCGCGGAGGGCTAGGTGCGTTCCTCCCACCGCCGTGGCTGCGCCTCCGGCGGCAGTGTGCCGTCGAAGGCTTCGAGCCTGTAGTCGAACGCCCCGGCGTACACCAGCAGCGTTCCCAGCTGACGGTGCACCACCCTACTGCTGATACGGAACCGGCCGACGTCGGCGTCCCACCACTGCTCCACGAAGGCAAGGGCGCCGACGGCGTCGGGGACCGGGATGCGGAGACCGGCGTAGATGCGCGTGGCCGAGGACACCATGCGCATGCGTCCGTCATCGCTCACGGAGCAGGTGAGCGCTGTCGCCATGCGGCGATGGCGGCCGACATAGTCGGTCAACCGCCCGTCGGACAGGGAGGTGGTGTCCTCGAAGACCCGAAGGGCAGTGCCGAAATCGATCTCGCGCCGTGCCGTCAACGAGGAGCGCCCGAAGGGGTCGAGGTGCGGGTAGTTGCGGATGGTGAACGGCACCCGGCTGGAATATTCGGGGAAGAAGGCGTTCTCCAGCGCGGTGAGCCGGAACGCGGGCCGCGCGAACCAGGCGGGGCACCCGGCGACGTCGAAGATGCCCTGTCCGATGCCGTACTTGCCGCTGCCGGCGTGCAGGCCGAAGTAAGCCCGGAGCTCGGGCTGCAGCTTCGGAAATTCCCTGCCAAGGACGTGCTGGTACACAGATTCCACGATTCAACTCCCTCGTTGTACGAATCAGTCAACCATGCCGCCCGGCTCCCTCCGGGCTGGAGGGGAATATCAGAGCCTCCCCGCTGCCTTGAGCCGGATGTACGCGTCGGCGAGCTTCGGGGGAAGCTCGGAGGGGCTTTCATCCACCACCTCCGCACCGAGGAGCCGGAGGTGTGCCGTGACGGCTTCCCGGTCCAGCAGTGCGCGCTCGGCGGCGGCGGCGCGGAAGGCGTCCGACACCGTGGACCGCTCGGATCGCATCTCCTCGAGACGGGGATCCCGCACCGAAGCGACCACCACCACGTGCTGCGCCGTCAGGCTCGGCAGCACGGGCAGGAGGCCCTCCTCCACCGACCCGGAGTCCAGCGAGGTCAGCAGCACGACCAGTGACCGGTGGGCCGACACCGCTCGGATCTGGGAGGGGATCCGGGACCAGTCGGCCTCGATGAGTTCCGCCTCGAGGGGTGCCATGGCGGTGACCAGCGCGTTGATCAGGTTGCCCTTCGCTGCGGAATCGACCCGGGCCCGCTGCCGCCGGTCGAACGCGAGGAAATCCACCTTGTCTCCACCGCGCTGCGCGAGGACGGCAAGGAGCAGGGCGGCTTCGATGCCGGTGTCCAGCCGGGGCTCGTCGTTGATGCGGGCAGCAGAGGTGCGGGAGGTGTCGAGCACGATCACCACCCGCCGGTCACGCTCGGGGCGCCAGGTGCGCACCACCGTGTCCCGCTTCCGTGCCGTGGCACGCCAGTCGATGGAGCGGACGTCGTCGCCGCGTACATAGTCGCGCAGCGAATCGAACTCGGTACCACCGCCCCGGATCTGCACAGCTGCGCGGCCGTCCAGCTCGCGGAGCCGGCGAAGCTTCGAGGGCAGGTGCCGTTTGGAGTGGAACGGCGGCAGGACCCGGAGGCTTCCCGGTGCCGGCACCGTGATCTGGCGTGCAGCCAGGCCGAGCGGGCCCGTGCTGCGGATGGTCACGGCAGCAACACTGAGGATGCCCCGGCGCTCGGGTATCAGCGTAATTTCCATCCGCCGCGTTTCACCGGCCGGTACTCGAAGCTTCTGCTCGGGATCGACGGCGCCGGCCGAAGGCTGCCACGCCTCGCGGATGGTGGCCCTCAGCACCCGGGAGCTGTCGTTGCGGATTCCCAGGGTGCTAGCGCACTGCTCACCGAGGCGCACACTGCCCGGCAGGTCGCGGCGTATTCCCGCCTTCCGCGGCGAAGCGGCGAGTGCAAGGTCGACCGCTACGCCGCCCGCCAGCAGCAGCAGCCAGAGAAGAATCGGAGTGCTCCCCGGGTAGACGAGGATGGGCACGACGCCGAGCAGTGCGAGAAGTGTGAGCCTGCCGGTGAGAACCATGGCCTGACCTTAGGGAGAGGGAGCGCGGACGCCGGGGTGCTGTTGGCGGTGTAGGAGGAGACGCAGGAGGTGGTCCGCTCAGCGCGGTACCGGTACGGTGGCGAGAATTCCTGCCAGCACGTCGTCCACGCTTCCGCCGTCCATCTCGGCTTCGGGCCTCATGGCCACGCGGTGCCGCAGTGCGGGAAGCGTCAGTGCCTTGACGTCGTCCGGGGTCACGAACGACCGCCCCGACAGCCACGCCCACGACCTCGAGGTGCTGAGCAGGGCAGTGGCGCCACGGGGGGACACGCCGAGCTGGAACGACGGCGACGCGCGCGTCGCCCGCACGAGATCGACGATGTACGCCACGACCTCAGGGGCGATCGCCACTCGGCTGACGGCGCGTCGGGCGGAGTCGAGATCCTCCGCCCCGGCGACCGGGCGCACGCCTGCCGCCTCGAGGTTCCGCGGATCGAACCCTTCGCTGTGCCGACGGATCACCTCGATCTCGTCGTCCCGCCCGGGCAGCGGCAGCGTCAGCTTGAGCAGGAATCGGTCGAGCTGCGCCTCGGGCAGGGGATAGGTGCCCTCGTACTCGACAGGGTTCTGCGTCGCGGCCACGATGAACGGCGTGGGGAGAGGCCGCGACACCCCATCCACCGACACCTGACGCTCCTCCATGGCCTCGAGCAGTGCGGCCTGTGTCTTGGGCGGCGTCCGGTTGATCTCATCCGCCAGCAGGATGTTGGTGAAGACCGGCCCCTCCCGGAACGTGAACTCGGAGGTCCGCGCTTCATAGATCAACGAGCCCGTGATGTCCCCGGGCATCAGGTCGGGCGTGAACTGGACGCGTTTCGTTTCGAGGCTGAGGGCGGTGGACAGCGTCCTCACCAGCAGGGTCTTCGCGACACCGGGTACCCCCTCGAGGAGGACATGACCGTTCGAGAGCAGCGCAATGAGGAGGCCAGTGACCGCGGCGTCCTGGCCCACGATGGCCTTTCCCACCTCGGACCGGACGTCGAGCAGGGCGCGGCGTGCCGGCTCGATCTCCCGGGGAGGGGCGTGTTCCTGCTGCAATCCGTTGTTCGGGTTCATTGCTGATCGAGCTCCTTTTCCACATCGAGAAGTTCCTGTGAGAACTGGACGAGTTCCCGGTTGCCGTTCGGGATGCTGGCGACAATCCGCTCGAGGTCGGACCGCGGACGCCCGGTCCGAACCGCCGCGGCGTCGAGAATATGGGCATGCGTGCTGGAACGCGGCAATCTCAGGCGCGCGGCCATCCGGCCCAGCGTTGCCGCACGCAGGTTCGCCGCCGCGTGCGGCACCGACTTCGAATCCTGGTACAGCCTCGCACGGCCCTCCGCGGTTTCGGCAGCACCGACGACGACGGGGAGCGGCTCCACCGCCAGGGGCCCCAGGCGCCGGCCGCGCCAGAGGATCGCGAGTACCGAGCAGATGAGGAGCCACACCATGAGGGGATTGACCCACTCCGGGAGCAGGTTCCGTGCATCGACGGGTGTTCCGGTGGTGGCGACGTCAGCGCTAGTGGGCTGGTACCAGACAAGCACCGGTTCCCTCCCGAGTGCCCGCAGCGCCAGGGCGGCGTTGCCCGCAGAGGAGATCCCCCCGTTGTCGAGGACCTCCAAACTTCCGATCACTGCGATGTCCTTGTCGGCCGTCGTCACGTAGGAACTGCCGACGGCGTCCTGACCCGCCGTTGCTGCCGGAAAGCATTCGACGGGTCCCGAATAGCCGTCTCCGCCGCTGGTGATGGTTCCCGCGGAACGGGCGTCGTCGTCGTCGCACTGCGCTTCCACCACGTCCGGTGCGCTGACCAGCGGGCCGATCACGCTGACTCCGGGAGCAAGAACCTCCAACTGATCCGCGGTCGGAGCAGCGAGCACGGTACGGGCCGATGCGCCGGCCAGCCCGGCGAGCTGATCGTCATTGAGCCACCGGTCGGGATCGTAAAGGAAGAGGGTCGCGTTGCCCTGCGTCAGGGTTGCTCGCGCTTCCTCGTACGAGCTCGGCCGGACCGCCTCGATCCCCTGCCCCTGGAGTACCTGGATCAGGGCACGCGAGCCTGTGGGGGACGCATTGCCGGGGGAGAGCGGGCGGGTGTCCGCCGTTGGCCCCGTTACGAGGGTCAGGGCTCCGACCGCGGCGATCACCAGGAGAAGCAGGAGTAACGGTACGGAGCGCCGGAACCGCTGCCGGGCGGTGTCGAGAACGGTGCCGCCGTTTCCCATCACTTCCCCTGCATGGGCCTTCCCTCCGGTGGAAGGGACGCCGGGGTTCCTCCGGGGAGCAGGCGCGGTGGGAGGTGCTACCGGGCTGCTCATCGGGGTGCAGCCGGGGCGGCCGGAGCGTGACCCGAGGCCGGGCGCATTGTCTCAAGGAGGGCATCGAGGCCGGCCGCACGCTGCTGGTCCGCGGCTGAGGCCCTGGCACTGCCGTAGTGCACCTCATTGAAGCGCCCGGCCAGCCACTCGATGTCCGGGAACGGCTCGGGGAAGGCCTTTCCGAGCTGCTGTGCGGCTTCGGTGGCGGTCCGCCCGGGCTGGCCGTCGAGGACGGCCCGTTCCTCAGCCCGGCGGATGATCGCCCGCAGACTCTCGGTCAGGGCCGCATCCAATCTTCCGGACGCAGCCGCTGCCGCGGCACGCGCCCTGTGCTCGGCCGCCGTCAGGATGCCGCTTCGGCTGAAGACACCTGACCCGGGGGTGGTGCGGCGCACGTTGAGCCGCGGCCGAACCAGCACCACGGCGATGATGATCAGCAAGGCGGCACCCACTGCCAGGACGAGCGTGCCAACTCCGGCGTCGAGGGTCTGCATGGAGGAAAGGCTGTCCCCGAGCCAGTCCAGCACGCGGGTGATTACCCGCTCCAGCAGCGTCGGCTGGGCTTCCTGGTAGACCGGTTTGGCGAGTTCTCCCTCAAGGAGTTCGCGCGCTTCCCTGCCATCGGGGGTAGGGGATACGTGGGCCGGAACGGCCATCAGGGGCTCTCCTGCGATCCCGGAGAGGATCCGTGTCCGAAACGCGCTGATGCGCCGGGCAGGAAATCGCCGGTGCCCCTTCCTGCCTGCTCGTGCTCCTTCATCAGCACGACGTCGAAGCCTTCGCGGCGGATCCTCAGGTCGATGTAGAGCAGCGCCGTGACACTCGCCTGAAACGCGTAGCCGATGGCGGTGAAGAACGCGGTGACTGCCTGGGTGATCAGCAGGAGGGGCAGCGAATCCGTGAAGTCCGATCCCATGGCGACCGGGGAATCACTGAAACTGAAGATCAGGGGAACGAGGAACGCCAGCGGAGCGGAGATGACCGAGGCGATGATCGATACGATGATGCTGGTCAGGATGACGATGCCGAACGTCCTCCACCAGTTGCGGCGCGTGAGGACCCACGAGCGCTTGATGGAGGCGAACGGACCCGTGCCTTCGAGCATGAGGACCGCCGGCGCGACCACCAGTTTGATGCTGAGCCAGACGCCCAGAGCAAGAACACCGAGGAACAGCGGAATAATGATCCACAGCGAGTAGGCCTCCATGGCGATGGCGAGCCCCACCGAAACCAGGACCAGAATCGCGAGCACTCCGGCTGCCAGTACCGCGAGGAGCAGCCCCAGCGATATCAGGGGAAGAATCCTGCGTGCCCCGAGCCGCCACATCCGACCGAAGCCGGTTCTCTGGTTGAGGACCGCGCGTGCCACGGGGATCACGAGGACCCCCTGCAGGATCAGCAGCCCGGCCGCAGACACTACCGTGATGACGGAGGTGAAGGACGCGAGTGATGCCAACAGTCCACCGAACTGCTCAGCGGAGCCGGTTTCCGGATCCAGTTCGTCGAGTGCCGCGAAAAGCCCCGAGGCCATCAGCACGGTCAGCACGGTCACCACGGTCTGGAACAGGATCGCGCTGCCGAAGGTGGCCAGCGGGTTCCGCCTGCAGGCCTGGAAGGCGCCGTCGAGCATTTCCCCCAGGCCGAGTGGGCGCAGCGGAATGACCCCCGGCTTCGGAGGAGCGAGGTACATCCCGTTCTGCCCGTTCTGCGGCACGCCGTAGCCGGGCCACCGGGGCGGCTGGCCCCACTGGCTCCCCGTAGGGAGCGGCTGTCCGTAGGGCGGATTCCCGTAGGACGGGTTCGCGTAACCGGGATTCGGGTTCCGCTGGTTGGGGTTCTGCTGGTTGCGATCCCACTGGTTCAGATTCTGCTGCCCGGGCCACTGGTTGGGGTTCTGCTGGTTGCGATCCCACTGGTTGGGATTCTGCTGCCCGGGCCACTGGTTGGGGTTCTGCTGCATGGGGTCCTGCCCGGCGGACGGGGACGGGAGGGTGCCCGGAGGCTGCCAGGCGGCATCCTCAGGAGGGTCGTCCTGCGGATGAGTGCCCATGATATCCCCCTGGAAGCGAGCGCAGCCTGCCTGTGTCACCTTGAACTATAGTTTCAGCCGCCGCATCTTCAGGACAAGCAGGCGGCCGATCTGCGGACGGTCCTCTGCGTCCGTTCACTGGTCGCCGGGGCAGCCGCGGCGCGCTGGGCCCGCGGCAATGGGACTTTGCGGCCCCGATGCGGGACTATTGAGCTATGAAGGCTCGAATCCTGGTGATAGATGACGACGAGGCCCTGTCCGAGATGATAGGGATCGTGCTGCGTAACGACGGTTTCGATCCCGTCTTCTGCGCGGACGGTGCGGCGGCACTCGGCGTTTTCAAAGCGACCCAACCCGACCTGGTACTGCTCGATCTCATGTTGCCCGGACTGGACGGGATCGAGGTCTGCCGGCAGATCCGCAGCGAGTCGGACCTGCCCATTGTGATGCTGACCGCGAAATCCGACACGTCCGACGTCGTGCGTGGTCTCGAATCCGGTGCGGATGATTACGTTCCGAAGCCTTTCAAGCCGGCCGAGCTGGTGGCGCGGGTGCGTGCCCGGCTGCGTCCCGGCGACCTGAAGGCACCCGAGACGCTGAAGATCGGCGATGTCAGTATCGACGTCGCCGGGCACTCGGTGACCCGCGCGGGGAAGCGTGTCTCCCTCACGCCGCTTGAATTCGATCTCCTGGTGGCGCTCGCGCGGAAGCCCTGGCAGGTTTTTACTCGCGAGTTGCTCCTCGAACAGGTGTGGGGCTACCGCCACGCCGCGGACACACGGCTTGTCAACGTCCATGTGCAGAGGCTTCGCTCGAAGATCGAACAGGACCCGGAAGCTCCCGAGATTGTGCTGACCGTCCGCGGTGTCGGGTACAAGGCGGGTCAAGGGTAGTTTGAGCACCCCGGCGGATCCGGCGAAACGCCCTGCCCGGACCGGGTACTGGTCCGAGCCGGTTCGAACCGCCTGGATCTCCATTGCCCGCCGTTGGCGGAGGTCCCTGCAGTTCCGCACTGTGGTGGCGACGATCCTCTTGACCTCCGTGGCTTTCGCCATAGTCGGTGGGTTCCTTTCCCATCAGGTTGCGGGCGCGCTCTACGTGGAGCGGTTCGGCCAGTTCCAGGAAGAGTCGACCAACGCGCTGGCCGACGTCGAAACCGTGTTCAGTGAAACTCCGGCCACTGATCGCGAGACCACCGACAGGCTCGCCCTCGATACGCTCACGGGCCTGACCGGCACCGGGGCGGATGCGCCGAGGCAGTGGCTGCTGTCGCCGTTACCCGGGCAGCAGGGCTATTTCGTTCCGCCGCGGGCAAGCGTCGAAGGTACTGCCGCGTCGGCGCTCATCCCCCAGGAGATGACCGACGCCATCATCGCCGGCGATGACCAGTACTGGGCGCCGATCGAGATACCGGTGTCACAGCAGTCGGGTGAGCGGAATGCGCCGGGTGTCGCCTTCGGAACGAAGGTCGCCCTGCCGCCCGACCGCACCGAGTATGCGCTCTACATCTATTACGATCTCTCCTCCATGCAGTCCACGCTCGACGACATCCACGGGGTGTTGTGGGTCGGCGGCACTGTCCTGCTGGCAATCGTCGGCGCCGTGGCCTGGTTCGTAACCCGAAGCGTGGTGCGACCGGTGAGCCACGCGGCCCTGGTGTCGGAGAAGCTTGCGGCGGGCCAGCTGCAGGAGCGGATGGACGTGCGGGGCGAGGACGAGGTGGCGCGGCTCGGGGCTTCCTTCAACCGCATGGCCGCCAACCTCCAGGACCAGATCACCCAGCTCGCCCAGCTGTCCCAGATGCAGCAGCGGTTCGTCTCGGATGTGTCGCACGAGCTGCGGACCCCCCTGACGACGGTGAGGATGGCTGCGGAGGTACTTTTCGATGCCCGCAGGGACTTCGATCCCGTCAATCGGAGGTCCGCCGAGATCCTCTTCGACCAGGTGGAGCGGTTCCAGTCCCTGCTCGGGGATCTACTCGAAATCTCACGGTTCGACGCCGGCGCGGCAGTGCTCGAGGCGGAGCCGACGGATATCTTCCAGCTCGTCCACCATGTGATCGCCGGGACGGAGCCCCTTGCAGATAACTCGGGGTCCACTGTGAACATCGTCTCCTCGGAGGTCAGCTGCGTGGTGGATGTGGATCCGCGGAGGATCGACCGCATCCTCCGGAACCTCGTCGTCAATGCGCTCGAGCACGGCGAGGGCAGGCCGATCGACATCCACATAGCCTCCGGGCCCGAGGCCGTCGCCGTGGCGGTTCGGGATCACGGGATCGGGATGACCCCATTGGAGGCTTCCAGGGCTTTTGACAGGTTCTGGCGGGCTGATCCAGCCAGAGCCCGCACCACCGGCGGCAGCGGTCTCGGGCTGTCCATCGCAGCCGAGGACGCGCGGCTGCACGGGGCATGGCTCCAGGCGTGGGGGGAGCCGGGGGAGGGCTCCTGTTTCCGGTTGACACTCCCGAAGCGTCAGGGGAGCGAAGTGAACGTTTCACCGCTGCCGCTGCCGCCGCGCCGCCTGACGCCGTTGGCCCCGCCCGATACCGCCGACCATGCTCCGCTTGAGGTTCGAGCGGGCCATCTCCTCGAGGAGGAGAGCCATGAAGTTCCGTAGCAGGTCTGCCACCCGGGGCGCGCCGGCCATGATGCTCGCCGTTCTGCTGACAATCGCCGGCTGCTCATCGATTCCGACGAGCGGTCCTGTCACGACCATCACCGCCGCCGCGGAGAACGACAGCGTCTCGGCGCAGGCGTTTTCTCCCGAAGGACCCTCTGAGGGCGCGGCGCCTGAGAGGATACTGCAGGACTTCATCACCGCGGGCACGGGCGCCGGGGACGGCTACAGCGTGGCGCGGCAGTACCTGACCTCCGAACTGGCCGCCTCCTGGCAACCAGAGGGCCGCATCGTGGTCTTCCGCGCGGATCCGAGGATCGTGCAGCGGGAAGGTGAAGAGGGAGGTCCCTACCTGATCCAGCTCGAGACCACGGGGACCATCGACGATCAGGGCGTCCGGACAAACACCTTGTTGCCCTCCAGTGAATCGATCAGCGCTGAGATGGTCCAGGTCAACGGGCAGTGGCGCATCAGTGGGATCCCCGACGGCATCATGATCACCGAAAGCAACGCACGCGCCCTGATGATCTCCCACACGCTGTACTTCTACAGCGGCAACTACCTGTACTGGGTGCCGGATGTCCGCTGGTTCGTCCGCCGGACGGGCGTGTCGGCGCGGATCGTCCAGGCAATGCTCGCGGGCCCCGCTCCATACCTCCAGGGTTCCGTCACCAGTGCCTTCCCCGAAGGGGTGACCCTCGCCCGCGAATCAGTCCCGATCCGGTCCGGCGTGGCATCCGTCGAACTGTCCGAAGAGGTACTCCAGGACGCCACCGAGCTGGGTCTGGAACAGATGCAGCAGCAACTGCAGATAAATCTCACCCGGTTGAACGACGTCACCAGCGTGGAGATGACGGCCGGACAGCCCATCCCGCTGGACGAACCGGAGCCGGACCTCGTGACTCCGGTCCGCGATCCCTCGGTGGGCAATGAGCAGGTGGCAGTGTCGCACAACGAACTCGTGACACTCCGGAACGGGGCAGCTGTTGCCATCGAGAATTTCCCGTCCGTGGCCTCCTACAGTCCGAAGGATCCGGCCACGTCGATATCCGGCGGCAGTTATGCGTTCCTGTCAGGGGACGGGGGCAGGCTGCTTGCTACCGCCCCGGGCAGTGAGGTTCGAACCGTCGCCGAGGGAACCGCGTTGACGGCACCCAGCTTCGATCCGGGCAACTGGGTCTGGACTGCGCGGGCGGCCCCGGGGGCCGCGGCGGGGCAGGGGAGCGAGGTGGTGGCCGTCCCACCCGGCGGGACGAGCGCCAACGCCGTCGTCGTTCCGGCGCCATGGCTCGCCGACCGCGTGGTGCGGGAGCTGCGGGTATCGCGCGACGGTGCACGCGCCCTCGTGGTGGCCGAGCGTGCGGGAGCCACGGAGGTGTTCCTCGCCGGCATCACCCGTTCAGCCCAGAGCGTGCCGGAGTCCCTCAACACTCCGCTCACGCTCAGCATCGAGGGGGACATCGACACAGCCAAGTGGGCCGGTGACACGACGATCGTGGCCTCAGGCTCCTCTGCCGAGGCCACGTCCACTCCCGTGATCTACGAACTGAACGGGTCGAGCACACTCATGAACCCCCTCACCGGCGTTGTGAACATCAGCGCCGGCAGCAACGTCGAGGACGCTTTCTATGCCCAGATCGGAGATTCACTGGTGAGGCGGCTGGGGAGCGCGTGGACCGAGGACGCAAAGGGCGTCCAGGATCCTGCATTCCCCGGTTGAGCTTCCTCGGCCTGCCCTGGCTGACCTTCCCTGGTTGACAGGGACCGGCGATCCTTCCGGTGCAGGCCCGCACCGGAACCCACAGCTCAACCGCGTCCGGATCGGGGCTTGTCCACAAAGGCAGAACCGCCGGGTGAACCTCCGCGCAGACCTGCCAGGGTTGCAGAATGGTCCCGGCGGTGAGCGTGAAGGCGGTGCTGGTCGACGCGATGGACCGGGTTGTTCTGGCGCCGTCCTGGCGAGTTTTCGCCGGTGCTGTCGGCAGCTTCTGGTCTCTGATCCTTCCCACGGCGTGTGTGCGCTGCGGCGCCTGGGACCGGTCCCTGTGCCTCGCCTGCCTTGAGGATTTCCGGCGCGCCACCGTCCACCCGTTCCGCGCTGAAGGCGACGCTGGGTCCCTGCCCGAAATTGTTCCTCCCCCGGGCGTTGGTCTCCGATCGAGCGCTCTGCCGACGAACGGACCCGGAGAGTTCGTTCCGCTGCCGGTCACAGCGGCGGGGGTCTACGCCGGATCCGTTGCGAGCGCGGTGCTGGCATTCAAGAACCATGGCCATACCGACCTCGAGAGGCCCCTTGCCGCCGCATTGGCGGGGGCGCTGCACGTTGCATGCGCAGCGGAGGCCGAAGCGGGCATCACCTGCAACTACCTCCTCGTGCCTGTTCCCGGGAGGCCGGGTTCCATCCGGCGGCGCGGATATGATCCGGTGGGCCTGGTGCTTCAGTTCCTGTCGAAGCGTGGCGAACTCCCCGCCGGCACCGGTGTTTTCGCCGGCGTCCGTCCGCGGACTGCGTGGCTCGGCATGGCGGCCGGTCCGCCGTCGCAGGAGCTGTGGCGTCGGGTCGCTGCATCATTCGGAATCATGGGATCCCGGGGCGGCCAGAAAGGGCTGGGGCGCAGAGGGCGGCAGCGCCGGGTGGCAGGGTCGATGGCCGTCCCGAGCAGGACCGTTGCCCGGGTGCAGGGGAGAGCCTGCCTCGTCATCGATGATGTCCTCACCACCGGCTCCACGGTGGCCGAGGTGACCCGGGCACTTCGCGAGGCGGGCGCATACGTGGTTGGTGCCGTAGTTATCGCCGCGACGTCGCCACCCTCTGCCACGAAGTCCGTTCCTCCGCACCAGGGGAAAAAACGGCGCGGCGAGGGATGAATAAAGATGCTGCGTGAACTACCGTGAAGTATGGGTAGCACAAGAAAGAGCGTTACTCGTCGACAGCGACCGGCGGCTCAGGTCCCGGCCGGTGTTGCATCACTTTAGCGATGTGGAGGGCACCATGGAATTTGTGATCAATGGTCGAAACCTGGCAGTATCCGACCGGTTCCGCGAGTATGCGACGGAAAAGATCGACAAGATCGAGCAGCTCGGGGACAAGGTCCAGAGGGTGGATGCAAAGATCACCAAGGAGCCGAGTGCGCGCATGGCGGACACCTCCCTGACCGTCGAACTCACCGTGCTGTGCCGGGGTCCGGTCGTTCGTGCGGAGGCATCAGCTGCCGACAAGTTCGCCGCTTTCGACCTCGCCTACAACAAGCTTCTCGAGCGTCTGCGACGGGCGCGCGACCGCAAGAAGATTCATCACGGACGGCACACCCCCGTTGCAGTCCGGGAGGCGACTGCGGATCTTGAGCCTGCAAACTCCGCGCAGCCGCTCTACCTGGAGGCGGCCGCCAACGCAGAGGCGCCTGTTGCGAACGCCCCGGTACCGGCTGACGCCTATGAATCCCCGGACGATATTCCGGCGGGAGACTCGCCGGTACTGATCCGCCGGAAGGTTTTTTCCGGAACGCCGATGACACTGGACGACGCGGTGGACAACATGGAGCTGGTGGGCCACGACTTCTACCTGTTCGTCGACTCCGCCACGGGTGCTCCCTCGGTCGTGTACCGGCGGCAGGCGTGGAACTACGGTGTCATCACACTGGACGCGAAGTGCGCCGAGGGCACCGAGGAGCCCCGCGAGGAAGTGCTGGCCTACCGCGCCAGGGAAGCAGCCACCTCGGCCTGATGCGCTCGCTCGAATCGGACAGCACCCTTTCTCCGCGCATTGCCTGCGCGGAGAAAGGTGCCGCCGGGTGATCACCCGGCTGAGCCTGTCGCAGGCACGGCGGATCGCGCTCAATGCGCAGGGACTCGCCCGAAGCCGTATCGAGGGGCCTGCATCGTCCGCCGCCGTATCCAGGGTCACGCAGCGCCTCCAGCTGCTGCAGATCGATTCGGTGAATGTGCTGTCGCGGTCCCACTACCTACCCGTCTTCTCGCGGGTGGGAACCTACGACACCGCGGTGCTCGATCGACTGTCCTCGAGGCATCCGCGCCGCCTGATGGAGTACTGGGCCCACGAAGCGAGCTTCATCGATCCGGCCCTGTTCCCTTACCTTCGCCCCTGGCAGCGGCGCATTTGGATGGGCGCTTCGGGAATGGATCAGGAGCTCCGAAGTCATCTTGAACCGAAAATCCTCACGCTGCTCGAATCCGGGCTGCCCCTCACCGCGACCCAGATCCAGCGTCGGCTGGGCCACGAAGAGGTTCGTCCGACGTCCGGCTGGGGGTGGAACTGGAGCGCCGTCAAGCGGGTGCTGGAGGACCTGTTCGGGCGGGGAGAGATCACTGCTGCCGGGCGGAGCCTCCAGTTCGAACGGCAATACGGGCTGACATCGTCAGTGGTGCCCCATCCGGCTCTTGCCGATACCCACGCTTCCGCGGAGTACGCGCTGGAGGTCCTGGCCGAACGGGCAGTGGCCGCCCTGGGCATCGCCTCCGCGCGATGCGTCGCTGACTATTTCCGGACCCCGATGCGCGAGACGATCGGCGCAATTCGGTCCCTTGAGGCTCGCGGAGTCGTTCGACCGGTGGAGGTGGACCGGTGGAACAAGCCGGTTTTCCTGTCGTCGTCGGCGGTCCTTCCTCGTCGCGCGAACGGCAGGGCCCTGCTCAGTCCCTTCGACTCGATGGTGTTCGAGCGCTCACGGCTACAGGCACTTTTCGGCTTCCACTATCGCCTCGAGATCTATACGCCGGCGGGAAAGCGCCGCTATGGCTACTATGTGTTGCCCTTCCTCCTCAGGGAGACCATGGCCGCCAGGGTCGACCTCAAAGCCGACCGCACCTCCCGCAGGCTGCTGGTGAGGTCAAGCCACGCCGAGCCCGGCGCGCCCGCCGATACGGCCGTCGAACTCTCCCGGGAGCTGAAGTTGATGGCAGCATGGTTGGGTCTGGGCGAGCTGGTGGTGGAGGAATCCGGAAATTTCGCCGCCGCCCTGCGGTCGGCAGTCGACACGGCATAAGCGCCCGGGGGAACTGGAACGGGAGAGTTAGCGTCTAGCACGTAGACTGGACACGCCATATTTAGGCAGCCTTAGATTGGGAGCGAAAACCAGTGCCATCACTTCTTGAACGTGTTCTCCGTACCGGCGATAAGAAGACACTGAAGAAACTCCGGAACTACGCTGACGCGATAAATGTTCTCGAGGACGAGTTCCGCGGGATGTCCGACGCGGAGCTGCGCGGGGAAACCGACCGGTTGAAGAAACGCCATGAAGACGGGGAGTCGCTCGACTCCCTGCTCCCCGAAGCATTTGCCGCCGTCAGGGAAGCCTCGAGCCGCACCCTCGGGCTGCGGCACTTCGACGTCCAGTTGATGGGCGGGGCAGCGCTGCACCTGGGCAATATCGCCGAGATGAAAACCGGTGAGGGAAAGACGCTCGTCGCCACAGCCCCGGCCTACCTGAATGCGCTGACCGGCAAGGGCGTCCACATCGTCACGGTCAATGACTACCTCGCCGAATACCAGTCGGACCTCATGGGCCGCGTGTTCCGCTTCCTCGGACTGACAAGCGGTTGCATCCTGTCCAAGCAGGATCCCGCGATGCGCCGCGAGCAGTACGCGGCGGACATCACCTACGGCACGAACAACGAGTTCGGATTCGACTACCTCCGCGACAACATGGCCTGGAGCGCCAACGAGCTGGTGCAGCGCGGCCACAACTTCGCGATCGTCGACGAGGTCGACTCCATCCTGATCGACGAGGCACGGACCCCCCTCATCATCAGCGGGCAGGCGTCTGGAGATGTCAACCGCTGGTACAACGAATTCGCCAAGGTCGTTCAACGCCTCACGATCGACAGCGATTACGAAGTCGATGAGAAAAAGCGCACTGTCGGAGTGCTGGAGGACGGCATCGAGAAAGTCGAGGACTACCTCGGCATCACCAACCTGTACGAGTCGGCCAATACACCGCTCATCGGATTCCTGAACAACGCCATCAAGGCCAAGGAACTGTTCAAGCGTGACAAGGACTACGTGGTCCTCAACGGCGAAGTGATGATCGTCGATGAGCACACCGGGCGTATCCTCGCCGGCCGGCGGTACAACGAGGGGATGCACCAGGCGATCGAGGCCAAGGAAGGCGTCGACATCAAAGCCGAGAACCAGACCCTGGCCACGGTCACGCTCCAGAACTACTTCCGCCTGTACAACAAGCTTTCCGGTATGACCGGTACCGCGGAAACCGAAGCCGCGGAGTTCATGTCCACCTACAAGCTCGGCGTCGTCCCCATCCCCACCAACCGCGACATGGCGCGCACGGACCTCTCCGATCTCATCTACAAGAACGAGGTGGCGAAGTTCGACGCCGTCGTGAAGGACATCGTCGAGCGGCACGGGAGCGGACAGCCGGTCCTCGTCGGCACGACCAGCGTCGAGAAGAGTGAGTATCTGTCGAAGCAGCTCGCGAAGGCAGGTGTGCGTCACGAGGTACTCAACGCGAAGAACCATGCGCGGGAAGCCGCAATCATTGCGCAGGCCGGCCGCAAGGGCTCCGTCACCGTCGCAACCAACATGGCCGGCCGCGGAACCGACATCATGCTGGGAGGCAACGCGGAGTTCAACGCGGTGGCCGAGCTCGAGAAGCGCGGCCTTGATCCCGCCGAGAACGCCGAAGAGTACGAGGCCCAGTGGACTGTCGCGATCGACGCCGCCAAGCATGCGGTGGAGGCCGAGCAGGAGGAGGTCCGGCAGCTCGGTGGGCTGTACGTTCTGGGTACCGAGCGGCATGAGTCACGGCGCATCGACAACCAGCTGAGGGGGCGTTCGGGCAGGCAGGGCGATCCGGGGCGGTCGCGCTTCTACCTCTCCCTGACGGATGACCTGATGCGGCTCTTCAACTCCGGAGGCGCCCAGCGCATCATGAACAGTTCGACGATGCCCGACGACGTCGCTCTTGAATCGAAGCTCGTGTCCAAGGCCATCGAAAGTGCTCAGGGGCAGGTCGAGGGTCGGAACGCCGAGCAGCGCAAGAACGTCCTGAAGTACGACGACGTCCTGAACCGCCAGCGCGAGGCCATCTACGGCGACCGCCGGAGGATTCTCGAGGGCGGTGACCTCCAGGAGAAGGTCGGCTTCTTCCTGGAGGATGTGGTGACTGCAATGGTCGACGAAGCCACGGCCGAGGGTCACGGCGACGACTGGGACTACGAGTTGCTGTGGACCAACCTCAAGACCCTCTATCCGATCAGCCTGACCATCGACGAGGTTGTCGAGGAAGCCGGCGGCACATCGAAGATCACCAGGAACTTCCTGCATTCCGAGATACTCTCCGACGCGAAGCTGGCCTACGAGGCGAGGGAGCAGGCGCTCGGCCAACAGACCATGCGTGAGCTCGAGCGCAGGGTGGTACTCTCCGTGATCGGGAGAAAGTGGCAGGAACATCTCTATGAGATGGACTACCTGAAGGAGGGCATCGGACTGCGTGCCATGGCCCAGCGGGATCCGCTGGTCGAGTACCAGAGGGAGGGCTTCGTGCTCTTTCAGGCGATGATGGAGGCCATCCGGGAGGAGAGCGTCGGTTACCTGTTCAATCTCGATGTCGAGGTGACGGCTCCGGCGACGACCGGCCTGCCGGGTGTCAAGGATGCGCGGGGACTTGTCCAGTCACCCACCATCAAGGCTGCCGGGCTCGATGCGCCTGAAAGGCCCGCAAGCTTGAACTTTTCTGCCCCGAACGCCCAGGGCGAAGTCGAGACCCGCGTTGAGCGTCGCAGGGCAGAGGAATCGGCCACCAGGGCAAAGGGCGACCAGCGGCCTGCGGCCAAGCGGAAGAGGACCTAGCTCCTCACCCTATCTCGAGGGCAGTGACCCTCCATGATCCGCGTCGTTGCTCGATGCGGAGGGCAACGGCGCGGACTCTCTTCTGGTCGAAGACGATGACAGCAGCCTCGTATGCGGCAGGCTTGACACAGCACACCCGGACCGACCGGATGACGACGTTCCGGTGCACGCGGAATGCCGCGGGGTGTCCCTGCAGGCCCGATCCACCCTTTTGTGCGGCAATACAGCGGATGAGGTTCGCCCGGAGCTGCAGGCGTTCGTAGCTGTCGGCGTCCAGCCACCCCGCCAACTGCTGCAGGGGACGGGTACCGCCGAAGACCTCCAGTGCGCCCTGGGCCACTGCCCGCGCTATTCCCGCGACGCGTGCGTCGAGCGGTTCATTCGGCGCAGTGGCAGGCGCATCGGCGAGGGCCGGTGCAGAAGTCGTAGCGGGTGCAGAAGCTGTAGCAGTGGCGGGTGCAGTGGCAGTGTCGAGTGCAGATGCGGGTGCAGCGGCGTGTGGCGCAGGTGCCGTCGACAGCAGAACGACGGATGCGGCGTGCTGGCGGGTTTGCCGGGCCCGGCCGGAGGGTGCCAATCCTGGCACGCCGCCTACAACGGTCAGGTCCGCGGTCTCAACAGGGTGCAGGCGGGTAGCCAGTGACATCTTTCGTTCCTCTCACGTGTACTTCAAGGGGTGGGTATCCGGAGAACCTGGCCGGGGAAGAGTAACGAGGGATCCTCTCCGATGACGTCCCTGTTCGCCTCATGCCACAGTGGCCACACGGCTGCTATTTCAGGGTCAGTGGCAAAGGGGCCGAGGTGGGCCGCGGTGAGGGACCACAGGGAGTCTCCTGGTTTCACAACGACTTCGTGTACTCCTTGGCCGACCGCTTCCGGAGCACGGGCGGTATCGGTGCGGAGCACCAGGCCACCCCTGGGTAGGGCAGGGAGGGGTTTCCAGTGCGGAGCCGATTCGGCCATGCCCGAGGGTGCTTCAGACGCGGCGTTCCCTCCGGCAACGTCACTTGAGGGCAGACTCTCTGGAGTGTTTCCGGAGGCATGGGCGGACCGCCAATCCTGCGTGGTGCTGCTGGAGGGAACCACCGGCGCTCCGCTGGCCATTGCGGGAACGGCGAGCAGATTCATTCCCAGTGCCGCCGCCGCGAGCCGC
>NZ_KI914871.1:0-3166 GCF_000520555.1 Arthrobacter sp. Br18 | reverse complement strand
GGCCGTCGCAGCGGCGGCGCGGCCGTGTCCGCCCGCGGCAAGTAGTTGGGCGGCAACTGCTGCGGCCGCGGCGCACAGCCACCAGATGAGGGTGCACATACCGGCCACCGCGAAGGAAAGCCCGAGTACTTCCTCGATGCCTGCGACGGAAGAGGAAGATCCCTGGGCGATGATGCGGGTTCCGGACCACCACAACAGCGCGCCGCCCAGCAATGCCGCAGCACCGAACGCGGTATCAGCCGGGAACACCCGCATGCTCCACCTCCCTTTTCGTTACTGTTTGAGTAGTTTGATGCAGTTTCGTGTAGTTTGTCTAGCTTTAACTTTGTTGGCTCTGCTGACGGGTGTCCGTTGACGTGACCTACCGCCCGGCATAGGCTTCCCGCATGCGCTGGGCTGCACTGTTTGACGACATGGAAGTGCAGTTCGCCGCTGCCCTGCAGTCTGCGTCCGAGGAGGAGGCGGCGGACCTCTATCGAAGTGAGCAGGGGCGCGTCGCGCTGACCGCGCGGCTGGCTGGTCAGGGCGACTGGACCGTGACTGTTCGAGTCGCAGGTGGCCAGAATTTCACGGGCCGGATCTCCCACGTGGGCTCGGAATGGCTGGTGATGCGCTCCGCCGATCGATCGGTTCTGATTCCGCTTGCCGCAGTTCAGGTTGTCCAGGGCTTGGGGCGCGCCGTCGGAGCGACGCCGACACGCGTGCATGCCAGGCTTGGCCTTGCGTCGGCATTGCGCACCCTGAGCAGGGACCGGCAGCATGTGAGTGTGTATGCGGGCAGCGCGGACGCCCGGTACGACGGCGTCCTCGACAGGATCGGGCGGGACTTCCTCGAACTTGCACTGGTGCCGACCGGAGAGGAGCGCCGCTCCTCGAATGTCCAGGGCGTTGTGACAATGCCTTTCGCCGCAGTGTCAGCGATAGTCACCCTCGCCTGAAGCGAGGTCAACCCGCCATCCGGGACCGCAGCACTGATCCGCTGTCAGTTGGAGATGCCCTCCGCGTCCCGCAGGAGCAAGCGGTCGCTTCGTCGGCGTGCTCGACGTCGTCCTCGAAGACAGGTGTGGCCTCTTGCCTGCAGTGCCTTCAAGGGCGAAGGCATTCACTGCAGCGTTCTTGATCCCGTGTCCGCCCAGTCCGGTTGGCCGTTCGCCTGAAGGGGAAGCTCCGCGAATACCCGTCCCCCGGACGCGGTGGGCCGGCGACGGCGGTTCCCCCAAGTTCTTCAGCGCGTTCAAGAACCGAACGCAGCCCGATGCCGTGCCGCCATGGAGCAATAGCGGGCGGCCCGTCGTCGGTGATTTCAATGGTGAGCATCTCCGCGGCGCGGATGGTCACGACGCACAATTCGGCAGCTGAATGCCTGAGGGCGTTGGTGACTGCCTCAACCGCTATGCGGAAGGCGGCGACCTCGACGGCGGCCGGCAACTCCGGCAGGAAACCCGGCGTATCGAGGTGCACGGTCACGGAGCTTTTGCCCCTGTCCTGGGGCGAAGCGAAGCGCTGCCGGAGGGCGCCCGGCAGCCCCAGTTCTTCCAGTTCCAGCGGTCGAAGACCGTAGACGATCCGGCGGACCCCGTCGAAGGCTTCACGGAGGCCGGCACGCACCTCGACCAGAAGTCGTTCCGCCTCGAGCAGATCGGTTCGGAGTCGGTTACTCGCCGCGTCCGTCCGAAAAACCGCCCCGGTGAGCACCGGACCCAGGCGGTCGTGAAGTTCGCGGTGCAACCTCAACCTTTCCTCTTCGCGCGCGCTGACAATGGCGGCCCGCGACGCCTGAAGCTGCCCAACGAGGTCCGTCGAGTAGAGGGCAACGGACAGCGGCGTCCCGATGAGGGACAGGATTCGCCGATCGGCAGGATGCAGCGTGCTGTCGCCGCGGCGGAGCCCGACCAGCATTGTTCCCGTGGCCGCCCTGCGGTAGGTCAGGGGGATGGACACTTCCGTTCCTTCGTTCAGAGGGGTGCCGGCAGCTGCAATCGTGCCGTTCTCGGTCCGGAGGGACAGCGCGGGGAGCCGCAGCACTGCCCGGGCCCGCTCCAGCAGCCCATCGAGATCGTCACCGGACTCGAGTTGCTCGCCCAGTTGTCGTGCTGTCCCCACAGGATCTCCCCGTGCTCCATAGAAGACCTTGTCGATCACACCTTGCAGGAAGACCCTCACAGGGTTGAAGCCGATCGCGACTGCAAGGGCTGCTGCGACGGCAACCCCCCGGTCGGCGTCCTCGGGGAGAAGGAACGACGATCCCGCGATGAGGCCTGCAAAGACGGCGATGGCCAATGCAGACACCGCTGCGTACAGAAGTGTCCGGGACACGACGAGCCGGATATCCAGCAGTCGGTAGCGCACGATTGCCACGGCGATGGCTACGGGGACCAGGGTGAAGCTGAGCAGTAGCAGGATGGGACCGTCACCCGTCAGCCAGCGCTGGGAGTTGATCACCAGCATCGCAATGACCGCAAGAATGAGCCACAGGAGCTGGAGACGCTCTGCCTCTGTGCCTTTGACATAACGGACTACCAGGGACGCGATGGTAAGCAGCAGCGTTCCGGCTGTGACCATGCCAATGCCCAGAACGACCAGCGTCGGCACAACCAGCCCTGTCGAGAGGATGGACGACGACGATGGATCGCCGAAGAGGGTCCCGGTCCCCAGGGCGCCGAGCGAGATTTGCAGGACCGTCAACCCGACGATGACCCGTGCCAGTGGTCTCCATCGCACGGAAGGGTAATGTCCGTCCGGAAAGAGGAGCAGTGCCAGGGGGAAGAGGCCGCCAAGGCCTAGTTGCCAAGCGCAGAGGAAGATTGTGGTGAGGGTTCTGGTCAGCGGTTCCGGCCAGTGCTGTTCAAGGCCGAACAGGATGACAGGTCCGAGCCAGGCAGTGATCAGGTGCCCCACTCCGCCTGCGAGCAGGATCCAGGCAACTGCATTCCGTGGCTTGCTGCGACCGATCAGCACTCCACTGGCCAGGAAGCCGCACCCGACCACCAGGTTCGTCAGGGTATAGCTCTGCACGACATCATTCCAGCTCACCCCCATGGCAATAACTGCTGTGACGGTGGCAACGGTCAGCACCGCACCGATCACAGCGAGAACAGCGACGGCCTGCCGGTCCATCGCACGCGGCACCCTGGTCGGGCGCGACGCACTCACGGGGGGGGGGGGG
>NZ_KI914870.1:26616-34776 GCF_000520555.1 Arthrobacter sp. Br18 | reverse complement strand
CAAACTCGCTCTGACCTACCGCGGCGGAGTCGTTCTCCGCGCCATCACCATCTGGCTCAAGGAATTAGGAGACACGCCCTAGCTTGCACGAACGTCCGCCGTAAGCCGTTGGCGTGCCGCCATGTCGCGGTAGAGCTCATTGCCGGCCAGAAGCTCGGTGTGCGTGCCACTGGCCACCAGTCGTCCGCCCTCGAGCACAAGAATCTGGTCGAAGTCGGCAATCGTCGAAAGCCGGTGAGCCACGACCACGACAGTGCGGTTCCGCGCCGCCCTGCCGAGGGTCTGCTGCAGCAGCTGCTCGGTCCGTGAGTCGACCGACGACGTCGGCTCGTCCAGCAGGAGGACCGGTCGGTCCGCGAGGATGATGCGCGCCCAGGCCAGGCGCTGGCGCTGGCCTCCCGAAAGACGCACGCCGTCCTCCCCGAGATTGAGCTGCAGCCCCTCCGCCGAGCGGTTGATGAGTTCGGTCAGCCCGACGGCGTCGAGCGCGGCAGCAAGCTCCTGGTCGCTCGCGCTGGGCGCAGCCAGGCGAAGGTTGTCGGCGAGTGTTCCGCTGAGCACGGGAGCTTCCTGTTCCACGAGGCCCATGCGTTGCCGGAGCTCGGCGCGGGGCACGCTGCTGATCGGAACGCCGTCGAAGTGGATGCTTCCGGAAGACGGTTCGTAGAACCGCTCGAGGAGTGCCAGCACTGTTGACTTACCTGCCCCTGACGGCCCGACCAGAGCGGTGCGGCTACCGGCAGGAACGGTGAACGAGACATCATCGAGGACCCAGGGCGGGTCGTCGGGCGCTGACGATCCGGCGGTCGCATCCGACGTAGCGGCGTCATCCGCAGCAGGATCAGGCCGGGCCTCCTCCGGCTGGTCGCGGTCGTACCGGAACCGGACGTTGCGCAGCTCCATGGACGGTGCCGTTCCGGTTCCTACTGCTGTTCCTGTTCCTGTTGCCGTCCCGATTGCCGTTGGCATTGCGCGTCGTGCGCCGGTAACGGTTTGCCCGGCTCCCGTGACACGGGCTGGACCGGTGGTGGCTTCCCGGGTGCTGACGTTCTTGTCCCCGGCCGTTCCTGCAATCCCATGGGCCCGCCCGGTGCCGCCGCGGCCGACAACGGCGTCGGGACCGGAACGGGTGCGGACGCCGCCGTCGTGCTCGTCCGCGTTCTCCGGCTCAAGCCGTGCGATTTCCTGGATGCGGTCAAGGGCGGCAAGTCCCGATTGGATCTGCACGAACGCGCTCATTGCCGAACCTATCGGCAGGACAAGCAGGAACAGGTAGAGGATGAAGGCCAGGAGATCCCCCAACTGGAGAGCACCGCTGGCCCCCCGGAGCCCACCGACCGCGAGCACCACGATGAAGGCACCCTGGATACAGATGGACATGATGGGCTGGACGGCGGCCTGCAGCTTGGCCATGGCGATCCCGGCGCGGAACGCCGTCACGGCCTCGGTGTCGATCACGGCTGCCTCGCGCTGTTCGGCCACGGACGCCTTGATGGTGCGTATCCCGGAGAGTCCCCGCTCCACGGCCGCGGACATCGCTCCAACGGCGTCCTGAACGTCCTTGCTCCGTTTGCGGATGAGTGAGCCCAGCATCAGGACGCCTCCCGTCCCGAGCAGCACCGCGCCGAGGGTGATGCCGAACAGGAGGGGGTCGAGCAGGATCATGAGCACGACGGCTGCTGCGAACATCAACACCGAGGACACGATGTCGAAAAGCCCGGAGGTGATGACGCTGCGCATGAGGGTGGTGTCGGAACCGACGCGGGACATCAGGTCGCCGACGCGCCGTTTGTCGAACTCACGGATCGGCAGACCGAGCAGGTGCCCGATCAGTGAACGTCGGAGGCCAAGCACCACCGATTCCGCGGTGCGCTGCAGGAGGTATGACTGCGCGGCACTGAAAATTGCTCCTGCAAGGGTGATCGCCACCAACAGCCACACGAACCTGACCGCCGGCTCCCCTCCGGAGACGGCGTTCACCAGTTGCTGGACCATCAGAGGTTGCACCACGGAGAGTCCGGTCGCGAACAGCGACACGACGGCCGCTGCGATCAGGACGCGGATATGTCCCCTGAGGTAGGGCCAGAACTCCGTCAGTCTGGCCCGCTCGCTGGAGGGCTGCATTATCCCAATGTGCTTGGCGGCTGTAGCGGTGTCAACGTGCTTCGCGGTAGGCGTAGCAGGGTCGGTCGTGTTGGTGTGGGCACGGCCGGGATCGGGCGTCGACGTCGGCGTCGTATCGGGCGCTGGAGACGACCTCACAGGCTGGTATCGCCGAGGACGCCGCCTCGGGCATCAAGTGCGCAGCATTGACGGCTTTTCGCTCGAAAACCCGTCAATGCTGCGCACTCGATGGAATTGCATAGCCGTTCAGAGTTCGAAGTAGCTTGGTCCAGCACCGTTGACAGGGAATGACGCCGAAGGCAGCACCCCCGTCGCATCTGCAACATCGTGCTGATTCTGCTTCCGCGGACGTGGCTAGAACGCCACCTTGACATCGAGTGCGCAGCAATAGCGGCTGTAACGACCCAGGACGCTATCCCTTGCATCAAGTGCGCAGCAATGACAGCTTTCCGCTCGAGAACCCGTCATTGCTGCGCACTCGATGGGGAAGGGGGATAGGGCCAGCGGGTCCTCTAGGACCGCCCGCTGAAAAGCGCCTCGGAGAGGAAGTAGGGCAGGTACACTCACGCCCGAACCACTACTCCCCCGTCGCGAACCCCACCACCATCGCCAGCTCCCCCTCAAGTGCCTCCAACTGCCGCGCGACGGCGGCCGGCGCCGTCCCGCCCTGCGAGTTCCGGCTCGACAGGGATCCCTCCACGGTCAGAACCTTCCGGACGGCCGGCGTCAGGTGGTCCGAAATGGCGGCGAACTCCGCGTCAGTCAGATCCCACAGCTCGACGCCGCGGCCCTCAGCTACCCGAACTGCGGCCCCCGACAGTTCGTGTGCTTCACGGAAGGGCACGCCCTGCCGAACGAGCCACTCGGCAATGTCTGTCGCCAGGGCAAAACCCTGCGGAGCGAGCGCCGCCATGCGTTCCGTGTTGAACGTGAGCGTCGCGATCATTCCCGACACGGCGGGCAGCAGCACCTCGAGAGTGTCCGCGGCGTCGAACACGGGTTCCTTGTCCTCCTGCAGATCCCGGTTGTAGGCAAGCGGCAACCCCTTCAGGGTGGCGAGCAGCCCGGTCAGGTTGCCGATGAGCCGGCCGGCCTTGCCGCGGGCCAGCTCGGCGACATCGGGGTTCTTCTTCTGCGGCATGATCGAAGACCCGGTGGAGAAGGAATCGTCAAGGGTCACGAAGGAGAATTCCTTGGTGGCCCAAATGATGATCTCCTCGCTGATACGGGACAAATCGACACCGATCATCGCAGCCACCCACGCGAACTCGGCATAGACATCGCGGGATGCCGTGCCGTCGATCGAGTTGTGGGTCGCGGAGGAGAACCCGAGGTCGGCGGCGACGGCCTCGGGATCAAGCCCGAGGGAGGACCCGGCGAGGGCGCCCGAGCCGTAGGGCGACACCCCGGCCCGTCGGTCCCAGTCCTGCAGCCGCTGCACATCGCGCAGGAGTGCCCAGGCGTGCGCCAGCAGGTGGTGGCTGAGCAGCACCGGCTGGGCATGCTGAAGGTGGGTACGCCCCGGCATCGGAACGGCGGCGTGCGTTCGTGCCTGGGTGATCAGCGCCTCGATGGTCTCGAAAGTGCCACGCGCGATGATCCGGGCGTGGTCCCGCAGGTACATGCGCCCGAGCGTCGCCACCTGATCGTTGCGGGAGCGCCCCGCCCGGAGCCTTCCCCCGAGTTCCGGCCCGGCGCGCTCGATGAGCCCGCGCTCAAGGGACCCGTGGACGTCCTCGTCGGAGTCCGCGGGCACGTACGCGCCGGAGCGGACGTCCGCGTCGAGCCGGTCCAGAGCCTCGAGCATCCCGATCACTTGCGTGTCGTCGAGCAGGCCGGCACGGTTCAGGACACGGGCGTGGGCCCGTGAGCCCTCGATGTCGTAGACCGCAAGACGCCAGTCGAAGTGCGTCGACTTGCTGAGCGCCGCGAGGGCATCCGCAGGACCGCCGGCAAACCGACCGCCCCAGAGAGAGCCGGTGTTCGTCCCCGGGCGCCCCCCAACCTCGCTCCGCTCAGCCGGGGACCCCTGCACACGTGGGCCCACCGGGCGCCCCCCAACCTCGCTCCGCTCAGCCGGGGACCCCTGCACTCGTGGGCCCTCGCCGCCGTCGTGCGTTGAAGCCATTAGGCGCCTGCCCGCTGGTCACGGCTCGAGGCCACCTTGGAGGACAGGCCGAAGATCTCGATGAAGCCGCGGGCCATCGACTGATCGAAGGTGTCGCCGGAATCGTAGGTGGCGAGGTTGAAGTCGTAGAGCGCGACGTCGGAGCGGCGCCCGGTGACGGTGGCGCGGCCGCCGTGGAGGTCCATGCGGATGTCGCCGGTGACGTACTTCTGGGTGTCATCGATGAACATGTCGAGTGAGCGCTTCAGCGGGGAGAACCACTGGCCGTCGTACACCAGCTCCGTCCACCGCTGGCCGACGGTCTTCTTGAAGCGGGACTGCTCACGCTCGACCGTGACGTTCTCGAGTTCGCGGTGCGCGGCGATCAGCGCCATGGCCCCCGGGGCCTCATAGATCTCGCGGCTCTTGATGCCGACGAGGCGGTCCTCGACGATGTCGACGCGGCCGACGCCCTGCGCGCCGGCCCGGCGGTTGAGCTCCTCGATCGCCTGGAGCGGCGTGACGGCGTGGCCGTCGATGGCCACGGGGATGCCCTCCCGGAAGGAGATGGTTACCTCGTCGGCGACGGGCGGGAATTCAGGGGATGCGGTGTACTCGTAGACGTCCTTGGTGGGCCCGTTCCAGATGTCCTCGAGGAAACCGGTCTCGACGGCGCGCCCCCACACGTTCTGGTCGATGGAGAACGGGTTCTTCTTGGTGGTCTCGATCGGCAGCCCCTTGGCCTCGGCGAAGGCGATCGCCTTGTCGCGGGTCAGCGCGAGGTCGCGGACTGGCGCCACGCACTTGAGGTCGGGGCCCAGGGTCTGGATGCCCACCTCGAAGCGGACCTGGTCGTTGCCCTTGCCGGTGCAGCCGTGCGAGACGGTCGTGGCGCCGAACTGGCGGGCGGCTGCGACGAGGTGCTTGACGATCACCGGGCGCGAGATCGCGGACACGAGCGGGTATGCGTCCATGTACAGGGCGTTGGCCTTGAGCGCCGGCATGCAGTACTCGTTGGCGAACTCGTCGCGGGCGTCGGCAACGTAGGCTTCGACGGCGCCGCAGCCCAGGGCACGCTGGCGGATGGTCTCGAGCGATTCGCCGCCCTGTCCGACGTCGACGGCGACGGCGATCACCTCGGCGCCGGTCGCTTCGGCAATCCAGCCGATGGCTACTGAGGTGTCGAGTCCGCCGGAGTAGGCGAGAACAATGCGTTCGGTCACTGAAATATGCTCCTTCTGTGGGGCCGGTTCGTCCGGCACATGATTGTGGCAAAAATGCAGGGCATCAGGTTTCCTGTGCGAGGCCCAGAAAGCGCTCGGCGACTCCCGCGCCGCCGGCGGCGTCGCGTGTCACCAGCAGGACGGTGTCGTCACCGGCAATACTGCCAAGGACCGACGGCATCACCGAATGATCGATGGCCAGCGCGAGGAAGTTGGCGGCCCCGGGCGGGGTTCGCAGGATCACGAGGTTGCCGGAGCCTTCGGCGGTGACGAGCAGTTCCCCGCAGAGCCGGGCAAGGCGTGCGTCGAGGATTTCCTGGGTGATGCCGCTCTGTGGGGCCCGGTCGCCGCCCTCGGCGGGCACCGCATACACCAGGGTCCCCTCTTTCCCCCGGACACGGACGGCTCCGAGTTCAACGAGGTCCCGGGACAGCGTGGCCTGCGTGACGAGGACACCGTTGGCTCCGAGCAGGGCGGCCAGCTCGGCCTGCGAGCGGACCGACTGGCTGGTGAGCAGCGCCGTGATCTGCGCGTGGCGTGCGGTTTTCGTGGCCGGATGGACGGTGTCGCGGGGCGCTGCCATGGCATTCATTCCCCGTCCTTCCGGGACGTCCGGGGAGCCCTGGACGACTTCATGAGCCACACCATAAGCGCCTTCTGCGCGTGGAGCCGGTTCTCGGCCTCATCCCACACCACGGACTGCGGCCCGTCGATCACCTCTGCGGATATCTCGTATCCGCGGTACGCGGGCAGGCAGTGGAGGACGACGGCGTCCGCCGCCGCGAGTGCCATCGCCGCTGCATCCACCCCGTAGGTGCGGAAGAGCTCGGACCGTGCCGCCTTCTCGTCCTCCTGGCCCATGGAGACCCAGGTGTCCGTCGCGACGACGTCCGCTCCCGTGAGCGCTTCGGAGGGGTCCGTGGTGACGAGCACCGAGCCGCCCGTTTCCGCTGCCCGGAGCCTCGCAGCCGCGATGATGGACTCTGCCGGAAGGAAGCCCTCGGGCCCCGCGATCCGCACGTGCATTCCTGCCGTCGACCCCGCCAGCAGGTAGGAGCTCGCCATGTTGTTCGCCGCGTCGCCCAGATAGGCCAGCGTGAGACCGGCGAGCGGTCCCTTGTGTTCCCGGATGGTCAGCAGATCGGCCAGGAGCTGGCACGGGTGATAGTCGTCGGAGAGGGCGTTGATGACGGGAACCCGCGACGCCGCCGCCATCTCCTCGAGGCCCGACTGCGCGTAGGTCCGCCACACAATGGTGGCGACCATCCGCTCGAGCACCCGCGCCGTATCGGTGATGGACTCCTTGTGGCCGAGCTGTGAGTCCCCGGAACCGATGACCAGCGGAACGCCGCCGAGGTCCGCGACGCCTGCAGCGAAGGAGACCCGCGTCCGCGTCGAGGTCTTGTCGAAGATCAGCGCGACGGTCCGGCGCGCTGCGCCCTCACCCGCGTAGACGGCCTCGGCATAGGGCTTGACCTTGAGCTCAAGCGCAAGGTCCAGGACTTCGGCCTGCTCGGCCGGGGTGAGGTCGGTGTCGACGAGGAAATGCCGGGTCATGCTGAAGCTCCCTTGCCAGTCGGTGCGGTTCGTGCAGTGAAAGCCCTTGCCGCAGTGTCCAGCACCGTTGGAAGTGCCTGCAGGAAGGAGCCGGCCTGGTCCTGGCTGAGGATCAGCGGCGGTGCCAGCCGAAGGGTTCGAGGGCCCGTGCTGTTGAGGATGAACCCTGCAGCCAGAGCGGCGGGAACGGTGTCGGGTGCATACCCGCCGTCGACGTCGAATCCGAGGAGGAGCCCGCTGCCCCGGACGTCGGTGACCCCGGGTATTCGTGCGAGGCCGTCTCTCAGGAACCTCCCGACAACGCCGGCATTGTGCAGCAAGCCCCCGGCTTCGAGCGCTTCGATGGTGGCCAGTCCGGCCGCGGTCGCCACCGGGTTCCCCCCGAAGGTCGTGCCGTGCTGGCCCGCGCCGAGAAGGGAGGACACCTCGCCGCCGAAAGTCACGAGGGCACCGATCGGGTAGCCGCCGCCCAGCCCCTTGGCCAGCGTCATGGCGTCCGGTAGCACCGCGTCTTCCCCGCCGCCGTCCTGGTGCGCGAACCACTCCCCGGTGCGCCCCATCCCGGACTGCACCTCGTCGAGGATCAGGAGCGCTCCGTGCCTGCGGGTCAGCTCGCGGGCAGCCCGGAGGTAGCCGTCGGGAAGCGGACGCACGCCCGCCTCACCCTGGATCGGCTCGAGAACGACGGCGGCCACGGTGTCATCCACGGCTGCAGTCAGCGCCTCGACGTTCCCGAACGGCAGGTGCTCGACGCCGCCGGGCAACGGCTCGAAGGGTTCCCGGTAGGCCTGCTTCGAGGTCAGTGCGAGGGCCCCCATGGTGCGCCCGTGGAAGGCGCCGTCGAGGGCGAGGATCCTCGTGCGGGTGGGAGAGCTGTTGCGCCGGGCCAGCTTGAAGGCCGCCTCCAGCGCTTCGGTGCCGGAGTTGGTGAAGAAGACCTTGGAGCCGACGGGCGCCTTCATGGCGTCCGGTAGCACCGCGTCTTCCCCGCCGCCGTCCTGGTGCGCGAACCACTCCCCGGTGCGCCCCATCCCGGACTGCACCTCGTCGAGGATCAGGAGCGCTCCGTGCCTGCGGGTCAGCTCGCGGGCAGCCCGGAGGTAGCCGTCGGGAAGCGGACGCACGCCCGCCTCACCCTGGATCGGCTCC
>NZ_KI914870.1:13021-26516 GCF_000520555.1 Arthrobacter sp. Br18 | reverse complement strand
CACCCTGGATCGGCTCGAGAACGACGGCGGCCACGGTGTCATCCACGGCTGCAGTCAGCGCCTCGACGTTCCCGAACGGCAGGTGCTCGACGCCGCCGGGCAACGGCTCGAAGGGTTCCCGGTAGGCCTGCTTCGAGGTCAGTGCGAGGGCCCCCATGGTGCGCCCGTGGAAGGCGCCGTCGAGGGCGAGGATCCTCGTGCGGGTGGGAGAGCTGTTGCGCCGGGCCAGCTTGAAGGCCGCCTCCAGCGCTTCGGTGCCGGAGTTGGTGAAGAAGACCTTGGAGCCGACGGGCGCCTTGGCCAGGGCAAGGAGCTTCTCGGCCAGGGCGATCTGGGGAGGGCTCGTGAAGAAGTTCGAGACGTGGCCGAGGGTCGCGGCCTGGTTCGAAATGGCCGCGGTAAGCAGGGGGTGGGCGTGACCGAGGGCGTTGACCGCGATTCCGCCGAGGAGGTCGAGGTACCGGTTCCCGTCGGCGTCCCAGACGTAGCATCCGCTGCCGCGCACGAGGACGCGCTGGGGGGTGCCGAAGACGCCCATCAGCGAGTTCGTGTAGCGCGAGAGCCAGTCGGCACCTGACGGGACCTGGCCTGCCGCGCTTCCACACTCGACGCCGGTGGTCCCTCCGGCCCCCGGCCCGCCCTGTTCCGCTGGCAGCGCCGCTGACCGTTCCACCAGCGGCGGACCCGGCTGCGTCGCCGGCGGTCCGTCGGCCGCCGCCGCGCCGCCGTCGGGCACCACCTGGGTCCCGATGCCCGCCGTGGTGAACGTCTCGAGCAGCATGGAGTGGGCGAGGCGCCCGTCGACGATATGCGCGCGCTCCACACCGTTCTCCACCGCCCGCAGGCACGCCTTCATCTTGGGGATCATTCCCGATTCGAGCGAGGGCAGCAGGGTCCTGAGCTGCGTGGCAGTGACCGAGGTGAGCAGCGATCCCCGGTCCGGCCAGTCGGCGTACAGGCCCTCGACGTCGGTCAGGATCACCAGTTTCGAGGCGCCGAGGGCTTCCGCGAGCGCTGCCGCGGCGCTGTCCGCGTTGACGTTGAGCACCTGCTGCGTGGCATCTCCGTCGTCGTCGATCTCCGGGGCGACCGTCGAGATGACGGGGATGCGCCCGGCCTGCAGGATGTCGAGGATGGCACCCGGGTTGACACGGGTGACCTCACCCACGAGGCCGAGGTCCACGTCCTGCCCGTCCACCACGGTGCCGGTGCGGACGGCCTGCAGGAGGCCGCCGTCCTCCCCCGAGAGTCCGACGGCGTAGGGGCCGTGCGAGTTGATGAGGCCCACGAGTTCGCGCCCCACCGAGCCGGTCAGGACCATGCGGACCACGTCCATGGTCTCGGGCGTGGTGACACGCAGCCCGCCCTTGAACTCCGAGGCGATGCCAAGACGTTCGAGCATGGAGTTGATCTGCGGGCCTCCCCCATGGACCACCACGGGGCGGATGCCCACGTGGTGCAGGAACACGATGTCCTCGGCGAAGGCGCGGCGCATCTCCTCGTTGACCATGGCGTTTCCGCCGTACTTGATGACCATGGTGGTGCCGGCGAACCGCTGGATCCAGGGAAGCGCCTCGATCAGGGTGGCGGCTTTGTCCTGTGCCAGGAGCGTGTTTGCCGAGAGGGTGATCGGTGTCACGGTTTGAATTCCCATCAGCTCGAGTAGGCCGAATTCTCATGCACGTACTCGTGCGTGAGGTCGTTGGTCCAGATGGTCGCGGAGGCGGATCCGGCGCCCAGGTCGATCTCGACGGTGACGTCCCGGCCGCTCAGGTCCACGAGGTCGCGCGAATCCCCGATGCCGCCGTTCCGGCAGATCCGGATGCCGTTCATCGTCACGTTCAGCTCATCGGGCTCGAAGGCGGCGTCCGTGGTCCCGACGGCGGACAGCACTCGTCCCCAGTTGGGGTCGTTGCCGAAAATCGCCGTCTTGAAGAGATTCGAGCGGGCAACGGCGCGGCCCACAGTCTCGGCGTCGTGCTCGCTCGCTGCGCGAACGGTCGTGATGGCGATGGTGTGGCTCGCACCCTCTGCGTCGTTGATGAGCTGGGCCGCCAGGTCCAGGCAGACGGCAGTCAGGGCTTTCGTGAAGTGTGTCTGATCCGGTGTCACGCCGCTGGCACCGGAGGCGAGGAGCACCACGGTGTCGTTGGTCGACATGCAGCCGTCGGCATCAGTGCGGTCGAAGCTGACCCGGGTGGCCGCGCGGAGCGCGGTGTCCAGCTGATCGGGGTGCAGGACGGCGTCGGTGGTGAGGACCACGAGCATGGTGGCCAGCCCGGGCGCCAGCATTCCGGCACCCTTGGCCATCCCTCCGATCGAGTAGCCCTCGCTCGCCGAGTCGGCTGACGCCGGGTAGCGTGCCTCCTTGGAGACAGTGTCCGTGGTTCGGATAGCTTCGGCCGCGAACGTGCCGCCGGCCGAGCTCAGCGCACTGGCCGCAGCGGCCACTCCCGGTAGCAGCTTCTCCATGGGTAACTGCTCGCCGATCAGTCCCGTCGAACAGACGAAGACGTCGGTGGCCGAGATGCCCATCAGGTCCGCCACGGCCTCGGCGGTGCGGTGCGTGTTCTGGAAACCCTCATGCCCGGTGCACGCATTGGCGCCGCCCGCATTGAGGACCACGGCATCCACGCGGCCGTCCGACACCACCTGCCGCGACCAGTGCACGGGGGCGGCAGCTACCCGGTTGGAGGTGAAGACGGCAGCGGCAGAGTGCAGCGGCCCCTCGTTGACCACCAGCGCGACGTCAGGATTGCCGGAAGCCTTCAGTCCTGCGGTCACCCCTGATGCCCGAAACCCGCCGGGGTAGGTGATGCTCATGGTGCGGTTCCCTGGATGGTCAGGCCCGCGGTCTCGTCGAGGCCGAGGGCGATGTTCATGGACTGGATGGCGCCGCCGGCGGTTCCCTTGGTGAGATTGTCGATGGCGCAGGAGACGATCACCCGCCCGGCATGCCCATCAGAGGCGAGCTGCAGGTTCGCATAGTTGGAGCCCAACACTGCCTTGGTCGCTGGCCACTGGCCCTCGGGGAGCAGCCTCACAAAAGGTTCGTCCCCGTAGGCGTCCTCCCACGCGTGGCGCAGTTGCTCCGCCGTCGTGCCGGGCTTCACACGCGCCGTCGCAGTGGTGAGAATGCCGCGGGCCATGGGGGCGAGGGTCGGCGTGAAGGAGACGGTGACGCTTTCGCCTGCCGCATTGCTGAGTCCCTGCTCGATCTCGGGGGTGTGCCGGTGGCCGCCGCCCACGCCGTAGGGACTCATGCCGCCCATCACCTCGGAGCCCTGCAGGTGCCCCTTCGCGGACTTGCCGGCACCGGAGGTTCCGGAGGCGGACACGACGACGACGTCGTCCGGCTCGAGCAGTCCCGCGTCGAAACCGGGGGCGAGGGCCAGGAGGACGCTCGTGGGGTAGCAGCCGGGCACCGCGATGCGCCGCGCGCCGCGCAGCGCCGCCCGATTTCCGGCGAGTTCGGGGAGCCCGTAGGGCCAGGTGCCTGCATGGGCTGAGCCGTAGAACTTCTCCCAGGCCTGCGGGTCCTCCAACCGGTGATCCGCGCCGGCATCGATGACCAGGGTCTCCTCCGCGAGGTGCGCCGCAATTTCTGCACTCGCGCCGTGCGGGAGGGCGAGGAAGACGACGTCGTGCCCGGACAGTACCTCCACCGTGGTGTCTTCGAGGACCCGGTCGGCGAGCGCGTGGAGGTGGGGCTGAAGCGTGCCGAGCCGTGCACCTGCGTTGCTGTGCGCGGTGATCGCGCCGATACTGACGTCGGGGTGCGCTGCGAGGAGGCGGAGGAGTTCGCCGCCCGCATAGCCGCTCGCGCCCGACACCGCTGCAGAAAAGGTCATGGAACGAGCCTACCTGACATATATACGATGCTCTACATAAATATTCACTGGTGTGCGCTCTCCGGAGGAGTTGTGGCGAGCGAATAGCATGGGCACAAGCCCACCAGCAGACCACGAATGGAGATCCTGTCATGTCCCTTGCCATTGTCGTCGAACAGCCCGGCGGTCCCGAGGTGATGCAGGCGCAGGACGCCGCGAAGCCCGTTCCGGGAAGGAACCAGCTCCTCGTGCGGGTTGCCGCAGCGGGCGTCAACTTCATCGAGACGTACCAGCGGAGCGGCGCCTACCCGATGACGCACCCGTTCACGCCGGGTGCGGAGGCCGCCGGCGTCGTGGAGGACGTGGGGCAAAACGCAACAGGCTTCGCCGCAGGGGACCGCGTGGCATTCGCCGAGGGAACCGGCACCTACGCCGAGTATGCACTCGTCGACGCCGACCGCGCGCTGCCGGTGCCCGAGGGGATCGACCTCGAGACCGCAGCCGCCGTTCCCCTCCAGGGCATGACGGCGCACTACCTCATCAACTCGACGTTTCCGGTGGAATTCGGAATGACCGTGCTGGCACACGCCGGCGCCGGCGGCGTGGGACTCCTCCTGATCCAGCTTCTGAAGGCCAAGGGCGCCCGGGTTCTCACCACGGTGTCCACTCCGGAGAAGGAGGAGGTGGCCCGCGCGGTGGGTGCCGACGAGGTGCTCTCCTATGAAGGCTTCGCCGCCGCGGTCCTCAGCCTGACCGGCGGTACCGGCGTCGACGTGGTGTACGACGGCGTCGGGAAGTCGACCTTCGACGATTCGCTGAAGAGCCTGCGCGTCCGCGGCACCATGGTGCTGTACGGAGCGGCTTCCGGTGCGGTCCCCCCAGTCGACCCCCAGCGGCTCAACAGCGGGGGCTCCCTCTTTCTCACGAGGCCCTCTCTGGTACATCACCTGCGGACTCCCGAGGAACGGCGCTGGCGGTCCGAGGAACTGTTCGGCGCCATCGCCGCCGGGCAGCTCGAGGTCCGCATCGGTGCACGCTATCCCCTGGCCGAGGCCGCGAAGGCGCACGAGGATCTCCAGGCACGGCGGACTACGGGAAAGCTTTTGCTCATTCCCTGACCGGGTGGAGTGGCGCGGCCGCGCCAGGGCGCATCGGAAATGCCGCCCCTGGGCATCGACGCGGCGTGTCGCGTTGGGACACGCCGCGTATCAGCAACTCCGGCGGTGAATAACGGCACTTCCGATACGCCGGCCGCCGCCGGAAGTGATCCCCGGTGGCGCCGGGCGACATCAACGCTGAACGGCTCCGAACCGCGTCGAGGCCAGGACGACGGCGGCATCGCGCGCGGCGCTCGCCTCATCGGCGGTGAGCGTGCGGTCTGCGGCACGGAAGCGCAGCGCGAACGCGAGCGATTTGCTGCCATCGGGAATCCCCTGGCCCGTATACACGTCGAAAAGGTTCACGTCCTCCAGCAGCTCCCCCGCGCCCTCCCGGAGGGCCTCCAGGACATCCGAGGACACCACTGCGCCGTCCACCACGAGCGCCACATCCTGCGTGGTGGGCGGGAACGAGGACAACGGCCGGGCGACGATGACGTCCGCAGCCGCCTCGAACAGAAGATCGGCGTTGATTTCGAGGGCCACCGTCCGGGCGGGCAGGTCCAGCGCGGCGACCAGCTTGGGATGCAGCTCCCCCGCATAACCCAGCACCTCGCCGCCGCGCAGGCTCACCTGCGCGGTGCGACCGGGGTGGAACGCCTGGTGGGTTCCCTGACCGACGACGACGTCGACCCCCATGACGTCCGCCATCAGCCGCACCGTGTCGAGGGCATCGGCCCAGTCCCATGCCCGGGGAGCGGAACCGGCCGAGGCCGGCGCATCATTGCCGGTGAAGACAGCGGCAATGGTGAGCGGCTGGTACGGGATGCCCTCATACAGTGCGTCGAGGATCTCCTCCGCCGGCTTCTCACCCAGCGGCGGAATGGATTCAGTGCCCATGGACTCGGCAGGCTGGAAGACCAGGCCCGCCTCGAAGAGTGCCAGGTCACGGAAACCCCGGGAATGGTTCCGCTTCGCCACCTCGATGAGCCCCGGCAGCACCGAGGTACGGAGGCAGCCGAGTTCGGCGCTCAACGGATTGGCGAGCTTCACCGCACGTACCTTCGTACCCTCGTCCGCGCTGCCGAAGACGGCGTTGCTCCGTTCGCTGACGAACGGGTAGGACAGCACTTCGGTCAGCCCGGAGGATGCCAGCGCGTTCATCAGGCGACGCCGCTGCTGCTGCACCCGCGTCAGTCCCCGTCCGGGCGGCGCTACGGGAAGCGTGGACGGAACGGTGTCGTAGCCCTCGAGCCGGATGATCTCCTCGGTCAGGTCCTCACGGCTCTCGAGGTCGGGGCGCCAGCTCGGAGGCGTCACCGAGTACCCGCCGTCGTGCGCGGTGACCGAGGCCCCAAGGTCCGAGAGAGTCCCGGTGATCTGGTCCCGCGTGAAGTCCCGCCCGATCAGGCGGGCCGGGAAATCCCCGGCGAGGTCGATGACCCGCGGCTCGGGAGCGCTGCCCTCATCTGTTCCCGTGGAATCCGCTGTACCGCCGGCCAGGGTCGTGATGAGGTCGACGGCGCGCTGTGCCGCGATGTCCGCGACGTTCCAGTCGACTCCGCGCTCGAAGCGCTTGGAGGCCTCCGAGGGCAGTCTGTGGCGGCGGCGCGAGCGCCCGATGCCCACCTCCTCGAAGTGTGCCGATTCGATCAGGACGTTGACCGTACTTTCTGAAACCTCGGTCGTTGCCCCCCCCATGACGCCGGCGATGCCGATAGGCCCCGAATCGTCAGTGATGAGGAGGTCGCCGGTGTCGAGCGCGCGTGCCTTGTCATCGAGCGTGGTGAGCTTCTCCCCCGGAAGAGCCCGACGCACCACGATGTCGCCGGAGAGCCGGTCGAGATCGTAGAAGTGCAGCGGCTGGCCGAGCTCGAGCATCACGTAGTTCGACACATCCACCACCAGCGAGATGGACCGGATGCCGGCCAGGCGCAGGCGCGCGGACAGCCAGGGCGGAGTGGGACGGGTGGGATCGACACCACGAACGGTGCGGGCCACGAAACGGTCGCAGCCGGGCCGGCCGTAGATGGGCGCCGAATCCTCGAGCCGCACCGCATAACCGCGTCCGGTGGCTCTCGGCACGACGACGGCGCTCGCCGGGTCGGTGAACGCCGTCCCGGTGGCGTGCGCGTACTCGCGGGCCACCCCGCGGATCGAGAAGCAGTAGCCCCGGTCAGGGGTGACGTTGATCTCGGCGGCTTCGTCGTGGAGACCGAGCAGGCCCAGGGCGTCGGTGCCGAGCTCCGGGTCCAGGCCCAGGGTGGAAAGCACGAGGATGCCGTCGTGGTCGTCCCCGATCCCGAGTTCCTTCACCGACGCGATCATCCCCGCCGAGACGTGACCGTAGGTGTTCCGCGGGCTGATGCGGAAGTCCCCGGGCAGGACGGCGCCCGGCAGCGTGACCACCACCTTGTCGCCCACCTCGAAGTTGTGGGCGCCGCACACAATGCCCTGCACGCCGCTCGGATCGATGCCGTCGCCGTCGAGCTCCTGGGACGCGCGCTCCGGCACAACCCGGACAGTGCACCAGTTGATGGTCTTGCCGTTGGTCTGCGGTTCCCTGACGATGCTGAGGACCTGGCCCACCACGATGGGGCCCTGCAGCTCGTCGGTGGGCCGGTGGACAGCCTCTTCCTCGAGGCCCACCCGGACCAGGTCCGCCATGACATCCTCGGCCGTCGCATCGGCCGGCACTGCGGCGTATTCGCGCAGCCATGAAAGGGGGATTCTCATCTAGATCTCCATCCCGAAGTGTTCGCTGAAACGTACGTCGCCCTCAATGATGTCCCGCATGTCGCTGACCTCGTTGCGGAACATGAGGGCCCGCTCGATGCCCATGCCGAACGCAAATCCGGAGTAGACCTCCGGGTCGATGCCCGCCGCTCGCAGCACGTTGGGGTTGACCATTCCGCAGCCGCCCCACTCGATCCACTGCGGACCGCCCTTCGCGCCGGGGTGCCAGACGTCGAGCTCGGCGCTGGGCTCGGTGAAGGGGAAGAAGTTGGGGCGCAGGCGCACCTTGGCCTCCGCGCCGAACAGCTGCTGCGTGAAGTGGTCGAGCGTTCCCACGAGGTCCGCCATGGTGAGGCCCTTGTCGATGGCGAGGCCCTCGAACTGGTGGAACACCGGGGTGTGCGTGGCATCGAGTTCGTCGGTGCGGAAGACCTTGCCCGGGCAGAGGACGTAGATGGGAAGCTCGCGCTCCAGCATCGATCGGACCTGCACGGGCGAGGTGTGGGTCCGCAGCACGAGGTGCGCGGTGGGCGGCTCCACGAAGAAGGTGTCCTGCATCTCACGCGCCGGGTGGTCGGGCGCGAAGTTCAGGGCGTCGAAGTTGAACCACTCCGATTCCAGCTCCGGGCCCTCGGCGATTTCCCAGCCCATGCCGACGAACACATCGGACACGCGCTCCTGCAGGGTCGACAACGGGTGGCGCGCACCCACGCGGCGGCGTCGGGGGGCCGCGGTGACATCCACCGCCTCCTCGATGAGGATGCGGGCGTCGCGCTCCGCCTCGAGCTCCACGCCGCGTGCGGCGAGGGCCTGGCTGATACGCCCGCGGGCCGGCCCGATGTTCTTGCCGGCCGCGGCCTTCTGCTCCTTGGCGAGGGCACCGATGCCGCGGTTGGCCAGACTCAGGGGCGACTTCTCGCCGGTGTGGGCGATGCGGGCACCCTTCAGCGCCTCAAGGTCCGAGGCCGCGGCAATATCGGCCAGCGCGCGCTCGACGGCGGCGCCCACCGCCGCGGCATCCAGCGGATCGGGGATTTCGACGGCGGCGCTCTCGGCGCCGGCCTGCTCTGGGGACTTCGACATTCGGATGGCCTACCTGGCACTTTCGGTCGCGTGTCCGGCAGCACAGTTCACCTGCGCATGCCGCTCATGGGAAGCCGGCACGCTCGAGGCGCTCCGGCAGGGCAAGTCTAATTGACGCGCCGCTAGGATAGCCGCATGGACTTCCCGTGGTCGCTGGTCCGGGCCTTGAACTGGATCAACCTGTCCACCCCCTGCGGACTGCTCCTTGCCCGCGCCAAGGGGTGCCCCGTCTCGCGGGGACCACACGGGCTGCTGCTGGCCGAGGGGTACACGGGAGCCCTGCCGCGGGCCCGTGCCTTCACCGTGGGCGGCGTGGTGTTCCTCCGCGGACCGCGTCCCCAGGCGTCGGAGGCGCTGCTGGGCCACGAAGCACGGCACGCCCGCCAGTACGCTGCCTGCCTCGGCCTGCCGTTCCTTCCGCTCTACTTCGGTGCCGCGGCCTGGTCACTGCTGCGCACCGGGGATCCGGCGTCGCGCAATGTCTTCGAACGCTCAGCCGGCCTGAACGCGGGCGGCTACCGCGAGCACCAGGTTCGGGAATTGCCCGCGGTCGCTTTCGTGCGCGCCCGGCGGCGGAAGCGGAACTAGTCCGCGCCCGTCATATTAGCGACGCGAACAGTGCCCGCCGCGGCGCTAATGTTCGGCGCCGGCCGCCAGGCGGAGGTCGCCGTGGCGGAGGGTGCCGTCAGCGGTCAGTGCCGCGGTGGCCACGAGCGTGAGCGCCTCCGCCATGTCCCCGACGTCCAGCCCTGGCAGACCATGCTGCGAGCCCTGCCCGGTCGAGTAGGGCACGTGGATGAATCCGCCGCGAACGCCGTCGAGCCCGGCCAGGATGTCCATCAGCGCGTAGAACACGTGGTTGCAGACGTAGGTGCCGGCCGTCTGCGAGATTTCCACCGGAATTCCCGCTGCGGCCACCGCCGCCATTCCCGCCTTGATCGGCAGCGTGCTGAAATACGCAGCGGGGCCGTCGGTTCGCACCGGCTGGTCGATGGGGGCAGTGCCGGCGTTGTCGGGGATCCGCGCGTCGTCCACGTTGATGGCCACACGCTCGATGGAGACCTTCGACCGTCCCCCGGCCTGGCCCACGCACAGCACCACGGTGGGCTTCACCTGCCCCACGGCGCTCCGCAGTACCTCCGCACTCCTTTCGAAGACGCACGGAAGCTCGACGGCGGCCGCGTCGTGGCCTGCCGACCGGAGGGCGGCCGCAGCAAGCTGCGCTGCGGCCCAGGACGGGTTGACGGTTTCGCCGCCGAAGGGCTCGAAGCCGGTGAGCAGGATCATGCGCCAAGCCTAGGCCACGGACACAGACCATCCGCCGGTAACGAAGGCGGGACACATTCAGACCTTGTGCAATGCTGTCAAGCAGTCACTCGGCTACCGAAACCTCCAATGTAAGGACACTCCATGACAGGCTGGCGGATCCGGGATTTTCACGCTTCCGATATGGACGCCATCCTCCATCTGTGGGAGCAGTCGCATACCTCCGGCGTCGAGCCTGTCTACGCGCTCGCCGAGGTTCTCGCCTCCTGCCAGAAGGACCACGCCGTGGTGGCGGTGCATGGCGAGACCGTCCTGGGAGCGGCGGTGGCCCGGGCCGCGCATGACCAGGGCTGGATCGTCTTCTTCGCCATCGAGGAGAACTGGCGCAATCGGGGTATCGGCAGCGGGATGCTCGCCTCGATCGAGAACCGGATGGCGCCCCTGGGACTCACCAAACTGTCGACGCTGGTACCGGAAACCGAGCATCGCGTCGCTGCCCTCCTGAACTCCGGGTTCGTCGACCGGAAGCACCTGCGGTACTTCGAACGGGAGATTCCTGTCCAGCGGCAGGAAATGGGGCTGCTGGGCGAACTGGGCGGTCGCCTGATGGCCCGGAACCTCTGGAGCGCCGTCGGGGGGATGCAGCGCGAGAAGGAACTCCTCGAGCGGCGCCTCGTGCTGCCGTTGGCGAATCCCGACCTGGCCGACCAGTACGGTGTGGTTCCGCCGCGTGCAGTGGTGCTCTTCGGGCCTCCCGGCACCGGCAAGACCACCTTCGCCAAGGCCATCGCCTCTCGCCTCGAGTGGCCCTTCGTCGAGGTGTTCCCCTCCCGTCTCGCCTCCGACCCCCGGGGACTCGCCGGCGCCCTTCGGGAGACCTTCCTCAACATCTCCGAACTCGAACACGCGGTGGTCTTCATCGACGAAGTGGAGGAAATTGCAGCGCAGCGCCAGGGAGAACCGCCGTCACCGCTGCAGGGAGTCACGAATGAGCTCCTGAAGATCATTCCCGCGTTCCGCGAACAGCCCGGCCGCCTGCTCGTGTGCGCGACCAATTTCATCCGCGCCCTCGACACCGCCTTCCTTCGCCACGGACGCTTCGACTACGTCATCCCCATCGGACTGCCGGACGAGGAAGCACGCCACGCCATCTGGACCCGCTACATTCCATCGGAGGTGGCGGCCGACGTCGACGTCGACGCCCTTGTCGGTGCGACCGACGGTTTCTCGCCCGCCGATGTGGAGTACGCAGCCCGGAAAGCCTCCCAACAGGCGCTGGAGAAAGCGGTGTACAGCCCGGCGTACAGCGGCGCGGACGCCAGGACACCGCCGGTCGCGGCAGGGCCGTCGACCGCCGACTACCTGGCAGCTATCGCGGAGACCCGGACCACCGTCTCTGCCGAGGTGGCCCAGGACTTCCGCGAGGACATCGAGACGATCGCGCGCCTGTGAGATATTAGTGCACAGCTTCTATCTCCCTCGCGACGCTGCCCTGGGCCGGCTTTTCGGCTCACTGGCGGCGGGAGCGACGGCGGAACCCACCCTGTTCTAGCTTCCGGAGTGACACTGAGGGGCTTGTGCGGCCCACTTCAGGAGTGCGTCGACGATCGGCCGGTCAGCGGGGATCCATGGCAGTTGCAGCAGCTCCGACGTGTCGGTCAGTGACACCCACTTGAGGGCATCGTGGTCCTGCAGCGGCGCCGGGACTCCTGCTGACACCTCAGCAGCCCAGACCCGCATGGACGCCGTCGCATGCAGGGGCCATCCGGCGTCGCCCGGGCCGTAGATCTCGGTTCCGAGTTCCACACTGATCCCCAATTCCTCGGAGAGCTCACGGTGAAGGGCGCCGGTGCAGGTCTCGCCGGCTTCGACCTTGCCGCCGGGAAACTCCCACATCCCCGCGAATTGCTCGGGCGCGGTGCGCCGCGCGGCCAGCAGGGAGGTGGGCCGAAGGAGGGAATCGAGCACGGCTGCTCCCACTATCTGACGGACCTGGAGGAGATTGTTCGGCGAAATCACCTGTCGAGTCTACCCACCATCTGCCGCCTGGCGCCGGATCCTCAGCTTTCCTCCGGATCCAGGCCGTCGGCGTCGCGCCCCGCCTGGTGGTCAGGATTCAGGTCGCGGCGGTACTCGCCCGAGGGGCTCAGCCCCGGAACCTGCTGGCCCGCGTTCAGCTCCGTGGAGGTGTACGCGTCCTCCGATAACTCCGCCGCCGATTCAGGTTCGGGTCCGGGAACGTTGATGTCGTCGCGCAGATGGTCAGAGGATGGCAGTTCGGATTCATGCGGTGTCCAACTCATCCCCCAGCCCATCACAGGGGAGCCGGGAAGGCCAGCAGTTTCTGCGGTCCTCCGGGGGCGCCCGTGCCTGACGATGATGATCCCGGCGGCACCCGACTAGACTGGACCCTGACAAGGGCGTCGCGCCCCTGGAAGCAGCCTGCAGTTCGAGTATTCCTCCCTGCACGGCTCCGCCCCTCGCCACGAGAGGGACGTTCGGCGTATCCGCTCCTCCCGCGTCGAAAGAGATTCATGCCTTATCCAACACGTCCCTCCCTCACACCGCGCCAACTCGTGTTCGCCATCACCGCGCTGGCTATGGGTGGCTTCGCGATCGGCACCACCGAATTCGCCATCATGGGTCTGCTCCAGGAAATGGTGGACGAGCTGGGGGTGAGTTACACCCAGGGTGGCCACGTCATTTCCGCCTATGCACTGGGCGTCGTGGTCGGCGCTCCCGTCCTCGCGACACTGGGGGCGAAGCGCCCGCAGCGATCCATGGCCGTCTGGCTGATGGTCGCCTTCGTGGTGGCGAACTTCTCCTCCTACTTCGCGGCAGGGTACGGCTGGATGATGGCGTCACGTTTCCTGTCAGGCCTGCCCCACGGCGCGTACTTCGGCGTCGCCGCCGTGATTGCGGCGTCGCTCGCCAACCCCACCCACCGCGCCCGCGCGATCTCCATGGTCATGCTCGGGCTCAGTATCGCCAATGTCGTGGGCGTCCCTTTTGCCACCTGGCTCGGGCAGCAGGTGGGCTGGCGCAGCCTCTTCCTGCTGGTCGGGGTCGTCGGAATGGTGACGATCGTGCTGATCCTGCGCTACGTACCGTTCCAGGAGCCGCATCCCGACGCAAGCATCCGGCGTGAACTCGGCGCCCTGCGCCGCCCGCAGATGTGGCTGACGCTCCTGATCGGCACCGTCGGTTTCGGAGGTTTCTTCGCCGTGTACTCCTACATCTCCCCCACCATCACCGAGGTGACCGGCTTGCCCTCCAGTGTTCTCCCCATCGTGGTCGCGCTGTATGGCGTCGGCATGGTGGCGGGGAACATTCTGGGCGGGCGCATTGCCGACCGCTCCGTCATGGGGAGCATCTACGGCGTCATGGCCGTGGTGGTGGTGGTCCTGCTCCTCTTCCCGCTCGCGATGCAGTTCCCTCCGACGGCGTTCCTCTTCGCGTTCCTGGTCGGAGCGAGTGGCTCGA
>NZ_KI914870.1:11687-12921 GCF_000520555.1 Arthrobacter sp. Br18 | reverse complement strand
CCCGCCGCTGCAGGCGCGGCTCCTCGATGTGGCGCCCGGCGCCCCGTCACTCGCCTCGTCGATGAATCACGCGGCGCTGAACATCGCCAACGGACTGGGCGCAACAGTGGGCGGCGTGGTCATTGCGCTGGGCTGGGGCTTCACTGCTCCCGCGCTCGTCGGCGCGGTGCTGGCGGTCCTCGGCCTGGCCATAGCGCTGATCAGCGGGCGGATGGATATCCGGAGCGGGCGCTCGCAGCAGCCGGTCCCGGAGCACGCTGCATAGGTTCCCCCCCCTCTCTGCCGCGCGGACGTCACCCGAGGTAGGCGGTCAGACCGCCGATCAGGCGCTCCACCTCGTCGCGGGACGTATAGGGCGCGAGACCGACCCGCAGCCCACCCGCCTCGCCCAGTCCCAGCACCCGGCTTGCCTCGAGCGCATAGAAATTGCTCGACGGGGCAAGGACATCGCGCTCGGCGAGGAATTTGCTGGCTTCTGTTGCGTCGCGCCCGGTGAAGGTGAGCAGCAAGGTGGTGGTCCGTGCCCGGGCTTGTGAGTGGACCGTCACGTCAGGAAGTCCGGACAGCGCGTCCTCGAGCAGTGTCAGCAGCTGCTCCTCATGCTGCCCGATTCTTGCGTTCGCTGCAGCGAGCCGCTCCCGGCGGGACCCGACGGGATCGGCGTCACTCGCCTCGTCGATGAATCACGCGGCGCTGAACATCGCCAACGGACTGGGCGCAACAGTGGGCGGCGTGGTCATTGCGCTGGGCTGGGGCTTCACTGCTCCCGCGCTCGTCGGCGCGGTGCTGGCGGTCCTCGGCCTGGCCATAGCGCTGATCAGCGGGCGGATGGATATCCGGAGCGGGCGCTCGCAGCAGCCGGTCCCGGAGCACGCTGCATAGGTTCCCCCCCCTCTCTGCCGCGCGGACGTCACCCGAGGTAGGCGGTCAGACCGCCGATCAGGCGCTCCACCTCGTCGCGGGACGTATAGGGCGCGAGACCGACCCGCAGCCCACCCGCCTCGCCCAGTCCCAGCACCCGGCTTGCCTCGAGCGCATAGAAATTGCTCGACGGGGCAAGGACATCGCGCTCGGCGAGGAATTTGCTGGCTTCTGTTGCGTCGCGCCCGGTGAAGGTGAGCAGCAAGGTGGTGGTCCGTGCCCGGGCTTGTGAGTGGACCGTCACGTCAGGAAGTCCGGACAGCGCGTCCTCGAGCAGTGTCAGCAGCTGCTCCTCATGCTGCCCGATTCTTGC
>NZ_KI914870.1:10695-11587 GCF_000520555.1 Arthrobacter sp. Br18 | reverse complement strand
CGGGATCGGCGAGGGAGGCGAGGAAGTCGACCGCCGCCGTGGTCCCGGCCAGGGTTTCGTAGGGCAGGGTGCCGAACTCGAACCGCTCCGGGATGATATCGGTGGACGGGAGCAGCTTGTCCGGGTGGATGGTCTCCAGCAGGTCGGGAGCCGCGGCAAGGACGGCGCAGTGAGGACCGAGGAACTTGTAGGGCGAGCAGACGAAGAAGTCCGCCCCGAGCGCGCGGAGGTCCACGGAGGCATGCGCCGCGTAGTGGACGCCGTCCACATAAAGAAGTGCTCCTGCGTCGTGCGTCAGCCGGGCGATCGCCGGGATGTCGGGCATTGTGCCGAGGAGGTTCGATGCCGCCGTGACTGCCACCAGCCGCGTCCGATCGCTGAGCGCCGCGTGGAGGTCGCCCATGTTCAGTTCGGCAGTCCCCGGATCGAAGCCGATCCAGCGAACGCTGGCCCCCTGCCGCTCGGCTGCCTGCACCCAGGGCCGGATGTTGCTGTCGTGGTCGAGCCGGGTCACCACCACCTCATCCCCCGGGCCCCAGCCCGAGGCGAGGTGGCGGGCGAAGTCGTAGGTGAGCTGCGTTGCGCTGCGCCCGTAGACGATGCCGGCCGGATCGACGTTCAGGAAGTCGGCCATGGCCGCGCGGAACTCGTACACGATCCGGTCGGCGTTCCTCTCCGAGGACACGGTGGTGCCGCGATTGGACAGGGGGCCGGTCAGCGCATCGGCTATCGTCTGCCCCACCACACGGGGGGTCTGGGTACCACCGGGACCGTCGAAGTGGGCGATCCCCGAGGACAGCGAGGGGAACTGGGAACGGAGGCTCTCAACGTCGAGGGGCATGGCTCACTTTCGGCAGGCGGGCTGGGTGTGGCTCAAGCCTAGTGGCTTCGG
>NZ_KI914870.1:8479-10595 GCF_000520555.1 Arthrobacter sp. Br18 | reverse complement strand
GTGGCTCAAGCCTAGTGGCTTCGGGAGTCAGCCGAGCCGCTGCGCTCGCGCTGACGCGTACAGGCACACGGTCGCCGCCGTGCCGACGTTGAGGCTTTCGGCCCGGCCGTAGATCGGCACCGCCACGCGGTGGTCCGCTCCGCCGAGCACGGCGTCGGGGAGGCCCTGCGCCTCGTTGCCGAACAGCCAGGCCGTGGGCGCCTCCAGGCGGGCGCCGTCGTCGGACGTGTCGCTTCGCCCCTGGTCAGCTTCGGCTGAAGCAGGTGCCGCTGCAGGGGACGGCTCGTTGAGCCGCCGCCGTGCACTTGCGTCCTGCAGGAGGTCGAGGTCGACGTCACCGTAACCGTCGGCGGCCAGCACTGAGATGCCCTGCTTCCTCAGCTCGGACAGCAGGATGTCCAGGTCCGCGCCGAGTACCACCGGGAGATGGAACAGCGACCCCGCCGTGGAGCGGACCGTTTTGGGGTTGTACAAGTCCACGCTGGAAGCGGAGAGCACGACGGCGTCGGCCCCGGCTGAGTCGGCTGCGCGGAGGATCGTGCCGGCATTACCGGGATCCCGCACTTCCGCCATCACCGCGATCAGGCGGGGCCTGGCGGCGAGCATGTGCTGAAGCGTCACGTCGATGAAGGAACAGACCGCGATCACGCCCTGAGGCGTCACGGTGGAGGACATGGCCGCGAGGACTTCCCCGGTGACCGGCCGGGGTGCCGGCTTCCCGGCAAGGCCGGGATGCCGTTGGAGAAAATCTTCGGTGGCGAACACTTCCTCCACGACGGGAGGTTCACCCGCCGCTGTCCGCTCTGCGTGCAGGGCCAGGGCCTCGCGGACGGCCTGCGGGCCCTCCGCCAGGAAGCGGCCCTGCCTTAAACGCGACGGACGCCCCGCAAGGCGTGCGACTTCCTTCACCCGATCGGCTCGGGGGTTGGACATCGGCGACTGGGGGCGTCCGTCGGTATTCATGGATCCGTTGGTTGCTGCCGGTGGAAACCGGCCGTCAACCTAGGCCTTTGCCGGGGCCTTGGAAGCGCGGGGTGCCTTGACGGCCCTGGCCTCGGTGACGACAGGCGCGGAGGTGTCCGCGGGTAGCGCGTTCCTGGCGATCTGTACCAGGGCGGCGAAGGCGGCGCCGTCGGTGACAGCGAGGTCCGCGAGCATCCGGCGGTCGACCTGGATCTCGGCGGCCTTCAGGCCCTGGATCAGACGGTTGTAGGTGAGGCCGTTGGCGCGGGACGCGGCGTTGATCCGCTGGATCCACAGGCGTCGGAAATCGCCCTTGCGCTTGCGGCGGTCACCGTAGCTGTACACGAACGAGTGCAGCAGCTGCTCTTTGGCCTTGCGGTACAGCCGTGAACGCTGTCCGCGGTAGCCCTTGGCGCGCTCAAGGATAACCCGGCGCTTCTTGTGGGCGTTGACCGCCCTTTTCACACGTGCCACGTGCGTACTCCTTCAGTAGATCTCCCGGTACAGCCTGACGGCTGCAGCTCCCACCCGCGAACGGCTGCGGAGCTTCTCCGGATTGGTTGATTGGGTGTTAGATGCCCAGCATCTTTTTGATGACCTTGGTATCGGCCTTCGAAACGATCTTGTCGCTGGCCAGTCGGCGCGTCAGCGTGGAGGACTTGTGCTCCAGGTAATGACGGCGGTTGGCCTGCTGGCGCTTGAGCTTTCCACTGCCCGTCAGCTTGAAGCGCTTCTTGACGCCACTGTGGGTCTTCATCTTCGGCATAGGAACCGATCTCCTTCTGATAGCCGTGGGCAGTCACCCACGGGCGGCACCCAGGGGCGCCTGCTGGTTTTTCTTACGTGCCGGGAATACCCGACAGTAGAAAGCGCCTACTCGGTGCTTTCCGGCTTTGGCCCGCTCGGCTCGCTCTTGGTCGGAGCGGTCCTGCCGGCAGGTCTTGGAGTGCCAGCCGGCTTGCCGGCGGACCCTGGTTTCGGAGCTCCACCCGGTTTCGGCGCTGCGACCGGCTTCGGCATAGCTGTCGGTTTCGCCGGCGCAGGAGCCGTAGCCGCAGGTGCAGGTGCAGTTGCAGTTGCAGTTGCCGCAGGCTTCGAGGCAACGGCAGGCTTCGACGCAACGGGCCTCGTGACGGCTGGTGCCGACGGCGAG
>NZ_KI914870.1:0-8379 GCF_000520555.1 Arthrobacter sp. Br18 | reverse complement strand
GCCGACGGCGAGGTCCGTGCAGCCGGTGCGGTCCGGGCCGGTGCTGCAGTCCGGGTGGCCGGTACTTTCGGCGCGGTCATAACCGGCTTTTCCTCGGCCTGCTCTGGAGCAGCCTCCGTGGAGAGGGTCGGCTCTTCCGGCGGCGTTGCTTCCTTCGAAGCGGTGTCGGCCGTTCCTGCATCTGCCTGAGCTGCAGTGGAGCCGGCGTCGTCGTTTCCTGAACCGGCATCGACCGGCGTCGCGATGGTCGTTTCCTCGGCCGGGGCGCTGTCACTGCCCGTGATCGAATAGCCTTCGGGAAGGAGGTCGGCGAGGCTCTGGGTCAGTGGAGCCCCACTGTCGCCCGAGACATCCACACGGCCCGTGCCCGACTTCGCGGCTTCGTTGGCGGCCTTCGCATCCGCCCGCTGTGTGGCACGGCGCGCTTCGGCCTTCGCCTCGGCCTTGTTCTTGACCGGGCCGATCACCATGACCATGTTCCGGCCGTCGATACGGGGTGACGACTCGACCACTCCGACTTCTGCCACGTCCTCGGCGAACCGCTGGAGCAGGCGGATGCCCATCTCCGGGCGCTGCTGCTCGCGGCCCCTGAACTGGATCATGGCCTTGACCTTGTCGCCCGCTCCCAGGAAACGGAGTGCGTGTCCGCGCTTCGTCTCGTAGTCATGGGTATCGATCTTGAGGCGGAAGCGGATTTCCTTGAGGACCGTGTTGGTCTGGTTCTTCCGTGCCTCACGGGCTTTCACCGCGGCCTCGTACTTGTACTTACCAAAATCCATGAGTTTCGCCACCGGAGGCTTGGCCTGCGGTGCTACCTCGACAAGATCCAGGTCGGACTCGGCTGCAAGTCGGAGTGCGTCCTCAATACGGACAATCCCTACCTGTTCGCCGGCAGGTCCGACCAACCGCACCTCTGAAACGCGGATACGATCATTGATTCTTGGCTCGCTAATGTGTAACTCCTGTTGGTTCTGAAACTGATAACCGCGTGAAAATGAAGAAGGCCCTCAATTGCAAGCGCAATCGAAGGCCTCGGGGATCAGTGCTGGGGCGTGGTTGCCGATCGAAGAATCCGGCATACCGATACCACCTGTACCGACCTGAACCCGGCTACCTGTAATGCTCGGGAAAGCACCAGGAAAATCGCGGGTGGGAGAGGACTCCGCTTGCATACCGGCCGCATACTTCTCCATCAGGTGTTCCGTCAGGCGCAAAAGTAACGCGGACCAGTTGGTCTGTGACAAGCTTACCAGCATGAGTCCCGCAGACAGCAATCTCCCGCAGCCCGGTTCGGGCAGCACCGGGGAGCCGCACGAGGCCCCTCCCGTACGCCGCAGTTTCGCGGACGAGACCAATGCCGCCGGAGATCCCGAGGAGGGTGTGCGCCGGCATATGCGCGACATCGCCGAGGTGGCCGCAGTCGAGGTGATTACCACCTCCGCGGTTCACCTGATGAGCGCCGCGGCGGTGAAGTGCGGCCTTGCCGCAGGCGAGGACGCCGAGGAACTGAAAGACCTGGACGAAGCCCGGAAACTCATCACCGCGCTTGCGGGCTTCGTCACCGCAGCTGCCCCGGAGATCGGCAGTCAGCACGCCGGTCCCCTGCGCGACGGCCTCCGCTCGCTGCAGCTGGCCTTCCGTGAGGCGTCGATCATTCCCGATGCCCCGGGGCAGGGTCCGGGCGAGAAATACACGGGGCCGGTCAACTAGCGCCGCGGCGGGACTTCCGTCACGACGGGATTGCCGCGACGGCGAATCAACGGACGCGTCAGCACGGACCAGCGCAGGGTCAACACGCGTCAGCACGGACCGGCGCACGGGTCATGAAAGGCTGAGCGCCCGCCGGCGCCGGGCCTTCTGCGACGCGATTCCGCCGACTCCAACGAGTCCCGCGACAACGCCGACAGCAGTGAACCCGCCCCACGGGCCCGTGACGTCGATGAGGACACCTGCAAGGGGTGCCCCCATGGCGACTCCGGAGGTCAGGGCAGATCCGTACCAGCCCATCGCCTCGCCGCGCCGGTCCTCCGCGACCAGATCAGCAACCTTCTCCGAGGCCGCTGATAGCACCGGCGCACACAGCAGGCCGGGCAGGATCGACAGCAGGCTCAGCGCCAGGGTGTCCTGGGCGAAACCCATGGGAATGGTCAGCACCCCCATGCCGAGCAGCAGGAGCAGGGGCGATACCGGATGGCGAAGCGCGCCGTAGATCAGCCCGCCCACCACTGACGCGGCGCACCATGCGGCGAAGACCAGCCCCAGCTGCCCCTCCCTACCGGACTGTTCGAGGGTCGCGATGATCCCGACCTCGGTGCCCGCCAGGACGAGCCCCGCGCCCGCGGCCACCATCATCACCACGGCGACCGGGACGCTCAGCCAGACGAAGGAGCTGCGCAGCTTCTCCCGGATGACGGCGACCGGCGACCGGCGGTCGGAGTGCACACCCGGATCGCGTCCCGACAGCAAATCTGCCCCGGCCTCGGCGACTCCTCCCGGCGCGGAGGCGACGACGGCTCCTGCAGCGAGGGCGCTGTCCTCCGAGGGAGTGGGTGCCACCGGCAACGCGCCCGGTTGGCCGCTCCGGGTGGGCGGGTTGAACCACATCAGGAAGAGTCCCGCGAGCGCCGTCGCGAACCCTATCAGGGTGAGTCCGAAGACGGTCGAGATCTGCGTTGCCAGCACCACTCCTACTGCCGGGCCCACCATGAAGATCACCTCGGTGGAGATGGCGTCGAGAGTGAAGGCGGTGCGGCGTGAGTCGCCACTGACGAGTACACCGAGGGACTGGCGGACCACCGAGAAGGCGGGAAGGGTGAAGAGCCCTCCCACCAGGGCAGCCACCAGCAGCCATTCGTACGGCAGCCGCGGCGCGATCGACCAGATGACCGCTTCGGCTACAACCGAGGGAATCAGGGCCTTCCTCAACCCTGCACTGTCGATCCTGCGGCCCCTCCAGGGAGCCCCGACCGCGATGCCGATCGTCACCAGGGCGGCGACGGCGCCCGCAGCGGCATAACCCCGATCGAGGGTCTGGACTACGTGCAGAGTCAGCAGGACGCCGGCTGCGGAGTGCGGGAAGCGTGCGATCATCCCGACGATCAATAGCCTGCGTACGGGAACGATCCGCAGGAGCTCGCGGTATACGGCGAAGTTCACTGGGAATACTTTCTGCGAAATCGGGACGGTCAGCGGGTGAGTTTGAGCTCGAGTGAATCGACGCGCTCCACGAACTCCCGGTTCTCCTGAAGGGCCGACCGGAACCGCAGGACGAGCGCTTCGACCTCGGCGGCGGGAAGGTCGGGCTTCAGCTTGAGGTCCATCCGGAGCTCGGGCCCTGATCCTCCACCGAGGGCAAGCCTACCGTCCGCGGTGAGGGCCGGCACGCCCGACCCCAGCCCTACCCGCACTTCAAGGATGCTGTTCTCTCCACCGCTGATGCCGGCGATGATTCCGGTGAGGGCCTCATCGCGGTAGGACGGAACCCAGGGAAGCTGCTGCGCCAGCGCCCACACGGCGGGCCTGCGCACCACGAAGGTGAAGGAGGATCCCGGGTCGATCACCAGGAGCTCGGCCTTCTCGGCCACCGCTGCCAGCGCCGCGCGGGATGTGTACACAGCCACCGGCCGCGCTTCCGGATGCCAGGCAGCCAAACCGGCCGCGGCGCTGAAAACGGGCAGCGCCGTCCGGCCGTCGGGTGCCTTGAGGGTCACCAGGGCCATGTCGGCTTCCTTGTCAGCGGCCCTGCCACCTGCTCCCTCGGCCGTCTGGGTCACCTCGGCGACGATGGGAATGAAGACCCGGGCCTCGGAAAGCGCATGGATCACAGCTTCCTCGCGGGACGCCGGCCCCAAGGAAGCGTCGAACAGCCCCCTGACGGCTGCGGCGTAGCCGGCATCGGCCTGTCCGTTGTCTTCGTCGAAGTTGTGCAGCGGGTTGCCGGGACCCGCCAGGTTCCGGCCGGCCCACGGCCGGCCGGCGGAGTCGGCAAGCTGACCTGCGAGTGCCGCCTCGATATGTGCCGGCAGCTTCCGTCCGGTCACACGTGCAGTTCCGGGCGTCCGGCGACATCCAGGGCCTCCGGAAGCGTGAACGCCCCCGCGTAGAGAGCCTTGCCGACAATCGCGCCCTCGAGCCCCTGGGGCACCAGCAACCGCAGGGCAGCCAGGTCGTCGAGGCTCGAGATACCGCCTGAGGCGACAACGGGTCGCGACGTCCTGGCGAGGACCTGCTCCAGGAGTTCGACGTTGGGCCCGCGCAGCGTGCCGTCCTTGGTGACGTCGGTGACAACGTACCGCGCGCATCCGGCGTCCTCGAGCCGCTGCAGGACCTCCCACAGGTCGCCGCCGTCCTCGGTCCAGCCCCGAGCTGCGAGCGTGGTTCCCCGGACGTCCAGCCCGACGGCGATCGCGTCCCCGTAGCGGGCAATCACGCGCGCCGTCCACTCAGGGTTTTCCAGCGCCGCCGTTCCGAGGTTGACGCGTTCGGCGCCGAGTTCGAGGGCGGCGTCGAGGGACGCATCGTCCCGTATCCCGCCGGAAAGCTCCACCTTGATGTCGAGCTTCCTGACGACCCGTTCCAGGAGGGCGCGATTCGACCCGCGGCCGAAGGCCGCGTCGAGGTCGACGAGGTGCACCCATTCCGCGCCGTCCTTCTGCCAGGCCAGAGCGGCGTCCAGCGGATCGCCGTAGTCAGTTTCACTCCCGGCTTCGCCCTGCACGAGGCGTACGGCCTGGCCGTCGGCAACGTCGACGGCGGGCAGAAGTTCCAGGATGGGGGTCTCGGTGAAGGGGCTCATGCTCTACTTTCAGCTTGGCGGATGGTTTTCAGGTACAGCCGGAATGGTCCGGCCTGCACATCAATTCTGGGGAAGGGTGAGCAGGTAGGCCGCGACGAGGGACATCCCGGCGAGAATCCAGAAGCCGATGATCAGCCACTTCGGGAGCCCCTGGCTGCGGAAGGACAGCGCTCCGCCTATCAGGAGTCCGGCCACACCCATCAGAACGACGCTCCACATTGCTACCGCAGCCCGCCGATCCAGTTGCGCAGCAGCTGCGCGCCGGCGTCTCCCGACTTCTCCGGGTGGAACTGCGTCGCGCTCAGGGGACCGTTCTCGACAGCGGCGATGAACGGTCCACCGTGGTCCGCCCAGGTGACCTGCGGCGGCTTCATGGCCGGCTGCGTGACGTCGAACTTCCAGTGCTGCACCCCGTAGGAGTGAACGAAATAGAAGCGCTCGTCAGCGATGCCGTCGAACAGGACCGAATCCGCAGGCGCCGACACGGTGTTCCACCCCATATGGGGGACGACGTCGGCTTTCAACCGCTCCACGGTGCCCGGCCATTCCCCCATGCCCTGGACCTTCGTATCGTGTTCCACACTGTCGTCGAACAGGACCTGCAGCCCGACGCAGATTCCGAGCACCGCACGACCTCCTGCGACCCGCCTGCCGATCATGCGCAGTGCGTCGACCTCCTTGAGTCCCTTCATGACGGTTTCGAAGGCGCCCACGCCGGGCACCAGGAGGCCGTCGGCCTCAAGCACGTCCCCCGGTTTTGCGCTCAGGGTCACCTCCGCACCCACATGCTCGAGTGCACGCACCACTGACCGGACGTTCCCCGATCCGTAATCGAGCACCGTGACCTTGCGCACGCTCACAGCGCGCCCTTGGTGGAGGGGATGCCCTTGACCCGTGGATCAGCTTCCACCGCGGCACGAAGCGCCCGGGCGAACGCCTTGAACTGCGCTTCGGCGATATGGTGGGGATCCCGGCCGGCCAGCAAGGTCACGTGGAGGCAGATCTGCGCGTGGAGCGCGATCGCCTCGAACACATGCCGTGTCAGGGATCCCGTGAAGTGCCCACCGATCCGGTGGTATTCCTGGCCGGCGGGTTCCCCGCCGTGCACGAGGAACGGCCGGCCCGAGATGTCGACGACGGCGTTTGCCAGCGCTTCATCGAGGGGAACCGTGGCCTCCCCGAAGCGCCGGATTCCGGCTTTGGTGCCAAGGGCTTCCCGGAGCGCCTCCCCGAAGGCGATCGCGGTGTCCTCGACGGTGTGGTGAACGTCGATGTGGGTGTCCCCGAAGGATTTCACCGTCATGTCGATGAGTGAGTGCTTTGCCAGTGCGGTCAGCATGTGGTCGTAGAACGGCACCGACGTACTGATCTCCGATTCCCCGGTGCCGTCCAGGTTGATCTCGACCAGCACGCTGGATTCACTGGTCGTGCGCTCTACCCGGGCCGTGCGGCCGGCGAAAATTTCCACAGTCATGGCGGTCCTTCGATAGGTTCGGTGCCCGGGTTCTGGGCGGATGTGCCGCCCTTGTTCCCCACAAGTCTAGAAGACGGCACTCAGAGGAGGGTGCGGAGGGTGTCGAGGAACACTGTGGTCTCCGCCTCAGTTCCGGCCGTCACCCTGAGATGGCCGTCGATGCCGACGTCCCGGATGAGGACTCCGGCCTGGAGCAGCCCGCGCCATACGGCCCGGGAATCGTCGAGACCGCCGAAGAAGACGAAGTTGGCGTCGGACGGTGCCGGCGACAGGCCCAGTAATCCCAGCTCGGCCACGATGCGGTCCCGCTGCTCCTTGATCGCTTCGACGTTGGCCAGCAGGGTGTCCGCGTGGGTCAGGGCGGCGTTGGCGGCTGCCTGCGTGATGGCGGACAGGTGGTACGGCAGCCGAACCAGCCGGAGGGCATCCGCAATTTCCGGAGCAGCAGCGAGGTAGCCGAGACGCGCACCGGCAAGTGCGAAGGCTTTGCTCATGGTGCGGGACACGATAAGGCGCTCCCTGCCGGGCAGGAGGGTCAGAGCGCTTCCCGTACCCGACGTCGCGAACTCGCCGTATGCTTCATCGACGATGATGATGGCCCGCTCCACTTCCCCTGCCTCATAGGCAGCTTCGACGACGTCGAGGCCGAGCGCCGTGCCGGTGGGGTTGTTCGGTGAGCAGAGAAAAACGATGTTGGCCCGTGAGTCGCGGACGTGCGCGGCAGTGGCGGACGCGGTCATCCCGAATGCCGCGCTCCTACCAGCGGTGACATAGCGGGTGTCGGTACTGCCTGCCAGAAGCGGGTACATGGAGTAGGTGGGGGGAAACCCCAGAGCCGTCCGCCCGGGTCCGCCGAAGGCCTGCAGAATCTGCTGGAGAACCTCGTTCGATCCGTTGGCCGCCCACACCTGCTCCGGGACGATTCCATGGCCGAGATAGGCGGCCAGGTTGGTGCGAAGCTCCGTGAACTCCCTGTCCGGGTATCGGTTGAGGCCCCGGGCCGCCACATCGACGGCGGCGACGATCGCTGCGTGGACGTCCGCCGGCACACCATGCGTGTTCTCGTTGACATTGAGCAGGATCGGAACGTCGATCTGCGGGGCGCCGTACGGAACCAGCCCCACCAGATTGTTCCTCAGCGGGAGTTGGGCCAGTGCCTCTTCGCGTTTCGTCACCCTGCGATTTTAAGCGATGGGCGGTTGATCTGAAGAATCCCAGGTGCCTGGCACGCAGACAGATGTCTGCAATGATCGATCGCCCTCGGTCCGGTTACCCAGCGTCAGTTGCTGAGCGGCACAGCGAGGGACTGGCCCGCCTGGACGACCGACGAACCCAGACCATTCAGTTCGACGATCTCGGCGACGAATTCGCGGGGGTCGCGGTCCGGGGCGAACTCTCCCGCGAGCCCCCACAGAGTCTCCCCCTGACCCAGACTGACGCGGACGGTTTCAGTGGGCTCGGGCATACCCACTGCTGCTCCTGCCTGGGAGGTCAGGGAGGCTCCAAGCAGCATGACCAGTGCCACGAGCAGGACGATCGGAAGGCCCACCAGAACGCGCCGTCCCCGCCTCGTCAGCCGCATCGGACCCGGCTCCATATCCTGCGAACCGAAAGAACGCACCGCCCGGGCCGGAGCCGGACTGCCTTTCCGGCGGGTGATGATGGCGGCTGGAGCGGTGCTGGACCTGGTGATGGAGAGCGCTGTCATGGCTGAACCTCTTTCGGATCTTCGAAGCTGTCGGACGGGCCCAATCCGGGAATTAGAACACGTCTTCTATTTTCTTCCTGCTTATTCTTAGCACCTGCGGACGAATCTTGTCGAGACTCACTCGAACATATGTTTGATATCACGCGCCGGCTGTTCTAGCGTTGGGTTAGGGCGCTAGGCGGATGCTCAGAGGTGAACTTGGTTCCCACAACATCACCTGCCACCGACAAACCGGGCGGACTGTCGGTAAAGGTCAGCGCATCGAGGGAAAGGATGACCAGTGGCAGAGCACCAGGCGGCAACACACGAGGTTCCGGACGCGGGATTGGCGAGTGCAGAGTTGGCAGACGCAGGATTGGCGAGTGCAGAGTTGGCAGACGCAGGATTGGCGAGTGCAGAGTT
>NZ_KI914869.1:13384-35814 GCF_000520555.1 Arthrobacter sp. Br18 | reverse complement strand
CTTCTCTTCCCGGACCTCGTGGCGGCGGATATCACCGTCACCAACGCGCACGGCGTGTTCGACCGGACCATGGCGGAGTACGTGCTGGCCGCCGTGCTGTTCTCGGCAAAAGGGCTCGGAGTCACCCGCGACCAGCAGTTGCAGCGCGTGTGGAACCGGCGGACGGTCCGCACTATCGGCGGCGCCGGCGTGCTGGTCGTCGGAACCGGAAGCATCGGCCGGAGCACGGCCCGGCTCCTGCGCGCAGCCGGGGCCGACGTCGAAGGCGTGGGCCGGGTTGCCCGTGCCGCCGACCCGGACTTCGGTACCGTCCACGCCAGCGGCGACCTCGCCGCCGTCGTGCCGCGCTTCGACTACGTGGTGCTCGTGGCCCCGCTGACCCCGTCCACCGACGGGATGGTCAGCGCCCGGGTGCTGGAGGCGATGGGGCCGTCGAGCGTGCTCATCAACGTGGGCCGGGGGCGGCTGGTCGACGAGGACGCGCTCGTCCGTGAACTGGCGTGCGGTGGAATCGGTGGTGCGGTGCTCGACACCTTCAGCACCGAGCCGCTGCCCGCCGGCAGCCCGCTGTGGGGGATGCCGCAGGTGCTGATCTCGCCGCACATGGCGAGCGACGCCGACTCCTGGGTTGCCGACCTTGCTGCCCAGTTCGAGAGGAACTTCCTTGCCTGGTACGCCGGCGATCCGCTGAGCGGTGTGGTGGACAAGAACCTCGGCTACGTGCCGTTCGCGCCCGAAGCCCGGAACTGAGAGAATGACGGCTGCCGCCACCCCACCTACAGCAGGAGCAATTGTGGACAGCCGTCCGCCCACACCGGAGACCCGGAATCGAGTGTCCCCGGTCTGGATCATCTTCGCAGTCATCCACATCGGCTTTCTCGCCCGGCTCCTTCCCTTCATCACCAGCGGCGGAGTGCTCAGCGACATCCGGCTGTACCGGGAGTGGGCCTACCAGGCACTGAACGACGGCGTGTGGCAGGGGATCGACGCCGCCTGGGTCTATCCGGTGGGGGCCCTGGTGCCCATGCTGTTCGCCACTGTGCTCGGCCCGCAGCTCTACCAGCTGACCTGGTTCCTGCTGTTCGCGGTACTCAATGCTGCCGGGGTGGCGGCGCTCATCCGCACTCCGTCGCGGCAGCGTTTCCTGGCGGCCTACTGGTGGCTTGCGGCGACCGCACTGCTGGGGCCGGTCGCCGTCGGCCGATTGGACGGGCTCACGGCGCCGATGGTGATCGTGGGCATCCTGCTCCTCGGAACCAAGCCGGTGGCGGCTTCCCTGATCCTCAGCGCGGCAACCTGGGTGAAGGTCTGGCCGGCCGCCGTTCTTCTCGCCGCCGTCGTGACACTGCGCAGCCGGGTGCGGATCGTACTTGCCGGAGCGGCGCTATCCATCGGCATCGCCGCCGTGGTGGTGCTCTTCGGCGACCTCCGGAACCTGACGAGCTTCCTTGGAGCGCAGGGCGCCCGCGGGATGCAACTCGAGGCGCCGCTCAGCACGCCCGGCGTGTGGCAGGCAATCACCGGCAGCTCGGGCGCGGTCATCTTCGAGGATGACGAGATCAACACGATGGAGGTGAGGGGCGCCCTCAGCGCTCAGGTGGCAGCGCTGATGAGCCCGCTGCTCGCGGTTGCCCTGGTACTGACCGCAGCGCTCGTGGCCTTCGCGCTGCGCCGCGGCGCCCCGCCGGAGAGGGTCCTCGCTGCTGGCTCCCTCGCCCTCGTCAGCACCCTCGTGGTCTTCAACAAAGTGGGCTCACCGCAGTTCATGCTCTGGATCGCCGCGGTGATCGCCGCGGGCATGGTGCTCGATACCCACGCCAATTGGAGGTTCCCGGCCATCGCGATGCTGGTCACCGCCGGCCTCACTACGCTGGTCTACCCCATCTTCTACGACGCACTCCGCTTCGACCTCAGCCCCGCAATTGCCGCGGTCCTCACCGTCCGGAATCTTTTGGTGATCTGCATCTTCGGATGGTCACTCGTGCAGCTGGGGCGGCTCAGCAGGCACAGCGGTTCCGCACGCTGACTGTAGTAAGCGTGCGCCTGCTGTAGTGACCGCACGCTAGCCGTGCCGCACGCCGCGGCCGGCCAGCACCGACCGGTACCCCTCGCGATACGTCGGAAAAGTGAAGTCGAAGCCGGTGGAGCGCAGCAGGGCGCTGTCGCAGCGCTTGTCCCCGCCGCGAGTCGTAACCGTTTCACCCGTGGGCGGTTCCGGCAGACCGAGCTCGAGCGCGAGGAACTGCAGCACCTCGCCGAGATCCACGGGCAGTACATCACTGCCGAGATAGACGGGCGCCGGCTGCCCGACGGCGGTGGTCAGGTGCACGATGGCGGCAGCGGCGTCGTCGCGGTGGATGCGGTTGGTCCACTGCGGCTCCGCCGGGCGGACCGCCGTCCCTCTGGTGAGCTGGTCGATCAGGCGGGTGCGGCCCGGCCCGTAGATGCCGGAGAGCCGCAGGACCATCCCGGCAGCGGACCTCCCGAGCAACAGCTGCTCCGCCTCCAGTACCATCCTCCCGGTGGGCGACGCCGGGTCCGCGGGAGTGTCCTCGGTGACGAAGCCGCCGTCGGCATCGCCGTAGACGGCGGTCGAGGAGACGAAGAGGATGCGGGAGGGCTTTACGCCGTCGCGCTCGAGCGCGTTCAGCACGTTCGCGGTGCCCTCGACGTAGGCGGCGCGGTACGCGGCCTCGGTGCGCTCTCCGGCGGCGGTGGCGATCACCACCACGGTGGTGTCCGGCGGGACGGCGGGAAGGGTCCCGGTGAGGTCGGCTGCCACGCCCTCGATCGGCCGAGGGAGCCTTTCGGCGGACCGGCGCCACCCCACCACGCGGTGCCCCCGGGCTGCGAACCGCAGACCCGCCTCGGTGCCGAGGTCACCGCATCCTGCTATCAGAACCGTCATCCTTCTCATTCCCTGTCCCGTGTCGGTTGAAGCCGTGTCCCCCCGAAGCCGCTCGCCGTCGGCCTCGTGTCCCCCCGAAGCCGCCGGCCGAAAGCGGCCGGCAACTCCTAGTCCCGAATCCGCACCGCAGTTTCGCGCAGGTACAGGTCAACGCGCGTGTAGGCGTCGCGGGTGAGTGCTTTCCACAGCTCGACGGCGAGGCGCGGGTTCTCGTCCTCGATGTCGTTGATGGCGTCGGCGGTGAGCACCTTGAGCCGCACCTTTCCGAGTGCCTTCACCGTCGTCTCCTGGCGGTCGTCGCTGCCGAGCGCCAGTTCGCCGAAGGTCATTCCGGCGCTCAGTGTCGTCAGCTTCAGCCGTCCGCCGGTGGGGCCGGGCACCGAGGTCACGATCTTCCCGGACAGGATGAAGTAGACGCCCCCGAACTTCTGGCCGATACGGCGCACCACGGAGCCGTCGTCGTACGTCCGGTCCTCCATGAGCTCCGCCAGTTGTGTGATGTCGTCTGCACTCAGCGGGGACAGTGCCGGGCACTGGTCCACCTCGACCTCCGACGGCAGGCACAGCTCGTCGCCGAACTGCGCAATCAGTTCGTTCTCGCACCATTCCACGGCGGCCGTGCGGGAATCGAAGGTGGGCACGTCCCGGTCCACGTCCTTGAACGTCTCGGCGAGGGTGCCTTCGCCGTCGATCAGCACCAACTCGCGGTTCTCGCGCACCAGGTTCTCCCGGACTTCCGCGAGCAGGCGCAGCGACACGTCGGCCACCTCGTCCACGCGCCGCAGATCGAGGATCACGAGGCGGACGTCGTCGTCCAGGCCGCTGAGCTCGCGCACCATCGACTCGGTGCCGGCGAACAGGAGGTCGCCGTTGAGCTCGATGACTCTGGCGCGGTGCCCGTGCTCCCGCAGGATGTCCATGGCCTCGTCGTTGCGGCGGATACCGGAGGGTGCGGCCGAAATGTCGTAGGTGGAGCGGATGGCGGACTTGCCGGCACGCGCGGCACGGACGAAGTGGAGCTCCATGTCCTGCGACAGGCGCTGGCTGGTCGCCATGCCGCGGACACTGCTGCCATGCTCGTCGAGGGGTGGCGAGTAGACGGCGAGGCCCACCTGGCCGGGAAGGACGGCGATCGTCCCGCCGCCCACACCGCTCTTCGCCGGCATCCCGACGGTGCTGATCCACCAGCCGGCGTCGTCGTACATGCCGCACGTCGTCATCACGGAGAGGAGCCGCTCCACGGGCAGGATGTCCATCACCTGCCTGTCCGTCAGCGGGTTGCGCCCGGCGTTGGCCAGGGTTGCCGCCATGACGGAGAGGTCGAGGCAGTTCACCAGCACCGAGCACTGGCGGAAGTAGTCCTCGATCACCGGCGTGGGGTCATCCTCGATGATGTCGAAAGAGCGCAGGAGGTACGCGAGCGCCCGGTTCCGGTGCCCATGCTCGAGCTCCGAAGTGAAAATCTCCTGGTTGACGCTCAACTGACGGCCGGCGAACTCGGAGTAGGTATTGAGGATCCGCTTGAACCTGGTGTTGCCGCGCGAGCTCTGCACGAGCGACGTCGCCGTGAGAGCGCCCGCGTTGATCATCGCGTTCGAGGGCCTGCCGGTGCCGGGGGCAAGCGACATCTCGTTGAAGGAATCGCCCGACGGCTCGACGTCCACCTTCGCATCCACGGCGTCCATCCCGAGGTCTGACAGTGCCAGACCGTACGTGAACGGTTTGGAGATCGACTGGATGCTGAACTCTTCGCGGGTATCGCCGACCTCGTAGATGTACCCGTCCACGGTCGTGAGGCAGATGCCGAAGTTGTCCGGGTTGACGTTGGCCATGGCAGGGATGGTGCTGTAGGGCTTGCCGTCCTTCAGTTCCGAAATCTCCTGGTGAATGCGTTTCAGATAGCTCTCGATCGGGGATTCCATGGTTTCCACCCTAGATGATCCCGACGCCGGGCCGCCGTGGAGCGATGCGCACCGGAAAGCGACACCCGCCGCAGGCATTCCCTCTGCGATCGTCGTCTTCGACCGCGACCGCGATCGTGGGCCACCGCCGTGGGCCGTCTCCCGTCGGCCGCCTCAGCTAGACTTGCAACCCGCCGTGCGTGGTCCACGCCGTGCAGTGCCTTGCGAAGGGCACTCCAACAGATCCGGAGACACTCCCTCAATGGCGAATTCGATGGCGAAAAAGAAGACCAAAGCGCCCCGGTTCGACCGGGTGGCACCGACCAATCTGACCGCGGGGGACGCCGACGGCCTGCGCAGCGGCGATCACCGCGAGGGCGAGCTGTACGAGCGAGCCGGCCTCGACGATCAGGACCTCACCGGAATCACGTTCCTCGAGTGTTCGCTGGCGGCGGCGTCCATGAACAACACCGAACTCCGCGGAGCCCGGTTCCTCGAGTGCTCCTTCACGGAGCTGTTCGCGCCCGTCTTTCGGGCATCGCGCAGTACCTGGCGGGACGTGGTGCTCGACGGCACGCGGTGGGGTTCCGCCGAACTATACGACGGCGTCTTCGAGTTCGTGCGGATCAACGGTGGGAAGCTGGATTTCGTCAACTTCCGCAGCTCGAAACTCAGTGACGTCGTCATCTCCCACTGCATGATCGGAGAGCTGGATCTGACCGGAGTGACCGGCAGCAGGATCGCCTTCGTCAACTGCCGGATCGGCACGCTGACCCTGTCCGACAGCCGGCTGAGCGACGTCGACCTGCGGACCAGTGACTTCCGCACGATCAACGGAATGGAAGGCCTGCGCGGCGTCACGATCGACGAGTACCAGCTGAGCCTGATCGCTCCCTACCTCGCGGACAGCCTGGGCATCACCGTCGAGAACTGACGATCGTGTGCCGGGAACGGGTGTGCATCACTGTTGGTCGTGCATATTTGGTGGTCGTGCACCAATGATGGGGCTGAGAGGCTAGCGCTGGAAGCCGGCCGTCAGTGGCACCGGCGGCGCCGGGAGCACGGGCCTCGTCCGCTCGAGGCGACGCGCCATCCGGAGCACCAGCGCAGCGAAGGCGGCCATGGTCGCCACCGAGATGACGAGCCCGATCGCCGCCCCCTCCTTGGAGTTGACGTCCACGAGTCCGTACGCACCGAGAAGGAAGATGAGGCAGTTGTTGACGGCGTGCGCCGCGATGGCCGCCTCCAGTCCGCCGGTCCGCCAGGTGATCCAGCCCGCGAACACGGCGAACAGTGCGACGTCGGCCTGGCCCAGGGGCTCGTAGCCATGGCCCAGCACGAAGAACGGCACCGGGATGAGGATTGCGAAGGCAGGGTGCCGCAGCCAACTACCGATGGTCTGCGTCAGGTAGCCGCGGAACACGTATTCCTCAGCCGCCGCCTGGAACGGCACCAGCAGGAGGGTCAGCGTCACCAGCAGCGCTGTGCGGCCGTCAACCCAGAAGCCGGCTCCCGTGGATCCTCCCGAAAGGCCCGGCGGAAGGAGGAATGAAATGCCCAGGCTGAGTGAATACACTCCGACCGCGGCTGCGAGGCAGCGGCCCAGCCAGCCCCACCGGATGCGTCCGAGGACCGACGAGTGCAGCCCGATCGGTCGCGGGCCTGTGATGAGAGCAGCCAGGGCGAGAGCCGGGGTCATCAGGATGATCGTGATCATCGAGAACGCGAAGACCAGGGGGTCCGAGAGATCGATGGTCGACAGCCGGTCGACATAGGGCGTCACCCCGTTCCCGCTCCCCAGGGCGAGAACCACGCCGGCGAGGATGAACAGGATGAGGAAGGTGATGTAGAACGCCAGACCGAGCAGTCCGGTCAGCAGCGGCTTCCACCAGCGGTAGCCGGTCCATGCGCGGGACAGACGGTGGTACTCATAGGTTGCTCCATGGTCCATGGCTTCAACCGTAGTGTGCTTCCTAGCCTGCATATACCGGGGATACTGAGGCCTGCCGCACCCGTTTTTCCTTCCGGTGGCGCGTGTGGCCCAGAATCGTGACCAGGGATGAGAGCGCGGCCGACACCGCGATCCCCAGCCACAGGCCGATGTTCAGCGAAGCCGCTCCCGCTAAGGCCCCGATCAGGATCAGGGCGATGGCTGCGGCGCGCCGCGCCCAGAACGGGCTCTTCCCGCCCGCGAGCCGCGAATCCGACGCCAGACCGGTGATGGTCGACGTGACGACGACGGTGGTGATCTCGGCGACCTTGAGCCGCTTCGCTGCTGCAGCCTGGACACCCATCACCAGTGCAAGGCCCGACGTCGTGATGCTTCCGTGCACCTCCTGGGCTGCGACGTCCACGAACACGGTGTAGACGGCGAGGGCAGCGGTGCCGAGTGCCACGGCGAGGAGTGTGAGGGAGGTGCGGCCGGTCCAGCCCTCGGGTGCGCGGCGCAGGACCCGCCCGGCCAGCGCTGCGCCCACCATGAAGAACGCCAGTGCGAGGGCCGGCCGCAGGATCGGGAGGTCGGCGGCGCCGGCGAAGCCCATGCCGAGCAGCACCACATTGCCGGTCATGTTGCCGGTGAAGACACGGTCCAGACCGAGGAAACCCACCGCATCGATCATGCCGGTCGAAAACGTCAGCGCTAGCATGAGCCATAGATGCAGGCGCTCGGTGGGAACGGATGACCTCTTCACAATGTTTCCTTCGGTCATAGTATTGAATGCATCGTATACAAAGCTTAGTGTTAAGCCTCTGATTGTATTCAATCGTGACACAGTTCCTCCTGCGAAAGTGGTTTCCATGACGTACACACCTCCGGCGCCCTTCACCACCCGGCCTACGCTCCAGGGCACGTTCGGCATGACTGCGTCGACGCACTGGCTCGCGACGGCTTCCGCCCAGGCGGTGCTTGAGCGTGGCGGCAACGCGTTCGATGCCGCGGTGGCCGGCGCCTTCGTGCTGCACGTGGTGGAGCCCCACCTGAACGGTCCGGGAGGCGACATGACGGGAGTCTTCGCCACCGCGGAGAACCCCGGTCAGCCGGTGGTCCTCATGGGGCAGGGGCCCGCACCGGCCGGGGCTACACGGGAGCACTACCTTGCGGAGGGTCTCGAGCTCGTGCCGGGAGCCGGAGCGCTCGCCTCGGCCATCCCCGCCGCCGTCGACGCCTGGTTGATCCTGCTGCGCGACCACGGTTCCTGGGAGCTCGACGAGGTGCTCGCCTTCGCCATCGGCTATGCCCGGGAAGGACACCCGGTGCTGGCGAGGGTGGGCGCAACGATCGCGACGGTGTCCGAGCTCTTCACCGAACACTGGCCCACCTCGGCAGCGCTGTGGATGCCCGAGGGCCGGCCGCCTCGCGGGGGCGAACTGATCCGCAACGAGGCCTACGCCGGGGTGCTCGACTCGCTGGTCGACGCCGGCAAGGGCGCGCCGGCCCGCGAGGCCCGCATCGACGCCGCCCGCCGTGAGTGGAGTACCGGCCGGGTGGCACAGGCCGCGGTCGACTTCATCCAGACCCCCCACCGCCACTCGTCCGGCACCGACCACGCCGGTGTGCTGACGCTCGAGGACTTCGCCGGGTTCGAGGCCGGCTATGAGGCAGCCACCACCTTCGAGTTCCGTGGGTACACCATCGCTAAGACCGGGCCATGGGGCCAGGGACCCGCGCTGCTGCAGACCCTCGCGATCCTCGACGGATTCGACGACGACCACCTCGATCCCTCGACCGCATTGGGCGCGCACACAATCCTCGAGGCCCAGAAGCTGGCCATCGCTGACCGGGAAGCCTATTACGGCGACGCGGAGGTGCCGATGGACTACCTGCTGTCACCCGAATACGCCGCGGAGCGCCGCGCACTGATCACGGATTCGGCGTCCTCCGAGTTCCGTCCGGGATCCGTTCCAGGGCGGGAACCCTTCCTTCCGCCGCTCCGCCTCGAGTACACGCCGCCTGCGCTCGCCGGCGGCGCGGGCTTCGCGGGCGTAGGGGAGCCGACGGTCGCCAGGAGCGGAGAGACCCGCGGGGACACCTGCCACATCGACGTCGTCGACCGGTGGGGCAACATGGTGTCCGCCACGCCGAGCGGTGGCTGGCTGCAGTCCTCGCCTGCTATTCCGGAGCTCGGGTTCTGCCTCGGATCCCGCCTGCAGATGACCTGGCTCGAGGACGGCGCCCCCTCCACCCTCCGCCCCGGCAAGCGCCCCCGCACCACGCTGACCCCCACCCTCGTCCTCAAGGACGGCCAGTGCGTCGTCGCCGTCGGATCACCCGGCGGCGACCAGCAGGACCAGTGGCAGCTGCTGTACCTGCTGCGGACGATCGTGGGCGGCTACACGCCGCAGGAGGCCATCGACGCCCCTTCGCTCCATACGACGTCGATTCCCGGTTCGTTCTTTCCCCGGACCTGGGAGCCCGGTGGAGCTGTCGTGGAGGACCGCCTGGGCGCTGACGTCATCGACGATCTCATCCGGCGCGGGCACGTGGTGACACGCGCGGGTGACTGGTCGCTCGGACGGCTGTCCTCGGTGACCAGGGATGCGTCATCGAATCTCCTCACTGCTGCGGCGAACCCGCGGGGAGCACAGGGTTATGCCGCCGGTCGATAAGCAGGGTTCCAACGACGTCCCGGCGGCTCCGCACCGAGTCAAGGACGAGATCCGCAGGGACATCATCTTCGGCGGACTGTTGCCGGGAACCCGTGTGACGGAGGCGGCGCTCGCCCGGAAGTACGCAGTCTCCCGGGTGCCGGTGCGGGAAGCCCTGCGCGCGCTCGAGGCGGAGGGGTTCGTCGAGTCGAAGCCCTATGCCGGATCCACGGTGAGCGATATTCCTGCCGACGAGGCCGACGACCTTTTCCTGGTCCGCGAGGCACTCGAGTCGGCGCTGGCCCGCCGGGCCGCGCGCCGTTCCTCCCGCCAGTTCGCGGAGGACGAGCACGGCGTCGAGTGGAGGAGGGTGCGCAAGGACCTTGCCCTGCTGCTGGACGAGGGGGACGCCGTCGTGGCGGGAGATGACCTGCTGCCGCTGCCCGAGCTGAACATCCGCTTCCACCTCGGCATCGCCGAGCTGAGCGGAAGCGCATCCCTGATGGCGCTGCTGCGCCAGATATCCGGCAAAATCGAGTGGCTCTACGCCACCGACGTGGACAACCGTGGCAAGCAGTCCTGGTCGGAGCACCGGCTCGTCCTGGCGGCGATCGACGCCGGCGATGCCGCGGAGGCCGAGCGGCTCATGGGACGCCACGTGAGCCGCTCCCGGACCGGCTACCGGGACCGCTTCGCGGGAGCGCAGGCGCACGGCGGTGCGGGAACCCCGGAGGAGTCCGGCTAGAGGAAAGGCCGGAGCGGAGCCAGGATGGCCTCGCTGACGCGGGCCACCACGTGCCGGCTGTTCCACTCCTCGAGCGTCAGGGTGCGGGTGTTGGAGCTGTCGATCCCGAAGATGTGTTCCATGGTGCCCGCGAGGTTGCGGTCGAAAATTTCGAGGTTGATCTCGTAGTTGCCGGTCAGGCTTAGCCGGTCGATATTCGCGGTGCCCACGGTGGACCATTCGCCGTCGATGGTCGCGGTCTTCGCATGGATCATGGAGTTCTGGTACAGCAGCACGCGTACGTCGGCGTTGAGCAGCGCTGAGTAGAAGCCCCGGGACAGCCAGTCGGACACCACATGGTTGGAGTCTTCGGGGAGAAGGACCCGAACATCGACCCCCCGCCGGCTCGCCCTCAGGAGTGCGGAAAGAATCTGCTGGTCCGGGATGAAGTACGCCGTGGTGATGTAGATGTGGTGCTTGGCCCGGTTGATGGCGTCGAGGTACATGCCGCGGATCGGGAAGACGAGGTTGGCGGGGATGTTGTTCACCGCACGGATGCGCGGTTCCCAGAAATCCGCGCTGATGTCGGGAAGTTCCGGCCGCCCCGGCTTCGCGCGCAGGTTCCAGAGGCCCACGAACGCCTCGCGCAGCTCCCACACCGAGGGACCCCGGACGGCCAGGTGGGTGTCGCGCCACTTGGTGGCGTACAGCGTCCCGATGTTGTAGCCGCCGACGAACCCGACGGTGTCGTCGACGATGAGGAGCTTCCGGTGGTCGAATCCCGTGCCCCGGATGTTGGTGAAGAGAATCGACAGGCGCACGACGGGGAACCGGTAGACCTGCACGAGGGGATGGAATTTGTAGAAGAACGGACTGACCACGAGGTTGGCGAACCCGTCGTAGATCACGTAGACGGCGACCCCCCGCTCCGCTGCACGGTTCACCGCATCCCGGAACCGCGCGCCGGTTTCGTCACCCTTCCAGATATAGGTCTCGAGCAGCACCTGGTGTTCTGCCTGGTCGATCGCGTCGATCATGGCGTTGTACAGGTCCTCGCCGAAGGTGTACACCGTGGTGGAGGTGTCCGCGATGGTGTTCGCGAACGTGCCCGGCTGCGGGAACCCGTTGCGTCGGGTCCGGACCCGACGCTCATAGGCATCGATCCCGACAAGCCCGGCGATCACCAGGGCCTGGGCGGACATCAGGGCCAGTGCGCCGCGTTTCACCGTGGTGCTGGCAAGTCCGACGGCATGCCGGCGACTGGGTAGGTGCATGGGACGAGCCTAGCGCCCCTTCCGGTGCGTCAGTGTCCGCCCACCGCCCGGGCCATGGCGACGGCGGTACCGACACCCTGCGTCCAGACCGCTCCGTGACCCGGCAGGACAGTCCCTGCCGAGGTTTTTTCGAGTGCCTGGAGCGACCGGAGGGCGGTGGGAGTGTCGGCGGTCGCGGCGCTGGCGATGATCTGCGGGCCGGCATGTCCGGTGTAGGGATCAAGGGTCACCAGCGCGTCGCCGCTGATCAACGCATCGCGGTCGGGAAAGTACAGCGCGCAGTGCCCCTTCGTGTGGCCGGGGGTCGGGATGAGCATCGGATGGCCGGGAAGCGAGGCCGCCGCTTCGGCGGTGAGGGGCTGCAGTTCCCGAACGCCCCGAACGGCGAGCGCTCCGGCCGCCGTCATCCGGACCAGCCCGGGAATCGCCCGCGGATAGCGCAGCGGGTAGAGGAACGGGGTCTTTTCGCGCTCGTAGCGGTACGGGTGGGCGGCGATATAGGCGTCGTCCGGATGGCCGAACACCGGAATGCCGTGGCGCGCCCGGAAGTATTCGGCGGTGCCCACGTGGTCGAAGTGTCCGTGCGTCAGGACCACGGCGCGCACATCGAGGATGCTCCTCCCGAGCATGCCGAGCGCACTGAAGATCTCCCGGCGTGCACCCGGCAGGCCGGCGTCGACGAGGGTCAGACCGTCGTCGTCCTGCACCAGGTAACAGTTGGTGTTGGCGTGCTCGATGCTGTGGATGCCGCTCGCAACGTCCTGCCGGAACATGGCTCTCCCTTCGATGGGTTTCCACTGCGAACCCTAGGCAGGCTGATCCTGTGTACGCAAGCATTCCCGGTCCCCATCTCGGCCAGCATCTCGACCTACAGGAGGGTAGCGGCCGTTTCCTCCGGTTTCGGCTCGACAGGTTCTATGAGGTCGGGACCGTTGTTCCGCACCGACCCCACCCGGCTTCCCACCAGGCGCGGGACGAGTGCCGGGTCCGGGATGCTGCCGAGGAGGTGCTGGATCTTTGCCTTCGAGGAATTCTTCGGGTCCAGCCATTCGCCGAACTGGTCCGGCGGAACGATCACCGGTGTGCGGTCGTGGATGGAGCCGAGGGCGTCGCTTGCCGGACGGGTGATGATGGTGCAGGTCATCAGCCAGGAGTGGGCACTGTCGGGGGGTGAGGCCGGGTCCAGCCAGAACTCGTAGAGCCCGGCGAACGCAAGCTGACCCGACTCCGGGTCAGCGTGGAGGTACAGCGGAGTTTTCGAACCATCGGGATTCTTGCGCCACTCGTAGTAGCCATCGGCAGGTACCAGGCCGCGGCGCCGGAGCGCCGCGGAGCGGAACGACGGTTTCTCGAGGACGGTCTCGCTGCGGGCGTTGATCATGCGGGCGCCGACAGCCGGTGACTTGGACCAGGACGGGACGAGCCCCCAGCGGGCCGTTTCGAGCCGACGAGTGAGCTCACCGGTTTCAGGATCGAGCCGCTCGACCACCACGTGGACAGCGTCCGTCGGTGCCACGTTCCAGGAGGGGTGGATGTCGTCGTCGGGCGCATCATCGACGTCGAAAGCGGCGATGAGATCGGCTTTCGACCCGGCAATAACAAAGCGTCCGCACATGCGTCGATTGTGCCGCACGGAAGGGCCGAAAAGCCATGGCTCGCCGGCCTGCCTGCTACTTCTTGCTGTCCAGCAGCAGGCCGAGCCCGATGCCGAGCATCCAGATGTCCTTGGCGATGGCAGTACCGTCCTGCGTGGGACGGACGCCGTCCTCCTCAGTCATGCCCGGCATCTTGAAGTACATGGCCATCATGCCCCCGGCGAAGGCGGTAAGGCCGAGGCCGGCCAACCGGCTCGGGACGAATGGTGCAAGGAGCGCGGCTCCCAGCCCGATCTCGACCATGGAGATGATCTTGCCGAACTTCTCGGGCTCGAGCTGCGCGACCTGCGGGAACGCCGTCGAGGCCATGCCCTGCATGCCTGCTGCACTGTCCTTGTCCAGCGCCGTCTTGCCGAGGCCGGAGTTGAGGATGAAAGCGCCGGTGGTGAGCCGGAGGGGGATGTGGCTGAGGCGGATGCCCATGAGTGTTCCTTTTCTCTGCGGGGAGACTGCTGGCTTTGTGCGGGGAGACTGCTGAGGGAGACCGGGAAGCCGGAAGTCGGGAAAGCTGTGGTTGCCGTGGCGGTTGGGAGGACGTGGACAGACTACGGGGGTTGATGCGGCACCGTCCATCGAGTGTGCAGCAATGACGGCCGACACGCTGGTCCGGGCGTTATTGCTGCGCACTGGACGGGGGAAGGGGTGCCCACCCGGTGAGGGAGAGTGGGGGAGAGGACGGCCAACCGTGACCGGTTCGTTATCGATCCGCAACATCAGCAGGCTTAGGGTAGAAGTCCGTGCTCCGCCGGATCGCAGTCATGCGGTCCGCCGCGCCCGCGGGCTACGTAACCGATGTGAAGAGGGTATGAATGTGTTTGATTTCGTAGGGGACAGGTTCAACCAGATCCTGTTCTCGAGCTGGCAACATTTCTCCCTTGTGGCGCAGTGCCTCCTGCTCGCCACCGTCCTCGCCGTCGTCACGGCAGCCCTCGTCTACCGCAGCAGCACATTGACCTCGGTCGCGAACAGCGTGTCGGCGATAGGCCTGACCATTCCCGCATTCGCCCTGGTGGGGCTGTTGATCGCCCCCTTCGGATTCGGCGTGGTGCCCGCGGTGATCGTGGTGGTGTTCTTCGCCGTCCTGCCGATCCTCCGCAACGCCGTCGTCGGACTGACCGGCATCGACCGGTCGGTGATCGAGGCCGCGCGCGGCATCGGAATGGGCCGGTTCCGGACCCTGACGCGCATCGAACTCCCCATGGCCTGGCCCGTCATCCTTGCCGGCATCCGCGTGTCGGCGCAGATGGTGATGGGAATCGCCGCCATCACCGCCTATGTGCTGGGCCCGGGCCTCGGCGGGTTCATTTTTTCCGGGTTGTCCCGGCTCGGCGGCGCGAACTCCTTCGAATCCGTCGTGACCGGCATCGTCGCGGTCATCATCCTTGCCCTTGTCCTTGATCTGCTCCTTGTCGGCCTCGGCCGGCTTACTATCCCGCGAGGTATCCGTGTCTGACACTCTTTCACCGACGAATGCACAGGGCTCCCCGGACCCCTCGAACTCCGGCACCGGCGGCATCACCGGCGCCAGCATCCTCCTCGACCAGGTCACCAAGCGGTACCCCGGACAGGGCAAGGCCGCAGTGGACGGCCTCACGATGGAGATCCCGGCAGGGAAGATCGTGATGCTGGTGGGCCCTTCCGGGTGTGGAAAAACCACCACCCTGAAGATGATCAACCGTCTGATCGAGCCGACCGAGGGCCGCATCGTGCTCGACGGCGACGACGTCACCAAGATGGACGGCGACGCCCTCCGCCGGCGCATCGGGTACGTCATCCAGGCCGGCGGACTCTTCCCCCATATGACCGTCGCGACCAACATCAGCATCGTTCCCAAGATGCTCGGGTGGAGCAAGGAGCGCATCTCCGCACGCGTCGACGAGCTCCTTGAACTGGTGTCCCTCGACCCGGGCCTCTACCGGGACAGGTATCCCAAGGAGCTCTCCGGCGGCCAGCAGCAGCGTGTCGGCGTCGCCCGCGCGCTCGCTGCGGATCCTCCCGTGCTGCTCATGGATGAACCGTTCGGCGCGGTGGACCCGATTACCCGGCTCCGGCTGCAGGATGAGCTCATCAATATCCAGAACGAGCTGCAGAAGACCATCGTGTGTGTCACCCACGACTTCGACGAGGCGGTGAAACTGGGCGACTGGATCGCGATCTTCACGGAGGGCGCGCAGCTGGTGCAGTACGACACCCCGGAACGCATCCTCGCCGAACCCGCCAACGAGTTCGTCGAGAACTTCATCGGTGCGGGAGCCGGGCTCAAGCAGCTCACGCTGACGCGCGTCAACGAGGTGGAGCTCGCCTCGGCCGTCATCGCCGAAGAGGGACAGCTCGCCAGCGACGTGCTGTCCCGGCTCGATGAGGCACAGCACGACCATGCGGTGATCGTCGATTCGAGGGGACGAGCGATCCAGTGGCTGTCACGGCGGCAGCTCAGCCGGATCGACACCATCACCGGCGACACCGATCCGAGGCTTCCGCTCGTGGGGGACAGGGCGACACTCAACGACGCACTGGACACCATGCTGGTCTCCAGCGTCGGTGCTGCGCTGGTCACGGGCGGTCGGGAGAAGTTCCTCGGAGTCATCGACGTCGAAACCATCATGGACGCGATTGGCCGTGCCCACCAGAATGCCCGGAGCGCGCATGCCAGCGGGCGACCGGTCGGAGTGAACACGGGCAGCCTGGAGCTGGCCGACGCCGGCACGGACGGGCGGCAGCACAGTGAGTAGCGCCGGGGTGGCTGACGGGACCATCGCTCCGGCAGCGCAGAATGCCTCGGTGGAGGCTGAAGCAGTCCGGCTCTCCTGGAAACCCCTGCTGTTCCAACTGGCGGGGATCATCGTGGCGGGGCTCGCGCTGCTCCTCTGGCTGCTCAACGCGGACCTCACCGACACCGAACGGACCACCCTCAGCCCCGACTCGATCCTGGGCTATACCCGCGAGCATCTCGCCCTCACCGCCGTTTCCGCCGTCATCGTGCTGCTGATCGCCGTGCCGCTCGGGATCATCCTCACCCGCAAGCCCTTCCGCCCGCTCACCGGGCCCGTGCTGGCGCTGGCCAATATCGGCCAGGCCGCACCCGCCATCGGGCTGGTGGTGCTCCTTGCTTTCTGGCTGGGGTTCGGGTTCCCCGCAGCCGTCACCTCCCTGGTGCTCTATGCCCTGCTGCCGGTGCTCCGCAACACGATGGTCGGCATCACCCAGGTGGACGGGCGTCTCGTGGAGGCCGGCCGGGGTATGGGTATGAGTGCGATGTCGGTGCTGCTGCGGGTCGAGCTCCCGCTTGCCGTGCCGATCATGCTGGCCGGCATCCGGACGGCACTCGTGCTCCTCGTCGGTACCGGGGCACTTGCAGCCTTCATCAACGGCGGCGGCCTCGGGATCCTCATCACCACCGGCGTCAACCTCAACCTGCCGCGCGTGCTCATTGCAGGAGCCGTGCTGGTGGCGCTCCTCGCGCTGCTGATCGACTGGCTCGGCCGTGTCGTGGAACACGTCGCCCGCCCGAAAGGACTCTCATGACACCCGCATCCGCCGGCCTGCCGCCGCGTCGCAGGGCCGCCATCGTCCTGCTGGCGACGGCAGGCGTCCTCCTGACCGGCTGCGGACTGCAGCCCGCCACGTCCTATGTTCCCGCTGCGGGCCCCGGTTCCATCACACCGCTCGACGGCGTGAACGACGCCCCGCTGACGGTCACATCCAAGAACTTCACCGAGCAGCTCATCCTGGGGAAGATCTCCGTCCTCGCGGCCCAGGCCGCAGGTTTCGAGGTGACCGACCTGACAAACGCTCCAGGGAGCCAGCCGGTCCGTGACCTGATCCTCGCCGGCGACGCCGACTTCACCTGGGAATACACGGGCACCGCCTGGCTCGCCTTCCTCGGAAAGGAGGAGGGCATCGCCGACCAGGAGGAACAGTGGGAAGCGGTGCGGGAGGCCGACGTCGAGAACGGCCTGATCTGGGGGGAGCCGGCACCGCTGAACAACACCTACGCCATGGCGGTCCGGACCGAAGCCATCGAAGAACTGGGCGGCATCACGAAAATGTCCCAGCTCGCGGAGCTCCCCGTCGAGGAACGCACGTTCTGCGTCGAAGCCGAGTTCAATTCGCGTGCGGACGGACTGAACCCGATGTTGGCTCACTACGGCCTGGAGCGCGGCGCCGCGGACGGCGTGCCGGACGACAATGTGGGAATCTACGACACCGGGGCGGTCTACACGGCCACGGACAACGGCGACTGTAATTTCGGCGAGGTCTTCGCGACGGACGGACGGATCGACGCGCTTGACCTCACGCTCCTGGAGGACGATCTGGGCTTCTTCCCGGCCTACAACGCCGCTCCCGTGTACTTCGCCGAGACACTCGACGAGTACCCGGGCCTGGAGGAGGTCTTCGAACAGATCGCCCCCGAACTCACGGATGAGGCGCTCCGGGAGATGAACCTCCTGGTCGACGTCGAGGGCGAGGAGCCCGGCGACGTGGCGTTCGACTTCATGGTGGAGAAGGGCTTCATCTCGGAGCCGTAGCAGTAGCCGGATGGTGGCCCCTGGTAGTTCCGGCGATGTTCAACGACTTGCCGTGCCGGGTTCACGTTCCTTTCCCCCCGCCTCTGTTTTGATGGAGTGGAATCGGCTTGTACTTACCAGCTATCCAGAGGGTTTCCCATGGAGTACCGCACGGCCGAGCATCCGAGGCCGCAGCAATTCATCCTGCACCTGAGCGACACACACCTCCTGGGAGGCGCCGAACCGCTCTATGGAGCGGTGGACAGCGAGGAGCGGCTCTGCCAGATCTTCGCCGACCTCGAACGGTCCGGTGCCCGGCCCCAGGCGATCGTCTTCACGGGCGATCTCGCAGACAAGGGCGAGCCGGGAGCGTATGACAAGCTCCGTGCCATCGTGGACCCCGCTGCGCAGCGGCTGGGCGCCCAGGTGATCTGGGCCATGGGCAACCACGACGACCGCGCGGCCTTCCGCGCAGGGCTCCTGGACCAACCCGGCGGTACAGCGCCCGTGGACATGGTGCACGACGTCGACGGACTGCGGATCATCACCATGGACTCGAGCGTCCCCGGCCACCACTACGGGCAGTTCACCCGGGACCAGCTGGTGTGGCTCGCCGATGAGCTCCTCACTCCAGCGCCGCACGGCACCATTCTCGCCCTGCACCATCCACCGGTTCCGAGCGTCCAGGACCTCGCAGTGCTCGTTGAACTGCGGGACCAGCGCTCGCTCGCCGAGGTGGTCCGCGGCAGCGATATCCGCACCATCCTCGCGGGTCACCTGCACTACTCGACCACCGCAACCTTCGCGGGCATCCCCGTCTCGGTGGCCTCCGCCACCTGCTACACGCAGGACCTCCTGTACGACGGCGGGGGGACCCGCGGGCGCGACGGCGCGCAGGCGTACAACCTGGTGCATGTGTACGAGGAGACCATCGTGCACTCGGTGGTCCCGATCGGCCAGCACACCGCGGTGGGTGAGGTGGTGCCGCGCGAGGAGACCCGACGACGGCTCACCCGGGCCGGAGTGCGGATTGCCGAGGCACCACCGGCGCGCCAGCTCTCCCGCGTCTGAGCGACGCCGGTCGGGTCTCAGGGAGACCGGTCGCCTCTGAGCGACGCCGGTCCCGGCGTCGTAGCCCCACCAACCCGTCGGGGCGTGCCGCACCGGACCGCGGTCGGAATCGCCTAGCGCAGCGCGGCCGGAAGCGCCACGCTGAACAGCGTCCTCGGGTCCTGGAGGAGCGCGGGCGGATCGAAGTCCTGCCGCGTCAGCCAACCATGCAGCGAAGCCGTCCGCAGCAGTCCGTCCTCATGCATCAGGACCGGTCCCACTGTTCCCAGCCGGAAGCGCTCGCCGTCGGGGTCGGCTATCGCCACCGTATCGCCGGTCGTCAGGGATTCCTCGAAGACCTCGAGCTGCCGCTCCCACTTCCCGGGCTTCCGGCCGGGCGGACCGGGCGCTCCGGGCGGCATGAGCAGGTCGGCCACCCCATCCGGAGGGTGGGCCTGGGCGCGCCAGATCCAGAGCCGGCTGCCCACGGGGTCGGCCGGGAGCAGTACCTCCGCCGGCTCCGGCCAGACATACGCGAGGTCCTCGGGGACACCCGGGAAGCGACCCCGGTAGATGCCGGAGGCCTTCTGCACCAGGTTCGACTGGTGGCTCAGGTGGAACGTCAGGTCGCCGAGCCAGGGCGGCATGGCGACGTCGGGCTCATCAAGCACCTCCGGGGCGAACTCCAGGATCTGGTGCCCGGTTGAATCATGGTGTCCACGGGACACCCACTCGTCCACCATCGCCAGGCCGTAGAGCGTCAGCGCCGGGACGTACCCCATCCACATGCGGATGGCCGGGTGGCTCCGCCAGCCGTAATCCGGAATGACGAGTGCCCGCAGGGTCTGCAGGGTTTCCACGCGCTGCTTGCCGAGCCGTGCCTGATCGAGCACAGCGGCGCTGGAAGCGAAATCGGCGTACGGCAGGAAGGTCTGCATGGAATCAGCCGGTCACTTCTCCCAGGGGGCCTTCACCGGGAAATACTTCTCGAGGAATTCGGTGACGAGCCGTGCCCGCTCGCCAGCGGGCACCTCGGGAAAGCTTCCGTCATTGAGGCAGAAGAAATCCTGGTTGCGCTTGTCGAGCATCTTGTTGAGGCTTTTCAGGCCTGAGCGCGACGTCGTATCCACGTAGGCGACCTTCGCCCTCTCCTGGGTGACTGCGCGCCCGGTCAGCAGGGAGTAGTAGTGGTACAGCGAGTTCGTCACGGAGATGTTGTCCTTCGCGCGGAACCGTGAGGCGGCCGTCGCCGCGAACTCGGCGGCGAACTCCTCCTCCATCTCCAGCAGGACACTCCTGCGCAGCGGTGCGGCGGTGTGTTCGAGGTGGCGGGTGGTGATTCGGCCGAACCGCTGATGCAGCAGGCGGCGGTTCACCCGTGCGGCGTTCTCGAAGCCGCTGCGCTCGGCGTCGTTGTCCCCGAGGCCGATGCGCGTGTCCGCCTGGATGAACTTGGTGACGCCGCCGGGGGAGAAGAACATATCGGGGCCCACGGGCCGGCCGAAGAACATGTCGTCGTTCGAATACAGGAAGTACTCCGACAAGCCGGGAATGTGCTGGAGCTGGCTCTCCACGGCCTGGGAGTTGTGCGTGGGCAGGACCGACGGATCCCGGAAGTGCTCCTCCGATCGCACGAACGTGACGGACGGGTGCTCGGCGAGCCACTGCGGACGGTCGGAGTCGGAGGCGATGAACACCCGGCGGATCCATGGCGCGAACATGTAGACCGAGCGCAGCGCGTACTTGAGCTCGTCGATCTGCCGGTAACGGGCTTCGTTGTCATCACCCTCGCCGACCACCACGTCCTGCATCCGTGCAGCGCGGGCCGCCTGGTACTCGGGGCTGCTGCCGTCGACCCACGAGAACACGAGATCGATCTCGAAATCGATGTCCGTCGCGTGGTCGGCGAACATGTTGTCGATGGTGGGCCAGGTGAGGCCGTGGCGAACCACGGAACCCCGCACCGCCTCGGACGCCGGGAGGGTCCGCCTGGTCAGTGAATTCTCGACGGGAAGCTCGATCACGTCGGGATTCAGGGCCCACAGCTCAAGCTGGACTCCGGCCGACGGGCCGAAGGCAAGGCCACCCAGCGGCTCGATGCGCGGGCGGAAAAGCCGGAATATGCGGGCCTTCTCGCTGTGCGAGAGCGAGCCGTCGGTCACCAGCAGGGTGGTGCGCCGCTTGGTGTCCACCGTCCGGGAGTAGAACGGCTCGTCGCGGCAGGCCTCCACCAGGGCCAGACGGAGCCTCTCGCGGTCCTTGAGGTCGATCGCAACTACGGGGCGCTCGTCGTTCCCGCGCACCAGCAGATAGCCGATGCCGGCGTCATCGAGTGCGGCGCGGATGAACAGGAGGTCCTCCACCATGGCCTGATGAGGAGTCCGGTCCGAGTTGATCAGGGTGAAGCGCCGCTTGACGGTGGTGATATCCGTGCGGTCGGTGAAGCGGGCAACTGCCGCGCGGGATGCCGATTCGAGGATTTCGGCTTCATTTTCAGGCTCGGGCGCGCCGAAATAGACGTCGTGTTGAGCAGCCGTGTCGGTAATCGGAACCTCCGCTGGGGTAGATGAATCGTCGATTACATGATAGAGCCTGAAACGGAAGTGATCGTCGCCGGCGATGCGGGCCGGCGCAGTGCTACCTGTCCGCCTGACCCGCGGCGGCCGGCCCGGCGGTTCCGGGTGCATCCGGCACCCCGGCGGCGTTGAGAGCTCCGGGAGCACCTGCGGCTCCGGGAGTACCGGAAGCCCGGTGCGATCCTGCCAGTTGCGCCGTCAGTGAGTCGAGCTGGAGTGAGACGTTCCGGAGCTCCTCGCCGACCGCGCGTTCCTGCGACTGCTCCTTCGCGGCAGCCGGCGCCGTGACGTTCTCCACCAGCCAGGAGGCGAAAGCTGCCGTGACGGCACTGAGCACGCCGATTCCCGCAATCATGAGCCCCGCAGCGACCAGGCGGCCGGCCAGGGTCACCGGGTAGTAGTCGCCGTAGCCCACCGAGGTGATCGTGGTCATGGCCCACCACAGGGCGTCACCGAGGGTGGTGATGTTCGCGCCCGGGTCATCCTGCTCGGCATCGAGGACAGCCAGCGCCCCTGCATAGCCGAGCACGGTCATGGAGACCACCACATACAACACGATGTGGCCGCGCAGCGCGTCGCCGCCGGAGCGGTTGAGGACGCGCAGCAGGGGGATCAGCCGAAGCAGGCGGAGCGGCCGCAGAACAGGGAGGACGATGACCACGAGCTCATGGAGGTGACGGAGGAACCAGCGTCCCCGCCGTTCGGCGAGCAGCATGTTGACGACGTAGTCGATCAGGAAGCACGCCCAGACGAGCCACAGCACGGTCTCCAGCAGAAAGTGCTGGGCCGGGGAGACCGCCGTCGTCACCTGGATGGTATAGGCGGCGAGGAAGACGAAGGCCGCGGCGATGAGGGGCCAGTCGGTGTACTTCCGCCAGGTTCCCTGTGTCATCGGGGGACCGATTCCCGAGCGATCGGGGGCGTGGGGCGGGAAGCGGCGCGGAGGGTACGAGGGGCGATGTCGAAGGGAGGAATGGGATGCTCCTAGTACTGCTCGTACAACTCGCCCACGGCAAGTTCGGCGTCGAGGCGGTTGTCGGTTCCCGGAAGGGGACAAGCCCAGGCTTCGTCGTAGGCGCAGGACGGGTTGTAGGAAAAATTGAGATCGACGACGAGGCTGCCGGGCAGCCGCCCCTCACCGAGGTAGGCGCCTTTCACGGTGTCCAGCAGATATCTGCCGCCGCCGTAGGAGCCGCCGTCCCTGCCCGCTGTGGTATCGCGCAGTGGCAGGAAAAGTCCTCCTCCGT
>NZ_KI914869.1:0-13284 GCF_000520555.1 Arthrobacter sp. Br18 | reverse complement strand
CCTCCTCCGTAGGAGGAGAACCGCCACAGCGCAAGCTGTCCCAGTCCCGGCAGCGACAGGGTTCCGAGCCGCTCGAACGGAACGACGCCGTCGGTGCCGGTCGGTACGTCCATGCGCTCGCCGGACCCGTCCTCACTGATCGTCGTCTCAAGCCGGTACGACGGCTGGTACGGCGCAACACGAAGGGACGTGAACCGGTCCTGCACGGCGGTATCCAGGGGAGAGGCCGGGTGCTCCCGGAACAGCCGGTTGCGGCCGTCCTGCCATAGCCCGTGCGCAGTCTCGGGTGATTCCGCATCGGAACATGACCGAACGTCCGCGTAGAGCCCGAAGATCCGTGCGCGCCAGTCCGCGGTGGCCAAAGCGGTGGTGATTCGAGTCATACCGTCAGGCTACCGTCCCATCGAACTGTTGCCCCGGCGTACTGTGTCTATGGTGACACTCGGGGTTTTCTTCATCGTGCTGGCCGCCATCCTCCTCGGAGCCATCGCCCAGCGCATCGCAGGGCTGGGGTTCGCCCTGCTCGTTGCTCCGTTCCTCGTCCTCATCCTCGGCCCCCACACAGGCGTGCTGATGGTGAATATCTGCGGCGTCGTCTCCTCGACACTGATCATCGGGCGGGTGTGGCGGGACATCGACTGGAACATGTTCCGGTGGCTGGTCTTTCCCTCACTTCTCGGTTCGCTGCCCGGCTCCTATCTCGCCGTGATCGTCCCGTCGGCGCCGCTGTCGGTGACCGTCGGCAGTATCGTCCTCGTTGCCCTGACCGTATCGCTTCTCCTGCAGCGGTCCGACGTCGTCGTCCGGGGGAATGCCCCGAAAGTCGTGGCGGGCTTCACTGCGGGGCTCACCAACTCCATGGCGGGCGTGGGAGGGCCTGCAGTGAGTGCGTACGCGCTCCTGTCCCGCTGGCCCCAGCGTCCATTCGCCGCCACGCTTCAGCCCTTCTTCGCGGTGATCGGCCTGGTGACACTGATCACCAAACTGAGTCTCGACCCTTCCCAGGCGCCCGCCCTCGAGCCCTGGATGTGGGCGGCGATCGGCGCCGTGATCGTGGGTGGGATATTCACCGGAGAGAAGCTCTCACGGTTCGTCCACGACCATCAGGCGCGGTTCGCCGTCATCGTCATCGCCTTCATCGGGGCGGGCCTCGCGACTGTCAGCGGCATCATCGAGCTCACCGCGTAGGCTCCTGCCCCGAGTCGTGTCACGTGCACGGCGTTTTTCGGTGGCACCATTGAAGGGATGAAACTGACCCGGAAACCAGGCGCACTTCCCATGCCACTGTGGCTGCAGGGGGTGTTCGAGCTCGGCCAGGCCGCCGTTCTGTCGGCGGTGCTGGTACTGGTTCCCGTCGTCGTGGTGTGGCTGACCGGCGGTTTCGCCGAACGCTCCCTGGAATCCGCCGCCCAGCTCGCGGGGCAGGGCTGGCTCGTGCTGCACGGGGTGCCGCTGGTGCTCTCGCCCGAGGCGTCGTCGGGTCTCTTCCACGTGGTGCCCCTTGCGCTGATCCTCCTTCCCTTCCTGCTGGCGTGGCGCGCCGGGCGGCGGCTCGCGCGGGCGTCCTACACGGACCAGCTGTGGCAGGCCCTGCTGGGAGGCCTCGGAGTCTACGCGGCGGCGGGCCTGGCCACAGCCTATTTCGCGAGCAACGCGGAGGCCGCGGCGTCGCTGCCCGCGGGTGCGCTGATTCCGCCCCTGTCGGTGGGCCTCGGCATGGTGATCGGTGCTCATCGGGAGGCCGGCGCGTGGAGCAGGCTCGTGGGGGTGGATTTCGCATCATGGATCTCCCGCAGCAGCCAGCATTCCCGCTGGGCGGGATCCTATGCGCTCTCGGTCCTCCGGTCGGCTTTCCTGGCCGTGGTCGCTGCCGTGGGTCTGTCGGCGCTGCTCCTCGCCGTGACCGTAGGCATCCACTGGGCGGAAATCGCGGCGATCTTCCAGCGGCTCGATGCCGGTATCACCGGTGCGGCGATGCTCACGATTCTCCAACTGGGCTTCGTCCCCAACCTGGTGCTGTGGGCTCTTTCGTGGTCCTCGGGCGCGGGATTCGCGCTCGGTTCGGGCAGTTCCCTGAGTCCCTTCGTGTCCTCCGTCGGCCCGCTGCCTGCGTTCCCGGTGCTGGGGGCGCTGCCGGCGGGTGAACTCGAGTACGGATACGCGGCCCTCGCCCTTCCCTTCGTGGCTGGACTTCTCGCCGGGTGGTGGTTCTTCCGCGAGGGCGAGAACCATTTCGATGAATGGCTCCTGCTTCAATCCAGCCGCCGATGGCTGACGGCAGCGGCGTCGACCCTGGTAATGGGGCTTCTGGTGGGAGGAACTGCAGGGCTCGGCGGAGCGGCGCTCGCCCTGCTGTCGCGGGCCTCACTCGGGCTGGGACGGCTCACCGACCTCGGACCGGACCCGCTGCTGGTGGGCCTGCTGATTGCAGCCGAAGTGGGTGTCGGGGCGATTGCCGGGTACGCCCTCAGTCCGTTGCTGGAACGTGAATCCAGGCGGCCTGCGTCCAGGCAGGCGGCACTTTAGCAGGGAACCGGCCAGGCAGGCGGCACCTCAGGATCGGCCCGATGACAGCAGTCCGTTGAGGTCCCGCAGCCCGTCCTCGCACTCCCGCTCCGCCTGGATGGTCAGCGCGGTGCCGATGCAGTCCTCGTACGTCTCAGTGAGAGGCCACAGCACCACGGCGGCGGCGGTGGCGATCACCAGGAGAAGGGCCGCAATCAGCCCTGCGACGGTGCTCACCCGGACGAATCCGGGGAGTTTTGCGCCGGCCGTCCTGACCAGCACGACAATGCCGAGGACAACGGCGGCTATCCCGAAGACCAGTCCGAGCACCTTCCACGGCAGCATCATGCCGCTTCCCACGATCGCCGCAAGCAGCGCGAGCGAGAACCAGGTCAGCAACGCGCGGGTGCTTCCCGGTGCGTCGCCCGTGCGCTTCGCGCCGTCGGGTCCAGTACCGGCGGGTCCAGTACCGCCGGGTCCCGCCGGACGGCTTTCGTCCGGCCCGGGGGGAACGCCGTCCCTGGAGCGTCCGGGGCGGACTCGGCCCTTGGAGCGTCCGGTGGCGCCGTCGTCCGGCACTGGCGGAAGGCCGCCGTCGGCCTGGTCCGGCCCGGACGCACCCGACGGGCGCCCGGCGTCCTGCTGGTCCGGGCCGCGCTGCGGGGACTGTGCAGGGTGCTCGACGTTTTTCATGGGTTCAACCCTAGGCGACGTCGCGCCTAAGGTGGTGCCATGCGCATAGTCGTCCTGGTGTCGGGCACCGGTTCCAACCTTCAGGCCGTCATCGACGCCGTTTCCTCGGGAACGCTCGACGTCGACATCGCGGCGGTCGGCGCCGACCGGCCGGGTACCTACGGCGTGCAGCGCGCCTCGGAGGCCGGCGTCGGGACCTTCGTCGTCGACTTCAAGGCCTACCCGGACAGATCGGAGTGGAATGCCGCACTGACGGCCGCCGTTTCCGCCTACCGCCCCGACTACGTGGTGTCCTCGGGGTTCATGCGGATCGTCGGCCAGTCATTTCTCGACGCGTTCCCCAACCGCTACCTCAACACCCACCCGGCACTCCTGCCGAGCTTCCCCGGTGCCCACGGGGTGCGCGATGCGCTGGCCTATGGAGTGAAGATCACCGGCTGTACCGTGATGATCGCCGATGCCGGCGTGGACACGGGCCCCATTCTTGCGCAGGCGGCGGTGCCGGTGCTGCCGGAGGATACCGAGGAGGCCCTCCACGAGCGCATCAAGATCGAGGAGCGGCGGTTGCTGATCGAAACGCTGCGGCAGCTCGCGGACGGGGACGCCTGACATGGCGCTGGTAGCCAACGCCGTCTACGTGGACGGCAGGGAACGCCTCGAGCCGAAGAACCTCGACCAGACCTTCGAGCTCATGAGGAATCGGGGCGGGATGGGCTGGATCGGCCTGTACCGGCCCTCGGTCGGGGAGATCGCGGCGGTCGCGCAGGAGCTGGGCCTTCACGAGCTCGCCGTCGAGGACGCCACGAACGGACACCAGCGCGCCAAGCTCGAGCGCTACGGGGACACCCTCTTCGTCGTGCTCCGCCCGGCGCGTTACCTCGACGCCGAGGAGAAGGTGGAGTTCGGTGAACTCCACGTGTTCATCGGGCAGGACTTCGTGGTGACGGTCCGCCACGCGGAATCACCGAACCTCGGCAACGTGCGGCGGCGCATGGAGGACGGCCCCGAGCTGCTGTCGATGGGACCGCAGGCAGTGCTGTACGCGATCCTCGATGAGGTGGTCGACGAGTACGAGCCGGTGGTCCGGGGCCTCGAGAATGACATCGACGAGATCGAGAACGAGTTGTTCGGGGGAGATCCGGACGTCTCGCGTCGCATCTACGAGCTGCACCGCGAGGTCATCGAATTCCAGCGCGCCACCCACCCGCTGCAGTTCATGGTCGAGTCGCTGCAGCGGGGCCCGCAGAAGTACCAGCTCGATCCTGAGCTGAAGAGCAGGATGGGGGACGTGCTCGACCACGTGATCCGCGTGGTGGAGCGGGTCGATACGTTCCGTGCGCTGCTCCAGAATGCGTTAACCGTGCACTCGACGCTCGTCGCGCAGCGGCAGAACGAGGAGATGACGCGCCTCACCGAAACCTCGCTGGCGCAGAACGAGGAGGTGAAGCGCATCTCGTCGTGGGCCGCGATCCTCTTCGCGCCCACCCTCATCGCTTCCGTCTATGGCATGAATTTCGATGTCATGCCCGAACTCCACTGGGCTTTCGGGTACCCCTTCGCCGTGCTGCTCATGGCGGCCATGGGCGGAGGCCTGTACTGGACCTTCCGGCGCAACCACTGGCTGTAGGTGCTGCACGTCACACCGTGGGTGCAGGAAGTTGCTTAGGGCTACGGTTACGCTGGGTGGGGCGGATCACCGCCCGGCCAGGTCACCGTCCGTTTTCCGGGGCAGCGCCCGATTTTCGGTGCGGCGCCCCGCAGCACCCGTTGGGAAGATCATGAATTTCACCAGGATTACGGCTGTTGCCGCGCTCTCACTGTCGGCGTTGACAGCGTGCGGCAGCTCGGCGGAGCCGGAAGCGATGTCCGAGGCCGCCCCGACGCCTGCGAGCTCGAGCGCTGCTGCAGAGAACATCGTCCCGCCCGAGACCAACGAGCTCGCAGGGGAAGGTACTGCCGACGGAGCCAGGGCCTTCCTGTTCCACTATTTCGACCTCAAGGCCTACGCACTGCAGACCGGGGACACTGCTCCGATGCTCGAGAACGTGGACGGGGCTGCCGCGGAGCTCGATGGCGCGAAGGACCTCGAGTCGATCTACGCCGACGGCGGGTGGATCCTCGGTGGCCAGCCGAAGGTCACTGACATCTTCGTCACCACACCGGAGGACGCCGTGGTCGAAGGCGCCGAAGTCACGGCGCTGATCACCGTCAATCCCGGTGCCTACACCGAGTTCTCGGAGGGCGGCGCTGTGGAGGAACAGCGGCCCTTCAGCCCCGGAGGCACCACCTACACCGCCGTCGTCGTTCACGCCGACGGAGCCTGGACGGTCGCCTCGCTCGAGGAGACGCCCGACGTCGAACTGCCGGAGGCCTAGGCTTCCGCGTCGCACCGGGCGCCGGGCTGCAGGTCGAGGTGGCTGCCGCAGCTGCCGGCATGAGGTTCTTCGCGCCTTTCCTTGCGGGCCTCGCCCGTCACCGCGCACTCCTAGGGGAGTTCGGCTCCCTTGGTTTCCGGCGCGTTCCTCGCCATGAACAGCACTGCAGCGAGGACCAGTGAGCCCGTGATGGCGAAGGTCAGCGGCAGGCCCAGGTAGGGCCACAGGAGCGCACCGAAGATCAGTGGCACGAGGCCTGCACCGACGCGGGACACCGTTGACGCCCACCCGAAGCCGCTGCCGCGCAACTCGGTCGGGTACAGCTCCGAGACGTAGGTGTAGAGCACGGGGATGGCCACCTGGATGGTGAAGTTGAAGACCAGCAGCCACGCCGTCGCCACCACCGGCAGATCGAGGGTCAGGGCGAAGACCACCAGCACGACAGCGGACAGCGGCCCCGAGACCGCGAGGATCCATTTGCGCCCCACGCGCTCCACCAGCAGGGCGGCGGCGATGACTCCGAAAAGGCCCATGCCCGTCGTGACCGCGGTGGTGAGGAATGCGACGGACTGGGGGTAGCCGGAGTCGATCAGGATCTTCGGCATCCAGGTCAGGGCTCCGTAGTACACGAGCAGGATGGTGAAGAACAGGCTCCAGGCCGTCAGCGTGATGCGCCAGTTGAACCGCCACAACCCCGTCAGCTGTCCCGATATGCTGCCGATCGAGAGCCTGGGCGCCTCGCCGGGTTCCGGCAGCCGCCACGCGGTACGGATTCCGCCGGTCCGGTCCACGAGGTCGTTGATCACCGCTTCGGCCTCCTGCGTGCGCCCGCGCTGCACGAGGTACAGCGGGGACTCCGGTACCGATCGCCGTACCCAGAACACCAGCAGGGCGGGGATCACCATCACCAGCATCGCCGCGCGCCAGTCGAAGCGGGCCACCAGCAGCGTGGTCACGATGCCGCACAGGAAGGCGCCGATGGGCCACCAGGCATCCATCGCCGTGAGCACCCGCCCCCGGTGCTTCCGGGGAGTGAACTCACCCACCAGTGCGTAGTCGACCGGAATGCAGCCGCCCAGACCGAAGCCGGCCAGGAACCGGAAGGCGCAGAACCACACGAAGTCCGGCGAGAATGCGCCGAGCACCGTGAAGATGGAGAAGATCAGCAGGGTGGCGGTGAACGCCGTCTTCCGGCCGATGATGTCGGCGATGGACCCCCACGCGAACGCCCCCACGGCCATGCCGATCAGGTTGGCCGTTCCCACCCAGGCCGCCTCGCCCCGGGTCAGGTCCCAGTGGTCGGACAGCAACGGGATCAGGTAGCCGTTGAGGGTGACGTCCCAGGCATCGAACATGAAGCCCAGGCCGCCGATGAGGAAGATCTTTCCCTGGACCCGCCAGCGCCACGGCAGATCCTGGACCACCTGGTCTCCGGTGGGTAGTTCGGTGTAAGCGCTCACGGTGCCTTCCTGGACGGGCTCGATGCCTGCAACACCTTACCGTTCCCTGCCTCACCGCGCGGCGTTCGGTGGTTCGGCTGCGCCTCCATCCAGTGCGCAGCAGATACGGGTCCGGCCGGGTAATCCGGTAAGTGCTGCACACTGGATCCGTCGGTGCGCCGATAGCCTGTGGAAAACTCCAGCACTGCCCCGGTTCGCCCCACGCTAGGGGTATGTGCCCGGACATCCCCCTCCCCGCAGGCCGCACCTGTTTCACCATCGACGACGCGCGGTTGCTCGGCATCGGGCCCGCACGGCTGCGCCGGGCCGACCTCGACCGTTCCTCCCGAAGCCTGAGGCATCCCGGCGGAACGGAGGTCCTGCTGGAGGACCTCGCGGCGTCGCTCACCTCGCTGACCGGTCACACGGCAGCCAGCCATGCAACGGCGGCGCTGCTCTGGGGAATCCTGCTGCCATCCCGGCTACAGCTCCGGAAAACCGTCCATCTCACCCGGCCCCTTGGCACCGCTGCCCCCCGGCGCATTGGGGTGGTCGGGCACCGCGCCGGCCTCACAGGGAACGACGTCGTCGTCATCTACGGCGTGACGGTCACCTCGCCGGCGTGGACCTGGACCGATCTTGCGGAGTCCCTCAGCCTGCACGAGCTCGTTGCCGCGGGGGACTCCCTCCTTCGCCGCCCTGATGCGCCGTTCCGCAGGGCTCCACTCAACCTCCCCGATCCGCTGTGCCGGCCGGACGAACTGGCCGACGTCGTCGAACGCCGTGCCGGCGCCCGCGGCATCCGGCGGGCACGAGAGGCGCTCGACCTGGTGCGCCCAGGGGTGGATTCGGCGCCGGAGTCCACCCTGCGGATGCTCATCCTCGACGCAGGGTTGCCCGAGCCCGTGGTGAACGGCTGGATTGTCGATCCGGCCGGACGGCGGGTCTCCCGCCCTGACCTGCAGTACCCGCAGTACCGGATTGCCCTGGAGTACGAGGGCGAGCACCATCTTCTCGACCCCGCCCAGTGGAGCCGGGACATTGAGCGCGATGAGCGGCTCCGGGCCCTCGGATGGACGGTGCTGCGCTTCAGCAAACCGCACCTTGAACCGGGGAGGGTAGCCGCCTCGATGGAGCGGATCCGGTATGCGCTCGCCCGTGCCGCCGCATCCGGTGCGCAGTAATGACGGGTTTTCGGGGTGGAACCGGTAAGTGGTGCGCAGTCGATGTGGATAAGGAGACGCCGCCAAGGCGGTGCCGGCAAGGAGATGCCGCCGGAGTGATGCCGCTATAGACTTGGGACGGCCCATTCCGAAGACCAGACGGAGATTTGCGTGTCCCTGACCCACCGTGACCGCGTTCCCATTCGACGAGCACTCATTTCGGTGTTCGACAAGACGGGACTGGAGGAGCTGGCCCTGGGACTGAACCGAGCAGGAGTGGCCATCGTGTCCACTGGATCCACCGCCCAGCGCATCGCCGGCGTCGGGGTTCCGGTGACCGAGGTCGCGGAGGTGACGGGTTTCCAGGAGTGCCTCGACGGGCGCGTCAAGACCCTGCACCCGAAAGTCCACGCCGGAATCCTCGCCGACCGGCGCCGTCAGGAACACGTCGACCAGCTTGCCGAACTGGGCGTCGAGCCCTTCGACCTCGTGGTCGTCAACCTGTACCCGTTCGTCCAGACCGTGCAGTCCGGGGCAGGGCAGGACGACGTCGTCGAGCAGATCGACATCGGCGGCCCAGCGATGGTCCGGTCGGCAGCGAAAAACCATCCGTCGGTCGCCGTCGTCGTCGATCCGGCCCGTTACGACGACGTCGTGGCAGCGGCAGCCGAGGGCGGCTTCGACCTCAATGCCCGGCGCCGGCTGGCCGCGCTCGCCTTCGCGCACACCGCCGCCTATGACACCGCCGTCGCCTCGTGGACCGCAGCCCAGTTCGGCGACGGAACCGACGACGGCGACGCCTGGCCCGCCTACGCCGGTCTGGCATTGGAGCGTTCCGAGGTCCTGCGCTACGGCGAGAACCCCCACCAGCAGGCGGCCCTCTACGTGGAGAAAGCCGCAACCCCGGGCATAGCCCAGGCCGACCAGCTGCACGGCAAGGCCATGAGCTACAACAACTTCGTGGACGCCGACGCCGCCCTGCGCGCGGCCTTCGACTTCGACGAGCCCGCCGTCGCGGTGGTCAAGCACGCCAACCCGTGCGGCGTCGCCGTCGCCTCACCCGATGCACGGGATGCCATCGCCGACGCCCACGCCAAGGCCCACGCGTGCGATCCGATATCAGCATTCGGGGGAGTCATCGCCGCCAACCGCGAGGTCACCGCGGGCATGGCGAACGCGATCAAGGACATCTTCACCGAGGTGGTCATCGCGCCGTCGTTCGAGCCCGCCGCCCTCGAAATCCTCCGCGCGAAGAAGAACATCCGCCTGCTCGTCCTCCCCGAGGGCTACCGCCGCGACCCCGCCGAGATGCGCCAGGTCTCCGGCGGCGTGCTGCTGCAGATGGTGGACACGCTCGATGCCGACGGCGACAATCCCGCCAACTGGACGCTTGCCGCAGGTACCGCGGCCGACGAGGCAACCCTCGCCGACCTCGCCTTCGCCTGGAAGGCGTGCCGCGCGGCGAAGTCCAACGCGATCCTCCTCGCCAGCGGTGGAGCGTCCGTCGGGGTGGGGATGGGTCAGGTCAACCGGCTCGACTCGTGCCGCCTCGCCGTCGAACGGGCCAACACCCTCGGCAGCGAGGAGCGGGCCCGTGGTGCGGTGGCGGCGTCGGACGCGTTCTTCCCGTTCGCGGACGGCCTGCAGATCCTGCTCGACGCAGGCGTGCGCGCCGTCGTCCAGCCGGGCGGGTCGGTGCGTGACTCGGAGATCATCGACGCCGCGAATGCCGCAGGAGCCACCATGTACCTCACCGGTGCACGGCACTTCTTCCACTAGCCGCACCGATCCCCTCGGGTAGGTTAGACCCGACGGGACACCCCGAAATCCATAGCATCCGAATTCCCAGGGAGACGCCGTACCAATGGCCAAGATCATCTACACCCACACCGACGAAGCGCCCATGCTGGCCACCTACTCGTTCCTGCCGATCATCGAGGCGTTCGCCTCGACCGCCGGTGTGGAGGTGGAGACCCGCGATGTCTCGCTCTCCGGGCGCATCATCTCCCTCTTCGGTGACCGCCTGACAGACGAGCAGCAGATGAGCGACGCGCTCGCCGAACTCGGCGCCCTCGCGAAGACCCCCGAAGCGAACATCATCAAGCTCCCCAACATCAGCGCGTCGATCCCGCAGCTCAAGGCTGCGATCACTGAGCTGCAGGGCCAGGGGTATGCGCTGCCGGACTACCCGGACAACCCCTCCACCGATGAGGACAGGGACGTCCGCGCGCGCTACGACAAGGTCAAGGGCAGCGCCGTCAACCCCGTGCTGCGTGAGGGCAACTCGGATCGACGTGCTCCCGCCTCGGTGAAGAACTTTGCCCGCCAGAACCCGCACAGCATGGGTGCGTGGACGCCGGAGTCGAAGACCAACGTAGCCACCATGAGCGCTGACGACTTCCGCTCCAACGAGAAGTCGGTGGTCATCGAGGCAGACGACACCCTGCGGATCCAGTTCACCGACGACGCCGGCACCACCACCGTGCTGAAGGACTCCGTCGCCGTGCTCGCCGGCGAGGTCGTGGATGGTACCGTGATGCGTGCGGCTGCCCTCGACAAGTTCCTGACAGCACAGGTTTCCCGCGCGAAGCAGGAAGGTGTGCTGTTTTCCGCGCACCTGAAGGCCACCATGATGAAGGTGTCCGATCCGATCATCTTCGGCCATGTGGTGAAGGCATGCCTGCCCGAGGTGTTCGCCACCTACGGTGACCGGCTGGCCGCGGCCGGCCTCAGCCCGAGCAACGGGCTCGCGTCCATCCTCAACGGTCTCGACACACTGCCCGCCGACGTGCGCGACGGCGTCAAGGCAGCCATCGACAAGGGGATGGCGGACGGACCGAAGCTGGCCATGGTCGATTCCGACAAGGGCATCACCAACCTCCACGTCCCCAGCGACGTCATCGTCGACGCCTCCATGCCGGCCATGATCCGCAGCTCCGGGCACATGTGGGGTCCTGAGGGCGAGGAAGCCGACACCCTCGCTGTCATTCCCGACAGCAGCTACGCCGGCGTCTACCAGAGCGTCCTCGACGACTGCCGGGCCAACGGCGCCTTCGACCCGACCACCATGGGTACCGTCCCGAACGTCGGACTGATGGCCCAAGCCGCCGAGGAGTACGGCAGCCACGACAAGACCTTCGAGATCCAGGCCGCCGGCACGGTGCAGGTGGTCGACGGCTCGGGAACCGTTCTCATCGAACACGGCGCCCAGCCCGGCGACATCTGGCGGGCCTGCCAGACCAAGGACCTGCCGATCCGTGATTGGGTCAAGCTCGCCGTCACACGCGCCCGTGCCTCGGGCATGCCCGCCGTATTCTGGCTCGACGAGGGCCGCGCCCACGACGCCAACCTCATCGCCAAGGTTCGGGAATATCTGGGGGAGCACGATACCGAGGGCCTGCAGATCGACATCCTCACGCCGGAGAAGGCCACGGCCTTCACCCTGGAGCGGATCCGCAGGGGCGAGGACACCATCTCGGTATCCGGCAACGTGCTGCGCGACTACCTCACCGATCTGTTCCCCATCCTCGAACTGGGCACCAGCGCCAAGATGCTCTCGGTGGTTCCCCTCATGAACGGTGGAGGCCTCTTCGAGACCGGTGCGGGCGGTTCAGCGCCGAAGCACGTTCAGCAGTTCGTTCGTGAGAACCACCTCCGCTGGGACAGCCTGGGCGAGTTCCTCGCGCTGGCCGTGAGCTTCGAGCACCTGGCGACGACGACGGACAACGCGCGCGCGCAGATCCTCGCCGACACCCTGGACCGTGCCACCGGCACCTTCCTGCTCGAGAACAAGTCGCCCAGCCGCCGGGTGGGGGAGATCGACAACCGGGGCAGCCACTTCTACCTGGCCCAGTACTGGTCCGACGAACTCGCACGGCAGGCTGAGGATGCCGACCTGGCGCAGGCCTTCTCCGTGGTGGCCGAAGCACTGGCGTCGAACGAGGAGACCATCGTCGCCGAACTCCACGCCGTGCAGGGATCGCCGGTCGATATCGCCGGCTACTTCCACCCGGACGTCACCAGGGTGGCCGCTGCCATGCGTCCCTCGGCGAAGCTGCAGGAAGTATTGGCGATCCTCGGCTGATCAGCTGTCCTGTGCGGACACGGGGCCGCTGCCGCACAGGCAGGGGATGGCCCGGGAGGGCTCGTCCTTTCGTACGGTGATGATCGGATCACGGGTGGAGGGTCTCGAGTACGGCCAGTGCAGTGCCGGCTCCGCCCTCGGTCGCCATGGTGTGCGCCGCTGCTCGCACTGCGGTCCGGCAGTTCACGGCGTCCGACAGTGCTGCAGTAAGCCGAGTCGAGGTGAGTGTTCGCTGCCGGATCGGTCGTGGCGAGAGACCGGGTTCCTGCAGGCGGGCGCCCCAGAAGGGTTGATCGGCTATGAACGGCACGATGATCGACACTGTGCCAGCGGCGGTGGCTGCCTGGACCGTGCCGATGCCTCCGTGGTGGACTGCCGCCTGTGCTTGGGGCAGGATCGCGTCGTGGGCGACCGAGCCGGTGACCAGAACGTCGTCGCCCCTGAGGTCCGGCGGAACGCGAAGTCCGCCGAGCCCGGTTGCGACGAGCGCGCGGGCGTCGTGGTCCCGGATGCCGCGCACCACCTCCCGTGCACGGGCGACAGGATCGCCTGCGACCATCGACCCGAACCCGGCGTAGACAAAGTTCCCGCCGGCGATGAAGTCGGACACTTCGTTCGGCACAGAACCCGGTTGTCTGGTGCGCCAAGGGCCTGTGAGGTGCATGGTGCTCGGCCAGTCCCGGGGCCGCCTGAGGACGGCGGGGCTGATGGGCATGAGCGTCGCGGCGGGCGGTGCTGCGTTCCTTCCCTGTCGGCCTACGAGCCTGAATCCACCGGTGGGCTGGTGGTGAGTGCCGGTTTTTGATTTTGGATTGTGTTTCCGGCTGGCGGCAGGTTTGATCTCCGGGCCTGTCTGTCCGGGGATGTTCCACTGTTGTTTTCGGTTGCGCCGTGAGCGGCTGGGTGGGCGGAGGTTCAGGCTGGTTGCGGTGGTGGGTAAACGGTTTTGAAGACCTTCTCCCAGTTCTTTTGCCAGGGCCAGGATTCGGGCAGGTGCAGTGTGATGCGCCGGGCCGAGGACGCGA
>NZ_KI914868.1:144495-145510 GCF_000520555.1 Arthrobacter sp. Br18 | reverse complement strand
TCGCCGGCCAGTTCGAGCTGGTCCCGCTCCTCGAACGCGTCCTCGGCCACGCCGTCGCCCTCCTCAGCTGCGAGAGCGGTTCTATATCGATCGTCCACGAGACCGAGGGCTACTACCGCAAGGAAGTGGACCAGGGTGTCGGCTGCCACGAGGGCCAGACCTTCCCCCTGACCGAGGGCCTCACCGGAGAGATCGTGAAGCAACGCGGCACCGTGATCCTCGACCGCTACGCCGCCGTCCCCACCGGACACATCCACCCGAGCGATCCGCGCTGGGGGAGCGCCGTCATCGGCGTCCCCATCTCGTGGGACGGCGCAATCATCGGCACCTTCGCCATCTTCAGCGACGGACCCGGCCGAGCCTTCACGCCGGCCGAAGCCTCTCTTGTGGAGCTCTTCGCCAACCACGCCGCCATCGCCATCATGAATTCCCGCCTCCACAACGCCGCCGCAGCCAAGGAACGCGAAGCAGCCGTCGCCGGTGAACGCGAACGGGCGGTACGCGACGTCCACGAAACCATCGGCCGCTCCCTCGGCTCCCTGCTCCTGCACCTGGATCGCGCCGATAAAGCCACCCCCGGCGGCTCGCCATCCACCCAGCACATCGACTCCGCCCGAGTCCTCGCCCACGAAGCCCTCTTCGAAACCCGGCGCACGGTCCTCGGGCTCGGCCCCTCGAGCCTCGCCGGCAGCACCCTCGAGGTAGCCGTCCGTACCGAACTCGACCGCGTGGAAGCCGTCTACCCCCTCGACGCCACCCTCCTGGTGGTCGGGGAACCCCATGATCTCGCGCCCGAAGTGGCCCATCAGGTGTTCATGATTGTGCAGGAAGCAGTCGGGAATGTCGTCGTGCATGCCCACGCCACCACCTGCCGGGTGGGCTTGTTCTACAACGTCACCGGGATCGCCGCCGTCATCGAGGACAACGGCCGCGGCTTCGACGCCGCCGCGACGCGCGGAACGGAAGGGTCGCCGTCGTCGTCCGCCTGCCTGGGCCTTCACGGCATGGCGGCCCG
>NZ_KI914868.1:143633-144395 GCF_000520555.1 Arthrobacter sp. Br18 | reverse complement strand
CCCGCGCCCACTATCTGCGCGGCGATCTCTCCGTCGACTCGACGCAGGGCTGGGGAACGAGCGTCCGCGCGGAAGTGCCCTACTCCGCTAATGGCGAAGTGTCGCGCGAGCGGTGGAAGGTGCTCGTTGCCTGCACCCAGCCGCTGGTGCGCGCAGGGCTGGTGCGCCTGCTCGAGGCCTCCGAACCGTCCGTGCAGGTCATGGGGGAGCCGGGCAGCCTCGAGGACCTCGTGGAATCGATCTCGCTGCTGCAGCCGGACATGATCGTGCTCGACTGGCCCCTCCTCGAGCAGTACACCGCTGCACAGCAGACGGGACCGGATGAGGACTCCATCGACCGGCCGGTGGTGGCCGTCGTCGACCAACCGACGCTTGAGCAGCTGCGGCTCGCGGCGGCATCGGGCGTGCGGGGGTTCCTCTCGCTCCAGGGCTGGGGAACGAGCGTCCGCGCGGAAGTGCCCTACTCCGCTAATGGCGAAGTGTCGCGCGAGCGGTGGAAGGTGCTCGTTGCCTGCACCCAGCCGCTGGTGCGCGCAGGGCTGGTGCGCCTGCTCGAGGCCTCCGAACCGTCCGTGCAGGTCATGGGGGAGCCGGGCAGCCTCGAGGACCTCGTGGAATCGATCTCGCTGCTGCAGCCGGACATGATCGTGCTCGACTGGCCCCTCCTCGAGCAGTACACCGCTGCACAGCAGACGGGACCGGATGAGGACTCCATCGACCGGCCGGTGGTGGCCGTCGTCGACCAACCGACGCTTGAGCAGC
>NZ_KI914868.1:142291-143533 GCF_000520555.1 Arthrobacter sp. Br18 | reverse complement strand
TTCCTCTCGCTCGAATCGACGCCCGCCGAAGTGGCCCGCGTGGTGGTGGCCGCGGCCCGGGGCGATGCGCTGCTCGACGGCGCCGTCTTCACCCGCTTCACCGAAGCCGCCGGGAACGTAGCGACGAAGGAGAGCTCGACCGTCCGGCTCACGGCCCGTGAACTCGAGGTCCGCGACCTGCTCATCGAAGGGCTGGCCGACAAGCAGATCGCCACCCGGCTGGCCATCTCGGTGAAGACCGTCGAAAAGCACGTGGGCGCGATGCTCCGGAAGACCGGCGCTCGCAACCGCACCATGTTGGTGGGGCTGCAGCACTCCGGCTCGTAGGTCGCGTCAGTAGGCGGCAGCACCCGCCGAGGCGACCTCCTGGTCCTGCTCGATGGTGCCGGTGGAGACGCCGATGGCGCCCATGATGCTGCCGTCGCGCACCAGTGGGATGCCGCCGGGAAACACCGCGAGCCGGCCACCGTGGGCGTCGCTCAGCCCGTAGATGGGCCCGTCCTGCCGGGTGGCGCCCTGCAGGTCGCCGGTCTCGCACTGGAACGCGATGGACGTGTAGGCCTTGTTGATCGCGATGGTGATGCTGCCGATGTTCGCGCCGTCCATGCGGACATGCGCCTTGAGGTTTCGCTCGAATCGACGCCCGCCGAAGTGGCCCGCGTGGTGGTGGCCGCGGCCCGGGGCGATGCGCTGCTCGACGGCGCCGTCTTCACCCGCTTCACCGAAGCCGCCGGGAACGTAGCGACGAAGGAGAGCTCGACCGTCCGGCTCACGGCCCGTGAACTCGAGGTCCGCGACCTGCTCATCGAAGGGCTGGCCGACAAGCAGATCGCCACCCGGCTGGCCATCTCGGTGAAGACCGTCGAAAAGCACGTGGGCGCGATGCTCCGGAAGACCGGCGCTCGCAACCGCACCATGTTGGTGGGGCTGCAGCACTCCGGCTCGTAGGTCGCGTCAGTAGGCGGCAGCACCCGCCGAGGCGACCTCCTGGTCCTGCTCGATGGTGCCGGTGGAGACGCCGATGGCGCCCATGATGCTGCCGTCGCGCACCAGTGGGATGCCGCCGGGAAACACCGCGAGCCGGCCACCGTGGGCGTCGCTCAGCCCGTAGATGGGCCCGTCCTGCCGGGTGGCGCCCTGCAGGTCGCCGGTCTCGCACTGGAACGCGATGGACGTGTAGGCCTTGTTGATCGCGATGGTGATGCTGCCGATGTTCGCGCCGTCCATGCGGACATGCGCCTT
>NZ_KI914868.1:131721-142191 GCF_000520555.1 Arthrobacter sp. Br18 | reverse complement strand
CCCGCCGGCATCGACTACGGCGATGTCCATCGGCTGGCCGATCTCGGTGGCCTTTGCGGCGGCAGCGTCGATGACGCGGCGCGCTTCCTCGGCGGTGATGGTTTCGAGTACTGATCCCTGGGGCATGGAATGTCCTTCGTCGTTGAAGTGGGGAGTGGAATGGTGGCAGAACAGCCGCGCCCCACTCAACCACCGACGTCGGCTGCTGGCGAGGTGGTGATTACCCCCACGCCAAGGGGAGGGGTAACCCCCATACCGGCCCGCGCGCCGCCCGCCTACCGTGGGGAGGAGCCTAGCCAGGAGGATTTGTTGTGGGTGTTGTACCCCTGAAGGACATTGTTGATCCGGCATTCCAGGCGCGCTACGGAGTGCCCGCGATCAACATCTTCAACGACCTGACCATGGAGGCCGTGCTCGCCGGAGCCGTCGAGGCGAACTCGCCGGTGATCCTGCAGACGTCGGTGAAGACCGTGCGCAGCATCGGCTCCCGCGTGCTGTTCGATATGTGGCAGTCCATGACGCGCGGCATCGAGGTGCCCGTCACGCTGCACCTGGACCACTGCCCAGACCGCGCCATGGTCACCGAATGCCTGAAGGCCGGCTGGAACTCGGTGCTGTTCGACGCCTCCAACCTGCCCGTCGAGGAGAACCAGCGCCAGACCATCGACGTCGTCGCCGAGGCCCGCAGCTGCGGCGCCCAGGTGGAGGGCGAGATCGAGGCGATCACCGGCGTCGAGGACGACCACGGGTCCGACGAGGTGTCCAAGCAGCAGAGCCTCGAGACGGCGCTCGCGTTCATCGACGCGACCGGCATCGACGTCTTTGCCCCGTCCATCGGCAACGCCCATGGCAGCTACAAGGCAGCGCCCGTGCTCGACGTCGAACGCGTCACCCAGATTGTGGAGGCACGGAAACTGCCCATCGCCCTGCATGGCGGCAGCGGCCTGAGCAACGAGCAGTTCGCGGACCTCATTGCCCGAGGCTGCGCGAAGGTCAACATTTCCACCGCGCTCAAGGAAACCTACATGCAGTCCAGCCTGGCGTTCCTCAAGCAGGCGGAGCAGAACAACAAGTGGGATCCGCCGTCGCTGTTCAAGCACACGCGCGGTGACATCCTCGCGATGGTGACGGATCTCTGCACGCAGTTCGGCAGCGCCGGCAAGGGTGGCCGCTGAGCATGCCCGCACTCATTTTCGACTGCGACGGCGTGCTCGCCGACACCGAACAGTACGGCCATCTGCCCGCGTTCAACCAGACCTTCGCCGACTTCGATGTTCCCGTGCAGTGGAGCGTGGAGGACTACGCCGTGAAGGTGAAGATCGGTGGCGGCAAGGAGCGCATGCGCAGCATCCTCACTCCGGCGCTCGCACTGCAGCTGGGCCTGAAGGACGACGACGCCATCGACGCCGCGATCCTCTCCTGGCACAAACGCAAGACCGAGGTTTACAAGGGGATGGTCGCGGCGTTGCCGGCCCGGCCGGGTATCGCCCGGATCGTGCGGGAAGCCTCCGACGCCGGCTGGACCCTCGCCGTCGCGTCGACCTCCGCGGAACCCGCCGTCCGGGCCGTCCTCACGCACGCCGTCGGGGACGGCCTCGCCGCGCAGTTCTCCGTGTTCGCCGGTGACGTGGTGCCAGCCAAAAAGCCTGCGCCGGACATCTACCTGCTGGCACTGTCCGAGATCGGGGTATCGCCGGAGGACGCCATCGTCGTGGAGGACAGCAGCAATGGGCTGCGCGCCGCCGTCGCCGCCGGACTTCGAACGGTGGTGACCGTCAGCGGTTTCACCCGCGAGGAGGACTTCACGGGCGCATCCCTCGTGGTCAGTTCCCTCGGCGACCCGAACGATGAGCAGGCGGAAGTGCTCGCCGATCCCCACGCCGTTGGCCCCCGCGGCGTCGTCACCCTCGCCACGCTGCAGGATCTGCTGACCCGCCCCGGACCCGGCGATGCGGGCTCCGCACCAATCACCGATACGGAGACGCCATGACCGCCACCGACCTCGCCGACGTCGAATTCGTCGTGCATTCCCTCGCATCCACGGCCGTCGAGAAGGAGAAGGAGTTCGGGGACCTCGACGCCGTAGTGGGCGACGGCGACCTCGGCTACTCCCTGGCCCGCGGCTTCGAGAAGGTGCTGGCGGACTGGGATTCCCTGAAGCGCGACGACGTCGCCACCTTCCTCCAGCAGATAGCGCTCGCAATCTCCAGCAGGATCGGCGGCACGTCGGGGCCCCTGTGGGGCACGGCGTTCCTCCGGGCCTCGGCCGCCGCGAAGACCGTGGACACCATCGACGGGACCACCGTCGTCACCATGCTGCGAGCAGCAACCGACGGCATCAAGGCGCGCGGGAACGCCGACCTCGGCGACAAGACCCTGCTCGACGCCCTGATCCCCGCCACCGACGAGCTCGAACGGCAGCTCGCAGCCGGTGCTTCGCCGGAGGAATGCCGTGCAGCCTTCGCCGCCAAGACCCGCGAGTGCGCCGACGGCACATCAGTGCTCGAGGCGAAGCGCGGCCGCGCCAGCTACAGCGGGGAACGCAGTATCGGTTCGCCGGACGCCGGTGCGGTGGCCGTGGCGATCATCGTCGAGCGCATCGTGGCCGACTGGCCCTGAGTTTTACCCATTTCCGAATCCCAACACAACGACGTGGAGCCCTCATGAAGAAGTTCGTCAATGATCCGCAGCAGTTCGTCCCGGAGATGCTCGAGGGCCTGGCGCTCGCGAACCCGGACACCCTGAAGTACGTGCCCGAGTACAACCTGATCATGCGCGCCGACGGCCCCGACCAGAACAAGGTGTCCATCGTGCAGGGCTCCGGGTCCGGGCACGAGCCGGCGCACGTGATGATCGTGGGCAAGGGCATGCTCGACGCCGCGTGCCCGGGCGACGTCTTCGCCGCCCCTCCCTTCGACTACGTGTACGAGACGACCAAGCTCATGGCCTCACCCAAGGGCGTGCTGCTGCTGGTCAACAATTACACCGGCGACAAGATGGTGTTCGAGATGGCCCAGGAGATGTCCTCGGCCGACGGCATTGAGGTCAAGACGCTGTTCATCAACGACGACGTCTCCGTGGAGGACTCCACCTACACCATCGGGCGGCGCGGGGTGGCGGGCAACTTCTTCGTCATCAAGGCCGTCGCGGCTGCAGCGGAGCGTGGGGCAGACCTCGACGAGGTGATCCGCATCGGCGAGAAGGTGAACTCGGTGACGCGGACCATGGGCGTCGCACTCACCGCGTGCACTCCGCCCGCGAAGGGCAGCCCGCTGTTCGAGCTGGGGGCGGACGAGATCGAGATGGGCGTCGGCATCCACGGTGAGCCGGGGCGGCGCAGGGCGAAGATGATGCCGGCCAACGAGATCGTGGAGGAGATCCTCAGCCCCGTGGTGAAGGACCTGCCGTTCAGCGACGGCGACCGTGTGGCCCTGATGATCAACGGCCTCGGCGGCACCCCGATCAGCGAGCTTTACTTGCTGTACGGGCAGGCGCACAAGCGCCTCGCCGAGCAGGGCATCACCGTGGGCCGCAGCTATGTGGGGGAGTACTGCACGTCGCTGGACATGGCCGGCGCGTCGATCACCCTGGTGAAGCTGGACGAGGAGATCGAGTCGCTGCTGATGGACCCGGCGGAGATCCCTATCCGGACGTTCTAGGGGTTTCATGCACGACAGCGGGCCCGTTGCCTTTTGGTAGCGGGCCCCTTATATTGTCCCAATTGTCCAATTCCGGGTTCCGCAGTTGTATTTCGTAGCGCGCGATCCCGTTCCGGCTGGCAGGTTCAGGGCGAAGCGAGTGGCGCGCGTAATTCGCGTAATTGCCGCGGCATGCCCGGTGACTGGGATACGCTCGCTCGGGACCGGAACAAGTATTGATTCCGACTGTAAGGGGCGGGGAATTTCTTGGATCTATTGGGCGGCATGAGCCGTGACGAACTCAGCATTTTTTCTTGGATTGCGGTCGCCGTCTTCGCGCTTGTGGCCGGCGTCTTGCGTCCGCGCAGGCTCCATTGGACTGCGCTTGGTTCCGTCCTGCTCTTCGCGGCACTCAACGCGGGTGCCGGGATCTACGTCCTGAACCATTTCGATGACTCTCGCTGGTCTGCAGGGGGGAAGCCGCCGCTGAGTGCTCCGTCGTTTTCCGGGACGCCCCTCGTGGGGAAGTATCTTGGCCCCCTGGACTCCGCTCTGGACGGAGTGGTGGGTGGGGTGAACGAGTTCCTGGCATTCAAGCAGGCACTTCCCATAGCTCTGGACTTCTTTGTAGTGTCCGGCTGGGCCCTGCTGGTTTCGTTCCCACTTGTCATTCTCGCCGCCGGTATCGGTTACGCCGTGGCTAAGCGCCGAACGGCGGATTTCGAGAAGTACCGTGCCACCGTTGATCTGCTCAAAGAAGAGCTTGAGCAGATCAAGCGGCAGATATCGTCAGGGGATTTTGTCTATAAGGCACTCCCTGCAGAGGATGGGGTCGCTGACGTGGGGTCGGTACTGACGCGCGGAGGATGATTCTAGTGGGCGCTGTAGATGGCATTGGTCCATTCAGTCCCGAATAGTCGGCAACCCCGATTACACCCTCAATTGCGCAGGGCCGGTCTGGCCGTTAGCTTTTCGTCGTCAGCCGCGCGCCCTTGTGCGTCCTACTCCGGGTAAATTCCATGGTCGGCTAAAGTGTCTCATCGTAATTGAGAGTGTAGGAGGGGTCGGAAGCCGCCGGATTCGAGCAGTGATCGGGCGATGTAGTGGGTGAGGTTCCTGAAGCCCAACGCTGAGCCGCGGAGGTGCTCGAGCCGCCCATTAATTGCCTCGGTGGGGCCGTTGCTGGTGCCTGGCCGATCGAAGAACGCGAGCACATCGACAGCTCGTTGTTTCAGGGTCCGGCCGAGCCGACGGACCTCGACGAGGGCGGTCGGGACGCCGCTGGTGACCGCGTCGATGACCGCCTCCATCATCTCCTTGCCCTTCTTTCTGTCGGACTCCCGGTAGGCGGCGACAATCCGCTGATAGATACCCCAGGTCGCCTCGACTTCGAGGTGCTCCTCGCTTGTGAAGACCGCAGCGAGGCGGACGTACTGCTTATCGGCGAGCAAGTCCGCACCGGTGTGTAGGATCCGCCGGGCCAGGTAGAGCCGATCTCCGCCCCTGCCTCGGTGACCGGTCGTGGCTTGCTGGATGCGTTGGCGGCACCGGTCCAACCCGTCCCCAGCCAGACGGACCACATGGAACGGATCCATCACGGGGATGGCGTCGGGAAGCTCCTGCGCAGTGGCGGTCTTGAACCCGCTGAACCCATCCATCGCCACCACTTCCACCCCGTCCCGCCAGGCCTGTGGCCGATCAGCAAGCCAGGCCTTGAACACGGCCTTCGAGCGTCCCTCGACCATGTCCAACAGCCTCGCGGGGCCTGTCTTGTCGCGGATCGGCGTCAAGTCAATGATGACCGTCACGAACTTGTCGCCCTTAGGGGTATGACGCCAGACGTGCTCGTCGACCCCGATCGCGGTGACCCCGTCGAACCTGCCCGGGCCATCAATCAGCAGGCGTCTGCCCTCGGCAAGAACCGCAGTGTTCGCCGTATGCCAAGACACCCCGAGGCCGGCCGCGATCCGGGACACGGTCAGGTGATCGACCACGATCCCGGTCAGTGCCCACCGGAGCCCGCGGCGCGAGATCTTCGCCCGACGATCGGCTGCCATCGACGTGTCCTGGCGCCAGGTGCGTCCGCAGTGCTTGCACCAATAGCGGCGCACCCGTATCAGTAAGGTGGTGGGCCGGTGACCGAACGGTTCATGGGCGAGCCTGCGCGGAACGGTGTCTCGTACGACGTCTTCAGAGCCACAGGACCGGCACCACGGATCCGGTTGAACGACACGGCACTCGATCAGCGCTTGATGGGCGCCGAGGTGCTGGCCGATGGCCACCAATCCGAGCTCGTCGAGGCGGCAAAACGTGGTCAGGTCAGGGCGAACAAAGGTAGCGTTGAGCACGTCGAGGTCTTTCGGATGGGCAGTGTCAGAACTTCCATCATCGGAAGGCCTCGACCCCTATCCCGCCACCGACGCGCCCACCCCGGCTACACCCCACCCACACTCTCGTTTACGAAGAGCCGCTAAAGTCCACAAAGGGCCATTGGTCTCACTATTACCGATCAACCTGTTAGGCGGGGCTCGTATCCGCCTTCGGTGTGCTCACGAAAGTACTAAGAGAGGAATTGCGATGGTCGATGCGACCGTGCTGGAACCCGAGGACACGTCGACGAGTACCGCCGAGAAGGCATCCGAGCAGCTCCAGAAGCTGGTCGGCAAAGTGATCGACACAGGTGTCGGTCCACTGACGGGATCGATCAAGTGGGCGGAGGATCGGCTGGCCCGTGTTCAGGGAGAACACTACGAACCTAATAGCGAACCGACACGAAAAGTTCGACCAGACGAGCACACGGATATCGACAATGTAATCAAGAAACTGATCGTCGAGTCGGTCGAAGCGGCCGGTGTCAATGGTTTCGTAACGGGGCTCGGTGGATTCATCGCTATGCCTGTGACCGTTCCCGCAAATATGGCCGGCGCACTCGTGATCAATGCACGTCTCACCGCCGCCATCGCGTACCTTCGTGGGTACGACCCCTCCGATCCGCATGTGCGCACAGTGGTCACGCTCATAGCAGTGGGTTCGAACGCCCAGCAAATTGCAAAAATAGTTGGTATCAAGGCTGGCGAAAAGGTGGTGATCAACGCAATCAAGAAGCTTCCGATCGTGCTGATTCGCGAGATCAACAAGAAAGTTGGGTTCACGCTTCTCGCCAAGTACGGAACGAAACGTTCGGTCATCACCCTGGCGAAGGGTGTGCCACTTGTGGGTGGTGTGATCGGAGGAGGGGTGGACGCGACCATGACTGGCGTCATCGGCCGGACTGCTCGAGCGATGTTTCCCGTCGACTGACGCCTACCTTATCCTGCTCGGCGTTCGCTCCGTCGGGCGGCTGCTCGCCCCTCATCAAGCGGTAACCGAGGCATCTGCTCTTCGACCATCGCGACGGCAACCGCGTGGCCCTGATGGTCAACGGCCTCGGTGGCACCCCGATCAGTGACCTGTACCTGCTGTGCGGTCGGTTCCACAAACGCCTCGCCGAGCAGGGCATTCACGTGGGCCGCAGCCATGTGGGGAAGTACACCACCTGGTTGTTTTCGAACGGGCCCGTCTCCGGCTCGAAGCTGTCGCAGGTGATCGAGGGCAGAAGGTCAGGGAGCTTCCCCGCCGAGCACGTCCACGTGCACGTGGTCGAGGTGACGCAGGATCTCATTGGCAGGCGCCGGCGCCTCGTAGTCGTGCCACTGCCCTCGAGCTATGTGCGCGCTCCAGAACCGGTCGTCGAAGATGACGTACTGGATGTCCAGGTCCGCGGCATGGGCAACCAGCCAGTGGGCCAGTATTTACCCCTCGCGCCGGTTCTCCTCGGTCACGGGGCGGAAGAAGATATCAATGGCCCGCCCGTCGTAGTGCGTCTGGTTGGGCCCCCGTTAGCAGTCCAGTGGCTATGCGATAGCTAATTGGTTCTCTGCACTCCAGCGTTCCCAGTATCTGGACGGAGTCAGTCCGTCGAGGGATCCGTGGGGTCGTTCATGATTATAGATCTCTTTCCATTCGTCGGCCAAGTATTTTGCCTCGGCCAGCGTGTCCATGATTTCTCCGGTCAGTTGTTCCCTTCTGAATTGGGCGTTGAATGATTCGGCGAATCCGTTCTGCCAGGGTGAGCCCGGGTCGATGAACGCGGTATCGACTCCGGCGGTGGCACACCAGTCGATCAGCGCGCCGGCGGTGAACTCCGGACCATTGTCCGATCGGACATAGGTTGGCACGATGCCGGTTTCGGCGATGATGTCCTCCAGCACTGCGACCACATCGTTGGAGGTGAAGGACCGGCGCGGGATGATGGCCAGGGCGGTGCGGGTGTATTCGTCGATGACGTTGAAGAACCGGATATGCCGACCGCAGGAAGTCACGTCGGATTGGAAGTCGAAGCTGACCACGTGCATCGGGTACTCGGCCCGCAGGCGCTTCTGCTCGCCGGCGCCGGGACCGGTGCGGCGCTTCTTGCGCGCCTTGGGCTTGCACGTGAGTCCTTCGAGGCGCCAGAGCCGGCGCACGCGCTTCTTGTTCAGCGCCACGCCGTCCCACTGCGGTTGCTCGAGCAGGTGCCAGCGCGCCTTGCGCCAGCCCCACGCCGGATGCTTGCCGGCAACAGCCCGCAGATCAGAGCGCAACTGTGCCTCTTCAAAGCTGACCACGGGTCGGCCTTTGCGCAGCGCTGACCGGTTCTGCCCCAACACCTTGCAGGCGAACCTCTCGGACGCCCCGAACTTCTCCTGCGCCATACGAACGGCGCGGCGACGTGGTTCGGGGCTCAGAATTTTCCCCGCGCCACCTCATTCAAAATGTCGATGGCCAGTTCCTTCTCGGCCACCAGCTTCTTCAGTCGCGCGTTCTCCTTCTCGAGGTCCTTGACGGCCTTGGCCTGGGTGGCGTTCTTCTCGGACCCGTACTGCTGCAGCCACCGATACCACGTCGCCTCAGTGATCTGCAGCTCTTTGATGACCTCGATCATGGGTCGTCCGTCGTTGAGCATTTTCTGGCCCTGGCGCACTTTCGCGATGACCTGATCCGGGGTATGTCTACGTGCCATAATCTGTGAATTTCCTCCTGCATCCATTATCGGATGCGAAACTCACATAGTCACCGGACTCCTACCCGGGGACCCAACCACGTCGAGTCAGCCCCGTGCCCCTGACCGACTCCACCCGGGGCGAATCCGCCGAGGCTCTGGTCGCCGAACACCTCGGTCATCGCCCCGCGTACCTGCTCGGCGCGGGGCGTCAGGCCGCTGCCAGTCAGCTGCTCTTCCGTCAAGTCACTGGTAGCTGAACCCCGGCAGCTCAGAACGGGTCCGGCGTCGTCGGACGGCCCGTCAGCCAGCGCCTGCAGTGCTGCTTCGTCGATGCCGGAGGTGTCCGGGGCCTCCATTCCGCGAGCCCGGAGCGCCACCGCCGTCGTGGCCAGCTTCGCCTCGGCACGATCGAGCTCGACCTGTCCCTCCGAGGTGTCGACCATGCACTCCGGAGCCCCTAGCAGCGCGCCGCCCTCGGTGCGTAAGCCGCTGAGCAGGCCGGGCCCCAGGAGCACCAGTGCAGCCGCGAGCATCCCGAGCACGAGAATGGCCAGGAGAGGCCGAAACGAAGAGCGCCGGCCTCTATGCGTCTCGTCGTCGATCATCACCAGCGCACGCCTTCATGTCGCAGGGTGATATCGCGGGTACCCTTCCCGGTCGGGCGAGAGGCAAGGGCTGATGTGGGGACGCGAGGGCCCGCGAGAGTGATCCTACAGACGATGACGCGCCCCTTTCGTGGTGTGGCAGTGCTCCTTCTATCGCGGAGGAGGGGACTACGAAAGGGTTAATCGACGGCGGGGGTCGATAGTTCCCGCCGCGACCAGGAAGTCTGCCCGCGTGGCATCAACGAGATCACGCCCCTCAGGACTGTGTTCACCGCCGATGCGAGGATTGCTGCACGCCGCCTCGAGGCACAGCGCAATTCGGTATAGAGCAGCATGGAGGCCACGATGTCGAGGTCTGGAGTGCCAGACAGGGATTGAGTCACGGCCAGGGATTCGCGCTCTTCGACAAGAAGCTTGGGTGCTGCCGACGTGTCGAGGTAGGCGATCACCGATCGCCACGGAGATCAGCGAGCATGTCCGCAGTGCTTTCCTCGACCTTGACGCGGGGCAGCAACCGGAAGTCGACCTTTCCCGGGATGGCCGGGCGGATGCTGCCCGATCGGAGTAGCTGCTCAACGGGCGCACACGATGGTGGAATGAGCGTCGCTGCCAGCTCGCCGTTGTTGGCGACGCTGATCGTCTCACCGTTGACGCGCTCAAGGATCTTGCTGCTCTGGTTGCGCAGTCCTCGGTGCGGAATAGTCGCCATAGAAGCCTTCATAGCAACTGTAGCAAGTGCACTTCCAACCTCCGAGAGCTCGGTGTCGCCTGATTCCTTCCGCGCCTTCATCCGCCAGGGCCCGTGCTCCGGCGAGGTCTAGCGTGCGTCAGTTTCACGCCCGTGATCCTCTGCGCTGACGGTTTCACGATCCCATCGGCGCGACGTTGGGCGTCGGAATCCACGGCGAGTTAGGGCGGCGCAGAGCGAGAATGATGCCCGCCAACGAGATTGTTGAGTAGCTTTTGGCTCCGGCGGTTTGCGACTTGCTGTACAGGGACGGCAACCATGGGCCCTCATGGTCAATGGACTCGGTGGGACTCGATCAGCGAGCTGTGCGGGCAAGCGCACAAACGCTTTGTGGAGCAGGGCATGCGTGTGGGCCGTAGCTATGTGGGGGAGTACTGACGACGAGATCGGGTCGCTGCTGATGGATCCGGACGTTCTGGTTCGAAAGTGCACGACGGCGGGGCTGGCCACCTTTCG
>NZ_KI914868.1:97032-131621 GCF_000520555.1 Arthrobacter sp. Br18 | reverse complement strand
CCCCGCCGTTCGTGTTGCCTTCGGATCCCACAGTGTTCCTGACGTGTCCCACAAAGAGAACCTCAATCCTGCAATTGCGGCTTCTCCGCCGGGTGGCGCGCTTCAGGGGTTAGCCCTGTGGGTATGCCCACTCCCAATTGCCTGCACCCGTCATATCGCCGTAGACGAGTACCCCTTCAGGTTCGACGACGTCAAGAACTACTTTGCCGGTTGCCTGTTCGCCAGGGCCGATTGAGCTTGGCAGTACTTCTGCCTCGGGCAGGCAGTTGTAGGTCGACCCTGAATATGCGGGAGCGTTTGAGGTCGTTCCATTTGGGGCGATGACAGACCACAACCCACCGTCCATCGAAAACGACATCGGATATGCATCGTCCGGCTGGGCCGGCGCAGTTTTTACTGACACCTCGAGCACAACAAAGTGACCGTTTTCGGGCGGCATCGCGTAAGGACCAGTACAGGGCGCATCCACGGTGATGGAGTTGACCACAAAACTGACTGTATCGTCGCCATCTACGTTAGTTATGCCAGCTCCTTCACCCACGGTCTTGATGAGATTGCCACGGGTTGAAGTGTTGGCTGGTGGCGTTGCAGCGGGCGCTTCGCTCGCCCCCTGAGTCGCCTCTGCTGAGGCTGGGCCTGCTGGCTCAACTTCGGGCGCTTCAGCATTAGACGTCCCACCGCAACCAGTTAGGAGCAGAGCGCCGACACTCAAGAGACCAAATATTTTCTTCAAGTTTCCCCCACGGGATAGAGCCTTTCCCTTCTGAACTTGAAGGGTCAACTGATCCTAAGGCTCAACACTGACAATTCTGTGTTTTGCAGCTTCCGGCCCCAATTAACGCCGGGGAGTCGGTTGCCCGCGTGGAGGTCGTAGTCGGGGTTCTGCTGGCATCCACTGTCGGGATAATTGAGAGTTGAATCAGTACTCGCGGTGACCCTCGCTCGAGTCGAGACCGCCGTCGTCGTCGGACCTATCCGCCTCCCACCGCAACAGATCGCCCGGCTGACACTCGAGCACCTCGCACAGCGCCTCCAAGGGTTGTGAAGCGCACCGCCTTGGCGCGGCCGTTCTTGAGCACCGCGAGATTGGCGGGCGTAATTCCGACCCGTTCGGCCAGCGCGCCGACGGGCGTCTTGCGCCTCGCCAGCATCACGTCGATGTCGACGATGATGGGCATCAGATCACCTCGTCGAGTTCGGTCCGCAAATGCTGTGCCTCGACATCGCGCGCGACCGCCTGAGCCAGCAAGGCTCGCATCACCAGGACGATCAGTGCCACCCCGGCGATCATCAGCGACGCCCCGCAGATCAGCAGGACGATGCCGGGAGCGACATCGCCCGGTGCGAGCAGGACGGCAATGCCGAACATGAGCATGGATGCGACGGCCATGGCACCGAAGATGACGTTCACGTAGCGGAAGGCGCCGTGTGAGAACACGGTTCGCCGCACCATCGTCAGCAGCTTCCATACGCACACCACGGTGACCTGCGCGGCCACGATGCCCAGCACCACGATGGCGAGGAACGTGATGCGCGGGCCTTCAGGCGCACCGGCCTCCTGCAGGTCGATGGACAGCAGCGGCACGATCCACACCTGCACAAACACCGATCCGGCGAGCACCAGCGTGAGTACTACGCGCAGGGCCAGGATGGTTAGCTTTCCCACGGGGTCTCCTCCTACTAAATAACGATCACAACCTATCGTTAATCAATAAAGAGAGTAATACAATTGAGTAGAGTGTCCGTACGGCGGCGAGTCGGCGCTTGAGTCCGGAGCGAGCGGTGGTTTCGACTTCACATTGTCCGGTATGGAGGGGAGAATGCGTCATCTTTCTCCTTCCGGTACCATATGTTGTACTACAGAGGAGGGCTGGTCATGGCTATCACTGCATCCGAAGCGCGAGCGCGGCTGTTCCCGCTTATTGAACAGGTCAATAACGATCACTTGCCCGTGGAGATCATTTCGAAAAAAGGCAGCGCGGTGCTGATGTCCCTCGCCGATTTCGAAGCTCTCGAAGAGACTGCATACCTGCTGCGGACGCCCGCCAACGCCACACACTTGCTCGAGAGCATTGCGCAGCACAGGGCCGGAACGGCAATCGAGCGACCACTGGTCGAATGAACACGACGTTCACGCCGAACGGCTGGAATGACTACCAGTACTGGATCAAGAACGACAAAGCACTGGTGAAGCGGATCAATGTCCTCATCAACGAGTGCCTCCGGACGCCCTTCGAAGGAATTGGCAAGCCGGAGGCACTCAAGCACCAGTTGGCCGGCTACTGGTCACGTCGCATCACCGAGGAACACCGACTCGTATACGCGGTCGAAGACGAACAGATCGTGATTATCGCGGCCAGGCACCACTACTGAGGGGAGGGAACTTACGCGGGTTCCCTCCCCTTTCGCGATCTATCGAAGCTACGCGAGCACGCTCATCCTGGAGTTCCTGCGGCCGAACAGTGCGTGGTCGACAGAGGCGCGTCCCGGACCAACGAGGGCGAGGGTCAGTGCCGCAGCGCCGAGCAGCAGGACCAGCTCGTACCCACCGTTCGCGACGAAGACGCCTGCAGGGAGGTGCACCAGAACCAGGGCCCCGAGCATGTCAAGGGCCAGCAGCGCGGCGACCGGGCGGGTCAGGAAGCCGAGGATCAGTGTGACGCCGCCCACCAGCTCGAGCGTGGCGATGACCGGAGCAGCGACGTCGGGCAGGGGAACTCCCATCTCACCGAAGGCGGCAGCGGTGCCGGTGATGGTCCACTCGTTGTACTTCTGCCAGCCGTGCGCGGCGAAGACGAAGCCGACGACGACGCGGAGAATGGCGCGGGCGGAGGTGGTGAGTGGGTCTCTAAGGTGCTGTCGTGCAGATGGCGGCAAGCGCCAGGAGGCGCGGGAAACGTAGCGCCGGTGCCCAGGTGTGGTGGCACCGGCGTCGTGGTCAGTTGGTTAGCGAACGAGTGCGAATCGACTGGTCCACTGGATCTTCTCACTGGCGGCGAGGGTCAGCTGCAGGAAGCCGAGCGCCTCAAGCTCACGGGCACGGTCCAGCGACCCGGCGTCGACGGCGTCCGCGCCGCCGGTCTTCACAGCTGCGGCAAGAGTGTCCTTGGCCGCGGCGTCGTTCCCGGCGATCAGCACGGTGGTCTGGTTGGAGCCGACGCTCTGTGATGCGAGGGTCGCGGCGAAGTTGGTGTTGAAGGCCTTGAGCGCCGTGGAGTTGGGGAGTGCGGCTGCGAGCTCGGTGGCGGCGCAGCTGTCAGCAGGAACCACCAGGGAGTCGAACGTGTCGAAGTTCAGCGGGTTGGTGATGTCGACGACGATCTTGCCGGCCAACTGGTCACCGTACTGGGCGGTGATGTCCTTGAGCGCGGGGTAGGGGACCGCGAGGACGACGACGTCGCCAGTGAGGGCGGGGCCGGTGCTCGAGTTGTCGATGTGCTCGACGGACGCGCCGCCTGCTGTGATGACGCCGGCGATTGCGCTGCCCATGTTGCCCTTGCCGAAGATGGTCAGCGAAGTCATGAGGTGCTCCTTTGAGTCGATAACTTGTATCTACAACTAAAAAGCTAGCACCAGTTAGTTGTAGGTACAAGTATTTCTTTAGAGTGAAGGCATGACGAAGACACGATGGCTGACCAAGGACGAGCAGGTGGCATGGCTACGGATGGCGGCCGTGCTTGAACTGTTGCCCGGTGTTCTTGACGCGCAGCTGACCCGGGATGAGGATCTGACGCATTTCGAGTACTACGTGCTGGCCTCCCTGTCCGAGGCGCCGCGGCGCACTCTGCGCATCACGGCGCTAGCGTCGTTGACCAACGCCACGTTGCCCCGGCTGTCCCGGGTGCTGACGGGCCTCGAGAAGATGGCGCTGGTTGAGCGCAGCGAGTGCAGCGAGGACCGCCGGGCCAAGAATGTCACGCTCACCGAAGCGGGCTGGGCCAAGGTCGTGAAGGCGGCGCCGGGTCATGTGGAGAACGTGCGTGGCCTTGTCCTCGATCAGCTCTCCCAGGAGCAGGTGGAGCAGTTGTCCTCCATCACTGCGCAACTGCTCACGCGCCTCGACCCGGAGGGCCGGATGTTCGCTTCTACGGGAGGGTGACGTTAGAGCCCGGTACTGCAACGCCGGGCACTCCAGCTGTATCGGACCCGGTGGGGTCGCCTCGAGGAACTTGAGCAGCAACGGCGGGTGCCCGACGCCGACACCCACCCATGTGAGCACGTTCCGCCGCCCCGCGCTCCGCTGAACCCCGGAATAGCTGTGCAGCCCCGACAAGTAGATGTTCGCGATCGTCAAGTTGAACACGATGCAGAGGTAGCCGACCATTGAGAGCCAGGCAGCGCAGGTTCTCGGACGGCCGCCGCACGAGCACTACGGCGTACGGGAGACCAGGTGTTTCTTAATCAAATGAGAGGACTGGCCCAATCCGATTCTGCTGCTTGCGACACCCACCACGAGGTCGAACGCCGCATCTGCAGGGAAATTGTGCCTGTAGCCGTTGAGCCCGAGGAACACAACCATGAGAGCCCATGCTGTCCTCTTGTTGTCGTCGATAAGAGCATGATTGCGCGTCCCCGACTCCAGCAATGCCGCCGCCTTCATTGGAAGGTCAGGATAAGCCTCGCTTCCGGCAACGGTGGTTGCCGGCCGTGCAAGCGCCGAATGAAGCAGGCCAACGTCACGGATGTGAAAGCCAAAATCGTCGATGATGTAGAGCGCATCCTCAAGTTCGAGGTAAGCCGTCATGCGTCTTCGAGGCGCTTCAACAATTCAGCGTCGTGAGTCTTCACAAATTGGAGTGATTCATCTATTAGGTTGCGACGCGCATGCTGCTCGACGATGAGCGCGGCGCCCTGAAGGAGGAGTGCGTTTTTTGAGGTATGAGAGGCGGCCGCAATCGCGTCCAGCTGCCGATCGAGCTCCTCGGGGATGCGTACGTTCATTGCCATGAAGCAATGGTACCAATCTGGTATCAAGTGGGCAGGCGCAATCTCCAAGGATGCGTCCCCTAGGATCGCAGTATGGAAACTCGACGAGGCGTTTCAGGACAGAGCCCGCAGTTGGTCACCCTCGAGGACATCACCGCAGCTGCCGGTCGCATCCAGGACCTGGTTCTGCGCACGCCGCTCATTGCGCTGCCACACCCGCAGCGGCCAGACCAGGTGCTGCACTGCAAGGCCGAATCGCTGCAGCCCACCGGTGCCTTCAAGCTCCGCGGGGCCTACAACACCATCGCCCAGGTGCTCGACCAGGCCCGCGAGAACGGCGTCGTCGCGCAGTCCTCGGGTAACCATGCCCGCGCCGTGGCCTGGCTGGCGCATCGGCTGGACTTGCGCGCCGTCATTGTGATGCCCGACGTCGCACCGCCGGCGAAGATCGCCGCCGTGCGTGCACTCGGTGCGGAGGTGGAACTCGTCCCCTCGGCGCAGCGCGACATCCGGGCCACGGAGTTGGCTGCCGAGGGCGGCTACGTCCATGTACCCCCGTACGACGACCTGCGCATCATCGCCGGGCAGGGGACGGTCGGCCTCGAGCTGATGGAGCAGTTGCCTAACGTCGACGTCGTCCTGGTTCCCGTCTCCGGAGGCGGGTTGATCTCCGGAATCTCGACGGCGGTGAAGGCTTTGAGCCCGGCGACACGGGTGATCGGCGTCGAGCCTGAGCTCGCGGCCGACGCGGCCCAAAGCTTCCGCGAAGGACGCCGAATCTCCTGGGAACCGGAGCTGACCTACCGAACAGTCGCTGATGGGCTGCGTACTCCTGCCCTGGGCGTGCATCCGTGGGAGCACGTCCAGCGGTATGTCGACGACATCGTCACCGTGTCAGAGGAGCAGATTCATGTGGCGATGCGGCATCTGGCCCTGGCCGGCCGTCTGGTGGCGGAACCGTCCGGGGCCGTTGCAGCAGCGGCCTGGCTGCACGACCTGGTTCCTGCCGGCGACACGGTGGCCGCCGTCGTCTCCGGGGGATCAGTGGAACCCTCACTCCTGGCCTCAGTTCTGCAGCAGGAGAACTGAGCCACGTTGTTCGGACCGGAACCTATTTAGGTCCAAAATGTGCTCTCCGCCGTCAGGGAGCTCAGTGCGTTTTTTGGCGATGTAAGCGGAACATCCGCGCCGTGTCCGCTGTTATACCAAGTGATGACTGACCTGATGATGGAGTCCACGCTCGTCTCGCCTCCTACGCGCCTCTGGGTTCCCAAACACGTGATGATCACGCGACCCGCGGCCGATCTACCGCATACTGCCGAGATCATCCGGCGCTGCGAGAGCGCGGGAGTGGATGACATCCGCGTGATGCCCGGCAACGCTCTGACCGGTCTGAAGGGCGCCAGTGAGCGGGAAACGTACGCGAAAGCGAAGAACACGCTCGCCGTCGTCGTCGCGCCCCCGAGCACTCTCAAGCCGCAGCCGATTCCGCCGAGCGCCGACTGGCGTGTCGATCTGGCCAAGGGTTGCCCCGCGCACTGCCAGTACTGTTATCTGGCGGGATCGCTGGCCGGCCCGCCCGTGACCCGCGTCTATGCGAATATCGATGATGTTCTTGCCGGAATCCGCACGCACGCGGGCAGGGGTGCCATCACGAGTGGCACTGTGGAGCGCGGTCACGAGGGCACGACGTTCGAGATGTCGTGCTACACGGATCCACTCGGCATCGAGAACGTTACGGGGTCGCTTGCCGCCGCCATCTCGCGGGTCGGATCCGGTGAATTCGGCGACGACGTACAGCTGAGGTTCACGACGAAGTTCGACGACGTCGGTGAATTGGTGACGCTGGATCATCAGCGCCGCACGCGCGTAAGGTTCTCGGTCAATGCCGCCGACGTGGCCAATCGCTTCGAGGGCGGAACTGCCCGGATGCCCGCCCGGCTGGCAGCCCTTCGCTCAATGGCGCTGGCGGGTTATCGGGTGGGGCTGACCATCGCCCCGATCATGCCGGTGCCGGGCTGGCGCGAGCAGTACGGCAGCCTCCTCGACGACGTCGCCACAGCACTCGCGGACATCCCCGACCTCGACCTGACCGCCGAAATCATCACGCACCGCTTCACGCCGTCGAGCAAGGAGGTGCTGCTGGGCTGGTACCCGAATACGAAGCTCGAGATGGACGAGGCTTCGCGCAGCCAGAAGCGCTCTAAGTTCGGCGGCGTCAAGTATGTGTACCCGAAGCAGACGATGGCCGAGATGCGGGCCTGGTTCACGGCTGAACTTGAACGGCGGCTGCCGGCGGCGCGGCTCCTCTACTGGACCTGACCCGCTCTCTCGCCGCGGTATGCACCACTGGGAACATGTCCGTCCGTAGGTTTGGAAGGCGTACCCACTCGAAGAAGAGTTGGCGAAGATCCTGCCTCTGGTTGGCATCTGAGCAGTGGTGACCTCGTTGCCGGGACCTCGGTGCGGGTACTCATGTGAGTCGCTCGATTGCCCAATCCCAACGGATCAGTTCCTGCTCCAGCCGAACGGCAGGACCATGCACGTGGTCGCGCAACGCCCGGTAGATTAACGCCTCCTCGGACGTGAGCCGCGGAAGTTCGGCAGAGGAGGGCGTCGGCTCGCTGCCCCAGACCTCGCGATGCGCGTGGAGCGTCGCCTCATCCATCAGCACACTGGACACGTGCGGGTGCACTGCACGCAGTTGATCCAGGATCCGGAAGCCATGGGTATCCAGGTCTCCCCAGTAGAGGACCCTGCATTCCTGCAGCCAGGCGGCGTTCCGCAGCGCTGAAAATCCATAGCCCGCACCAAAGAGCGCCAGCGCGTCGGGACGGTCCGGGAGGGCCAGGAAGTTCACCAGGTTCTCGGTCACGATGACCGTGCTGACGGGCAGCCTCAAAGTGCTGAAGGCTTCCGCTGTCATTGTCAGGTCGCGAGCGCTGCCCAGAGTGGGCATCCTTTCGTCGAGCATCCGGAAGCGAACCAGTTCGGGCGGATGGACGAAGCCGTGACGCCGGGCGAAGCGTGCTGCCGGAGTACGTGCCGAGAAAGAGCCAAGCACTGCCTCACCTAACGATGCCGGCTCAGGGGACAGGCCGGCGTCAGGCAGGGAGCTTTCCTCTGCGGGGACTTCGGCCGCCGGTATCCCTGCCCGCAAGACAGCCTGCAACACGGCCGCCATGTCGTCGATGGTCTGCCGGTGCTTCTCGACGAACTTGGTATGGACACCGGGCATGCTCAACTGCCGGACAAAGATCCCCGGAGCAGGGTTCCCGGTCAGCCATAGGGCAACTCGCGCCGCAGTCAGCGCATCATCGCCGAGCTTCAGCAGCTCGAGTGGACGTCTGACTGCCCAGCTGCGCAGCGCGGCATCGATCGTTGACAACGACTCCGCCAGCCTTACTACCCGCACCGAATCCCGGGTTTTCCCGGCGAAGGCGATCTCGTCGTCGACCCGGGCAAAGACTGCCGCTGCGGGCACCTGGTTGGAGCCGATCGTGTTCCGCCCGATCTCCACCGTCTCCAGATTGAAAGCATCGCCGAAAGCGGAAAGTTCGGCAGCCCACGTCCGCGCGGCGGGGTAGGAATCGCGCAGTTCGGAGGCGGTCGGCTTTTTCAGCGCTCGACGGCGAGGATATGCTCCCGTGGGTTCCAGCAGTTCCCGCAGCAGGCTGCCCCGATTCCAGGCGGTAAGAGACATCGCCCGAAGGTCCGCGAGGGGTGGTCCAGCGGGCAGGAATGTCAGCCGGCACGCCGGTCCCGCTCGCTGCGGTATTCCTGGATGGTCATATTGCGCAGCTGGGAATCGTCACCGTTAATGTTGGCGACGAACCCGACGTGCGATACGAAGGGCTCGATCACGTGGATCTTCTGCAACGGTGTGACAATCAGCAGCTGGAGCTTCATCCGCTGGAAGAGCTCAAGGCCGTAGCGTGCCGATTCATCCGATCCCCGGCCGAACGCCTCGTCGATCACCACAAACCGGAAGCTGCGTCCGGCCGCCTTGCCGCCCGTCTTCGGCGTGGCACCCAGGCCGAACTGGAATGCCAGCGCCGCCGCAAGGATCGTGTACGCGAGCTTCTCCTTCTGGCCGCCGGACTTCCCACCCGAATCCGTGAAGTGCTCGAATTCCTCACCGGTCTCCGTCCACTTCTCGGAGGCGGAGAAGGTGAACCAGTTCCGCACATCGGTGACCTTCGCCGTCCACCGTTCATCCAGGGTGGTGTAGCCATCGCGCCCGCGGAACCGCTCGATCAGCCGCTCCACCTGCAGGTACTTCTTCTCGGAGTACTGGTCCTCGTTCCCCAGGCTCCCCTCGGAGCACGCGCGCAGGTCGATGCCGAACTGACGCACGTCCAGGTCAGTGGTGTTCTGGTGCTCAAGCTGGATATGGCGACCCGAGTTGTATTCGATCCCCGCGAGGGACACATTGATCTCATTGATCCGGCTGATGATGTCCTGCCGGCGGCTGTCCAGAAACGCATTGAACGCAACCACCTCGTGGATGGTGTTCTGGTTCAGGGACTCCTTGAAGTGGGCCTCGAACCGGGGAAGGTCATTGCTCGCCAGCTGGTCGAGCATGCGCGTGAACTCGCCGGCGGATTCGAGCGTCGCATCGATCTCGACCGTCTCGTTGGGGTACCGGTTGCGGAACTCCGCCATGAGCCGCACCGTGGACGCCGCGGCCGTCGCAAGCCGCCTGGTCAGGGCGTCAATCGTACTGGTGAGCCCGGTCCGGACGGCGGACTCCACCGCCCCGGTGTTCCTGTACGTCAGGGGCTTTTCCCCGAGCGCCTCGGCGGTGAGCCGCGCGACGGCGGCCAGGACGGCGTCGTCGTCGGTGAGGAGATTTTCCGCCAGCACCTCGCGGCATTCCGCGATGGCCTCGGCGATGTCGCGGGCGGCATTCTCGTTGGCGCCGAGCCGCTCACGAAGTTTGCCGGACCTCTCCTCCAAACGCCCCAGCTGGGCGGCGATGCCAGCCTCCCGTGCCGTCAGCTGCTGAAGCACATCACTGGCGGATTCGAGCTCCGATTTCTCCGTCCGAAGGTCCTCGATGCGGCGCGCCGTGAGCTGCCAGCTGATATCGCCGAAATCGGTGACCGAGCCAAGAGTTCCGAGCTGCTGGTTCTGCCGGCCGACAGCTCCCAGCATGCCGTTGACCTTGCCCAGCTGAGCGTCGATGCTCGATGTCTGGCCCTGGACGTCATCCTGCTCGGTCAGGAAGCGGGCGATCTTGTCGTGGTTGTCCCAGCCGAGAACGTAGTTGCGCCGGTCCGTCAGCTGTGAGCGGTCGTCCTTCTCATGCCGTCCGCGGGCGCCCTTGAGCTGTCCGCTGACGGTCAGGGCCTTGGGATAGCGGCGGAAGTCGTCCAGGCTCTCGCAGCAGAAGTAGTCGAAGCGGCTGCTGAGTTCATCCAGCAGGAAATCGCGGAACGGGGTGCCCTGCTTGATGGCGATCTTCGCGGCCAGCGTGCCTGGCTCAGCCTGCCGCGGCGAGTACGATTCCCCGATCCTGCGGTACACCAGCCGGCCACGGAGGTTGTTGCCGTCCACCCACGCGCTGACCGCCGCGTAGTGCTCGTCGGCCACCAGCAGGGACAGCGCCAGTCCGTGCAGAGTGCGTTCGGCAGCACCTTCCCATGAACCTTCGCCGTCGCGCACCCGCAGCAGTTCACCGGCATAGGGCAGGGCGTTTTCCGGAATGCCGGTTCCTCCACACAGACGACGACGCAGTTCCAGTTGGGCGCTCGGCAGCAGGTTGGGCCGGGACCGCAGGCTGGTGAGTTCGGCGTCGAGCTCCGTGAGCCGCTTGCTGAGGTCCGCGCGCTTGATGGTCAGGGAGGTGCGGTTTTCCTGCAGTTCATCAGACCGGTTGTGCAGGTCCGCCTCCACCTCGGCGAGTCGGGCCCGGTTGCGGTCGAACAGGACGCGGTCCTCAGGAACCTGCAGACCAAGGTCGGCAGCCGCAGCGGCGTAACCGTCGAAGCGCACCCGTTGGCGGCGTGATTCCTCGGTGAGGCGTGCTGCCTCGGCGTCGATGGCCGCAAGCCGCCCGCCGCCGTTGGTGCGGATATCCTCCTGGATGGCGGAGAGCTCGTGGCGCAGGCCGGTGACATCGGTGGCCAGCTTGGCGCCGTCTTCGCGGAGCCGGACGCCGGTGGCCGCCAGCTCCGCCTGGTGCTCGAGGCTCAGCTCCAACCGCCGATGGGTGAACCAGGGGTGCAATTGGTCCCGCTGCAGCCGCGCCAGTTCATCCTCGCGGGTCAGTTGTGCGTGCAGTGCCGAGCCGTCCCGGATCGGGGTCAGCAGGGAGATCTGGTCCTTGGCCCGCAGCACGGCGTCGTGTGCTTTCTTCAGGTCGTCGAAGTGGTGGATCAGGTTGCCGATCCGCGCTTCGACGTCGTCCTCCTCCAGCATGTTGGTGCGGACGAATGAGGTGATGTTTTCCACCTGCTTCATGGAGATGGTCCGGTGGAACAGCTCCATGGCCTGGTTACCGCTGATGCCGAACTGGCGTTTGAATGCTGCGGCGTAGGGGTCGAAGGAATCGTGCACGGCCACACCGGCAGCGCGGAGTTTCTTCCTGAGTTTCGCCGGGTCCTGCCCGAAGTTGGCGAAGTCTTCGGGAATGGTCTGCTCCCTCTCGGCGAGCGAGTAGAAGCGGCTGGGCTGACCGGCCTCCTGCGTTGCCCACAGCGTGATGGCCAGGGAGATCGACTTGTCCAGCTGTGCATTGTGGAAGACACCGAGCACCACGGTCAGCGTTCCGGTGTTGCGTAGCGCCACGGGCTTGGAGTACTCACCCCCGGTGCTGCGGGTGCTCTTGTGGAAGCCCCGCACGTAGGACATCAGGCTGCGTTCCTTTTTCTGCGCGCCCGCGGCCTTGTTGTAGTCGATCCGGTTGGCGGCCAGCAGCAGGGTGGTGATCGCATCCACCACTGTCGATTTGCCGGATCCGATGTCGCCGGTAAGGAGGCTGTTGGCGCCGTCGAGCCGAAAACTGCGCACGCCTCCGTGGAAGGTGCCCCAGTTGAGCAGTTCGAGTCGGTGCAGCCGGAATCCCGGCGGAGTGCCGCCGTCATCTGCTGGTTCCTCGAGGCTGAACAGGCTGTCCTGCAGCTCAGCTGTCATCGGATACTCCTTCAGGCTTGCCGGGTCCGGCGAGCGAGGCGCGGTAGTCCGTCAGCCGGGCGTCGAACTCCTCGAGCCATTGCGCGTCCACGTAGGCCTTGAGGATCCGGGTCACTTCGTAGGTGCCGGTTTGCCCGCGCAGTTTCCGGAGGAAGCCGAGCTCCACCACTTTCTTGACGTCCGTACTGAGCCGGTCCAGGACGCGGGCTTCGTTGCTGGATTCCGGCAGGAACACCGACACCATTTCCGCGATGTCCTGTTCGGTCATAATGAGGCGGAGTTCACTGCTGTTGGTGTCGAACTCCAGCATGCGCCCCCGCAGGAGGGCCAGCAGGAGGCTGACGTTGAAGGTCAACTGGCGCCGGGGGATCAGGCGGGGGAGCGTGCCGTCCGGGTCCTCCCGCGAGCGGAGGAACGCGTAGCCCTCCGGCTCATCGAGGATCAGGTCCAACCCGAGCACGGAGACGTAGTCGCGGACCTGGGAGGCAAGGCCGAGGAGTGACTGCCACGTCTTTTCATCCGCTTCGGCGTACACCACACCCTTGAACAGCCGGGTCACGACGCCCGGAAGCTCCGCGGGCGTCCGTGTCGCTGGGAATTCTGTGGTTTCCGTGTCGATGCTCATGCGGGCCTCACGAAGACGATCTGGTCGATGGTCGCTTCCCGGATACTGCCGTCCGGCAAGCTCCAGGAGAGCTGCTGGGGCCGGTCCGGGTCGATGGATGCCCACTCCGACTCCGTAGCCAGCTGGTAGTAGGTGACGATCTCCGCCAGTCCCTGGGAGAGCGGATAGGCATCGGTGATCTCTGCCAGCGTTGCCTGGTCCGTTTCGTCCAGCGCTGCGTCGATGTTGGCCTTGAGCCGCTCCGTGTCGACATGGAACTGGCTGAAGAGTGCGCCCGCGTCCACGTCGGCGTCGTCGGCGGGAACGACGTCGTCGTCCACCATCACCCGGCGGCTCGGCTCGTAGAGCGGGCGCTCGAAGGGCAACGCCACGTCCACGCTGGGCGCGGCGACGGTCAGAAACGTGCCCGACGGCGGCTGGCCGCGGGTCCCCAGGGCGCCGGATTCGATGCTCCGGATCAGCTGCATGATGCGCTTGTTCTCGAGGAACACCTTGTCATCGAGGAGCCTGCGCATCTGCTGCGACAGCTGGCGGACGGTGGTCTGTGTCTGCTCGACGGCGGGCAGCCAGTCCTGGTGCAGGTTGCTGACGGCATGGAGGTTGTCCAGCTTCGCGAGTGCTTCGATCTGGGTGGCGCGCTGCAGCAGGTCCCGGAGCTCGGTGCGCAGCTGCGGCGACATGAGGTAGTCCCAGAAACCCTGGAACGTGCGGCCCTGGAGGGAGCTGCTGATGTCCTGCTGGTTGGCGAAGATCGAGGCGAGCAGTTCGCCCTGCGTCCCGTCCCAGGTGGCGATGTGTTCCCGGACCTCGCGATCAAGGGTGCGGAAGTTTTGTTCAACCTCCCGGAAGTCCGCGAGAAGGTCCTTGGCCAGGGCCGTCAGCTGCTGGTAATGGTCCAGTGCTTCCGGGGTGCTCATGACCCGGATGTGGCCGTCCCGGAGGCGCTGCATCTCGTCGTCGATGGTGTCCCGCTGGCGCTGGAGCTCCGCCAGCCGCACCTCCGGATCCGTCTCCGACTCCTGGACCAGGGTCTTGAGGACCGCGAAGATGCTCGTGAGCCGGGATTGGGTGGCGACGAAGTCGCGCCCCCGCAGGCTCTCGACCCAGCGCACCACATCCTCGGAGGCCGCGGTGAGGTCGTAGCGGGGCTCATCCTGCCCGGGCACGTAGTACTTCCGAAGCCACGCTTTATCCGGGGCGGCCCAGTCGTCGAGGTATTCCGACGCGGCCCGGGGGAAACTGTTGTCACCCCGGGTGTCTCTCAGACCGAAGAGCACGTCGTCCAGGACGTCGATGAGTTGCTGCCGCCCGATGTTGCGCTGGTTGGGACTGGTGAAGGCGGACATGAAGAAGGCCAGTGCAAGCGGGGCGTTCTGGGCGCGGAGCAGCGACCATCCCGCGTGGTTTTCACGCAGCGAATTGATCGCGTAGAAGTCCATTCGATCCCTAGTTGTGGGTGAGTCCTGTGCCGTTCCCATGGTACGCGGGCAGCTATGGGGGGTCGGTGCTGCGGACATCAACTCAGGAAAGCAATTCTGCCCGCGAGGAGGGTAGTGCGGCGTGGTGTTGCTCAGGCACATCGCACAGGAGTATGACGTTTGCATCCGGCGCTCCGGATGACCTTAGTTCGACCGGTGTTCCTGATAGTAGGTGTCCACATCCAGCACCGGAACTCTCGGTTTGGCATAGCCCGAAATTCTCTCGCTCCACTGATCATCGATCTCCGCCGGTTTGATCGTCACCTGGCGGCTGTCTGGCTCGATTGTGGCCTCCAAACGGTCATTCTGCTTCAGGCCAAGCCGATGGCGGAGGAACGAGGGGAGCGTGATCCGAGCTTCGCTGCTGAACCGACGGAATCTTTTCACGTTTCACATTGTCCGCTGGGTAGGTCGGCCTGTCCCGTGTCGAATGCCGGAGTTGGATGTCGACATACGAGGTTGCACACCACACGCAACGGGTTTTGAGTGCTAGCCGCGAGGATAGACTTCGCTCACAATCACTAGAGCTGGGGCCCTGATGAATCCTTCGCAATATCCGCCCGCCCAAAACTTCGCGCCGTCGAAAGCGCGGCCGAAGGCGAAGCTGTCCACGCCGATTGTGGGCGGCTTCGGTCTGTTCCTCATCGTCATCGGTCTGATCACCAGTGGGGTGGGCGGCGCCATCGTCATGGCGGCGATCTTCGCGCTACTGACAGGCCTCTACACCGTGCTGACGAACCGCCCGTCGTGGGCGAGACTCGCCGGCCGAAGAATGGGAATGGCCACTGTCGGCGTGGGTATCGTGGGGCTGATTGCCGGCGGCCTGATTGCTCCGTCCAGCGAAGACACTGTGCCGGCCGCCGTGGCCGAGCAGGCGCCATCGGCAACGGCAGAGGCTACGCGGTCCGAATCGCCGTCGCCGTCAGCATCACCAACACGGACTGCCTCGCCGCCCACTGCGGCGCCGTCGCCTTCTGCTTCGGCCACACCGGACGCGGCTCCCGCCGACATCGATGAAGTCGTTGACATTGTAGGCGATTCGGTCGCGCCCCAGACCCAGCCCGCCTACGACACCACGGCGCTCGCCCTGCTCGAGACACTCGCCATCAAGGGGCGCGCGCCGAAGACGGGGTACGACCGGGACCAGTTCGGCCAGGCCTGGGCCGACGTCGACCGCAATGGCTGTGACACGCGGAACGACATGCTCAACCGGGATCTCACGCAGATCGTCCACGCCAACTCCGTGCCCTGCAAGGTGCAGTCCGGCGTTCTGGACGATCCCTTCACGGGATTGACGATTCCCTTCCTTCGGGGACAGGAGACGAGCATCGAGGTCCAAATCGACCACATCGTGGCTCTCTCGGACGCCTGGCAGAAGGGAGCCCAGCAGCTCACGTTCGACCAGCGGCTGGCCTTCGCGAACGACCCCCTCAACCTGCAGGCCACCGATGGCCCAACCAACGGACAGAAGGGCGACGGCGACGCCGCCACCTGGCTGCCGCCGAACACGTCCTTCCGCTGCGAATACGTAGCCCGGCAGATCTCCGTGAAGGCAACGTACACCCTGTGGGTCACACAGGCCGAGCATGATGCGATGGTCCGGATCCTCTCTGATTGCGACGGCTACCTGGCTCCGACCAATCAGAGGGCGCCCGTGGCAGCGCCAACGGAAGAGCCGGCTCCAGCTCCAGCACCCGCGCCGGCACCGGCTCCCGCTCCGGTCGCACCCGCCCCGGCCCCCGCACCCGCTCCGGCACCTGCACCGGCTCCTGCACCGGCTCCTGCACCGGCTCCGATAGCACCGGCCCCTGCCGCCTACTACGAAAACTGCACAGCGGCACGGAACGCTGGTGCTGCGCCCGTCATCATTGGGCAGCCGGGATATGGAACCCATCTTGACCGCGACGGCGACGGTAGGGGCTGCGAGTAGGTCTCACAGGACACCTACCGCACAGGCCCAGTGGGCGCGCTCGACCCCACTCGGACGGCGGAAGCCGATTAATCGTCGTAGCTGTACCAACCCTGCCCGGTCTTGCGGCCGTGATGGCCCGACTCGTACAGTTTCTCGAGCTCCGGGTGCGGCAGGTCCGCCGGATCCTGCGCCTCCTGGAAGTGAGCCTGCCGGATGAGGTAGACGACGTCGAGACCCACCAGATCCATGAGTTCGAACGGCCCCATCGGGTGGCCGAGCGCCGTTTTCGCCGCGGTGTCGATGTCCTCAAAGCTGGCATACCCGCCGTCGTACAGCTTGAGCGCTTCGGCGCGCAGCGCACCGAGCAGCCGATTCGCCACGAACCCTGGAATTTCACGGTTGATCACAATGGGTGCCTTGCCCAGCCGTTCCGCGAGTGCAAACGCCGTGTCGACGGTTTCCTGGGACGTGCCCTCGTGCCGCACCACCTCCACGCACTTCATCACGAGCGCCTTGCCGAAGGGCACTCCTTCCGGGATGTGACCCGGGTCCTGACGGCGACGAGAAGCGGCGCCTCCTGGGAGTCCGTGGGGCACGGCATCGCGGCCTACGAAGCCGCCGTCACCTACGCGAAGCAGGGCAAGCAGTTCGGCAAACCGATCGCGTCCTACCAGCTGGTCCAGAACAAACTTGCCAACATGCTGGCTGAGCTGACCGCCATGCAGCTCATCTGCTTCCGCCTCGCGGTGCTGGCGGATCAGGGCAGGATGACCGGGCCCATGGCCTCCCTGGCGAAAATGCACACCTATGAGAGCACCGACTCCATCCAGTCGCTGCTGATCGGCCGTGACATCACCGGCGTCTCCGCTCTCGCCTGAGCACTGAACCCCGAAAGAAGGATCACCCATGCCTGAAGCATTCCTCGTCGGCGGAGTCCGCACCCCCGTGGGTCGTTACGGCGGCGCGCTGTCCTCTGTCCGCCCGGACGACCTTGCGGGCCTGGTGGTCCGTGAGGTCGTCAGCCGCAGCGGGGTGGATCCGCACGGGATCGACGAATTGATCCTCGGGTGCGTCAACCAGTCCGGTGAGGACAACCGGAACGTGGCGCGTATGGCCACGCTGCTGGCCGGATTTCCAGTCACGGTGCCGGCCATGACAGTGAACCGCCTCTGCGCTTCAGGGCTCTCGGCGATTCTTATGGCGTCCCAGATGATCAAGGCCGGAGCGGCGGACATCATTGTGGCCGGTGGTGTGAAATCCATGTCCCGTGCACCCTGGGTGCTGGCGAAGCCGGAGAAGGCCTTCGCGCGGCCGCGCGAGATAGCCGATACCTCGCTTGGCTGGCGATTCACCAACCCGATCTTCGCTGCGCAGGAGAAGACGGTCTATTCGATGCCTGAAACCGCCGAGGAAGTGGCCACGGTGGACGGCGTCAGCCGTAAGGACGCCGATGCTTTCGCGATGGGGTCCCATGGGAAGGCGCTTGCTGCAATTGCTGCCGGCCGTTTCACCGACGAAATTCTTCCAGTTCAGACCAGTGCCGGACTCGTGGAGCACGATGAAGGGCCGAGGCGGGGGACCACTCTCGAGGCACTTGCCGGGCTGCGATCCGTCGTTCGGAAGGGCGGCGTGGTCACGGCAGGAAATTCCAGTTCGCTCAACGACGGCGCCTCGGCGATCATCGTCGCGAGCGAATGCGCCGTCGAGCGCTTCGGCCTCACCCCGAGGGCGCGTGTTGTCGACGGAGCAGCGGCCGGCGTGCCGCCGGAGGTCATGGGTATCGGCCCGGTGCCTGCCACCGAGAAGGTACTCCGGAGAAACGGCTGGTCCGTCGCAGATCTCGCCGCAATTGAGCTCAATGAGGCATTCGCCACCCAATCACTCGCCAGTATCCGGCGGCTGGGGCTCGACGAGGCGACGGTGAACAACGACGGCGGCGCAATCGCCCTCGGGCATGCACTCGGCTCCTCCGGTGCACGCATCACCATCACCCTGCTCGGCAGGATAAAATGGGAGGGTGCCGACCGCGCGCTGGCCACCATGTGCGTGGGAGTCGGCCAGGGGACGGCTATGCTGCTCGAGCGCGTCTAAACTTTCTGGAGTTGCCCGACGGGCAACACCAGTCAGCTCAGGGGGAACAGTGCAGGGTCTAAACTTCACCGCGATCGACTTCGAAACCGCGAACAGCAGCCGGGGATCAGCGTGTGCCGTCGGTCTGGCGAAAGTGCAGGGCGGGCAGGTCGTCGAAACGGCGTCCTGGCTCATTCGGCCGCCCGCGGCCGTGAGCCGCTTCGACCCGAGGAACATTGCGGTTCACGGCATCCGGGCGAGCGACGTCGCGGGCGCCGCCACCTGGAAGGCAAGCCTTCGCCGCATTGTCGACTTCGTGGGAATGGACGCCCTCGTTGCCCACAACGCGTCCTTCGACCGCTCGGTTCTTCGCAGCGCGTGCTCCGAATCAGGACTCGAGGTGCCGGAACTGACCTTCCACTGCTCGCTCGGCCTCGCCCGTCGCCTGCTCGACCTTGAAGTGAACAAGCTGCCCGCCGTAGCCAGGGCACTCGGATTGGGCGCGTTTCAACACCACGACGCCGGAAATGACTCCGAAGTCTGCGCGCAGGCGGTTCTCGCCATGGCGCGATCCCACGGACTCCACTCCCTCGATCTGCTCTGGCCTCCGGTCCGGTCATCGCCCACCGCAGGATCGCACCGCTACTCGAAGTCGCCGGCGCTCGCCGAACTTCCGCAACCGGACCGGAGGGCGGATCCTGCGGGCCCGCTGTACGGGCAGGTGGTCGTCTTCACGGGCGACCTCGCTAGGCTTTCCCGCGAGGACGCGATGCAGCATGTTGCGTCCCTCGGGGCCACCAACGCCAACAACATCACGAAGAAGACGACTCTGCTGGTCATCGGCCAGCAGGATCCGGTCCGCAGCCCGGCCGTCATCAGTGCGAACAGCGGGAAGGAACGGAAAGCCCTGCAGTACATCGCCGCGGGGCAGACCATTCGAGCTGTCAGCGAAAAGGAGCTGCTGGGTTGGCTGGGGATAGACGCTTCTCCGCGTCGGACCATGACAGCGGCACCTCGGTCGCCGGCGGTGGACCGTTCCCGCCGAGGCGTTGAAGAACGTGATCGAACTCCGGAATCCATAGGTCAGATCGAAGGAGCAGTGACCAGAATCCTCAAGTGGATAGGGAACCGGCGCGGAAAGTAGCCGTCTGCCTCATCGAGTGCACAGAAATAACCCCAAATCAGCTCTTCCCGCCGTAATTCCTGCGCACTCGATGTGGAAGGGAGTTACCTGCCTCAGCTCAAGTGACCTTCATGGCGGAAAGCCGCCTTACTGCTTGTAAGGAAAACATCTCAGAGTAAGATTTGAGGATGGTTCTCGCGAAAGTCACCAGCAAAGGTCAAGTCACTATCCCGCTCGAGGTGCGCCGGAAGCTCGCCTTGGAGACAGGCAGCCGGATCGACTTCGTGCTGACTGCAGAAGGAAAGTACGCCATCGAGCCGATCACCAGATCGGTTGGTTCGCTCGAGGGGATCTTTCATCAGGAGGGGCTGAAAGCCGTGTCGTTGGACGACATGCAGGACGCCATAACTGCGGAAGCTGGAAAAAGCACGCTGAACCCTGTGCCCGGTCCGGCATGATCGGAGTCGATACCAATGTGCTGGTGCGTTACCTCGTCCAGGACGACCCGCAACAGTCGGCCGCCGCGTCGAGCTTGATTCGCTCCTTCAACCCCGATGCTAGCGGCTTCATCAGTCTGAGCGTCCTCGTCGAGTCCTTCTGGGTCCTCAAGAATGCTTACAGGCTCAACCACCGGAAGATCGCGGGCGTTTTCGGAGACCTGGCGGCGTCTGAGGACATCGTCGTCGAAAATCCGGACCTTGTCCGAGAAGCTGCACGTCGAGCTGCTGAGGGTTACGACTTCGCGGACGTCGTGATCGCCCTCGACGGGCGGGCCCATGGCTGCGAATACACCGCTACGTTCGACAGTAAGGCTTCGCAGCTGCAGGGGATGCGGCTACTCCCCACAGACTAGTGCCTCGCGGCGCGGGCACCTTGTGTGCGCTGTTCCCAGCTCGGGCGCTCACTTTCCTCATCGAGTGCACAGAAATAACCCCAAATCAGCACTGCGCTGGTAAGTGCTGCGCACTCGATGGCCGCAAAATAGGCACTGGATCAGCTCAAAATGTCCTTCGTGCTGAACCGACCGTATGCCAGCGCACCGAACACCGCGATGTAGCCGAACTGCAGCAGCGCGTTGTCGGTGAAGGAACCCCATGCGATCGGTTGCCGCAGGAAGTCAGCGAAACCGAGCCAGTAGTTCGTGAACAGCCAGGGGTGCAACCACTCGAGCTGCGGCAGTGCGCCGAGGATCTGCGAGACCGCAGCAAGCGCCGCGGTGGCGGCCATCGCGCCGACCGGAACCGTGGTGAGCGTCGAGATGAACAGTCCGATCGCGCTGAGGCCCAGCAGGGACATCGTCACATAGGCGGCAAGGAGCAGGAGCCTGCCCACGTAGCCGCCGAGCCCGATGGTGTCGCCCGACAGCAGAGTCACCGGTCCGATGGGGAACAGTGCCGCCCCGATCAGGGCACCCGCGGTCACGATGACGAGCGTCGCCACCAGGCAGAACACCGCCGCACCCGCGTACTTCACGAGCAGCAGCCGAACGCGTCCGGCCGGCGCCACCAGCAGGTAGCGGAGGGTGCCGAGGTTCGCTTCGCCGGCGATGGTGTCCCCGGCCACCACGCCCACCGTCAGCGGCAGGAACAGCGGGATGGACACCGTGAGTGCGGTGAGCGAGACGAACAGGCCGTTCTGCGTGATGCTGTCCAGGAACGCCGGTCCGCGGCCAGGGCTCGGCCCGCCGGAGGACAGCCGCACGACCACGGCGATGAGGATGGGTATCGCCGCGAGGGCCACCAGCATCGCCCAGGTACGACGACGTCGGAACAGCACCCCGATCTCGGACGCGAGCAGCGCCCACCCGGCGAAGGGACGGACGGAACCGACGCCGTCGTCCACTGCTTGTGGTTTTGGCGCAAGGTGCGTTGACTCAGCCGGCAACGTCGAACCCCTCTCCGGTCAGAGCCACGAAGCGTTCCTCGAGCGAGGCACCGCTGATCGAGAAACCGCGGACGCGCACCTCGGCATGGACGAGCGCCGCGTTGACCGTTTCTGGCTGGAGGCCGGGACGGGTGAGGTCGGCGGTGACGACGTCGTCCTGTCCGCCGGTTTCGGGGGTGAGTCCCAATCCGGTGAGGACACGGCGGGCGGCGGCGGGGTCGGGGGTGAGGACGCGCACGCGGGCGGTGCCCTGGGCGCGCAGCGCGTCGAGCGTGCCCTGAGCCACGAGGCGTCCGGCGCTCATGACCGCGATCTCGGTGCACATCTGCTCTACCTCGGCGAGGAGGTGGCTCGAGACGAAGACGGTGGTGCCGCCGTCGGCGAGGGAGCGGATGAGGCTGCGCACCTCGCGGGTGCCCTGCGGGTCCAGGCCGTTGCTCGGCTCGTCGAGGATGAGCAGGTCGCGCGGGGTGAGGAGTGCGTTGGCGATACCGAGGCGCTGCTTCATGCCGAGTGAGTAGGCATGGGCGGGCTTGCGGGCGGCGTGGCTGAGTCCGACGCGGTCGAGGGCGGCGTCCACGCGTGAATTGCGGGTGGCAGGGGAGGTGTGGCGGTCGGCGGAGTCGAACCGCTGCAGGTTCGCGCGTCCGGACAGGAACGGGTAGATGGCCGGTCCCTCGACGAGGGCGCCGACGCGGGGAAGGACGTCGCGGGAGGACTTCGGCATGGTGCCGCCGAGCAGTTCGATCTCGCCGCTGGACGCGGCCGCGAGCCCGAGGAGCATGCGGATGGTCGTCGTCTTGCCTGAACCGTTGGGGCCGAGGAAGCCGAAGACCGAGCCGCGCGGGACTCGCAAACCGACGTCGTCGACCGCCCGCTGGCGGCCGAACGTCTTGGTGAGCCCACGGGTTTCGATCGCGAGCTCACCGGTGGGTGCGGTCACTGCTGCGCGGCTGCGATCAATTGGTCGGCACTGACGGCGCCTGCGAGGACGCGCCCGTCGTCGGTTATCAGCACGGACACCAGGGATGTCTGCAGGACGCGCCCGCCGTCCACCTGAGTCAACGCCTGCTCCAGCAGGGCTTGAGCTTCGGCGGAGTTCCCGCCGCGCGAGCTGTTCACCGAGCCGGTGTCCTCGGGTGCGCCCGTGCCAGTGCCGGCGCCGAACGCTCCGGATGCGGACCCTGCAGGCAGAACCACGATGGTGCTCCAGCCCTCGCCGAGGACGGTCGGCTTCTTGCTGGCGTCCTCCGCATACTCAGCGTCACTGTGCTGTGGCGTCGACGACATGCCGTCGTGTTCCTTCACCGGAACCTCGGTCACCGTGGCTTCGGGCGGGGGAGTGAACTCGAACAGGCTTTCCGCGGGTGCGCTGAAGTCGATGCTGGAGAAAGCGACCGAGAAGGCCGGCTCCTCCTGGCCCTCTGCTGCGATGGCGAAGCCCAGCGGCAGGCCGGTTTGGGCATCCACGGTCAGCGATACGGCCGCGACGAGGGTGTCTCCGGCTTTGGGTGTGAGGACCAGCTCGTAGGCATCGCGACCGGCAACGCGGGCGTTGTCTCCCACGGTGATTTCAGTGGAGGGGTCGAGGGTGGACAGGAATTTCGCGGCCAGATCTGCAGGGGTGGGTGCGGCGCCGGGCAGGGCGTGATCGGGGAACTCCGCGGAGTCGGGAAGGACCGCGTGGGTTGCTTCCTTCGCGCGTGAGTCGTAGAGCCACACCTCGTCGTCATTTACGATGACATCGCGCTGTGCCAACTGGTCCATCACCTGGACGCGGGCCTTGTCAGTGCCGTCGATGTGGACCTGGGCGGTGTGTGAGCCGGTGAGGAGCTCAAGGGCGGCCGACGGGCCATCGGTGGTGCCGCCGCCGGCAGGGCCCATACCTCGGAGATCGGGCAGGCCGAGCTCCGAGGACTGCTCGAGAGTGCCGGAGTAGGCGGTGTCGTAGCTGGTCGCGACCAGTTCGAGGAGCTCCTGGGCGGTCTTGTCCGGAAGCTGCGGGCTCGCGTCCGCGATGGTGGGACCGGCGACGGTCGCAGTGAGGATCACCACCGGAACAATGCCGGCGGGGAGCCATCGCAGCCAGGTTTTCTTCATGGTTTGTGCCTTCCGGACGAAGTCGTGCCGAGCGCTGAGGCCAACGCTACTCCTGCTAGCTGGGAGTATTCTCGGGGTTTCCGGCGACCGATGCAGCCAGGCGACCGCAGTAGGCAAGCTCAACCGTCAACAGGCATTTTACTTACCATCGGTTAGTAACCTTACCGATGGTAAGATCTGCCCATGCGATCAGATGCAGTATCACGGGGCGGGAAAGCACCGCACTCCAGCCTGTGGCCCGCCGTCACCTGGGAGCAGCGCACGTGGGAACCAACGGCCGATCGGGGTGAGTCCCACAGGACGAGGCTTCGGGCGAGAGGGCCCTATGACGCAGCAGTTCCACCCTTCATTGCGCACCTCGATCTACCTCCTCTGCGCCCCGGGACCGCAGTCCGCGCCGAGGACGCGATCACGGAACTTGTTCGCTTCGATGTTGAGTTCAGCGCGTTCACTGCATCGTTCGCAGCAATCCTCCTGCGAAGCGAGAGCGCATCCAGTTCGGAGATCGAACAACTCACCGCGCAACCCAAAAGCATCGCGTTGGCTGAACTCGGGGGCAAGAGCGGACCCAATGCGCGGTTGATCGTCGCCAACACCCGCGCGATGGAGGCAGCCATCGCCCTGTCCGCTGATCTTGATGAGGACGCCGTCCTTGCCATGCAGGCGGTACTCCTGGCCGACACCCATCCTGAATACACGGGCCGCTGGCGAGACCAGCCGGTGTGGATCGGGGGTGGAGCAGCAAACAGTCCCCACGCGGCGTCGTTTGTCCCTCCGCATGCAGACAGGGTGCCTGCACTGATGACCGACCTCGTCGCCTTCGCGCAGCGGACCGACCTGCCGGTGATGCCACAGCTTGCGATCGCCCACGCGCAATTCGAAACCATCCACCCTTTCCCGGATGGGAATGGACGAACGGGCCGCGCGCTCATCCACTCCATGCTGCATCGCCTGGGAATCACCCGGAACCTGACGGTACCGGTGTCGGCCGGCCTCCTGCAGAACACAGCCGGGTACTTCGAGGCCCTGACGGCCTACCGCGAGGGTTCGCCGACCCCCATCATCGATGCCTTTTCAGCTGCATTCACCTCAGCCCTTTCGAACGGACGGCAACTGGTGGCTGACCTCGAAGAGTTTCGGAGCTGGGCGGCGGCGGCGACGTCGGCCCGCAAAGGATCCGCCGGCGCGCGCATCGTCGACCTTCTCCTGCAGCATCCCGTCATCGACGCGAAGACCGTCGCCTCGCTGCTCGGTATCACCGCCCAGAATGCGCAGAACGGCCTGGACAGACTCGTTGCGGAGGGCATCCTTCTGCCGAGTGGGGAGGGGCGCCGCAACCGCACGTTCGAGAGCGAGCTCGTCCTCGCGGCCCTCGATGCCTTCGCGCAGCGCGCCCGACGACGCCGGTCAGGGTGACGACGGAATCGACGGCTCCCAGCGCTGGGCGTTCGAGAATTCCCGCTCGAAGGCCTTGCCGCCCGCTTCTGCCAGCAGCGCTGAATTCCCGACGACGACGAGCAGGCAGCGTGCGCGCGACAGCCCCACGTACAGCTGCTCCGCGGCGCGGTCCTGCTCCTTGAATCCGTCCACACAGAGGATGACCACCGACCGTTCGAGGCCCTTGAATCCCAGCACGTGGCCGTAGAACTCGGCTTCATCGGCATGGAAGTTTCGCCAGTACTCCTGCGTGGCATCGCGGTCGAAGTAGCCCTGATGCACCGGATGCCGACGCCGCGTCGTCAGCAGCGCAATCTGGTTGCCCTCCCAACCCTCCGCGATCAGGGCGTCCATGCAGTCATCGGCGACATCAAGAGCGTCCTCGGTCGCGCATTCGACGCGGCGAACCGGCGACCCGGTACCTCCGCGCGGAGTGAAGTGTTCCCCGGCGAAGACCTTGAACGTGTCGGCGATCCTGCGGGTGTTGCGGAGGTTGTCGTCGATGCAGATGGGCACGAGGTCGGCGGTGGGTCCGTGAACGAGGTCCGCAGTTGCCCCGCCCCAGCGGCGGTAGACGTCCTGACGGTCATCCATGAAGGCGTACACCTGATCCTTGTCAGGATTCTTCAGGCAGGCGAGCAGCGCGTCCCACCATAGGGGAGCGAAGTCCTGCGCCTCGTCGACGATGACGGCATCGAACTTCCGCTCGAAGGGTAGATCGGCGGCCAGCTCCTGGAGCAGCCGCGGCATCTCCTCGTCGAAGTAGGCCTGGCCACTGCCATCCGGGATCCCGAGGGAACGGACGTACTCGTGGAATTCGCCGGTGAAGGCTGGCTTGGCGTGGCGCCAGCCGGATACCTGCATCTGCAGGTGCTGGCCGAGGCCCTTGTTGTAGCAGAAGAGTCCGACCCGCAGTCCCTGCCGAGTCAGCAATCGCGCCTTCTCCACGGCCAACCAGGTCTTGCCGCTTCCCGCACCACCGGTGAACCGGATACGGGGAATCTCTCGGGTGGAGGCCAGCAACCCTTTCTGGCGTTCGGTCAGATGGTCCTGCGCGTCCTCAAGTTCCCGCAGATTCATTTTGGGACCAGTGGGTAGCTCCATCCGACCCTCGAGCCGGGCGGTGATGCGTTCGAGGTAGGACGGCGCCAGGGAGCTGGCGCCGCCACCCTCAGTTTCGATGGCTGACCGGATCTTCTCGGCCGGCGACTGCAGATCGTCCTCGTCAAGGAGCAGGGACCGCGGACAGCCGGCCATCGTCCAATCGGCTGGAACCGAGGTGTAGGGCAGGCAGACGAGATAGGCGAAACGGCTGGTCAACGGGCTGCCGAGTTGCTCGCCGATCCAGGACTTGAACGCGTGCAGGGAACCCTGCGACTGCGCTACCGGGCTTTGGATGTTATGCCGGCCGTTCCGGTCGGACTGGTACCACTGCCCGCGGTCGATGCCCACCTGCCCGCCCTTGACCTCGATGGCGGCAAGGCCGACGCCGGGCCAGAGGACCAGCAGGTCGATCTCGTGCTCGGCGCGCCCGTGTCGGACCTGCACGGAATGCGCCAGCACGACGTCGTCGGGCAGGCACGCGCGAAGCCGCTCCCAGACGGCGCGCTCTGCCGCGTGGCCGTCTCCGAAGTCCGGCTCCTCCGGGATGCAGTGCATTCTGTTCCCCTCTACGATGGCTCCGCTCGCCGTTGCGGCGAGCGTCTGTATTCCGGATGAGCTGGTGTGAGGCGTGGCAATCAGGTCCGGACCGTTCCCAGCCCGATGAACGCACCCAACTCCTCGAGGCTTGAGGGCCGCGTGGGCATGTGATTGGTCAGTTCCCGCGAGCGGATGACGACGGCGCGCCATTGACCCCTTGAGATCGCGACGTTGATGCGGTTGCGGTTCAGGAGGAAGTCCATGCCACGCGGTGCTTCTGCAACTGCTGAGCAGGCCATGGAAACGAGGACCACCGGTGCCTCCTGTCCCTGGAACTTGTCCACCGTTCCGACCCGGATGTCCGGAAGGTCCGCCTTGTCCAGTGCGGCCCGGATCTTCTGCACCTGGGCGTTGTACGCGGCAACTACCAGCAGATCTGTCTGGTTCAGGGGTCCAGTGGGTTCATTCCCGCCGGGGCGCCACATCAATCCAAGGTGCTGCCGGGCCTGATCGACCACCACCGCGGCTTCCTCCTCCGATGCGGTGGTCCGCCCGGTATGGTCGACGAGAACGATCTCGACCCCCGCCGGCAGCCCAGCCAACTGCCGTTCCGCGGCGGCCGGAGCGGAGTCGAGCTTCCCGTCGTAGCTCAACCGGGACACGACCTCACAGAGCCCGGGATGCATCCGCCAGGAGTCGGCCAGAAAATACCCACGGTCCTCAGGGAGTGTGGCATGACCGGCTGACAGCCAGCCAAGCGCGGATTCGTCTACCGGCTCCGGATGCGAGCCCTGGGTGACCTGCGGCAACTGCTGCGGGTCACCCAGCAGCAGCAGTCGTTGTGCGGCCCGGGACACTGCGAGCGTGTTGGCCAGCGAATACTGACCGGCTTCGTCGATCACCAGGAGGTCCAGGGAGCCGGGCGGTACCTGCTTGCCCGTCATCACCCAGGCGGTACCACCGACGAGACAACCGCCGTCGTCCGCGAGCAGGGTGCCGACGGCGGTGTCCGAGGTGTGTGTCCACGGGACCTCGTGGGGCGTCTGCAGCTTCTTGGCCACGCGCTTCGGATCGACCCCCGATGTGATAGCCCTCCGGAGGAGGTTCTCGACGACGGAATGGGACTGCCCGACGACGCCGACTTTCCAGCCCCGGGCGACGAGGTGGGCAATGACATGGGATCCCACGTAGGTCTTGCCTGTGCCGGGTGGCCCCTGAACGGCAAGGTACGAGTGGTTCAGATCCTCCACGGCCCGGGTGATGGCGGTGATGTAGTCGGCTTGGCCGGCGTCGTCGTGCAGAACGATGGGGAGGGCATCCAGCGTCGCCAGCCGCGGGCTGGATTTGCGCAGGATGTCGAGGCCGGGATGATTGGGCAGGGCCGGCACGCTTGCACCGACAGCGCCCGCGAGTTCAGCGAGGGAAGCCTCGATGTACTTCGTCGGAATCGGCTCGTCGTCCGTCAGAGCGACCGGAAAGTGCGGATAGGGCGGGATCTTTTTTGTGGCTTTCTCCCAGATGGTGAGGGTTGTGTCCGGGGTTTCCGGGTCATCCTCAACCTGCTCGACGACCGTACCGAAAAGGCCGCCCCTTTGCCGGGGGTTGTTGTCGGGGGTCTCGAAACCGTCGGGCAGGGGCGCATCGAACATTCGAAACCACGTGGAGCCCGGGCGGAAATCCGAGCCCTCGGTCATGGTGCCCCGCAACTGGACAGCGCGGGCCTTCAGACTCCCCGTAGGCGTGGCTGTGGCCCAGTCCCTCACCACCGAGGCGGATTCCACCACGAAGACGTTGCGCTTGTCGGACCAGCTGTCCGTGTCTGTTCCGAGTCTGTCGAAGTGCTCCCACCAGAACTTCTTGCGCTCACGGCGGTGATAGCCGGTTGCGGCGGCCACCATGGCAGTGGCTTGTTCTTCCGGTGTTAGCGCACGATCCACGGGGAGTTGGGCCAGGAACTCCTGGAGACGGAGCTCCTCTGGTGTTGGTTCGTCCGCGGCCTTCGCCTCCCGGGGGAGGGCTTGTTCCTGCTTATCGCCTGGCTTCGGGACGGCATTGTCCGCTCCCGCGAGGTTGTGGCCGCACAACTGCAGGAGCCAGTCGCGCAGGCGCAGCGTAGAGAGACAGTCGTATTCGTTGTAGTCGGAGATGGAGGCGAGGACCGAATCGGCGGTTACTGTGTCGCCGTCGTCCCGCGCCGCACAGTACTTGGCGTAGGCAACCACGGAGGCGCCGGCGTCGACGACGTCCCCGCTGCGGAGGTTGTCTCCCATATAGAGGGGCTCCAGTTCCTTGATGGAATAGGAGGCCGCCGAAATCCGGAGCGAGTGCCGCACTGTGGCATACAGGTCCACCAGGAGGCCGCTCCGTAGCCAGTCGTCGACGATGTCCTCGCCGGCAGCGTGGCGAAGCGAGAGGTTGCGGAGCGCAGTCTTCTCGTACGGCGCGTAGTGATAGATATGCATATCGGAGTGGTCTGCCCGGCGTTTCTCCACGTACTCCAGGAACTCGAGGAAGGCGCGCCGTTCAGCGCTGCGGGAATGAGCCCAGAACGGCCGGAAAACGGGAGTGCTCGATTGCTCCGGTGCTTCGATCACCCCGAAGAGGTACTCGAGTCCCCACGTGCCGGTGGAGGGTTCCTGCCAGAGCGGGTCTCCCTCGAAGTCGAAGAAGATGTCTCCGGCGCTAAATTTGGGGATTGCCGCCAACGTGTGATCGTCGAGCACCCGGTAGCTGAGGGTGTGCTCGACGCCATTCTTCGGGAAAGTGCGGGAGCCGTCGATCTCCGCGTGGCCTGTCTGCATCCGTGCCTGGTCCCGCAAGCGCACGAGCGCGCCTTTTGTCTTGTCATCCGGCAGCTGAGCGAGCGCATCAATCGTGGTGGTGCCGTCCTTGATCAGCTTCTTCCGTTGTAACCCCGTCATGCCGGACACCATGAGCAGGTCGCCATGGGCGGTTACCTGCTCGGCGCAGTAGTTGCAGCGGCCGCAGTGAATGACGCCGACCTGTTGCCATTCCACGGACGAGCCACGTGCCCGATGTCCTGCCGTCAGGGTGCGGAATCGATCCCGCCGTTCGCGGTAGACGGGAAGCAGGTCGGTGAGCGAGTGGACGCTGCGGTCAAGGTTGCCGAGGACGAGGGTCACGCCCGGTGCGGGATCGAATCCGAGTCGAATCAACTGGTCACCGTAGGCCGCCAGTTGGAGGAGTGCACCCACTTTGGCATGCCGGGCCAGCTTCGTATCCCAGACGGCGTACCGTCCAGCGGCTTCCTTTCCGGGGGCTTGCTTGACGATGAAGTCCGCAAAGCCCAGAAACTCCCCATCGAAGAACGTGGCCTGGAAGACGACGTCGGCGCCCGCGGAGAGCGCTACAGCGGTCTCCTGGTGTTTGCTGGCCAACCCGGCGCGGTCCGGCGCACCTCGCTCAACCTCATAGACGCCGGCGCCCCGGTCCGCGTCCCACGGCCCGTACTGGTCAACGAGGTCTGCGAGGACCCTCTCTTCGTGAATATCACCCAGTTTGCCGGCGCGCATCTGCATCTCGTCGTCGTCGAACTCGGCCTTGGGGGTGTGACCCAGCTTCTCATCGAGGATCCGCAGAGTGCGGTATTCGCACTCGCTGGCACCCACCAGATCAGTGGCGGAAAAAATCAGGTCCTTCTCCACACCGGACGTCAGCGGGTCGAGTAAGAACATGATGCCCCCAGTGGCAATGCCCGCGGGACGGTTCCCGGGCGCTGGTTCGAATGTAGCAAGGAGGTCGTACATATTCGGCAGGGCTCGCCTGAGCAGGATGAGGCAGTCATCAACCAGACGCCAGCACACTGGGATGCCCTGAGTGGTTGGCGCGTTATCCGCCTCCCACTGGGGCCATCCGGCCCTTCGCGTACTACGCTTACCCGACGGCGTGACGCAAGTTATAGCTGGGGCTGAAGGGGAAAGTGATGGAGCTTACCAATCGGGAGGTCATAGGACGCGCACTGGATATTCTGTCCAGCGGGCTCGAGCCTTTCATCCGCACGGCCATGGCCCAGGCCGCTCCCGGCGTCGAGTGGACCCGCGTCCTGGAGCACAAGGATGACCTTGAGCACCGCGAATCGAAGCTGTACAGAGCGACCGATCCGCAGGTTCAGCTGCGTATGCTCACGGAACGCCTCGGCACCCTCGGCTTTCCCTTCAACCTGACACCGGAGGCCCGCGCCTACGCCGGCGAGATGCGCCAGGTCCGCAACCTCTGGGCCCACAACGAGCCGTTCACCGACGACGACGTCCAGCGCTACCTCGACACCACGGCTCGGCTGCTCCACTCGATCGGGGTCGACCCGAGCGCCGAGCAGATCCGGTCGGTGCTGCAGGAATACCGAATTACCCAGCCGATCTGCCACTCCTCGGCTCCGAATGTGGAGGAGGCCGAAGAATCCCCCGCCCCGGAACTGGCGGCGGCCGAATCGGATGAACAGCCCCAGCCACTGCCCCACGCCGACGTCAGCATGTCCTTCGAAGCCTCCGCCGACCTCAGCTACGTCATGGCCTACAACGGACGTCGCATCGTCAGCAGACTCACCGTCACCAACGGCGGTGCCGAGATCCGCGGCGCGGTGCTGAAGCTCAGCATCACAGGAAATTCCGGGACGGTCTCCCGCCCCTTGGAACACTATTTGGACCTGCCCGCGGGCGAAGCCGTGACCATCGCCGAGCCTGATCTGTTGGCCGACCCCGCCCCCATGCTGCAACTGCAGGACCGCCAGCACGGCACCGTGCACGCCAGGCTCGAGGCCGACGGCGAACTCATCGCCGAGCAGTCCAACGACATCGAACTGTTCGCTGCACACCACTGGGTCTACCGTCCAGGCCTGCTGTCCCTCGAATCCCTCGCGGCGTTCGTCCAGCCCAACCATCCGGCCATCGCCACGCTCTGCTCCGAGGCCTCGGATCTGCTGAAGGCCACCACCGGCAGCGGATCCCTGCAGGGCTACCAGGCCGGACCGGAGCGGGTCGATGCCGTTGCGGAAGCCCTGGTGACGGCGATGAAGAACCCGGCGGCCGAATCGGATGAACAGCCCCAGCCACTGCCCCACGCCGACGTCAGCATGTCCTTCGAAGCCTCCGCCGACCTCAGCTACGTCATGGCCTACAACGGACGTCGCATCGTCAGCAGACTCACCGTCACCAACGGCGGTGCCGAGATCCGCGGCGCGGTGCTGAAGCTCAGCATCACAGGAAATTCCGGGACGGTCTCCCGCCCCTTGGAACACTATTTGGACCTGCCCGCGGGCGAAGCCGTGACCATCGCCGAGCCTGATCTGTTGGCCGACCCCGCCCCCATGCTGCAACTGCAGGACCGCCAGCACGGCACCGTGCACGCCAGGCTCGAGGCCGACGGCGAACTCATCGCCGAGCAGTCCAACGACATCGAACTGTTCGCTGCACACCACTGGGTCTACCGTCCAGGCCTGCTGTCCCTCGAATCCCTCGCGGCGTTCGTCCAGCCCAACCATCCGGCCATCGCCACGCTCTGCTCCGAGGCCTCGGATCTGCTGAAGGCCACCACCGGCAGCGGATCCCTGCAGGGCTACCAGGCCGGACCGGAGCGGGTCGATGCCGTTGCGGAAGCCCTGGTGACGGCGATGAAGAACCGCAGTATCCGGTACAGCGAGCCGCCCGCGTCCTGGGGGCAGCAGGCGCAGCGGATCCGCACCGCGGAGGAGGTCCTGGGAGGGCGCTTCGGCACCTGCCTGGACACCGTCGTCGTCCTGGCCGCCGCGCTCGAATTCGCCGGATTGCAGGCGAACCTGTGGCTGGTGCACGGGCACATCTTCCTCGGCTACTGGAGGGACGAGGCGAACTTCAAGACGCCGGCGCTCGAAGAACCGGCACTGCTGGTCAATGCCATCGATCTCGAACGGATCCGCCTGGTCGAAACCACACTGATCACAAATTCCGCCGACACCACCATGCAGGAGCTGCACGACCGCCCGTACGCCCGGTGGCTCACCGGCGAGCTGGACGAGGTCCTCGGAGTGGTGGACATTTACGGTGCCCGGCACACCGGAGTCCTGCCGATTCCGGCACGGGTCACCGACGCCAACGGCCAGGTCTCCGTGATCGAATACACCCCGGCGCGCCAGGAAGCACCCGCCACTGCGCCCATGGGCACGCCGACTCGGAGCCCGCGGCCGCAACGGCCGGACATGCCCCCGCGCGTCAGCCAGTGGAAGAATGCCCTGCTTGATCTGAGCCTGCGCAACCGGCTCATCAACTTCACCAAGACCGCCCGGTTCCCGCTTGCCGTCCCCGATGCCCGGGTGGGCCAGTTCGAGGATCTGATCAACAGCGGCGCCACCATCACCCTCCTGCCGTCGGACGATGTCTCCGCCATGCAGGCGGACCGGGGCATCCGCTTCGGCCGGGACCTCCCGCAGGATCAGTTGGCGGACATCCTGGTCAGCCGGAAGGCCGTCTTCGCGGATGTCACGGCGGACGCCTACCAGACCCGGATGCGCAACCTTGCCTACAAGGCGAGGACCCTCGTGGAGGAGACGGGAGCCAACAACCTGTACCTGGCGCTCGGTTCCCTGGTCTGGAGTCTCGACGGCAAGGAGCTGCGCTCACCGCTCGTCCTCGTGCCCGCACGGCTGCGCCCCACCACCAAGCAGGGTGCCTACCAGATCAGTCTCGACGACGCCGGCACCTCCACCCCGAACTATTGCCTCCTCGAGAAACTCCGGCTGACCCTCGGCCTGGAAATCCCGGGGCTGGCCGAACCGCTCGAGGACGATTCAGGCATCGACCTCCACGCTGCGTTCGACGCCGTCCGGAGGGCCATCGCCGAGAAGAACCTGCCCTTCCGCGTGGAGCCCACTGTCGACCTGTCCATCCTGCAGTTCGCCAAGTTCCGGCTCTGGAAGGACCTCGACGAGCACTGGGAACTGCTGTCCACGAACCCCCTGGTGAATCACCTCGTCCACACCCCCACGGAGACCTTCGTGGATCCCGTGCCTGCTGTTCCCGACGTCGACCTCGACCAGCTTGCCGCGAGCACCCCTATCCCGGCGGATTCCTCCCAGCTGCAGGCCATTGCCGAAGCGGTCGCGGAGCGGACGTTCGTCCTGGAAGGCCCGCCCGGCACCGGAAAGTCCCAGACCATCACGAACCTCCTGACCCGGGCGATCGCCGAGGGAAAGCGGGTTCTCTTCGTCGCCGAGAAGCGCGCCGCACTGGACGTGGTGCAGAAGCGCCTGGACGAGGTTGGAATGGGCGTGTTCTCCCTCGACCTGCACGACAAGGCCAGCAAGCCCTCGGCCGTGCGGCAACAGATCCGCTTGGCACTGGACCATGTCGTGGACCCGGACCGGCAGGGGCTCGACGCCGCCCTCGGGGAGCTGCACAACGCCCGCCGCGGGCTCGTGCGCTACGCCGCCCGGCTGCACGAGGACAACGGCGCCGAACTGTCCCTCTACACGGCGCGGACCCAGGAACTTGCCGTGGGGGACGAGGTTCCGCCGCTTCCCATCCCGGAAGCTTTCGCCGAGGGGGTCTCGCTGCCCCTCCTGCAGCAGCTGCGCAGTATTCTCGCTGAACTACCGGAGGTGGCCGAACCTGCTGCCGCGAATGAGCGGCACCCGTGGGGTTTCATCGACGACCCGTTGGATGCGAAAGAAGCAGCGGCCGTGGGCGACGCGGCGAAGCGGCTGCAGGCGGCGCTGGAGCAGCTGCCGGTGTCGGAGGAGTTGTTCAAAGTCCTGCTGTCGGCGCGGACTCCGGCGGAGCTGGCCACGCTGGCGGCTCTCCTCCGTGTAGCCGACGTCGACATGGACGTCCTCGACGAAGCCAACACGGCGCGCTGGGCGGAGGCGACCCGCACGCTAGGCGCCCAGCTGGCGGCTTTCCTCGCAGCGTCCCATCCCGGACTGGACAGGGTGGTGCCCGAGGCGCTGGATCTGCCGATCGCCGACCTTCATGCACAGGCGGTGACAGCCGCCGAGTCGGGGTTCTTCGGCCGGAAGAAGCGGCTCCTCGCCGTCGGGGAGCAGTTCGCCGCGGTGACCCGGCCCGGCGTCGAGATCAAAGCGAAGGACGTCCCGGAACTGACCGGGGCGCTGCTGGCCGTCCAGGGAGCCGTGCGCGGGCTTGCGGGCGGAGCCGCGGACATTCCGGGCATCGTATTGCCCGCTTCCTGGAATCCGTTCACTCCGGCGGGACAGCAACTTCTGCGGAACAACGTGCAGTGGCTGGAGTGGGCGGCCGCCCTCGTGAA